>NZ_JACJRE010000160.1 GCF_014697075.1 Tolypothrix sp. FACHB-123 | reverse complement strand
CAGGGCAAACGCACCTTAAACTGGCACAATTAGGGTTGACGTTTAATTAAATATATGTGTTTCAATCCATGATTGATTTTGATCATCCATGATCCGTTCTCAAAAAAGGGCATGGTTCTCAATCAGCACTTAAACCCACATGATAATGATAATCAAAATTAGGGAGGGGGGAGAGAAAGGCTCGCTTTAGCGAGCCTTTCTCTCCCCCTTGGATATGATTATCATTCTAATAAAGTTTTGAGATAATTTTTTTAGGAAAAGTAGAATAAACCTAAAATAATTGTTACCAACAACGCCTAATTTTTCAGTTACTATAGCACGTGAAAATCAAGCCAAAAATTACAATTTCTGACCATTTTGCTGCTATGTCAGACCCCAGAATCGAGCGCAGTAAGTTACATAAATTAATTGATATTATTACAATTGCCATCTGCGCTGTGATTTCTGGAGCTGACACCTGGAGCGATATTGAAATGTATGGCGATGCTAAATATAAATGGTTAAAGAAATTTTTAGAGTTACCTAATGGGATTCCATCTCATGATACATTCGCACGAGTATTTGCACGACTAGATCCTAAACAATTTCAAGAATGCTTTTTAAACTGGGTAAAATCTATTAATCGAATTACTAATGGTGAAATTGTCGCTATTGATGGCAAGAGTTTAAGGCATTCTTATGACTCGAAGAGCGAAAAAGCAGCAATCCAGATCGTTAGTGCTTGGGCTACTTCTCAAAAATTAGTTTTAGGACAAGTAAAAGTTGACTCTAAATCTAATGAGATTACAGCGATTCCTGAACTGCTCAAAGTTTTAGACTTGAATGGTTGCATTGTCACTATTGATGCAATGGGTTGTCAAAGGGAGATTGTTAAGTTAATTAAAGAGAGAGGAGGAGATTACGTTATTACCTTAAAAAAGAACCAAGGTTCTCTATATTCAAGAGTCGAAGATTTATTTAAACAGGCTATATTGACCAAATATCAAGGATTTGAACATGATACTTATCGGGAACGGGAAGTAGGTCATGGTCGAAGAGAAATTAGACATTACACGACTTTAAGTAATATTAAAACTCTGGTAGATTCAGAGGATAGATGGGCTGATTTAATGACTGTTTGTAGAGTAGATTATGTCAGGACTATCAAAGGAGAACCAAAGCTGGAAACTCGTTACTATATCAGTAGTTTACCAATAAATTCTCAAAAATTTGGTGAATATGTGAGGCATCATTGGCAGATTGAAAATTCTCTCCATTGGGTACTAGATGTTCAATTCAATGAAGACGATTCAAGAATCCGTAAAGACAATTCTCCCGAAAACTTTGCTGTTCTTCGTCACATAGCTCATAATCTTTTAAATCAAGAGAAATCCCTAAAAGTGGGCGTTAAACGTAAACGTAACCGCGCCGGATGGGATGACGATTATTTATTAAAAGTTCTTTTTGGCTCTTAGTTTATTTTTCATATTCGCCATCCGTGATTAACTATAGGAGCTTATTAACACTAGAATTAGTGCGATTTTAGCATGAGAATTTATAGGCAATAATCGCTCTTTTTAGTTGAGATAATTTCAACGTCTGCTTATTCGCTCAACAATCAATGTATTCATCCTGAAAATCATTGAACTGACTCATCTACCAGTGCATTATTTGCCTTCACTTTAAATTAAGATGCGTTTGCCCTG
>NZ_JACJRE010000016.1 GCF_014697075.1 Tolypothrix sp. FACHB-123 | reverse complement strand
ATACCCTTATGCGAGCGCCCATATCTCAGTCACCTCGGTAGATACATTCTACGTATTTATTTATCTTTACATAGTTTGGTTTTTTCACGTCGTTCTACTTACATCACCAAGTTTGGTAAGCGATCGCTCAAATATAACTTAACTCTTGACTAAAAGCGGAAAGTCGTTCGGACAGTACCGACAAAAATCATATCGTTATCAGCAATATGCCCTGGATTGGTGACAACGAAAAAGCCAGGCGTAATTGAAAGGTTATCGTTGATTCGGAAGCGGTAAAATACTTCAAAGTGAAGTGAGGTAGCTTCATCCTTGCGTCCAAACTGATTTCTAGTACCGCCAGGTCGAGGGGGGTTATTTCGCAGAAATAGTCGAGGATCGTTATCAGTAACTACGACGTTTTCTTCCCCTCTTACCACCTGTTCAGAAAAAGGTACAGCCTGACCTGGGGTTGTCGGCCCAGCATCAACTAATTTAGGCGGCATACCAAACATAAAAGCTAACAAATCTCCTTCACGCCCAAAAGGATCAGAAAGACCGAGAGAAAATAAGTAAGTTACCGTGTTACCAAAGGGTTTCTTTCCAGCCTCTCTTGTATTAGGTGTTAAGCGATCGTCTCCTGTAAACTCAGGAATTTCCTCTAGAAAGTTAGTAAAAGTCCAACCCCCCCAAGCACCAAAGGTCAGATTATTTGCTAAACGCCATTGTAATGTTGCGCCAACAGCATGGGTTTGTGCAGGGAAATCTCCCAGTTCTACTCCCAGTCCAGGATCTGCATCAAGGATTCCTCTAGGGTTTCGATTGTCGGGTAGTCTTCCCCTAGACCATAATCCATTTGTTTCGGCGTTAACGCTGCCAGTGTAAGTTCCCAGTACACCATCACTAGTATAGGCATTGACATAAGTTAATCCAGTGATGACATTGTTAAATGGCCTGGCTACCACCTGCATTCCTAAAACACTACGGTCTGCTCCAAAAATTCCTCTACTGGGATCTCCACTATCTCCAGTGCCATAAGCTACTTGCAAGCGCACTCGCTCGGATAGCAGCCAGTCAAAGCCTACGCCAGCATCCAATACACTACCAATTTGGAAGATGGGATTGAGTTGACCAAAGCGGGATATGGAGCCTCTACCGATATCAAAATAGGGAGAGTTAGCTGATAGCACACTACTTAAAGCGAACCCATAAGGAATCACGCTAAAGACAACGCGATCGCTAAAGGCAGGAAAGCGATACTCTAATACGTCTAGTATCACCTTGTTATCTAAGTCTGCTTGGTAAGACAGCCGGGACATGTAAGTATTCAGTGACTCAGGCCGCGTAAAGCCACCATTATCAAAATTTCCCGTGACTAAATAAGTACGCAAGCGGTCTTTACCAGTAAATGAGGTTTCTAATCCTATCCTTGTTAGGTGAGCCAGAACGGTATTAGTTGCTGGCTGACGGCGATTTGCACAGTTAACAGCTCTAGCTCCGTAAACATTTGGTTCTGGTAAGCTGATACATCCTCCTGGTGGATCGCCTCCAAATGCACCTGCTAACCCAAAGATTACCTCTCCCCCTAATACTGTTGTTGTCGAAAATTGATTCGCTTCTATTTCTGCCGTACGAGCTTCCAGATTATCAACACGACCTCGTAATGTTGCTAATTCAGCAGCAAATTCTTGTTGTAATTTTTGCAGTGTAGCTAAATCCTCTTTGCGGACATTATTCTCGGTACCAGCAGCAATTATTTGATTAATTTTGTCTAAGGCTGCATTTAATCCCGCGGCAAATTCATAGCGTGTCATAGCACGGTTTCCGCGGAAAGTTCCATTTGGATACCCAGCAATTACGCCATACCTTTCTACGAGAGATTGTAATGCTTGAAATGCCCAGTCAGAAGGTTGGACATCTGATAATTGAGATACAGATGTTACTTGTCCGATGGTCTGTTCTAGAGTATTTTCCTCATCTTCTGGCTGAGAAAAATGAGTCAGCAAATCTATTAATTTTTTATCTGATTTAACTGGTTGGTTTTCACTTATTTGAACTATATTTATTGGAAATTCTTGGATTGTTTCTTTTTCTATTGATGTTTTTTCAACAGCTTTTGCCGCAGGAATTAATAAATTCAAAAAAAATGCTGAGGCACTACTTATAAGTAAATATTTTCTACCGACCATTTTTTGAAAACCTCACAATAAAAAACAGTTATCAGCAAAACTGTTTACCTGGATTTATCACCAGTCGATCCCATATTGTCCTGATAGAAATATGAGCCAAAGTATTTAAAAAAACTTGAAAATGTTTATGATTTCAGGATTTTACCATGAAAATATCATTAGTTAAATAAGCTGATTGTAAGCGCCTAGATATCGATGCTGACGTTCTACTGGTTGTTGTTTAGTTTGTTGATGCAACAACTAAATCGATATTTAATCATGGGATAATGAATGTCTTTTTCCCAAAGAGCGATCGCATTTAGAACAAAAATCAAGGCGGAAACGCTTATACATAAGTTCTTGAATTAACCGTTGTATTATAGAGAACTCATAATTAATTTGATAGTTAAAAATACAAACAAGAGGAGATGTTTTCAGTACGAGTACTAAAGTAAAATATTTTAGGGGTGATTAACTATGAGATTGTATAGGCATTTAGCTATTGTTGTTTTAACAATAGTTACAGTAATAGCGATCGCATTTATTCATACATTTGCTCTAGCATTTCCCGAACACGAAGTTGATGCAATTGCATCCCAAACTACCGTATTAATTGCACCAGCCTTACAAGCAGGGGATATAAAAGCTCGCAGAGAGTGGGATACAGGTTCTGGGGTGATTGTCGCCCGAAAAGGTAAAACTTATTACGCCCTGACTGCACTACATATTGTCCAAACTCAAGGATTTTATGGAATACGCACCAGTGATGGAAAAGTCCACTTAGTAGAACATCAAGAAGATAATTCCCGGATTAAACCTTTAAATCGGGAAGAAGGGGATTTGCGAACCAGAGTAAAAAATATTGATTTAGCGCTGGTTGAATTTGAAAGCGAACACGATTACCCTGTGGCTACTGTGGGGGATGCAGAGAAACTGAGAAGCCAAGATGTCTTATATGTTTCTGGTTGGCCTGTACCCCAAAATCAAACTCCGCGTCGAGAAAGAATTACACAAACCACTTCATTAAATCAAATTAGTTCTCAACCTCATTCTGAAGGCGGCTATAGTTTAGCCTATAACATTCAAACTCGTCAGGGTTTGGATGGGGGGCCAGTACTTAATCAAGATGGACAAGTGATTGCTATTCATGGAGGCGATCGCGCCCAGGAACATGGATATTGTCTGGAAACAAAACTCAGTGGCAATAATAATAGTTGTGCTGTGCCAATCAATCAGATTTTGTCTGCAATTGAAGCCGAAGATATGCGCGTGAGTTTCGATCGCGGCGCGATAGATCAAAAAGTGGTGGCGCAGGGGCTAGCAAATAAATCAACAGCAGATGTCATTCCAGATGTTTATCAGTTGTTTACCTTTGATTTAAATGCCATGCTGCGAAATAAACCTTCGTTGGGATGTGGAAGCCTGCTGTTAGGAGATAAATGTCCAAATTAGGCAAAATAAATATTTTGGGAGCCTGCTTTAAATGTCAAGCTCAAAACGCAATTCCCCATCACATTTATTAAGAAAAATCACAAAAAAGCAGATTTTTTCGCAAAAAGCGTAGTTTATCCGTAGTTATAATGAAATTACCATAATATTTTCGCGATCGTGTTAATAAAAATTTATAATTCCCTATTTTTTCATCAGGTGCGAAATGTTCAACAAACCCAGTTTATTGATCCAAACTCTTAGTGTCATATCCTTAACACTAAGTTCTACTGCAATTAATGTTCAACCCAGCTATGGGCAAAAAGCTAAATTCTTCTGCGGTATGAGCCAGGGGAATCCGGCAACAATTGTTAACACTAATCGGGGCAATAAACCAATAATTAGCTGGATTGATGCTGCTTTTCCGCCCCCTTGGACACCTGGGCAACGTTGTGAAGTCATATCTGATAGGTTCAATCGGTTCTATAAAAACGGTACGCTCAAGTTTATCCGAGCAGGGGAACATAAGCGTCAACCGGTTTTGTGTGTTGCTAGTTACAGTGGTGGCCCTTGTTTGCCAGATGGGATATTACTGACGCTAAAATCAGGTACAGATCCCCAGCTGATTCTCAATCGATTGCTGTATAAACCGACAGGGAGCAGTGGCAGAATTATTGAGTTGGCAGATAACTACAGCAATGTGATTTCCAATACTGGAGGCGCTTCCTATCTTGATGTGCAAAAGCTGATCAACGCTGGAAGCGAAACAGGAGAATGCCCATCCGAATTACCAGTATGGGAATGTTGAGAAAATCGGCAGGTAAACCAACATGGATTGGCGCTTATTAAGTATGCTTGCCTGTATTGGGGGTTTATCAATCTTGTTGCCAGTATCAGTACCAATAAGCCCTAGAGTTGCCCAACCGCAACAATTCAGTCAAGGTTCAACAAAAACACTACAGCACATAGCTGAGTCAATTACAGTTAAAGTCTGGGCAAAGGGCTTTTTAGGTTCAGGAATTCTCATTAAAGAAAAAGATTCTGTTTATACAGTGGTGACTAATACCCACGTTATGATTTCGGGAGAGCCTCCTTATACAATTCAAGCCCCTGATGGTAGGGTGTTTGCAGCTAAACTTCCCCCGCAGGTTAAAAAATTAAATTCTAGTTGCTTTCATGACAAAGATTTAGCAACTTTACAGTTTTACAGCCCCAATCATAGATATGCTGTAGCAGACCTTGACTCTGCATCCGACTTAAGCATGGGAAATCGAGTATTTGCCGCTGGGTTTCCATTTAATGTTGAGGGAACCCAGGATTTAGGTTTTGTATTCACAGCAGGTAAGATTTCCTGGGTATTAGACAAAGCTTTAGAGGGTGGTTATCGCATTGGGTATACCAATGATATTCAAAAAGGTATGAGTGGAGGGCCGTTACTCAATCAACAAGGAAAAGTAGTGGCTATTAATGGGCTACATGCGGAGCCTCTTTGGGGCGAGCCTTATACTTATCATGATGGAACACAGCCAGAAGCACCCCTCAAAAAACGCATGAGTAAATATAGCTGGGGAATTCCGATTGAAACAGTTATCTGTCCGACATCCTAACGCCAAATTTTCCTTCACTCAAAGATGCATCAGCAAAATCACCTGAAAGTATTGCTAGCTGGAGTCAAGAGTAGGTTGAACATGAAGTGTTATTATGCCCTCCCAGCCATGCTAATTGGTGCAGCAGTTGTAGTCATACAGCCTCAACTGAGCATAGCTTTATCTCCCAAGCAAGTTAGCGATATGGCAAAACAATTTACCATTCGCATAGATGGAATCGGTATTGGCTCTGGGATAATTATCGATCGCAAAGGAGATACATATTTTGTCCTGACTAATCACCATGTTGTCGAAGAACCTGGGAGATATGAAATTTTGGCTCCCGATGGCGATCGCTATCCAGTTTACTATGGCAAAGAATTGCCCAATTTAGACTTGGCAGTATTAGAGTTTACTAGTAAAAAAAATTACAATACAGCCAAATTTGGTAACTCCGATCAATTAACAGAAGGGATGACTGTGTATGCCGTAGGTTGGGCTAGAATTCCCGGTGCGGATCAACCCAGTTACCAGTTTACTAAAGGATATATTCGTAGTCGGTTGCAAAACCCAGATCAAGGTTATGCCTTAGGCTATGATAACGAAGCAATACCAGGAATGAGCGGCGGCCCTTTATTAGATGAAAATGGTTTAGTAGTCGGTATTAATGGGCGAGCCACAGAACCAGATATTTCCACAAGAACTGTTTTGCGATTGGGAATTCCGATTAACACGTTTGTCGCCGCCAGAGGTAATTTAAGAACGCTAAGTACCAGGGAGCAACCAACTACCAACCAACAACCAACTATAAACACAGCACAATCGGGTAAACAACGGAGTCCTGAAAGCTTAATTAGTTCCGGTGCAGGTAGAGCGCAAACAGGAAACTACCAAGAAGCTATGAAAGCTTATGAAGCAGCTTTGCGGATCAATCCAAATCATCCTGATGCTTATTTCCAAAGGGCTATAGCTCACTACGATCTCAAAAATTATCAAGCAGCATTTGAGGATTTAAATCAAGTAGTTCGCTTAACTCCTAATAGTTCTGTTGCTTACATGAACCGGGGTTTAACTCAGGATCTGTTGCAAAGAAATCAGGAAGCTCTTCAAGATTACAGTCAAGCTATTGCGCTGAATCCTGACTATGCAGCAGCTTATTTAAACCGAGGCGCACTCAAGAATGAACTCCAAGATTATCAAGGCGGAATATCTGATTTAAATCAAGCAATTCGGCTCAAACCTGATTATGCTCTAGCTTACTTAAATCGAGGTGATGCTTACATTGGTCTTCAAGATTATCAAAAAGCGATCGCCGATTTAGATGAAGCAATTAAATTGCAACCCAACAGTGCTGTTGCTTACTCCAGGCGGGGTTTTGCTTACAGACAACTCAAGGAATATAATAAAGCAGTTTTGGACTATAACATAGCGATCGGCATTCAACCAGACTACACCTCTGCCTACTTTGGCAGGGCTTTTGTCCGTCGCAGGCTGCAAGACGAGCGAGGCGCTCTTGCGGATTACAGTAAAATCATTAGTCTCAGTCCAGAATTTGCCGAAGCTTACTACAATCGCGGTTTGATTTATCAGCAGTTAGCCGCTAATGAAAAAGCTCTCTTAGATTTTCAAAAAGCAGCAGATTTATATCAACAACAAGGTAAAACCGAATATTACCAAGATACTATCCAAAGAATTAGAGAACTACAAAATCAAAAAATATTTAAAATTCCCAAGCAAATGCTGAATAAATACATTGGCAAACTATAAATATGAAAAAATTAATAATAAATTTTTAACGATTCAATCATTTTTTGTGCTGTCTGTAAATATTGGTCGTATTGACTTTCTTCTGCTGTATAAGTAATTATGTAGGCTTTGTTATTTTTTAAAGTCCAAATTGCCATACGCTTCACATTATATCCCTCTTCTTTACCACTATAAATTACTTGATGAGCGGGGAGATTTGATAGTGTAGTAAAATGAGAATCAAGAATAATGGCATCAGTAAAAAATTGGGTGATGTCGTTAACAGATAAGTTTGTATATTCTTCTAATGAAATGGCTGCTTTGACGTTTTCAACATTGATATTGACCTCTACTGCAAATTTTTTACTGCTATTGGTGGGTAGCGACCAAAATTTAACTAAATCTCCCGTCAAAGGATCTCCTATTTGTCGAACTTTCCAAGATAGGGGATATTCTATCTGAATGCTATGAGTAGGATTATCATAAATAGAATATTCTTTATTTACTGCTAAAGATGGCTGAGGATTTGCTGGTACAGATGTGTTGAATGCAGTAGTGAAGAATTTGATAATTTGTGGAGTTGCTAATAATGTTATAGCAACAACGGCAGTAATTATAGCTGCTGGAATCACAAATTTCTTGTTGAGTTGCCACTTTTGCTCGTTTTTAATTTCTGCAAGTGCTTGTAAGACTTCAGTTGTAGATTGATAGCGATCGCTGAAGTCATAGCGTACCATCTTGTCTAAAATATCAATCAGAGCTGGTTTAATATGTTGAATATTTATCAGTTCCTGCCAAAGAATGTTATGAGTATCAGTATCTCTTGGTAGGCTTTCCGGTACAACTCCTGTAAGTGCTTGAATAGCAATTAACCCGACAGCATAAATATCACTATTAAATTTTGGTCTCCCAATCTTTTGTTCAGAGGGCATATAAGCAGGAGTACCAATAGCAATTGTCTTGCCTTCCAAGTTAGCAACCAAAGTACTGATTTGTTTTACCGCGCCAAAATCAATTAAAACTAACTTTCCATCACTAACACGTCTGATTAAATTTGCTGGTTTAATATCACGGTGAATAACATTTTGTTGATGAACATACTTGAGAATATTTAATATATCCTCTAAAAAAATTATTAGCTCTTGTTCAGTCCATGTTCTACCTGTCTTTAGTTCTCGACTAATAACATTACCTTCTATAAATTCTTGAACTAAATAAAAATCTTCATTTTGCTGAAAATGAGCTAATAGTCGTGGTATTTGCTCGTGGTTGCTTAATTGGTAAAGTATTTGGGCTTCCTGCTCAAATAAACGTTTAGCGGTCTGTAAATGAAACGGATTGGTATAGTTGGGTTTGAGACGCTTGACAATGCAATAAGGATTAGAAGGTAAATCCTTATCTTTAGCTAAATAAGTCTCAGCAAAAAATCCTTTTGCTAATTGTTCAATAATTTCGTAGCGCTCTCGCAGAGTTATTCCTAACATTCATTTGATCCAGGATGACACATCTTCTGGTTTGACAAGAGAAAATAGGAAGTCAAGAAAAGTCATTTTTATACTTTTTTATACTTTGTTATGGTAATCTCCTGTAAATGACTAGGTCGCTCAAGAGTTGGTTCAGCTTTTGCACATATTTATTTGCTAGCTTTGGCAGATACCAGAGATGGTTATTTTCATAACTAGGCAATATTTAAGTTATATATGCAATCGTTGCGGAATTCCTCTATATTACCTAATTTAGCAAAATTTATATAAGTCAAAAATTATATAAGTCAAGGAAATGAGGTTTGATAGTTAGTCAATACAGTTTAGTTAGTAGCTGCAAACAAATATTCAACCTAGATATTGAAGATTTATTAGGGAGATAAAAACCAATTCTTTATTCTAATTAGTTTATGGACAGACTAATCAATAATATCTGAGATATCTGAGATTTGGGGAAGGCGATCGCCAACTTCCGCAAAAAATCCAGTGACAGGCACAATAGATGCAAGAGAATTTGACAGCAACTATATTACGAAAAGTAAATAAAGTTGAAATTCTTACCAATGAAGCTAGTTGACGGCAGTTGCGACAACGGGGGTAACCAGCAAGGGCGCACTCTCATCCACTCCAGTAGCTCACAAATATAAACGTAGCCAGATAGATTAGGACATCAAGCTAAGATAAAATCCTGACAATAAAAGCCTTTCGAGTCAGTCAACAGTCAACAGCTATAACTAATGACACCCCTTGCCAGTATCTTGAATTACGCCAACCTAGTTATATTGCTTAATCAACAAGTCAAAATGCTCCTAAGTATATATTTAATTCCAAATTCTCTGCAAGATTAACCTATACTTAAGCGTTGAGCAAGTCTTTAGCTGGCTAAATCTCTGATAGGTATACATGGTTATGGGTAAGGTTGAGCAAATCACAAACTAAATTCCGCTGCATTATCTTCATTGACATTTGCATCTTTACCCGCAGCAGTAGGTTTAAATTTAGAACCATGAATTAGTTCAGAAAACATGATTTGAGGGTTGTGATGCAAAATATTTAACACACTGATAAAATCCCTGACAATCTCTCCCGGTGTCAGCAATGCATCTGCACCTAAACGATTGACAATTTCTTGAATAAATTCATTTAATTCTCGATTTGTCAAAGTTTTTTCATAACCAAAATTTGAAGCATGAATTTCGCTGATGCGTTGCAGGAGTGTGCGTATTTCTTCTTGGCTTAAAGGATTGAGTCTAATTACTGGGCCTGAATATTCTTGTACCCCTGCTTGACTAACAAAGCGGCTTTCTTTGGTACGTCTACGCCAAGCTAAATCGGCAAATAAACCTCGATTTGGATCTTCTAAAAATTTTGTCGTTCCCCCAATCAAAATACCCAAATGTTCAGCTTTACACTGCATGGTGTCGTTAAACATTGCCAGCAATCTATTATAATTTTTTTCTCTGGTAACTGTAGTGGATATTTGATATAAATGTACTGATTCATCAAGTAAAATTAACAGACCTTTATAGCCAATTTCTGCAACAAATTTCGCCCATAATTTGATGTAGTCATACCAACTATCATCGTCAATAATAACACGCACTCCTAACGCAGTTCTAGCTTCAATTTTAGTGGTAAATTCTCCTCTTAACCAACGCATTGCCGCATTTTTTAAGTCATCATCATCTGAGCGATAACCACGCCAATAAGCGCTAATTACATTACCAAAATCAAATCCGTGGACTAAATCTTCAATATAATGAACAACTTCTCTAATTTTTGCTTCAACTTGGTCATCAAAACCTTCATCGTTAGGTTTTAGTCCAGATTCTTTGGCTACTTCTTGTTGGATTTTATTAATCCATCCTTCCAAAATTGAAACTAAAGTACCACCATCAGGACGAGTTTTTGTAGCTAGGCGGCTCATCAATTCTCGATAGGTTGCTAAACCTTCGTTATTGCTTCCTGCTAGGCGACGTTCTGAGGATAAATCGCCATCAGCTACAACAAAACCTTGCTCCATCGCCCGGTTACGAATTAGTTGGAGGATAAA
This sequence comes from Tolypothrix sp. FACHB-123, assembly GCF_014697075.1. Classification (GTDB taxonomy): domain Bacteria; phylum Cyanobacteriota; class Cyanobacteriia; order Cyanobacteriales; family Nostocaceae; genus Aulosira. Next base: position 127,395 of record NZ_JACJRE010000016.1, on the reverse strand, counting down.
GCTTTTACCGGAACCATAGTTACCAATGATGAAGCGAAATGCTGATACCCCTTCTGCAATATCATCGAGATTCTGTAACAGGCTTTTTAGTTCTAGTTCCCGTCCCACTGCTATGTGTTCAACTCCTAGCCTCGGTACTACTCCGGCGCTAAGGGAATTTATTAAAGCAGTGGATATTTTTTTCGAGATTTTGAGCTTTGCCATGTATTCGATCTCACCTGATTTTGAACGCAGGGGTTGACAGCCTGCAAGTTAAGTCAGGTATATTCTATACCTATTAAATAATTTTACAACGGCAGGAATGATTTGATTAATTATAGTAATCGGGTCTCAGTTGTGATAATTTGGTTTTTGGCAACCGCCAAGAAAGTAGCGAAAAGTAATAAGGGGAAATTTTCTAGTCAGCTATTCACGAAAAAATTCCCAACCAAACATGAAAATCTTTCTTTTCTATGCCCATTTTCAAGTTAGAGAATGCCAAGAAAATAATTTGTTTTACTGTTTAAGTTAAGATTGTGATCTAGAGTGTTGATAAATGGTGAGTATTTTCTTGACATTACTTATGTGTTCGTGATAAATTTCTGGATTTTCCGCTCTTGGATCAATGATTAATTCGCCTAAAGTATCATCTGCCTTATCATTAATTGCATCAATTATCAGATTTGGCATAGTAATATTGGCTTCGGCTATTTGTTTAATGGTATCGCGGGGATTTTCCTTTTCTAAAATAGCTTTTAAAACTTGAATTTCATAGTCTGGTAATACCTGTAAAAAATGCCTCCATTCTTCTGGTACTTCCTCAGAGATTTCAGATTTTGGATTTGTTGTATTTATTGCTGCTAGGGGTGCAATTAATTCTTCAAAAGGAAATACTTCATGCAGATTATCATCTATATCTTCATGTGTTTTATCAGATAAAATTTCTGGATTTAGGGTTTCTATTTGTTGCAGTAAATCCCAGACTTGGCTTTGTAAGAGGTCGCGTTCTTGTTGTAAAAGTAAAACTTGTCCTTGAAGGCGATTGAGTTCAACTTGCTGTTCGATTATTTGGGTCTGGATATCATTTAAGTCAGATTCTATATCTTCTCTATTGTTTGTCTTATTGAGGAGTAGTTGATTTTTCTGGTTAATCTCAAGCTCTAAATTTTGCACTTGCATTTGGAGTTCGTACAGTTTTTCTTCTATCTGAGGTTTTAGTCTACCTAGTAATGTGACATTATTTTCAATCTCTGCTTTTTCTTCTTGGAGTTCAACAATTTGATTTTGTAATTGATTAATTTCCGAGCGGGAGACATTACAATTCAATTCTAGACGGCGTTTTTCGGCAGTGAGTACAGAAAAGGATGTATTTAATTCAGCTTTATTTTTGTCTAAGTTATGAATTTCTGTTTTGAGAGCGTTAATTTCATTTTCTAACTGCTTTTTTTGCCCAGCAAATGTGCTGAGTTCTCTGTGAATGCTATCCCTTTGATTACGGCATTCTGCTACTTTATTTTGGATTTGTTGAAAATCGTTATATAATACGATGCGATGCTCTTCAATTTGGCTAATTTCTCTAGCAATGCGCGACTTCAATCCTTCAAGTTCTTTAATTCGTTTACGCAAAGAACCTAAAACAAACATTTCATAGTTTTTGCGTCGTCTATCCACACAAAATACGGCTGAATATGTAGCAATTAAAGTAATAATGCCTGTAACAAAGGCTCTAGTATAATCCCAGTTGGGGACAAGACTAAGACCAAAACTCACACTAAAGGCAACTATTCCTAGAAACAATCGATTACTTACTATTGCTGATTGCATATTGCTTACTTTTAGCCTAGTTAAGTTGTCAAAATCACTATTTCTTAAGGTCATTAACCCTCACTTGACCCATGAGAAGTATAAACTGGTAAATATTTGTGCATAAACTTCTGATATTATGTATTTTTTTTAGCACCAAATAAAGATAAATCGGCTTTTAAAAAATCAATGAACTGCCTTGCTGTGCGTCCAGAGCGACCATTATGGCGAGTTGCCCACTGTAATGCTTGATACTCCAAATCTTCGGGACTAATATTAATTTCTATTTGTGCTGCTAAATGCCGGACTATTTGTAAATAGGTTTTCTGATCTGCTCCTTCAAAGGTTAAGGTTAAACCAAAGCGATCGCTAAAAGATAGCTTCTCTTGCATGGTATCCCAAACATGAATTTCTTCTTTGTCTTTGGGATTTGGCCTGTCTGTGTAAAACTCGCGGATTAAGTGGCGGCGATTAGAAGTAGCATAGACAACGACATTTTGGGGTCGTGCAGTTAAATTCCCTTCTAAAACTACTTTGAGAGCTTTAAAGGCATCGTCATCTTCTTCAAAGGAAAGGTCATCAACAAAGATAATAAATTTCTGTGGCACTCCGCGCAATTGTTCGACAATTTGGGGTAAGTCTTGTAATTCTGATTTGGTGACTTCAATTAAACGCAGGTTACGATGACTATACTCATTTAACAAGGCTTTGACCAAAGAAGATTTCCCGGAACCGCGACTACCATAAAGTAATACGTGGAGGGCATTCTCACCTGATAACAAAAACTCTGTATTTTTTAATAAGCTGTCTCGCTGCGTTTCATACCCAGCCAATAAATTTAGTTTAATTGTGTCAGGATGTTGGATGCCGATAAATTTCCCATTTTGCCAGCGCAAAGCGTGGTATTCTGCAAATATCCCTGTACCAAATTGTTGATAATAAGCGGCTAAATCTTCTACAGTATCAGCCCAATTATCTGCATGTTGTAAAGAGTGAATGACTTGAGATTTAAGGATTGTCTCTGGTTCTGTTTTATCTTGCTCTCTGTACCAAACAACAGGCGAAACAGGTAGATGAGCTACGTTTTGTACCCACTCACTTAAGAAAGCGCTGCTACATTCGTACAAACTCTGCAACACTTGTAAATCATGCTGGGTGGCGGCGACTAAAGCTTGGGGTAAATTTGCAAATTCTTCTGTTTGCGCCAGTTTGGTAAAAGGATTTTCAGCGATGAGAATTTGATGAATTAGGTAATCTTCCCAATTTTGATTTCTCGCAGCTAAGGCGTGAAAGTAATTGCCATAGGCTTGCAGACAACCTCGTCCATCGGCGTCAGTGTAGCGTATAGCTTGCAACAAATCAAGAAAGGCTATCCCCACTTCGCTTTGCAGGACAGACTGGTAAAGTAAGAGTGATGCAGCTTGGCGCTGGAGGAACTGGATTTTGGCATAGGATGAGGTGCTGACCGTAGACATCGCTTGATTATCCATCAATCAATTAGGTGATGAGCTTCCAAAGCTATGGTAAATTGTCCGGTGACCTTTGCTGCAAAGTCAAAATCTACATAGGTTTTAACAATGACATTAAGTATAATTGCCGCTTTTGTCTATGGTATTTTGGCGTTGATTGGCGGCGTTATGGGTTATGTTCAAGCTCAGAGTAAGGTTTCACTAATTAGCGGTAGTATTAGCGGCTTATTACTAATTTTTGCGGCTTTTATGCAATTAAATGGTCAATTATGGGGTTTATTAGTAGCTGCTTTGGTAACTGCGGCTTTAGTGGTTTTCTTTTGCTTACGACTTGCCAAAACACGCAAATTCATGCCTGCGGGATTAATGGCTAGTTTGGGTATGGTGGCATTGGTTTTGATTGTGAGTCAAATTAAATAGGACATGGGGCATGGGGTATGGGGACAGGTAATGCCTTGACCTCTAGAATATATTGATTTGTTGCAAATATGATTTGAATTGGTTTTACATGAGTATCTAGCGGGTAATAGGGTTTAGGACGGTGTGTACATAGGTAAGGTAATTATATAGTACATATATATTACCGTAAAGCTGCGTAAATTTTTGGTGCTGTTTTTGGCAAACTGAAGCGGTAAGGATTGGCGATTTACTGTTTTGCTATGGGTTAGGGAAATTATGAGGGCGGGGAAACTCTAAGTAAACTCCAAAGGCGGGGAAACCCCGCCCCTACTGTGGGTTGATTTAAGGTAATAAAAAATACTTGATACAAAATCTCGAACTGGCAAAAATTGGTCTGTTATCTTGTTAATTCCAACCCAAGACTTTACTAATTTGATTGGCTAGTTGTAGGGGGCGGAAGGGTTTAGCAAAAACAGCCGCAACGTCTAAATCAGCAAAACTTTCCCGCTCTGATTCTTGAAATTTTGCGGTAACTAAAATTACTGGTATATTACAGGTGGCTGGTTGAGTCTTGAGTTGTTGTAGGGTTGTGCGCCCATCCATATCGGGCATCATCATATCCAACAAAATCACATCTGGTTGGTGTATTGCTGCTTGGGTTAAGGCTTCTTCTCCTGATTGGGCGGTAAATACATTCCATTCGGCACTTAATTCTAATCCTAATGTGGCGATCGCTCTCACATCTTCTTCATCATCTACAATCAAAATTTTTCTACTCATGGTTAAACCCGGCAATTTATCTTAAATTCAGGGGATTTTATCAATGAATCGGGGAAAAGTCGGGGAGATGGGTAGGGAAGGAGGACTAATGATTATTGACTATAGGGAGACGAATGTAAAAGGTGCTACCTTCTCCTAGGGTACTTTCTGCCCAAATTTTGCCATCATGTTGGTGTACAATGTTGCGACAAATAGCTAATCCTAAACCTGTGCCGCCTTTTTTGCGCGAGTCGGAGGCGTCTACTTGCTGAAAGCGTTCAAAAATTGTTTGCAATTGGCTTTCGGGAATTCCTCTTCCTCGATCCTGAACGCTAAATAGTAGAGATGGGAATTTTTGATCTAGGCTTTTGATATAAATTAAATTATCTTTTTGCAATTCTGCATTCAGCCAAATAGTATCGCCAGGTTCGGAAAATTTAATCGCATTACTCAGTAAATTTGTTAGTGTTTGTAACAATCTATCTGGGTCAGCATTAAGTTCTATATTCAGGGGATTAATGATTAGTTGAATTTGTGATTTTTCTGCCATTGCTTGCATGGCTTCTGTTGCCTGGATCATTAATTCTGCGGCGTTACACCTGACTTTGTTCATAAAGACTTTTCCCGATTTCATTCGTTCTAAATCGAGAATGTCGTTGACTAAACGGATGAGTCTTTCTGTATTATTACTAGCGATACTTAAAACTTTCTTTCCTTGAGAATTTAAGGCTCCTAGTTGATCTTCTCCCAAGATATCTAATGCACCCATAATTGAGGTGAGAGGTGTACGCAATTCGTGACTGACCAAAGAAATAAATTCGTTTTCTAAACGTTTACGTTCGGTAATATCATTGGCAATAATTAAGGCACATTCCACACCTGCTAAATCAATTAGTTCTATGGATAATAAAATGATTTTCGTTTCTGCGGATTTAGTACAAAATTCAAATTCTTGATTGTATAAAGAACCTGTTTGCGGCAGCATTTGAATTGTTTGCGTGAGCGTTCCGGTTTCGATACCTAAATGCAATTCATCGGCGGTATGTCCAATTACTTCCTCTAAACTGTAGCCACTCATTCTCAGGAAGCAGGGATTAACATCGATAAAACGTCCTTCTTGGATTGTAGCGATCGCAATTGGATTGGGGCTAGAACGAAATGCTTTGCTAAATTTCTCTTCTGCATGTTGGCGTTCTTTGATTTCCTGCTGTAATTTGGCGTTTTGCTGTTGTAGCTGGGTTTGCAATTGGCGAATCGTGAGGTGATTCTGAATTCTCGCCAATACTTCTTCTACTTGGAATGGTTTGGTTATATAGTCTACTCCACCAACAGCAAAGGCTTTAACTTTATCCAACACATCCCCTAAAGCACTAATAAAAATTACCGGGATTTCACGGGTGAGAGGATTTGTCTTGAGTTGTTGACATACTTCATAACCGTTCATTTCTGGCATATTTACATCCAGCAAAATCAAGTCTGGGGGTGCGGCTGCGGCTCCTCTTAATCCAGTTGTGCCTTTAGTTACACTGCGAACTTTATAACCCTGAGCAGTCAGCATACTGGATAGGAGATTGAGATTTTCTGGTGTGTCATCGATTACCAAGATATCTGCTTTGGGAGAGTTAACTGGCTGGTTAGTCATTGTGGAAATAGGGGTTAGGGGTTAAGGGCTAGGGATTAGGGGTTATACCATTTGTCTAAATCCCGGTTACAAATAATTCTCTACCTGCTCCCTGCGCCCTGTTCCCTGGTGTCTATGTGTAACTTTATTTTGGAAAATTGGTATTAGGGGTTAGGGAAGAGGAATTTTTCTCCTTGATTCTACACAGGAGACTAGTTTCTCTCCTGAATCTCCCCTAGTTTTACCCGATTGTTCTTTACTCTACAAAGTAACCTTACAAAAGTGTGTTTTAGAGAACAGCTTATTAACTAGAGTTTGTAGGAAGGATAATCAGATGCTACCCACAAAAACTCAACTTCTGCCGACTATGATTACTCTCAGCGTTATTGGGTATTTTGTGTGGCCGATGTCTGCTTTCCAACTGAGAGTTAACTCTGATAGCAATCAAATGTTGAACCAGCGGATTGATGCCGTAGATGTCAGAAATAGGGTAGAAGTTGAAAATTTGGATTGTAAAGTACCGATTAATAGGGTGAGTAAAAGGTCTGTGAGCCAGGTTTTTACGATAGACAACTACCAACTTCTGCGACTTTTAAGAAAGTGAAGAGTCTTCCCTGTGTAGGAGTTCCCCTAAAGCGAGATCCTGGGTAGTTGTCAAATTTGTCAGTTGTCAGTTGTCAGTTATCAGGCGTCTACCTTTTATTCCTATGCCCCATACCTATCATTCCATCAGTTCGATAATTTCATCAAAACAGAAGCGACGGTTTAAGTTTGTGAGTTCTCTGGCTAAGATGGCTTGAGATGCGGGGATTTGTTCTATTAATTGTAAAATGCGATCGCCATCCACTTCATTGGCAGCTTGGTAAAGTTCCCTAATCCATGTCTCTGGCATCAGCTTTAAGGATGCGCGCAGGGTGGAAACAGCAGGAGTTGGGTAATCTGGCGCTGCATCTGTATCTGGGGAATTGCTGTTTTCGGCGTATAGGTAACTTACCCCCAAATGTTCGGCAAGTTTATCGAAAATTAGCTGTTCTCGGAAGGGTTTGCGGATTAAGTCGTTACAACCGGCGGCTAAAATGGTTGATTTTTCTTCTTCAAAGGCACTAGCTGTCAGGGCAATAATGATAGTTTGATTTTCTTTGGCTTGCTGTTGCGCCTGATTTCTAATTTCTCTGGTGGCTGTATAGCCATCCATCACCGGCATTCGCATATCCATAAATATGACATGGGGCTGCCAAGTTTGCCAAAGAGCGATCGCTTCTTGTCCATTGTTAGCGCAGGAAACTTCAAAACCAACTTCACTTAGTAATTGAACGATAATATCTTGGTTATTCGGCGCATCATCTACTACTAAAATTCTATAAATTGGTTGTGCCCCGACTAAGCCAATTACCTTACCAGTAGTGAATTGCGGTGTCTGTTGCCAAGCTTCAGCTAAAGTTACTAGCAGGTGAAAGCGAAAAGTTGCACCCTGTCCTAAACTGCTGCTACAGTTGATATCGCCTCCCATTAGGCGGATAAATTGACGGCTGATAGCCAGCCCTAAACCTGTGCCTTCAATGGCTTGGTTACTGCTGCTTTGGACAAAAGGCTGAAACAATTTATCCATATCTTCTGGGGCAATACCCCTACCAGTATCTTCGATTTCAAAATAAAGAATACAGCCTTGCTGTTGCTGATTATCTAGTCTGCGCATCTCAGCAGTAGTGCGCAAAGTTACTGTACCTTTTTGTGTAAATTTGACGGCATTACCTAATAAATTAATAAGTACCTGACGTAATTTACCTTCATCAGTGTTGATATATTGAGGAATATTGGCGGCAATTTCAAACCTCAGGCACAGTTGCTTGGCCTTTGCCCGGATTTGGAACATATCCTGGATTGTTTGTAATAATTGATGCAGGTCTAAAGGTTCGGAATGTAAAACGATGCGTCCGGCTTCGATTTTTGACATATCCAACACATCGTTGATTAAATTCAGTAGATGTTCGCCACTACGGTTAATAGTTGCTAAAGATTGGCGTTGTTTATCAGTCAAGCTAGTGTCTCTCTCCATTAACTGGGCAAAACCGAGAATGGCATTTAATGGGGTACGCAGTTCGTGACTCATATTCGCCAAAAAGGTACTTTTAGCACGGTTGGCTGCTTCGGCGGCTTCTTTAGCAAATAACAGTGCTTGTTCTGCTTGATGTCTGACTCTACCCATTGCGATAATTTCCCCGACTAACTTCAGCAGGTTGACATCCTCTTGACTCCAAGTTTTACTGGCGTGAACGACATTTGCTAGTACTATCCCCACAACTTTCTCAGAGTGAATCATGGGTACAGCGACAACAGATTTAACCGAGGTAGCAGCAACAATTTCTCTTTCTATAGGATTAAGGTTTTCTGGCGTAAAGGTAGATTGGATGACTTTACCTTGTAATAATTGCTGATGATATTCCGGGAATTCACTGATAGATAAATTACTCGCCTGATTCGCCATTGACTCAATGCCTGGTTGATGCCATTCGTAGAGCAGATAGCATTGGGCTTGATTATCTGAGTATGCATAGATACAACAGCGTTCGGAATCAATAAATTGGGCGATCGCCTGGAGGGTAAAATTAATAGCTGTATGCAAATCGCGATCGAGAAATTGCCGAGAAATGCTGCTGAGTAAACTTTGTGCTTGGGCGCGGCGTTTTAGGGCTTGTTCAGCTTGTTTGCGATCGCTAATATCCACAATCATAAACTCCAAGCAGGATTCTTCTAAGTTGGGGCGAGCTGACATTAGCCCCCATCTGAGTTCCCCATCTTGGCGGCGTAATTGAATTTCATAATTACGCACTTCCCCATGCTGTTCAATTTCGGCGAATAAAGCGGCGCGAGCATCGGGGTTAACTTGGAATTCTGGGGCGTAGCGTTTACCAATTAAATCAGCAACGTTACTGTAACCGATAATTTCGGCACAAGGTTGGTTAATTTCTAAAAATAATCCATCTTCTAGGCGGCTGCGACCGATACCCACTAAGGAATTTTCAAAAATATTGCGGTATTTTTGTTCGCTACGGCGTAGCCCTTCTTCTGCTTGTTTGCGAGAGGTGATATCCATCCCCACACCAATCATTCTGACCGCCCTACCAGTCGCATCGCGAAAAGCTTGACCTTTGCCTAACATCCAGCGAATGCTACCATCAGGCCAGATAATGCGGAATTCGGTGTTGTAATCGCTAACTGAAGAAACAGCATTAGCGATCGCATTGGTGAGAATTTCCCGATCTTGGGGATGAACAATTTCTAAGAATGCCTCAAAGGTTCCGCCAAAGGTACCAGGAGCAAAACCATGTAGGGGTTCGAGATTATCAGACCAAGCTAGGTCATTGGTGAGAATATTCCAATCCCAAATACCCATGCGTCCAGCTTCTAAAGATAATCTCAGCCGTTCTTCACTCACTCGCAGGGCGGCTTCGGCTTGTTTGCGCTTGATTCCTAAAGCAATGTCATTGGCGGCGAATTCTAATGCTTGTAATGCGGCTTCTGTGAATGTTAAAGGCGCAAACATTACCCACGCCCCCAGTAATTGTTCTTCTAGCATCAAAGGATAACCAGCAAAACTGAGCATTCCTTTTTGCACTGCCCAATCTCGGTAAATAATCCGCCGATCTTCTAAAATTGTATTGGTGAAATAGGGTTGACGTTGGTGAGCGATCGCCAATTCATGCACGGGAATTTGGGGATGATTGGCAATTTCTGGAGGATTGACAGCACCAGCAGTACCTTGTAATTCCAGCAGATTTCCTGACTCATCTACAGTCCAGATTTGCACAAAAGCCGCATTCAGATATTTCACTACGGCTGCGGTACAACGATTTAAGATAACTTGTAAATTATCGCTTTGAGCTAAAGCGCTACCAACTTCTGCCCGAAATGCAGCCAAATTCGCTCTTTCTTGTAAAGCGGCTTCGACTTGTTTGCGATCGCTCAAATCTTGAACAATCGCCTGTACTAATTTATGTTCTCCTACTTCCACTGCTGTTAAGGAAACTTCCGCTGGAAAATCCGTACCATCAGCGCGACGATGTACCCATTCAAAGCTATGAGTACCTGTTTCAAAAGCTGTGGCAATATTTTGATTAGCCAAGCTATAAGCATCTTTACCATTTGGTTGTAAGGGTGCGGAAACTAAACTAACATGCTTACCTAAAAGTTCTGCTGTGGAATAGCCAAATAACTGTTCTGCTGCTCGATTCAAATCAAAAATACCCTGCTCGTTACCTAGTACAATGGCAACACTAAGCGATTCGTAAAGCGCCCGTAATTTTGCTTCTGATAGTCGCAGTGCTTCTTCTGCTTGTTTGCGGGGTGTGATATCAGTAATAATCAAAGTCACCAGCCAGGAATCTGTTGCTGCATCGCGGACAGAGGTTTGACTGTAATATAACCAACGGATGCTACCATCGCGATGGCGATAGCGATACTCGCCCTCATGGGGACGTTCGGCAAAAATTGCCGCAAAACTTTGTTCTAATGATGGTTCTAAGTCTTCTGGTAAGATGCGGGAAGCAACCAAATAACTATTCGCCATCATTTCTGCGGCAGTGTAGCCTCTAATCTTCTCACATCCAGGAGAACAGTATTCTATTACCCAGTCCCGGTTAGGATAAATGCGGTAACGCTCAATAGAAGCAAAGGTACTATTGAGAATTGTGTTTAGCCTGGCTTCGGAAGCTTGTAAGGCGGCTTGAGCTAGTTTTTGCTCGTTAATATTGTGAACTGTGCCAATAATCTGCAAGTTACCTTGAGCATCTTGCATCAGCGCTAAGTTAGCAGTTTGCCATTGCCAACTACCATCTTTATAAAGCGATCGATGTTCTAAATCGGAAAATCGCTCACCTGTAGCCATTACCTGTTGCACTGCTGCTACACACTTGGGTAAGTCTTCTGGATGGATAAATGATGCATAAGATTTTCCTTCCATCTCCGCTGGGGTATAGCCAGTAATATTTAATACATTAGGAGAAGCATAGGAAATAATATGATCTGAGTTAACTAGGCAAATAATTTCATTAGCATTTTCCACAATATTGCGGAACTTCGCCTCACTTTCTCGCAAAGCAGCTTCAGTGCGTTTCTGATTGCTAATATCTGTAGCAATTACCGTCACCACCCAAGAATCTGTCTCTGTATGTCTTACAGAAGTAGAACTAAAAGAAATCCAACGCAAGCATCCATCAGGGTGGAGGTAGCGATATTCACTTTCATAGGGAAGTTCAGCAAAAATAGCATTAAAGCCTGCTGTAATATCAACTTCCAAGTCTTCTGGGACAATTCGCGACAGTAAAAGGTTTTTATCGGCGATTAATTCTTCTGGGGAATATCCCCAAAGCTGAATACTGCCAGCCGAACAGTATTCAAAATGCCAATTATTACTAGTATAAACCCGGATACGATAGATGGCAGCTAGGGCACTGCTGAGAATGGCATTAAGTCTAGCTTCTGAGGCTTTAAGTGCTTCTTCTGCGAGTTTGGGGGCTGTGATATCCCGAAACGTCCAAACTCTACCAAGAATATTGTCGCCTAATTTTTGAGGACAAGAATAGCGCTCAAATATTCTCCCATCTTTGAATTCTAATAAATCGTAACTATTAGCTTCGGGCGTGGCATATAGTTGTTTAACTTTTTGCAAAAATCCTGCCGGATCTTTTAATTGATTGGCAAGATGAGCGATACGTTTACTTTGTTCTGGTTCTGCTAAAATCTGTGGAGGAATTGACCACATCTCCAAAAATACGGAGTTGTAACTGACAATATTACCTTGGTGATCAATCGCTAATATCCCATCATGAATTGATTCAAAAGTCGCCTGTAAAAGTGATAGGGAAGATTCTAATTCTGCTTGAGCTTGTTTGCGCGCAGTGGCATCGGTTCCTACAGAGAGAATTTCTAATAAATTACCCTCTGCATCTAAAATTGGTTTATTCGCCCAAACGATCCAACGCCTTTGCCCATTTTTACAAATATTTTCATTTTCATTAAATAGATAATTTTCTGGATGTTGGCAAATATCTATCATTAATTCCTGCAAATCGCGCCCAGAAGTTTCTGTTTCCGGCACAATCGTCCCGACAACATTCTGTCCAATAATTTCATCTAATTCAAAACCAAAAAACCTTTGACCGTAATCATTTAAAAATTTGATATTTGCGGCGCTATCCCAACGTAAAATAATACAGTTTGCGGTTTCGACTAAATCGCGATATTGGGATTCACTTACTGCTAATGCGGCTTCGGTACGTTTACGTTCTGTAATATCGCGTCCGACGCCAACGACAAATAAATTCCCATTAGCATCTTCTAAGGTAGATAAATTAGCTAATTGCCATTGCCAACCAGCATCTTTTTTGCGAAAGCGGTATTCAATTCCCGATTGCTTTTCGCCTATAGTGAATGCTTTATTTAGTGCTTGCACACACTTATCTACATCATCGGGATGAATAAAAGGTTGAAAGAATTGTCCTGTTAATTCTGCCGCATTCCACCCCGTCATATTTTCAATATTCGGGGATATGTAGCAGATTTTTCCAGATGCATCAATCAAACCTATAGAATCATTGGCAGTTTCTACCATCAAGCGAAATTTTGCTTCGCTTTCTTGTAAAGCGGCTGCTGTGCGTTGACTTTGGGTAATATCTCTAATAATTATGACTGCGGTAGAATCAGATTCTGATGTGGCACAAATACCAGAAATTTGCCATACAAAGCTTTGTTTTTTTAGCTTCACTTCATAGTTTGTAGTTTCATAGTCTCCTGCGTGTAACCGGATATGGGGATATGCTTCTAAGGCTATAGCTTTTCCTGATTTTTGCAAGACTATGAGATCGCTAAATCTAGAGCCAATGATGTCGCTATTCGGGCGATTGAGCAAATTAGCAAAAGCGGCATTACACCATTGTACTTTTTGCTCTGCTCCTACCCAAACTACAGCATCTGCGATCGCCCCAAGGGTGAGTTGCATTTTACCGAGGAGCGCCTGTAATTCATTGATTTCCTCTATTGTTTCCCCACTCATAGCCATTTCTTAATAAAGGTTATTGGAAATCTCCCCTACTTTTCCCCGATTTATCCCTAAATTATGCAGTAGTTCAGTAAATATATGACAATTTCAACAAATTCTATGAGTAAAGTTACTAAGTTCATCGGTTCCGTTATGGCTGGTATGGGTACCTTATTTACTGTTATAGGTGTCGTCAATGGACTAGATACCCGTTCTTTTGTCAACTCATCCATACAAACACAAGGAACAGTAATTGATGTAGTCAGACGTTCATCAAGAGATAGTGATGGTGATATATCATACGCCTATTACCCGGTTATCAAATTTACACCAGCCTCTGGCGAAGAAACGATATTTGAATCAACTACAGGTACTAATCCACCGAGTTATTCTCGCGGTCAGTCAATAAACATATTATACAATCCGCAACAACCCAATTCAGCTAGAGAGAACTCTTGGTTTACACTGTGGGGATTTCCGGCTATATTTACCGGCATCGGGTCAATTTTTGTGGTAATTGGTGGAGCTTTATTTTTAGTTAAATTACCTGTACAACAGCAAGTAAATTTTGATTTTGACGCTCATTTCCATGATGATAGTTTTGGTAAAGACTTCTAAAAATCTGGAAAAAGGCATTGTCACTATTTTAAATTTATTGCTAAGTAAATCAATAAATCTGTAAGGGTTTGGTACATATAATTTTAAGGGCATGGCAGTGCCATGCCCTACCTGCGTACCTCATTTACTTGAAATGTATGTTGTAGATATCAATAAATACTACAGCCATTTTATGTTTAAATTGTCTTTATTAACAGTCAACCGTCAACAGTCAACAATTAACTATCCTTTCTATAGCAGTTTGATACAAAGATTGGATAGTAAACCCATCTTGAGGATATTCAACTACAGCATAATTACAGAGACTTTGGAAGCGATCGCCATTAGCATCTGTAAAGATTTGTTGCCGTAGGGTTGTCGAAATTTCCGTTAAGCGATCGCATACTTCCAACTTTGTTAACCCAGAAAACGCGATCGCAAATTCCCCATTACCCCAATAAGCCAATATTTCCCCACTCCGAAAAGCTGACTGTAAAATCCTGCTCCATCTTTGTAATACTTGATGACCAAATTCATGACCATACTTAATATTAATTTGTGCTAAATCGCTCACACAAAGAAACGCCACACAAACTAACTCGCGATTTACCTGCGCCTTTTCCAGCATTTGTTGTAATTCTCGACTAGATTGGGGCTGATTTTTCAATCCTGTTAATGCATCTTTAAAAGATAATGTTTGCCATAAACGATTGCGTTCTAGGCGATGTAAAATCCGGGTAATTAATTCGGCATCAACTACAGGTTTCACCACATAATCATCACCACCTGCGGCAAAGACTTGCTGTACAGTTTCAATATCCCGGTGTGCAGTTAAAAATAAAATTGGTAAATTCTGCCATCGAGGATCTGTACGTACCGCCTGACAAAGTTCTATACCATTGATTTGGGGCATTTCCACATCTAAAATGATTAAATCGGGTGTGACTGATTGCAGTACATCCCAAAAGCGTAATGGATCGCTTAACCCTGTCATCCGCATTCCCCAAGGTTCAAGTATAGAACGTAAACCAGCGAGAATTATCGGGTCATCATCTATTACTAAAATATGGACTGAAGTTTTGATAGTTTGCTGCAAAATTTTAGCAGCGATATTCCATATTTGTTCGGCTGTAGTTGGCTTAACTAAAAATCCTCTTCCCCCAGCGCGCGCCACTGTGACTCTATCTACTATCCCATCAGCATTTGCTAAGACAATAACGGGTACTGATGGCGTGCGGTTAGATAATTCTCCTAGTAAAGTGAGGCTTTCTTCTCGCGTACCTACATCATCTACATTTAAAATTACTAAATCTGGTGATGCCGTTTTGAGATAATCTTTCGCATCATGAATTGTGCCTATTTGCTGCCATTCACCTGTAGATGTTAATTGTTGTAATTGGCTAAAAAGTTGTAAATCTGGGTCAATTAATAGTAAACGAGTGGTTGAAGATGAATTAGCGACAAATTTATTGCTATGTAAATTTAATAAATTTTCTAACTGTTGAATTAAAGATAATAATTCCTGGATTTTCAATGTAGACAATTCGCCATCATGGTTGAGATTTTTTTCAATCTCTCGTGAGAGTTGCGTGCCACTTTCCAACTCAAACATCCCCAACACACCAGCTAATTTGTGTGCAGCCTGTGCCGCAGATTGGCGTAATTCTGATGTTAAATTAGCTGTTTTAAGCGCAGTTGCAGCTTGTTGAATTACCTCCAGTCGTTGCATCATTAATCCTTGATACTTGTTCCATAAACCAGTCATGGCTGTTTGGAACTGCTGGTTGACAGCTTTTGCAGTATCGGTTGTTGCAATTGGCGTTTTTGGTGTCTCTTCTGGGGGAGGATTGAGACGATAACCCACCCCGTAAACATTTTCAATCCAGTTACCTGCACCGACAGCTTTGAGTTTCTGGCGCAGCCATTTAATATGAGACTTAACTGTTTCTTCTTGGGGTGGATCGTCAAAACTCCAAAGATGTTCGATGATATTACCCCGACTAAATACTCGTGTTGGGTTGCGCATTAATAGCTCTAGCAGGCTGTATTCTTTTGGTGTTAAGTCCAAAAGTTTGCCATTGTAACTCACCTCATGAACACTCGGATTTAGACGCAGGGAAGCAATTTCTAGTACTGGGTTGCGACTGACTTCACCGCGACGCAGCAACGCCCTAACTCTGGCTTGTAACTCTTCTAAATCGAAGGGTTTAATGAGATAATCATCTGCACCAGCATCTAAACCACGGATGCGATCGCTTGTAGCCTCTTTTGCTGTCATCAATAAAATTGGCGCTGCACAGCCACTAGAACGCAGCTTTTGACATAGAGTAATCCCATCTAATCTTGGTAACCCTACATCCATCATAATTAAGTCATAACTGGCGCTTTGGGAATATTCCCAGCCCATTTCGCCGTCGCTGGCAATCTCTACAACATAGTGTTGCTTATTTAAAGATTGCGACACAATAGTTCTTAATACCTCATCATCCTCGATGAGCAAGATTCTCACTGCCAACTCCTTTGTTGTACAGAGGGTTATACCCCTTAACGCTCTTGAGATAATTGTGTAGTATTTTTACTCTTATGTATCATTAATTTTGATTAGTCTTGGCTAAGAAATAATTCAATGATAGATCTGATTCATCGTAGAGGGATTTGTCAAAGACAGGAATAAAGTCCTGACTACGAAATTATTTACATACGAGGACTAATGCAGCAGGCTATTTGCACGGTGAATATTTGCTTATTACTTATACTCTGGTTAAACCATGAGTTACAAAAGCAACAACTTCCCGTGTATTCTAGTAAGAATGATTAAAATTTAACCATAAAAAAATCATAACTACTCAGCTAAAACATCCGGTTTAGTTGGCTTTTAGTTGTTAAATAAAAATATGAATGCTGAAATTCATGTTTTGTGCGTTGAGGAGTCTGACTAATTGTGAGCGATGCTAAACCAGGAATAAATGTAATACGATATACATTTTTTCTATCATTTAGATACGCGAATTTTTAGCATCGAATAACATTAACAACTAATAGACTTTTCTGAGTTACTTATTGCACAGTTAATAGTTTTTTCATTGGTAACAACATGGTAGAAGGTAGAAACGACAATATTTTTTGTAAATTTATTGTGCGCTATCAGCCTTTTTACTTAATTAAATTCCCAAATAACTAACAACTGGCAACTGACATAGTTTGCAATTACACCAGGGTTTAGCACTGACAAACTGAGCTAGTACGAACTTGGTTAGCACAAAATTGCGGTATGAATAAAATCATGGATTTGATTTGCAGATTTCATAGGCTAGAAATAGTTCTAGAACAAAAGACACAGCCGCAATCGTTAATATATACCTACGTAACTAGACAGAAAACTGTAAAGATTGAACAATCAAACCCATAAATTTGTAAAGGAACAGTAAAGGATATATTGGCATTTTGGCAGGTTTTGCTAGGAGACATCGGATATTAATAGATTGTACGAATAGTTATTGATATTCATACATATAGTTGCTATCTACCGAAAACTCCTAGAGCTAGGTTAATCCTAAAATAGGTGAGTTTGTCAGCAATTTTACGTAGTAGGAAATAATCATACATGGTATTAACACTGTCTTCTCAAAACGTTATCCAGTATCTGCAAGATGCAGGTCTGTGTAGCTCAGAAGATGGAACAGCAAACGAATCTGAGTTACCAGATGGTAGTAAAAATTTCAATTTATTAGTTAATCTGGTAGGTAATAGCAAACTACTAGTTAAACAAGAACGTCAGCAAAATCAAGCAGAAACAACCCATGAATTCTTTAATGAATGGTTGTTTCACCAATTGCTACAACAGTTTCCGGTGATTGGTAATATTTCTGCGATCGCATCTTTAGTAGTACATTTTGATGAGGATAATTCTATCCTTGTCCGCAACTACTTAAGCGATTATCAAGAACTAGGGAATTTTTACCAAACAACCGATATCTTCCCAGAGGAAATTGCTCAAGCTATTGGTACGACTTTAGCAGCGCTACATCGTGCGACTTTCAACCGTCGAGAGTACCGCGATTTTATGGCGACTGCACCCCAAGGACAATTTCGCTATCATTTCTATAATCCCGCCCAAGGTATCGAATCGATTACACCGGAGATTTTTGGCAGAATTCCCAGTGAAGCATTAAAGTTTTATACTTTATGTCAGCGTTACGAAAGCTTAGAATCGGCAATTGCAGACTTAGCTTATGAATGGAATCCTTGCTGTCTCACTCATAACGATTTGAACTTAACCAATATTTTGGTGCATTCACGCTGGCAGCAGCTTGATAATTGCTTGGTAAGATTAATTGATTGGGAAGCTTGCTCATGGGGAGATCCCGCCTTTGATTTAGGTAGTATCATCGCCAGTTATTTACAAATTTGGCTTTCAAGTTTGGTAGTAGATTCCTCTTTAACATTAGAAGAATCTCTGCATCTGGCGGTAACACCTTTAGAGATTTTGCAACCTTCAATTTTGGCTTTAATCAGGAGTTATCTTGATGCTTTCCCGATGATTTTAGAATATCGTCGCGATTTTATTTTGCGCGTAGTTCAGTTTGCTGGATTAGCCTTAATTCATCAAATTCAAGACAAAATTAAATGTCGTAAAGATTTTGATGATATCGACATTTATGTGTTGCAAGTTGCCAAAAATTTCTTAACTATGCCAGAAAAAGGGGTGCTAACTGTTTTCGGAATTTCCGCAGCAGAAATAGTACAACCTGTGGTGAAAGTCGAGAAAGTTACTCAGCCAGAACGCGAGAAGCAATTAGTTCGCCTTTATTACGAAAAAACCCGCCTACGTGGTTGCTAACCTATATTAGCCGAACTATATAACATGCAAAATATTAACTTTTGCATTTGAAGTTTTTATGCTATTTCCTCACACAGAATATTCTATTACTTGACGTTGGTATCAGGGAAGTCCGCTATTGACTATATGTTGGTTGTTGCATACCAATTCAGAATTACGAATTACGAATTACGAATTGGTAAACATTCCCCCTTCTGAATTTTGAGGTTTTAATTCAATGGTATATTCTTCTGTCGATCAACCACTGACTTCGCTGTTTGATATTGCTAGCAATATTCAAATTGAATCTAATTTTTCGATTCATCACCCCAATTATCAGCCTTTTGCTTTACCAGCCAAAGTAGCAGACAGATTTCAGCAAAATTCGCCAGATTTGCAGCACAAGTATTTAACTTTGTTATTGCGGAATTTTCTGTATGGTATCTATTACAACGGATATCTGCAAAATATTTTGGCAGTTAATGGTGATGCGACACAGAATTTACCACACCAAAATTTAGAAAATAGTTCCGCTTTAGGAATTGATGGGGAATTTTACGAACGCCTACACAATTGCAATCACGGTACTGGTTATTTTGATCCGAATTGGGAAGTATTGCGTCAAGAACCTGATGGTAGTATTGCGGTAATTAAAGGTGGTTTAACTTTATATATTGAGCCAGATTGTCATCTTAAACCCCAATCTCGCAAAGCTAAACCTGGCGATTTAGTAGCAATATGGATGCCCAAAAATCGCATTCAAAACGGCTGTTATTTAGCAGTGAGTAATTTTGGACAACAAAAACAAGATAATCCAGATGCAGATTTAGGTACAGGACGAATCTATTTTAATATCACACCATTTGGTGCGATCGCGCTTATGGATAGTCTGACAATGGAACTCAACGAAGCTGGTATTCCCTTTAGTTTCCAAGTTCCCTACAATCCCTCAGCATACGAACGCTACGATTCTGGGATACTTTATTTTGAACCTCACAACTATTGCGCGATTCGTGAAGTTTTGCAAACTGTTTATACAGAACATGAATCTCATTTCAACCCCGAAATTCCCTTGTTTACCAAATATTTAGCACCAGGATTGGGTTTAGCTGAAGAACCAATTAAAAAGTTTGCTGCACAAGAAAGTTTTGGAATGAACCGTTGTCAAATTGTTGCTAATGGTTTACTCGAAGCTTGGCAAAATGGTAAGAATGCTTTGGACGAAAGAATGTACGCCATTAACCGTCACTTTAACAGACATTTAGTAGATGTACAGCGTCCTTACCTCAATCCTCGTTCTGAAGATATTTACTCTCCGTTACATTAATTGTTGTGTTTGGACTATTACCAAGCCTACAAAATACGCAGTTACGGTAATATGATTTAAAGCAGGCGATCGCCTGCTATTTTTATGCATGAAATTTTTGCATCAATAAATATGCCCTTCACTTATAAGCGTAGCGTTCGCTTCCAAGATACCGATGCTGCTGGAGTAGTGTATTTTGCGAATATTTTAGGGATTTGTCATGAAGCTTACGAAGAATCTCTAGAAGCAGCAGGTATTGATTTAAAAGCTTTTTTTAGCAACCCTGCCGTGGCTTTTCCCATTGTTCATGCTAATGTGGATTTTTTGCGTCCTATATTTTGTGGCGATAAATTGTTAGTTAATTTAATGCCGCAAAAATTAGGTGGAGAAAAGTTTGAAATTGCTTATGAAATTTCTTTGGCTGATGTGTTAGTAGCTAAGGCAATTACTCGGCATGTTTGTATTGATGTGAGTAGTAGAAGTAAGCAAGAATTGCCTGGTGAAATAATTAATTGGTTGGAAATGAACCGCAGAGACACAGAGGAAGCAGAGAGAAGAAAGGCTAGAGAAACGATGTAATTCGTAATTCGTAATTCGTAATTATTTTGTAGGGCGTATTACAATACGGTTTAGTTAAAGATAATTGTAGGTTGGGTTGAGGAACGAAACCCAACATTTCCAGGGGTTTGTTGGGTTTCACTTCGTTCAACCCAACCTACGCAGCTGAGTTGTGAGAATATTTTTTTAATGAACCGCCAAGACGCCAAGTACGCCAAGGATAAGAGAAAAAACTGAGAATTGGTAAATTTCAAAAATGATTTATGATTGTTATAGTAGTGTAACTTTTAATTTGTAGGGTGTGTTATGCCGGAGGCTAACGCACCTTTAAATTTTAACGCTACTTTGTGCGTTACTTGCTATTTGATGTAGTTGCTGGCGGTTAATTTTACCTTGAGAATTGCGAGGTAATTCGGGTACAGAAATCCAGTGTTTTGGTATCTTAAATTTACACAGCTTATCTTGAATCGCTGTTTTAATGTGTAATGCAGTATAAGCTTCTTTGGGTACATAAATTGCTGTTAAAGCTTGTCCCCAATGATTATCTGGTACACCAATTACACAAATATCATGAACCATTTGGGTAGTTCTGATAATTGATTCAACTTCGCAGGGATAAATATTTTCACCACCGCTAATTATTTTGTCACTATTCCGCCCGATAATATTTAAATAACCTTGTTCATCTAAAAATCCAACATCATCTACTGAGAAATTCTGCCGATTATCCCAGAGATTTGGATAGTAACCAAGGGCTAAAGATTGAGCTTGAATGATGATATTACCTGGTTGATTATTATCTAAAATTTCGCCCTTTTGGTTACGAATTATTACTTGAGCATGAGGCAGAATCTGACCAGAATTAACTTTACCACCAAGAAAATCATCGGGTTTCAGGGTAGCAATTTGTGAGGCGGTTTCTGTCATCCCATAGGTTGGTGCTAATCTAATATGATGAAATCGAGCTTTTTCTAATAATTCATCCCACGCAGGCGCACCGCCTAACATTACGGTTTGAAATTGCGATAGCCAATTAGTTAAATTAGGGTTTTGTAGTAGTCGCTGTAATTGGGTTGGAACTAAAGATAGGAAAAAATCTGATATATCAATATTATATATTTGACCTGATTCTAATGATTTAAATGGTAAAATAGATAGTCTACCGCCAATAGTAAAAGAGCGCATAAACTGCATTAAACCACTAACATGATAAAGCGGTAATACACAAAAAGAGTTAATATAATTTAAATTAAAATACTGTCTAAATCCTTGAACAGAAGCGATGAGAGTATCCCAAGTATGAATGGCGAACTTAATCTTTCCTGATGAGCCACCGGTGGGAATCATAATCCAATTTGGGATTTTAGATTTTAGATTTTGAATTTTAGATTGACGATAATAATTTTTTTTGGATATAGTTATCGCTTCAATTCCCCAAATAATATCAGGTTGAACTATATCAAAAACTTGTTCCCATTCTTGCGTTCCCCAATCAGGGTTACAGAGAAATACAGGACAATTAGCGCTACAAGCTGCGATAAAACCTGCTAAAAATCTCTCTGGTTGGCGTTCGGCTAAAATGATTTTTGGTGTTGTACCTGATGCACAAAAATCGATAATTTCTAAATAAAATTCTTCAGCTAATTGCTGTAATTGCAAACTATCGCCACCAATTAGCCAATTGCGCGAGCTTAAATTTCTCAAATCGTTTAAAGGGTTTACCATAGACTTTCAAGCCAAGTATCTTCCTGTTGTTCAAACCAGTGGTTAGTACCAAAACCCACTGCCCGGTTATGGTGAGATAATTCTGCTGCTAGCTGGAGTGCGGCTTTTCTACCGATCACAGTTTCAAATACTGATGAAAACACCGCATCAATGTTATGCTGTTTGCAAAACTGCCTTAATTTGGATGGTGAACCCGCGATCGCAGGTTTAATCACAAAAATCCCTCGCCAACCTTGCTGATATGCGGCGTTAAGCTGGGCGATGGTGGCGACAGATTCATCTAAAGCGATCGCAGTTTTATACATTTGACTCAGTTGCAACATCCTCGCAAATTCCGTCACAGCTAGCGGTTGTTCGATAAATTCGATTTTTTCGCTAAATTCATCGCAATTTTCCAGCCATAACTGAGCTTCTGAATAACTTAACCCACCATTCGCATCTAATCGTAGTTTTGCGGTATCTGGTAAGCTGCGAATCAGTAAATCAAAAATTGCCAATTCTTGCGCGATCGCATCAACACCAATTTTCCATTTAAACGTGCGATATCCTTCCTTCCAAAGATTCTGCCATGCGTTTAACGCCGCCTCTTTAGCGGGAAGTAGGGCGCTGTAATGGGGCATGGGGCATTGGGCATTGGGCATTGGGCATTGATTATTCTCCCCTGTCTCCCTTGTCTCCAATTCCGCCAATGCTGACTCAAAACCAAATTGACAGGCGGGTAAATCGTCGGGAATGGTGAATATCGCCTTGGCTGTAATTTCTTGGGGTAGTTGGTAACAAAAATCTAAGGCTTGTGCAAGAGTTTCCGAACCAAACCAGCTAAGAGGCGCAATTTCACCAAATCCTACCCTACCTACATCATCAATCAGCCGAATGATAATGCTTTCGCGGATATCCCAGTTACCATGACTCGTAATTAGCGATCGCAAAAACTTCCGCGCGATCAGCCGAAATTCAAATTTGTAAATCACATTGTCAATAGTTCAGTTGTCAGTTGTTATTTTTCTGCATCGTCGCATCTGTTCATCTGCCTCATCCCATGCCCCATGCCCATTTAAAGCACAAACCCGACGCCTAACAGCAAACAACTCCAAAAATGGACGGCGACGGCGATAAATTTAGAATTGCTTACCTTATCTGGTTGGTTGTGATTTTGCTGTACATGGCGACATAACTTAAAGGCTGAGGGTAAACTGAGCCAACTTAACAACGTCCAGACAGGAAAAACTCCCCACAACACCAAAATCAAGCTCAGAGGGTAAATACTAGCGGTAAACCAGGTGAGGAGTTGCGAACCGTTATCAGTTCCCAAGCGGACAATAGGCGATCGCTTTCCGGCGGCTATGTCATCGTCAACTTGGTGAAAGTGGGAGCAAAACAAAATTAAACTAGTAACAATGCCAACTATCACCGAAGCTAGTAAGCTGGTTGTTGACCAAGTTTGGGTTTGGCTGTAGTAGGCTGCGCCCACCGCCAACGGCCCAAAGGCAAAAAAACAGAGAATTTCACCTAAACCCTGGTATCCTAAACGAAAGGGAGGGCCTTGGTACATATAGCCCAAACCACAGCAAAGCAGAATTAACCAAATAACAGTTAGGTCTTGTTGCCAAGTTGCGATCGCTAGTATGCCCAGCAACCCTAAAAATAAGCAAAGATTTCCTAACCAAAATACTGCTAACTTTTTGCCAGTTAAATTTACCAATGAATGGTGTTTATTTTTATCTATACCCGTTTCCGAATCAAAAACATCATTACTGATATTTTCCCAGGCTAAAATTAAAATCGCTGCTGCAATAAAAGTAGAAAATATTGCTCCATTAAAAATTTTTGTTTCTGCAAATGCTACGGTTGTTCCTACCCAAATAGGCATAATGGCAACACTATACATTGGCGGTTTAATCGCTGCCATCCATAACTTGCCTTTGGGATATAAAATCTGCTTTGTAGTCATCAGCCGTGGTTAACTAAATTGCCATAACCTTACACATCTTTAGATTTTATTATTTTGCGTGACACCAAATATTGGTCATTTGTAAAAAATTTTTGTTTTTACTCACAGCACATTCTCAAATTGCAGCATAAAACTGAGTATGGCTTGTTGTGGTCTTGCAACACCAAAAACAAGGCAAACCATACTCTGGTGAAATGGCGACTTAATATGTTACCTGTAAGAATACGACCATGTTTAATTGCACTTTAGGAAGATAACTTAAAAAAAATTTACTATTACTAGATCCATGACAGTTTCACCATGTCGTCACAACCTCTTTGTAGATCGCAAAGGCCTCTACCAATTTCTGGAAGCAGTGCAGCAAAATTGCCTCAAAAATAATAGTATGCAAATCGTCAGTATCTCTCTAGAAATTGACTTGGTTGATCCTTTAGTGATCTTAGATACAATTTCTCAAGTTAATGAGATAAATTTCTATTTTGAAAATAAGGGTAAAGGAGAAGCGATCGCCGCGATTGATTCTGTAGCTGAGTTACATATTGATGGCAGTGATCGCTTCAGTAAAGCCGAATATTTTATCAAAAATTCTCTCAAAAATATTATTAGCTTTGGAAATAATAACAAACCTTTTTCAGGCCCGCATTTTTTTTGTTACTTCAGCTTTTTTCATCAAAATTTTCAAATAGATTATCCCTTTCCATCCGCAACCATTTTTCTCCCACGTTGGCAAATTTCTGTCAAAAATCAATCCTGCATGTTGGTAATGAATTCAGTGATGAATGCCAGCGTTAATATTTCTAAATTAATCCAAACCTTATTTAATAAAATTGATACTATCAATTCTTTAAAATACCATTCTCCTAAAATTGATAATTTTCCCAGCAATTATCAAAGAACCTCTGTTACTAACGCTGCCCATTTTAAAAATTCTGTCTCATCTGCTTTAGATAAAATTCATGCCAAACATTTAACTAAAGTTGTCTTAGCAGATGCCTTGGATGTAAAAGCTAGTCATCATTTTAACTTATTTAAGTCTTTAAATAATCTCCGACAAATCCATCCTAATTGCTATATATTTTCCACAAGTAATGGTAAAGGGCAAAACTTTATTGGAGCTAGTCCAGAACGTTTAATTAGTATTTATCAACAACAGTTAATCACTGATGCTTTAGCTGGTTCCGCACCCAGAGGTAAAACACCTGCGGAAGATGCAGCAAACGCCAATAGTTTAATTAATAGCGAAAAAGAAAAACACGAACATTCGCTAGTTATTGATTATATTACTCAGCGCCTCTCGCACATCGGCTTATTACCACAGGTATTACCGCCACGTTTACGACAGTTAACCAACATTCAACATTTATGGACACCCATTAGCGCCATAGTTCCGCCTAACGTCCATCCTCTCAAGATTGTCGGACAATTGCATCCTACACCGGCTGTAGCTGGCGCAGCGAGGGATATTGCTTGTGCAGAAATCCGCCGTTACGAAAACTTTGAGAGAGGTTTATATGCTGCGCCTTTAGGCTGGGTAGACTCTCACGGTAACTGCGAGTTTATTGTGGGGATTCGTTCAGCCCTAATAGATGGCGATCGCGCTAGGTTGTATGCTGGTGCTGGTATCGTCGCCGGTTCCGATCCAGAAAAAGAATTTGCAGAAGTGCAATTAAAACTTCAGGCTTTATTAAAAGCTTTAGTTTAGCGAGAAATTATTTTTAAAATTAACTCTAAATTGTAGGGTGCGTTATCGCTTCAGCGTAACGCACCGTGTAAATATATTTATGACGTTAAATTTATATTTGCATTGATAAGGTATATAAAAATTCAGGTGCGTTAGCCTGCGGCATAACACACCCTACTGGATCGACACAGCTAAAATGATGCAATAGATTTTTGTGAAAAGTGAGATAAATCAATACTTTCTGCTTTATTCTTAATGCACAACTTTAGGCGTGTCGATCCACTACAATTAATTTTGGCTTTGTTTATTGGTGGGATGGTTTTTTTCTCACGCAGAGGCGCAGAGAGTAAGCGAATTTTGAGGTTAAGTATTTACCATTTCCTGTACTATTACGTATGGCTGAATAATCAACGTTTGAAACCGTTTTTGGGGATTACTATTCCATTCTCCTAACTGTTCTGTTGAAGGTTTAGTAATTAATTGCTCATCAATCCATATTTGTACTTGGGGAATATTATCACTTGCGATCGCAACTCCCACATCTAACAAGTCTAGTCCCTGCGTTACTACAATTACTGCATCTCTTTTGACATGAGGAATTAGCCATTCCCATTCCGCTTCATCTAAATTCTCTCTCAAATCTACTCTTAAGTCTGGCATAAATCCTCATCTTTTTATCAGCCTCAATTTAATTGTACATTTTTGTAAACACCAAAAACAAATGACAAATGATTAACCCTCTGATTGCATTTCCTCAATTTCAAACAAAGAGACAATGACGCCAGCTATAGGGATAGAAATAAAAACACCTAGCAATCCTGCAACTCTTGCACCTACTAGCAAAGCAAAAAATACTACTATTGGGTTTAGATTCAGCGCACCTTGCATAATCCGCGGCGCAATTAAGTTATCTTGAATTTGCTGAAGGATAATGCAAGCAACAAATACTTTTATAGCTAGCCAAACATTTTGAGATAATACAATTAAGGTGATAGTACTAACGCCTAATGTTGCGCCTATACCAGGAATAACATCTAATAAACCCACAATTACTGATAACAGTAAGGCAAAAGGTACATTTAATAGTAAAAATACCAGTAACGTAGAACTTGTTAAAAATAAAGTTAATATCAACTGACCGCGAAAGAAACCTAAGAAACTGCGTTGAATAACTTTATTAAACCTACTTCGTCTTTGCCTAGGAACTATTTTTAATATTAATTGCCAAATTTTCTCGCCATCTAAAAGCATAAAAAAAGCAATCACAGCAATTAATATAAAACTGACGAAATTAGTGAGAAATTGTTGTAGGATAGCTAGACTATTCACTAAAGTATTCACAGCTTGATTGCGTAATTGCTCTTGAATAAAGTCTAAATCTATTTGCAAGTTGCGGCTGCGTAAAAAGGTTTCAAATCGCTCTATGAAAG
The DNA here is from genome assembly GCF_014697075.1 of Tolypothrix sp. FACHB-123. GTDB lineage: Bacteria > Cyanobacteriota > Cyanobacteriia > Cyanobacteriales > Nostocaceae > Aulosira. The sequence goes on along the minus strand of NZ_JACJRE010000016.1, from coordinate 100,262 downwards.
GTGCTAATGAATTTAAAAAAGTAGTGATACTATCTATTAACTGTTGACCTTGAGATAAAACAGCTAAACCTAAAGTAATTGCTATTCCCCCAATAATTACAATGCTAAGGAGGAAAACCAAAAAAACAGCGATACCGTGGGGTAAAAAACGCCGCAGCCATTGCACAGGATAGCTAAGTAAAAAAGCTAAAATAGCGGCGAATGTAAAAATTACAATCACCCCTTGAAAGTATTCTAAAAGTAGGATACTTGCCCAACCAGAAGCTACTAACAGCAAAAAGCGGACTAACGCTAAATTATGTAATCGTTCCCAAAAAGTCTTAGCTTCAAAGGCGCTCATAAGGAATTCAAAAAAGGCATTGTTTTTAAACCTACAGAAACCTTAGAGCGATCGCTACCTCCTTTGAGCAGATTTTTTGGGTTTTTGGACTCATCTTCCTAAATCATGCATCTGGTTAATTACATCGGCGCATTTTTGCGTCAGCGCTTGTAATTCCTCCTTATTTGTCGAAGTAGGCGCATCAATCACTTGACCAATTCTCACTGTAATGGGTACTGCTTGGGGTATTGACGAGCCTTTTTGTAAAATCTTCTCCGTACCCCATAAACTAACTGGTAATATAGGTGCTTTCGCTTTGGCGGCTAATAAAGCTGCACCTCTTTTGGGGTCTGTAATTCGACCATCTGGGGTACGAGTACCCTCCAAGAAAACACCTACAGCCCAACCATTATCAATACATTCTAAAGCCGAACGAATAGCAGTGCGATCGGCTGCACCCCGGCTTACTGGGTAAGCACCATATAATTTAATTACTTGCGCCAAAACAGGTACTTTAAATAACTCTTCCTTGGACATGTACGCTACAGGACGCAGTACGCAGTTAGAAACTATTGGCGGGTCAAAGTAGCTAGCATGATTACTTATCACCACTAAAGGCCCAGATTGCGGCACATTTTCCGCACCCTCAATCCGGACACGAAAGTAAGTATGTAGCATAGGGCTGACTACTGACCACTTAAAAGCGTGATACAGTGCCAAACTAATTAATGGTTCTCGGCTTCTGGTCATTTTTCATTGGGCATTGGGCATTGGGCATTGGGCATGGGGCATGGGGCATGGGGCATGGGGCATTGGGCATTGGGCAAGAATAATTTCTCCCCTATCTCCCTTCCCTAGCCCCTAGCCCCTAGACCCTAGCCCCTAACTAGGCAACTCAGAGGCGTTACGAATATTTTCTAAGCTTAAATCAGAGGTGGTACGTTTAATTAAACCAGTTAGCACGTTACCAGGGCCGATTTCTAATACTTTCTCAATACCAATGGTGGGAAGCAGTAAGGAAATTTCTCGCCATCTTACTGAACCAGTCATTTGATTGATGAGGCGTTGTTTTAAATTTTCTGGCTCAACTGTAGGTGCAGGTTCGACGTTGGAAATTACGGGGACGTTAGCTGGTTGGAATTCTACAGATGCGAGAATTTCTTGGAATTCTTGAGAAGCTGCTTCCATTAAGGGGGAGTGAAATGCACCGGAAACTTTTAACGGGATGGCGCGTTTGGCTTTAACTTCAGACATTACCTTTTGTACGGCGTCTGGAGTCCCAGAAATGACGACTTGGGCGGGGCTGTTATCATTGGCTAGGACTGCATCAGGGGTAGCGGCGATAACTGTATCTAATTGTTCGCGGTCAAAGTTCATCAGCGCCGCCATCATTCCCCCGGAAACGCTATCCATGAGTTCAGCACGCCGCTTGACTAGACGTAAGCCTTCAGCCCAACCAAATACACCTGCAACATAAAGGGCTATGTATTCGCCTAAACTGTGACCGGCAACTAAATCTGGCTGTTGTCCCCGTTCCCGAATTAAGTCAGCAAGAATGGTTTCTACTACATAGAGACAAGGCTGGGTGTAGAGAGTGCGTGATAACTCTTCGGCTTCACTTTGGCACTTTTCGATTACAGACCAGCCTAATATATTCTCAGCTTCGGCAAATCTTTCTTTAGCCAAAGGGATATCTAATAAATCTATTCCCATTCCTGTGGCTTGGGAACCTTGTCCGGGAAACACCCATGCAGTTTTAGTCATTGGTCAGTCGCTTCGCTCTAATTCAAATTCAAAATTAAAAATTCAAAATGAAGAATCCAATTTTTGAATTTTGCATTTTGAATTTTTAATTGTTTATCTTTATCTTCCCCACTGGAATATTGCTGCACCCCATGTTAGTCCAGCGCCAAAGCCGGATACAGCTATTGTGTCATTGGGTTTGATTTTACCTTGCCGCACAGCTTCGTCTAAGGCAATAGGTATGGAGGCGGCGGAGGTGTTGCCATAATTGGCGAGATTACTAATAACTTTATCGTTGGGAATATTAAGACGTTGAGCAACCGCATCCAAAATCCGTTGGTTGGCTTGGTGTAAGACTAGCCAATCTATTTGGTCGATGGTGAGGTTGGCCTGAAATAAGGTTTTATCGATGACTTCTGGCACTTTTTGCACGGCAAAGCGATAGACTTCTTTGCCGTTCATCGTGATGGGATGATATTTACCTTGGCTGATATTAACGCCAGGAATTAGTTCTTTAGCAGCAGCTTGATAGGCGAGATTCAGGTAGTGGTTTTGACTGCCATCACTTTTGAGTGTAAATCCTAGCAAGCGATCGCTTTCATTAGCTTGCAATACTACTGCCCCTGCGCCATCACCAAACAATACACAGGTGCGGCGGTCTTGCCAATCTACCCAACGAGAGAGGATGTCTGCCCCGATCAAAAGTACATTTTGATATACGCCAGTTCTAATGTATTGGGCAGCAGTTACTAGTCCAAATACAAAGCCAGAACAGGCAGCAGTTAAGTCAAAAGCTACGGCTTTGGTCGCTCCTAATTCCGCCTGGATTTGACAAGCACTGCCAAATAAATCGTCAGGGGTAGAAGTTGCCAATAAAATTAAGTCTACATCTTCTGGGGTGATGCCCGCTTCGGCGATCGCTTGACGACTGGCTTTAGCTGCCAGTAAACTCAAAGACTCTGTTGGCAGAGCCACCCGTCTTTGGCGAATTCCTGTCCTGGTGGTAATCCATTCGTCGGATGTTTCCACCAGTGCGGTTAGCGCTTCATTTGCTAGGGAAGTTTCTGGTACTGCCGAGCCACTTCCGGTAATTGCTATGCCTAACTTATGCACTCCTTGTCTCCCGAAATCTCACCTATCAGCTGTTAGTCATTAGTAATCATTAGCCATTAGCTATTAGCCATTGACTAATCACCTTTTTTGTGATTTGTATTGCTGTTTGTGGCTGATTGCTAATCACTATCACGCTGTAGGGCTTCATATTGAGACCGAAGTCGTTGTAGCACTTGATTGTCTACAGCTTCTTTGGCCATGCGAACTGCATTAAAAACTGAAGGTGCTTGTGAGCTACCGTGACCAATTAAGCAAACTCCGTCCACGCCTAAGAGCAAAGCACCGCCATGTTCTGCGTGATCCATGCGCTGCTTAATTCGTTTGAGGTTGGGTTTTAAAATTGCTGTACCGATTTGACCGTGCAACCCTTGGGGTAATTCTTCCCGAAGAATTTGCAAAATCACGCCGCCTACGGCTTCAGCAAATTTCAATAGAACATTGCCGACGAAACCATCACAAACAATCACATCAAAGTCGCCTGAAAGCACATCACGCCCTTCGGCATTCCCAATAAAAGATATTTGGGTATTTTCCCGCAGGAGTTGATGAGCACGCAAAGCTACTTCATTACCTTTGGTGTCTTCTTCGCCGATGTTCAATAAACCTACTTTTGGTTCGGCTGTACCCAGCACATACTTACTGTAGGCAGAACCCATCACAGCAAACTGCTCTAAAAATTTTGGTCGGCAGTCTACATTGGCACCCACATCAAGTATTAGTACTGGTTTGCCAGCTTTAATTGTGGGAAAAACTGTGCCAATTGCGGGGCGGTCAATTCCCGGCAATCGTCCTAGACGCAGCAAAGCAGAAGCCATAGCAGCCCCAGAGTGTCCGGCTGAGAACACTGCATCAGCTTGCTGTTGTTTGACTAGATCCATCGCCACATTAATTGAAGCCTTACGTTTGCGCCTAACCGCGTTTAAAGGCTCCTCATCCATTGCGATCGCATCCTCAGCAGGAACGATCTCTACCTCCGCCATGTTGGTTTTTGGCGGCAGGGCAGCTTCAATTTGTTGGGGATCACCCACCAACAGGACTTTTACACCCAATTCTTCTCGTGCTCGTATTGCGCCAGCTACGATTTCAGCGGGTGCATGATCCCCTCCCATTGCGTCAATTGCGATCCTTACGCCAGTCGATCCCATTGCTTAGAGCTTTTAGAAACCTTACAAATTTTACCAGATGGCTTGTACCGAAAAATCGGAACTTTAGACTGCCAAATTACTCTGCCTACTACGCAAGAGCTTGTGGCAAGCCCAACATAACATGAATTGGTGGTGTGTGGGGGGATTGGAGGCAGGGGGCAGGGGGACAAGGAGGACAAGGAGGACAAGGGAGATGAATGACAATTGTAGAGACGCGATGAATCACGTCTTTGCCCAATGCCCAATGCCCAATGCCCCATGCCCAATGCCCTAACTCAATACCCAGTCAACGAGGGTTCTGACACCGAAACCTGTGGCACCGGGGCCGTTGTAGCCGTTTTCTTTATCTGACCATACGGGGCCAGCAATATCTAAGTGTGCCCAAGGGGTGTCTTTAACAAATTGTTTGAGGAATAAAGCAGCTGTAATTGCGCCGCCGGGACGGGGCCCGGTATTTTTCATGTCGGCAATGCCAGACTTTAGCCCTTCAAAATATTTTTCTTCCATTGGCATCCGCCAAATCTTTTCGCCGGTGTTGGCTGCGGCTTTTTCTAGCTGGGTAGCGACACCATCATCGGGAGTAAATAAACCAGCAATATCATCACCTAAGGCGATAACATTAGCACCAGTAAGTGTGGCTAAGTCAACGATCGCATCTACGCCTATTTTATCGGCATAGACTAAAGCATCAGCAAGGGTTAAACGTCCTTCTGCATCGGTGTTATTAACTTCAATGGTTTTGCCATTGGAAGCTTTGAGAACGTCACCTGGATGCATTGCTTTACCGCTAATCATATTTTCGGTGACGGCGGAAATAAAGTGTACTTCGACACTCGGCTTTAATTGGGCAATGGCTTTGGCTGCACCTAAGGTGGCGGCGGCTCCACCCATATCAATTTTCATAGTTTCAATCCCGCTACCAGCGCCTTTAATGTTGAGTCCGCCGGAGTCGAAGGTTAAGCCTTTACCAATAATTGCTAATTTGCGTGTGGGTGTGCCTTCTGGCTTATAAGTTAGGTGAATAAATTTTGGTGGCAAATCGGAAGCTTGGGCGACGCCTAAAAAAGCACCCATACCTAACTTTTCACAATCTTCCTTTTCTAAAATTTGCAGTTGCAAACCGTAGTCTTTGGCGATCGCTTGCGCAGTTTCCGCCATTGTAATCGGTGTTACCGCATTGGCTGGGGCTGCTACTAATTCTCTAGCTAAAATTACCCCTGAAACTATTTGATTTGCTTTGGTAATAGCGGCTTCTTGTCCGCCGAATCCTAGTAAATCTACTGTTTCCACTTGTGATGGTTTATCTTCAGATTCCGACTTAAAGCGGGTATCTTGATACAGCGCCAGTTGTACACCTTCCGCGATCGCTTGGGCAGTTATCGCCGGATCGTTGTTCCATAATGGAAAACTAAAACCTAAAACTTTAGTTTTTTGCTTCTTCGCTACTCGCCCAACAGCCGCAGCTGCGCGTCGCAAACCATCTACCTTCAGTGAGTCAGCTTTTCCCAAACCCACCAAAATCACTTTTTTTACAGGAGTACTAGCAGCTATCCGCGTAAAAATAGTGCTATTGGCTTTACCCTTAAATTCTTCTTCGGCAATAAGTTCTTTCAAAATCCCGGCAAATTTACTATCTAAAGTCGCCAATTCGCCAGTTAACTCTACGCCATCTTCAAATAAGCCAATTGCTAAAGTATCTCCTGTCCACTCCAACAGAGAGGTATCACTCGCTCTAATTACCATTTTGGGATTTTGTGTAAAACTTCTTGTACCAGTATTGCTTAAAATTCTCTATTCGTGCTTAGAAAGATTAGAGGCTAGGGAAGGGGACAAGGGGGACAAGGAATTTTAGATTTTAGATTTGCGTTAGCGTAGCGTAAAGCCTTCTCCTATCGGAGACGCTACGCGAACGGCATAGCTTCGCTTAGAGCGAGTCCGCGAGCGTCTTTTGGATTCCAATCTAAAATCCAAAATCCAAAATCCAAAATTGTTTCAATGCCCTATGCCCTATGCCCAATATCAAATTTCTTTGCGATCGCGTCAATGATATTCTGTTCTACTTCTGTAGTTTCACCGTTAATATGGGCAATTTTTTGACACTGGGCTAATAAGGGAATGGCAAAATCACGATTGAGTTGATTCAGCAGGCTATCTAAAGGTTGGGGCGATTTGATATTCTGGGCGATCGCAGTTAATGAATTCTCACTCAGGTTAATGGCTTTTAATTCTGGGAGAATTTCCGCCCAGGTTTTGTCAGGGTGGCTGGCGAGGATCATGTGGACTAAAATTTGATCCATTACCGCTTCTTGAGCGATCGCGGTTTCTAAGTATTTTTCACTTTGTTGTTTTAATGTATTTAATGTCTCTGGCGAATTGAGAGACGTAGATTCATCTAACTTGGCTTCGTAAAATCGACAAGCAGCATACCCCAGAGAATAAATCATTGTTGCATTAGAACTAACTGCGATCGCAGCACCAGCAAAGGGTACATTTCGCAGCAAGCCTAAACCCGCAGCTTTCAATAAACGACTACCTCCCAAAGCTAAACCAAAAATTGCCAACACTTCACCCTTGCGCGCTGAATCTTTTAAATCTAATCCGTAGGCGGCGGCAATTTGATACAGCATTTCTGATTGCAATTCTGTTGTCGCCGCCAAATCAATGGCTAATAAAGCTGCTGCTATTCCTGGCAAAATACTAGTAGCTAAGCCAATTCCACCAGCTTTAGCAGCTTTTTCTACCATGATGCGGTGGGCAATTTGACTAGGTGATTCTTGGGGATACTGCTGTTTTAGTTTATTGACTGTTTCTTGGGCTTTTTGCAAATCGACATTTGTACTAGCACCAATCAACCAATTGAGATTTAAGACACCAGACAATTTACGAATTAGCCAATTTTCACCGAGGCTATTCACTAAATTCCCGGTATTTTGAGTAGATTGTTCAATTAGCTTATGAGTTTGCTTAACAAAATTTCCTCCCAAATCAACTGCTGTTCTCGCTACCCAACTTACAGTTTCAGCAAAAGTTTCTAAAAATGATTTTTCATCTTTTTTTGTATGATCGGGAGAAGAATTATTTACTTGATGATTTATTTTCAGTCTGTCTGCCATTGCTGGGCACCTTAATTGTTAAGCCTTGCTATTTTGTTTGTAGCAAAGATGCCCAAAATTAACCTCTTTCTCTAAGAATAAGTCGTTAGTTAATCATCAACTATAGCCATTCGATGTAATTTATGGCTTATGTAAGCATCACAAAAAATTAATTTTTTTCTTCCTAGTGAAGGCTTCAGCATTAGGTGTAAGTTGGGTTGAAGAACGAAACCCAACATATATCAGCGTTTTAGGGACTTCCAACTAAAAAAATATTCTATTACTATTGTTGACGGTTGACGGTTGACTGTTAACTGTGAACTGTCACTTCAGCGTCAATCGCTTTTTTAGTATCTTCATCAAAAAAATATAATTACACAGATTTATATCATCCAAAAGGGAAATTACTTCATAATTTAGCGAAAAACTTACTAATTTTACCTTTTCGCTTACTCATTTATCGAAAACGCTTACTTAAAAAGCTTAAATGCTTACTCATTTTGGTGTTTTCCGCAAGTGAAACGCCTTAACACTTACTCAAAATGGCTTAACGCTTACTCATTTCGGTATTTCGCGCACTCATTTTGGTGTTTTCCGCAAGTGAAATGGCTTAACACTTACTCATTTCGGTGTTTCACGCACTCATTTTGGTGTTTTCCGCAAGTGAAATGGCTTAACACTTACTCATTTCGGTATTTCACGCACTTATTTTTCCAAGATGAACCGCCAACGCAAAACATCTCGCACAGAAGACACCAACCACTCCAAGCAATAACAGATAAAGATAATTCAAAGCAGCCATTCACAAGACAATCTCACAATTAAGCGATAAAAATATCTCTTCCCTAACCCCTAGCCCCTATTTTCCCAACAGTCGTCATGAACTGCGTACACCAACACCCATAAAAATCTCTTCTTCCAGTCAACAGTCATCCGTCAACCGTCAACACTATTTACCAGTCAGCTTCACAAAGAAACGCTATCACCTAACAGCATCTCCAACTTTCAACGCCTGACTCAGTAAGGTGTTACTTGACAAAAATTGATTATCCCGCAAGATTTCATAGAGATTAGTCTGACTCTCTAGCAAGCAAGCATGTCCACTCTCAGGTAAAACTACCATTTTGCTGTTCGGGAAGATATTTACTAAGCGTCTTATTTCCTCTACAGAAGGTAAAAGCCGATCCTGAAAACCGGCGATGAGTAATACTGGTTGTGTCAATTGGCGTAATTTTTCGTCTTCGACATCAAACTCTCGCAATAAAGCTAAACGCCACATAATTGTTTCTGGCGGTACGGAACGCATACTTTTGAGTAATTCTTGGCGATCGCTCTGCGTCATCCGTTGTAAAGATGCTAAAAATGGTAAGAGTCCCAGTGCGCCAATCTCATAAAGCCAAGGATGTACTAAATAAGTTAACTGCGAAGCCCAGTTAAACCAAGGGCGCAATTTAAAGCTAGAAGCAGGATTAATCAAAATCACCCGTTTAAATAACTGGGGTGCTTTAATCGCCACTTTCATCGCTAAACAGCCACCAAAAGACTCACCACACAGATAAATCTCTCTTTGAGAGTTTTTTCCGCGTTCAGTGTGGATTAAGTCAACTACATTATTGGTAAGTACTTCCCAGGTCGTGAGATCTTGGCGAGGAATGGCTAAACAGCGAACATCAAAACCCATTTCCAATCCCGCAGTTTGCGATCGCAATAGTTGACCTGTGCCGTCCATTCCTGGCAAATAAACAAATAGGGGAAATTCTGGCTGGATACGTTTAGGACTTAGGAAACAAGGCTTTAACTCAACTTCTACCATTTTCCAAATTTAATTAATTTTGTGATGTTTATCAAATTTATCTTGTATAAGCTCAATATTTTGTTAGTTTGAGCCTTTGTTTGCAGTTAATTTGTGAAATTACATACATTTTTGGCAAAAAATCTTAGCTTTAAACAAAAAAATTAATATACATATATATTGTGCAATTATTGTGTAGATTATTGCTAAGAAAATTCATTAATTCATTAATTTAAAACTCCTTGACATTTAATTTTTGGGAGTGCTATCAATAAACAGATTGCACTGTGGTCGATCGATAGGCAATTAATCTATAGGAGCAATCGCGATAATTTTGTAGATGGTGAGATGAACCATCCACAATCGGAGATATTTTAATAACAACCTTGGCGAAGTAAATGGGCGATTTCATCATGACAGCTATCTGTCAGTTCAGCCACAACATTTTTCGCTTGTTTTCCTTGATATTGTTTTTGATGTTGGGGCTTAATCCAATAAGGACGACCAACTAACACTGCGACTCGACGATAGATAACCAAGGGATGCCAACCTGGTTGATTAAACAAAGCTTCGCTTGGGTCAAAGACACTTAATAGGCGTAAAGGCACAGATGTGGTGTTGACTTCTTCTAAAGAGGCGATCGCGATCGGTAAAATCGCCAAGTCTCTCACAGGTGCCCGCAATGCCAAATGCGCAAATCCTCGCTGAAATTCACCAACATGATGGGGCTGGGTATATTTTACCATTGGTTTAGTTCCTTCCGGAAACACCCCTACCATCTGTTTGGACTGCAACAGCATTTGCGATTGCGCAAAAAAGCTCTGTTGGCGTTTATGAGTATCTTCTAAAGGAAAACACCCCAATTGACCTGTTACCAATTCCCGCATAATTGGTACTTGTCCCATGTAATGATGGCAAGCAAAGCGGATTGGAGTTGATAGCGCCGCCATTAAAACCAACGCATCCATAAAGCTGCGGTGATTGCTAACGACTAACACACTAGCATCATGGGGAATCCGATCCTCGTAATAGCAAAACATTTGCGTTGATAACGCTGCCAATGACCATCGAGAAATCTCCAGAGGGCTATTTAGACTCATAGCAATCAATATATTTTTCCGAAAATATCGCAGTTTATCTTGACTTAAGATTACATTTCTTCATTACAACCACGACCGTCTTAAGGTAGAAATGTCTAATTTCCAAAGTCATCTATATTTTCTGAGTCAGGGTTTGCGTATTTTCAGCCACAATAAATCCGATTAAACGCTTTACTAACTATGTGTTAGCAGCTATTTTTTAACTATTGGCATAAATTAGCTAGCGTTATATCAACCATAAAATAATTGGTCTTCATAGATTTGCTAATATTAAGGTGTCATTTGAAAAAAAAGTAACAATGTTATATAATTACGTGGTTTTGCCGACAAAAGTAAGATAAAAACGTTTTAATAAGTTGTTTTTAATTGTGCATGAATCTAGTGAATAAAAAAGCAAAAACCTTTGCACTGACAACACCTCTATATTATGTAAACGATGTCCCTCATGTTGGTAGTGCTTATACAACAATGGCTGCTGATGTCGTAGCGAGATTTCAACGGCTTTTAGGATATGAAGTACTGCTAATTACCGGTACTGATGAACATGGTCAGAAAATTCAGCGATCGGCAGAGAATTTAGGGAAAGCACCCCAAGAATTTTGTGATGAAATATCTCAGGCTTTCTCTTCTCTGTGGGAATTGCTCAATATTAAATATGATCGCTTTATTCGCACTACCTCACCGCGTCATGAAGCAATAGTTAAAGAATTTTTTGAGCGAGTGTGGTCAGCCGGCGACATCTATCAGGGACAACAAAAAGGCTGGTACTGTGTATCTTGCGAAGAATTTAAAGAAGAACGAGAACTGCTAGAAGGAAACCTTTGTCCCATTCACACTAATAAAGAAGTTGAGTGGCGAGATGAGCAAAATTATTTTTTCCGCTTATCCAAATACCAAAGTCAACTGCAACAACTGTACCAGTCTCAACCAGATTTTATCCAGCCAGCCAGTCGCCGCAATGAAGTCCTCAACTTCGTTAATCAAGGGTTGCAAGACTTTTCCATTTCCCGCATCAATCTAGATTGGGGTTTTCCGGTACCAGTAGATCCCCAGCATACTCTTTATGTCTGGTTTGATGCCCTACTGGGTTATGTAACAGCATTGTTAGAACCAGATGCAGAACCAACTTTAGCCAACGCCTTAGCTAAATGGTGGCCGATGAATTTGCACTTAATTGGTAAGGATATTCTGCGCTTTCACGCAGTTTACTGGCCTGCAATGCTCATAAGTGCAGGTTTACCATTACCAAAACAAGTATTTGGACATGGCTTTTTAACTAAAGACGGGCAAAAGATGGGTAAAAGCTTAGGTAATACCCTTAACCCGATAGAACTGGTACAGCGCTATGGTAGTGATGCCGTTCGTTATTACTTCCTTAAGGAAATAGAATTTGGCAAAGATGGCGATTTTAATGAAGTTAGATTCATTAATGTTTTGAATGCAGATTTGGCAAATGATTTAGGCAATTTGCTCAATCGCACTCTCAACATGGTGAAGAAATACTGCGCCGGTCAAGTGCCAGCAATAAAGAGTGAAGCCATTCCGGCGGACAACCCTTTAAAAGCGATTGGTTTAAGTTTAGGGGAACAGGTGAAAAATGCTTACTGTACGCTAGCTTTTAATCAGGCCTGCGAAGCTATTCTATTGCTGGTGCAAGCTAGCAATAAGTTTATTGATGAACAAGCTCCTTGGACATTGTATAAGCAAGGACAGCAGGAAAAATTAGAAAAAGTGCTGTACGCAGTTCTAGAATCAGTTAGACTAGCAGCTTATCTGTTGTCCCCAGTGATTCCAAATATCAGTAGCGATATTTATCAGCAATTGGGCTTTGGAATTAACTTTAACGATCCAACAGAAGGTGCGATCGCAGCACCTTTCGATGTTCATGCAACTTGGGGGCTGCTATCGGATAAACAACAGTTGGGAACACCCCAACCAATTTTTAAGCGGATAGAACCACCAAAAAACGATTAGTATTTTCATTTTTTGATTTTGCCTAATCTCTAATTCTGTCAAAAAAAAGCTTGGGGCTGTAGTATTTAGCCCCAGCAGATTATCATAAATCGCTCGACTTGCATGAAAATTTGCATGAAAAAAGTTAAAAACAGTATCAAAAATCACAAGCATAATAATTGAGGTATGACATCAATGTTGAATAATTTAGAAAATGATTCGATATTTACCCCGGAACAAGTTTTAGAAAATCGGGGTCGTGTAGCTATATTTATTGATGGTTCAAACTTATTTTATGCGGCACTGCAATTAGGAATCGAAATTGACTACACGAAGTTACTCTGTCGATTAACTGGCGGCTCTAGACTGTTAAGAGCTTTCTTCTACACTGGTGTAGACCGTACCAACGAAAAACAACAAGGATTTCTGCTGTGGATGCGGCGCAATGGCTATAGAGTCATAGCTAAAGATTTAGTCCAGCTACCAGATGGCTCAAAAAAAGCCAATTTGGATGTGGAAATAGCAGTAGATATGATGGCCTTGGTTGACTCCTATGATACAGCAGTCTTAGTCAGTGGTGATGGAGATTTAGCCTATGCAGTCAACTCAGTTAGTTACCGGGGTGTCAGAGTAGAAGTAGTAAGTTTACGTTCAATGACTAGCGACAGCTTAATTAATGTGAGCGATCGCTATATTGACTTAGAAGCTATCAAAGAAGATATCCAAAAAACCCCACGCCAAAGCTATCCATACCGTCCTTTATCGGGTATGGGCTTTTTAGACGATCCTAGAGACACTGATGGACATTTAGAAATTCAAGATTAATGAAGCAGGAAGCGAATAATTATCAAGGGAGAAGAGGTTTAAGAAATCAGGGGGGAAGTAAAGTACATTCCCCCCAATTCTTTTGCAAGAAATTTCTCAGTGCTTTACCAATAGGGCTAAATTGGTTTTCTCTCCCTCTGATATTTTTTTTAGTATTCGGTCTAGTTGCTTGTAACCGAAAATCTGTAAATAATCCAGCCAATAACTCTGGCGAACAAAATACAGATAGTAAGTTAACCTTTTTTGGTGTTGCTTTTGAACAATTTGATGAAGTAGGGCGACCAATTTGGAGAGTTAACGCTAAATCCGCAAAATACACTAAAGAAAAGCAAATTGGTGAAGCAGAAAGCCCCTATGGCGAACTATATCAAGATGGCAAAGTAGTATACCAAATCAAAGCCGAAAGAGCAGATATTGAGCAAGATGGTAAACAACTTTTTCTCAAAGGAAAGATAGTAGCCACAGATCCCAGTAATGGAATTGTGTTGCGAGGTAACGAATTAGAATGGCGACCCCAAGAAGATTTATTGATTGTCCGCAATCAATTAACCGGCAGTCATCAAAAACTCCAAGCAGTAGCACGGGAAGCAAAAGTTAAAACCCGCGAACAGCGCATGGAATTTTCTGGAGGAGTAGTAGCTAATTCCCTCGATCCCCAATTACAAATGCGCACAGAGCATTTAATTTGGAAAATCAAAGAAGAGAAATTAATTGGCGATCGCCCCGTACAAATTGACCGCTACAAAAATAATCAAATTACCGACCGTGGGCGCGGAAATGCTACAGAAATTAATTTAAAAACCAAAATTGCCACTGTTAGTAAAAATGCCCAGCTAGAATTACTAGACCCACCCATGCAGATAACTAGTAATTCTATGACCTGGAATATGAATGCTGAAACTGTAACTACAAATTCGCCGCTGCGGGTGTTTCATAAGACAGAAAATGTCACAGTAACTGCCAATCAAGGTGAAATGAAGATACCGCAAAAAACAGTTTATTTAACAGGCAATGTCAACGCTATCGGACAGCGTCGCCAGTCTCTCAAATCCCGAACATTAACTTGGTATCTAGACAACAAATTAGTGGAAGCACAAGGTAATGTAGTGTATCGGCAAATTGAGCCACCATTGAATTTTACTGGTGATACAGCCGTTGGCAACTTGCAAACAGAAAATATCGTTGTCAAAGGCGGTAATAGTGGTAACAGAGTGGTGACAGAGATTATTCCCCAAGAGAAGGGTAGAGGAAGTAACTAATTGGGCATTGGGCATTGGGCATTAGGCATTGCAAGAAAGATAACTAACTTCTAAATACAACTTGATTGCGGCTGGTTGCACCCAGTTCGGGGAGTTTGTTGATAGTGGAGTTAGGGGTAATAGATGCAGGGACTTGGGGTGCTAATTGAAACCTTTGTACTAGACGCTGTAATAATTGGTCTTGTCCAGCACGAAAAGCCGAGACATTATTACCTCGGTTAATAATCGCAAACCAAACCAAACCGCGATCGCGTGTGGGTAAGACACCAGCCAAAGCGCTAACATCCCGCAAAGTCCCTGTTTTCATGACTGTACCGCTAGGCATGTGTCGGGAGTGCATTGTGCCGCGGTTATCAAATCCAGACATGGGAAATAAATCGGCTATGGTAAGATTGTGCGCTACAGCTTCTTGTTGCATTGCCATTAACATTGCACAAGCTGCACGGGGAGAAATGCGATTTTCCGGGCCTAATCCCGAACCATTGATCAGCTGAATTTCTCCCTCAGGAACTCTAGCTAATCTAGCTGCGGTTGCTTGGACTACAGTATGTCCGCCTACTGACTCGGCTAGCATTTCTGCTATGTCGTTGTTGCTGTAAACGTTCATCTCTTTGATAATTTGCTTCAAAGGTAAAGACAGATGACGAATCAACACAGCGCGTTGAATATTTGGTTGCGTCTCAACTTTTACAGTCCCCGCGATCGCTACTTGCGGCTTTGCTGTACCTTTCGGCATGATTGAGTGGATGTAAATCGCTGGACGAGTCCAAGTAGCAGAATTTAGCGCTTGCTTAAATATTTGCCCAGCTAAGAGGGGATGGCGCTGGAAATTCATGGAAAAAGAGCCAGTAATTACCAAATTTCCTTTTACCTGCTTGATCCCCATGCGGTTGAGAGTATTACCCAAAGCGATCGCTTCTTCCCAAACCATCATCGGATCGCCACCGCCAGTAATCACCAAGTCACCTTGCAATACACCATTAACTATTGGCCCTGTCGCACTAATCAAAGTCTCAAATTGGTGATCTGGGCCCCAAGTTTTAAAAGCAACCAGTGAAGTAGCAATTTTAGTTAAAGAAGCAGCCGGTAAAGGCGTTGTTCCTTGATGATTAGCCATCAACATTGGCCCCGACTGCATCCAAATTCCCTGACTTTGTGTGAGATTTTGGGCTATGAGTTTCGATGTCATCAGTCCCTTGAGATATTCTTGGACTGTATTACCGCTAGCTGGATTGGGATCAGGGGCGATAACCAAGCCAGGGCTACTTTGCCAAGCCAATGCATCTAAAGCATCCAAAGGCTTGATTTGTAAGCCAGCCATTTCCAGCCAGATGGAAACTAAACCTGAACTCAATAACTCCAGCATTCTTGATTCCTCTATTAGGATTATTTAAGATTTGCGAACTAGTTTACAGTGCTAATATACAAACTTTTCGCTGCCGATCAGTATGGAGTCATAATAACTAGTGTTTTTACCATCTAAAAGTAAGGTAGATAACATAGATTATGTGTAATTTTTAAGGCACAAACTCAATCAGTAAATTAGTCCAATTTACAAACTATAAACAGGGTGAATCTGATTTCACCTTAATTAGAATATATTGATTAAGCACAATTAAATTCCCAGCTTGCAATTAGGGTACAACCTGAAGTAGGTATAATTAAATTTTTCTGTTACTTACACAAGCTTGAAAAAATTTTCAGAGAATAATCTCTACTGTCTTAATAGTTGTGTGAATTGGTATAACACCATAAAACCAATTCAGCAATAGGCCTGTCTGAAAAATAACATAAGGTTTTCAGCTTAACTTGACACCTATGGGCGCATTAGCTCCCATAGTTATATTTCAACAATCAAGTATCAATCCCATATCATGAAAAACTCTCTTCCCTAGCCCCTAGCCCCTAAAAATACTCTACCCTGGCATCTAAACCATAGGAGCGTAAAAGTTTAGAGAGATTTTCTGCTTCTGCTCGATTACCAAATCTACCAGCATTGACATAATCTCCTAAACCTGATTTTTCCACAACAGGATTAGCGATATATTGACGTACTTTGTTGAGTGTATCAGCATTATGAATTGGGACTACTACTACATAGGCTTTTTGATTGGCACTAGTAGTATTATTCTCTCTAGCTGCATTATTTAAACCTAAGGCTTCCCAAGTTTGTGCATCTACATTTCCAGTTGGTGGTAGCTGAGCATATTGTTGGAATGCATACACATAGGCTCTAGTGTTTTCGCCGTAATAACCATCAGGATTGCCATTAAAAAAACCTAATTGTAACAAACGCTCTTGAACTGCTCTGACATTATCCCCGCTATCACCAACAGTAAGATAATTTCTGGTTGGTTGAGCATATCTATTTGGATTTTGTCCTGCTGCGCGGACTGCTTCCAAGGCTTGAATATTAGCTATACCATCAGCGGGTAGTTGATAATCTCGCTGGAAGCGGATGAGAGCATCCCTAGTCATAGGGCCAAAATTACCAGTTGGATTAGCTGTTAAGTATCCCATCTCCCTTAGGCGTTCTTGCAATTCTCTGATTTGCACGGGAGAAAGACTAGTTCTTTCTGGTAATACGCCAGGTGAGGAATTGAATAGTCTGTTCCAAGTTTGTTGATCTGTAATCCCATTAGCATATAGACCAGAACTTTGTTGGAATGCAATTAAAGCATCTCTGGTTAAGGGGCCAAAATTACCAGTTGGATTAGTATTCAAAAAACCTAATTGTTGCAAGCGCTGTTGCAATCTCGTGACTGCTGGCCCTTGACTACCTTGGGAGAGAATAGGATAGTCTCCTCCTTGGCTAGGCCTGTTTAGCGGTGCTTGTGGTGTTGTTCTAGGACGAACAACTGTATTACTACGACCTCTAGACGCTTGCTGGTAACGAATTAATGCTTGCTGAGTTTGGGGGCCAAAATAGCCTGTAATGGGCCCTTGAAAATAGCCTAAGCGCTGTAAACGCTGTTGTAGTTTCACCACTTCTGGGCCTCTGCTACCCAGTCGCGGAGTCCCACTGACGTTACTATTTGCAATTCTACCTTGGCAAGCTTGTTGTAGCGATCGCTCTGTACTCGCACCGACAACTCCATCAGCAGGTAATTTCCGAGATTGCTGGAAAGCAATGACAGCTTGTTGGGTTATGGCACCAAAGTTACCATTGATGGGGCCATTAAAATAACCTAACTTTTTCAAACATCTTTGGATGTTGGCTACTTCTGCACCATTACTGCCAAACTTTTGCAGTGCTAAACTTTGCCCAGATATACTGAGAATGCCCAAGGTAATTGAGACAGATAAAAAACGCATGACAACTGCGCCAGATAGCTTTGTCCAATTCCAGAATCTGAAATTAACAGAAACAATCGCAGCATTTTCAGATACTTCGGAGCCTGAGGTGATAGGTAGATAACTGATAATTTTCATAAACAGACAAAGGATAACTGGATTATTAACTAAGTAAAAATTTTTATAAGTTTTGTTGGGCGATCGCGTATCTAAATATCTGAGTAGATAAACATTACAAAAATAACTGGGAAATTTTTACCCAGAAAACTAGGTCAACCATAATTCACCTCAAGTGCCAACTGCCTTACAATATCAAGATTCTTACTGCCAAAAGAGCCAGTAAGTTAGACTTTTATCTCTATTGGTCAAGCTACTTTTTAGCTAAGTTTGTGAGGAATTTTGGCTACCAGTATACTATAGGTTAAATAGAACTTGAAGCAATTAATACATAAAAAAATAACCTGGTAAGAAAGCCTTCTCCAGGTTTATCAAATATTGGTTTGGTGGAAATTTCTTAACTGAACTATTGGTTTTGGGTTGATGCTTCTGGCTGTTGTACTTCCTCGCTTTCCTCAACTCGTTGCGTATTACCTGCTTTTACCCAACCTTCTTGATTGGTATCTTCTTGGCGAATTTTCTGCCAGAGTTTATCAGGGCTTTCTTCTAAAATTACTACTTTTTGATTAAAACCAACGCCACCAACACGTTCAGCATCTTGTTTTGGTTCGGCTCGCAAACTCAAGCCTTGAGACCAAGTCACTGTTCCGCGATAAGCGCCTGGTGGTAAAGGTGTTGGTGATTCCTCAACCTTGGGCGATTCAGTTGAAGTAGGTGAGGGTGAAGCTGTGGCGTTAGCGCTCGGACTAGGAGATGGTGTGGCTGAAGAGTTAGTGTTTTTGGCTACTTTATCACCTGGTTTTGGCGATTGGACTTTTTGAGATGGGTTATCGTTAGAAAAAATTGGTTTTGTCGGGGGTATAGCAGTTCGATTCAGGAAATAAAGCGCTGTGGCAACACCACTACCGATTAAAATAGCGATCGCTAACAAAATCCCCAGTATAAATTTTAGTACGTTAGAAAACATATCTTATAACCTTATCACCATTGGTCAATTGTCAATGGTCAACAGTCAAGGGTAAATGGTTATTGGTTATTTGTCATTAGTCATTAGCGATTGATTGGGCTGTGGACTATTGACTATAGACTGTTGACTATGGACTATGGACAATTGACTACTAATTGTTGAATAACTTAGCGTAGCTTACCAAAAGTATCGCTCAAAGGAGCCTGTTTTGAGGCTAACCTGGCTCTTCCAGCCGCAGCCCATTCTTGTAATTGTTGAATTTGCTCAACAGCAGTCCGCGCCAAGGGAATGATTTGACTAGCAGATTCTAAAATGTCGTCGTTGGTAAAATCACGATTTTGACTAAATCCAATATGCATCGCTTCTATTAAAGTTTGTTCAATCTCCGCCCCAGAAAAATCTGGTGTCTCATATGCTAGCCTGTCAATGTCATAACTTTTCAAGTTATGGGGGCGCAGTCGGGATAAATGCACGTTAAAAATTGCTTTTCTTTCTTCTTGCGTCGGTAAACCAACAAAGAAAATTTCATCAAATCGCCCTTTACGCAGCATTTCTGGTGGTAATGCTTGGATGTCGTTAGCAGTAGCAACGACAAACACAGGTGAGGTTTTTTCTGCTAACCAGGTAATAAATGTCCCAAATACGCGACTAGTTGTACCCGCATCGCCTTTACTACCAAGTCCAGAAAAGGCTTTATCAATTTCATCAATCCACAATATACAGGGCGCTAAAGCTTCAGCGACTTGAATCATTTGGCGCGTGCGCGATTCCGATTCACCCACCAAACCGCCAAATAACCGCCCAACATCTAAGCGTAATAAAGGTAAATGCCAATGATGAGCGATCGCTTTTGCTGTTAAAGATTTCCCTGTACCTTGAATACCCACCAACATTAAACCACGCGGGTGCGGTAATCCGTACTGTCGCGCCCGTTCGGTAAATGAGCCACCCCGGCGCAGTAACCAATCTTTCAGGTTATCCAATCCGCCAATATCGGAAATTTGCTCTGTGGCGGGATAAAAGTCCAAAATTTGGGTTTGGCGGATAGTTTGGCGTTTTTCTTCTAAAACTAAATCCACATCTTCCGGTTGCAATTCACCGTGAGTTGCGATGGCTTTTGCTAACACCCGACGAATTCTTTCCATTGATAGCCCTTGACAAGAGCGTACCAAATCATCTACTACTTTACTACTTAGAGAATTAGCCGTCACTTGTAACAAGCGTTCCACCTCTATTTTAATTTCGGCAGCTGCTGGTAAGGGGAATTCCACAACTGTCAGCACTTCGGTTAAGTCGTCAGGAATGGCAATTCGCGGTGACAAAATCACGATATTTTTGGGTTGCGATTTTAACAGTCTTGCTAAATTACGGAGTTTGCGCGCGATCGCTACATCTTCTAAAAATCGATGATAATCTCGCAATATAATTACCGCAGGTGCTGAAGCAGGTAATTTTTCGATGAATTCCAAAGCTTGCAGTGGGTTACGCCGTCCAAAATTCGCATCATTGGGATTTCCTTGGTAACCATCGACAAAATCCCAGGTATACACCGGACGATTACCTTGATTTGTGGCTTCTTCCCGAATTGTTGCTTCTACCCGCTCCTCTTCGTATGTCGGAATATAAATTAAAGGGTAGCGGGCGCGTAGCAGTAGTTTAAACTCATCACGAAAGGTCATTCACTTACTCCTATCATAATTGGGCATTGGGCATGGGGCATGGGGCATTTGTTATCGTTTAAATCTCTGACTGAAAATGTCTTTAATTTTGAATTTTGCGGAAAGTCTGAGCGCCGGCTTCTGGCGATGGCTTCTCCCAAGGGGAGACGCTGCGCGAACGCCAACGTCTCCGACGAACAGAACTTTCCAAGAGAGAATTTTGAATTTATTTACTCAATGCTTGCTTTGCTGATGTTTGAGTTTTATGGTCATCCTAAATGATTACTTGCACAACAAGATCCCCGACTTCTTCAAGAAATCGGGGATTTAAAGGTCTGTTTGTTGAAAACCAGGAATATTTTTGAAGAAGTTTGTATATATGCCCACAGCTTCTCCATTATTTATATAATATCCTGTCAACAATTCAAAAGTCAACAGTTAGCATCACTAACCCGGAAGTTTCTTTTTCAAAGCTTCCAAGGAAGCCCAGCGCTTATCAACAGGCTTTTCGGAACTTTCAGCACTACTATTCACAATCCCTGGGCAATTGCGATCGCACAATTGGCGTTGAGGCAAAGCTAAACACATTTGCTCATACAGCCATTCACTAGGATAAAAATAGCCCTCAGGTGGTAGAGTTTCTACCAAATCTTCTACCGCTACTTCTCGCTCTAATGGTAAGTCTTGTGATTGATTAGCTGTGGCATCTAACCAAATAACTTCTTTGGTATCAACCACCAAACGCTGATTGTATTGCTGTAGGCATCGGTTACAAGTACAAGTAATTATAGCTTCTGCTTGTCCAGCCACTTCTAAGTAATTACCCTGATGCTGTACGCGGATTGTACCGCGAACCGGGGTCAAAGTTTCCAAACCAGGCAGAAAATCCTTAACTTGAATTTCCTCTGTCCGCTCCGGGGCTTTGGTGAGCTGCGGAATAAAAATTGCGTCCATAGGATTTGTGAGACATCCTCACTCAACGAAACTTAGTTTAATTACCAGCAAAATTGCTGATCTTAGATCTATATTTTAGCTGTTAGTGTCAATGCTTATTGGGCATTGGGTATGGGGCATTGGGCAATTCAATTTTGGATTTTGGATTTGCGATAGCGCAGCGTTAGCGAGTCCGCGAGCGTCTTTTGGATTGGGTTTGAATCTAAAATCTAAAATCTAAAATCTAAAATTCCCTGTCCCCCTTGTCCTCCTTCTCTTCCCTCAAGGAGCGATCGCGGGACGTACGACAAGATGACGATGAGGTTCTTTGCCTCGGCTAAAGGTTTCCAAATCGGTAAATTCTTTTAAAAATGTGTGAATTTGCCGTCTTTCTGCCGAACTGAGCGATTTTATTTCTACTTCTCTACCTGTAGCCCGCACTTCTTCTGATGCGGCTTCGGCCAAGGCACGAATTTCCGCTTGTCTTTTGATGCGGTAGCCATTTAACTCAATGGTATAAGAAGCTTGGTCTTCTTGTGCTTGATTGATATTCAGTACTGAATTAGCTAGGTACTGAATTGCATCTAAAACCGACCCATCAGCACCAATCAAAATATTGATTTGTTCGGGACTGAGAGTGGTTTGATCAATTGTTAACCAGTAATTATCTGGTTCTTCGGAGTCGCCGCTCTGAGGTTGAGCAGGTTCTAAATTTCCCTCAACCTCAGCAGATACCCCAGTAAGCAGCAGCAATGTTTTTAACCATTGCTGCCCTCGCTGCATGGGATTGTTACTCATGATCAATTTGTAGCCTTTTTCTTAGAACTTTTTGGCTCAAACGGCAATGCTTTCTGTTCTGCCGTTGCTGCTTCTTTTTCTTGGGTTGCTACGATTTTTTGCAGTTCTTCCGGTAAGGGTTCGCGCGAGAGAATAAAGGTTTGCAGCGTTTGGAAGATATTTCCAATTACCATATACATTAAGACTCCAGCCGGCAGAGGGAAGAACAAAAACATCCCCGAAAAGATCACAGGAGTGATTTTGTTGACTGTATCCTGCTGTGGGTTGCCACCGCCAGAATTTTGCCCGGAAAGAATTTGGCTGACGTAAAGACTGATCCCAAAGAAAATCACCATCGCCACAATATCCCAGTGGATTTTGCCGTCTGGATCGATCGCACCGACTCTACCTAAAGCGTCAATGAACAGGAATCCTTTATCTGCTGCTAGTCCGGGAATAGTGCCTTGAAGTGTCACATCTCCCGGCTGTAAGGCTTCTATATTGCCTTCAGCATCAATTTTGATTCTGTCTTCGCCCTTGGTAATTTTCCAATCAGGAATCAATTTATTTTCTGGGTGTTCTGCTAAAAGCACCTGAAATGGTTTGCCTTCAACAGTTTGGTACTGTATCTTGGTATGTTCGCCTACAGCTAATTTATTGCCTCCGGGCAGAATTGCCGTCACAGGAATATGTTCTCCATCAGCAATGTAGATGTTTTGCGGTGGAGTAGCAAAGGCTTGGGGTTGAATTCGTTCGATTTGTTCGGTGGGCAGTATTTGCAGGTTAACGTTGTAGTTAACACCAGCAAAGGGTGAACCCCGTAAAGTTGCAAACAGCGCCAACAACACTGGCATTTGCAACAGGAGTGGTAAACAGCCTGCTAGAGGGTTGCCAAATTCTTTTTGAACATTGACCATTTCCTCTTGCTGCTTTTGGGGATCGTCTTTATAACGCTCCTTAATTTCTGCCATCCGCTTTTGCATCAGCGGTTGGACAATCCGCATCCGCCGCATATTCCGAATGGAACCAGCACTCAGGGGATAGAGTGCAAAGCGAATTATCAAAGTTAAAGCAACGATCGCCAATCCATAGCTAGGCACAATGCCATAGAAAAAGTCTATGATCGGCAGCATCACGTTGTTCGAGAGAAACCCGATACCAAAATCCATTATTCTGAATTCAACCTGAGGTACTGTAAACTGACTGAATCTAATTTATCTAAATCGTGATTTGTCTGCGACTATCATCAACTACGGATAGCCGCCCATGATATGAAAGAATGAATGCTAAATATCAACCGGGCCAAAATTTCTTCAAAACCATCTGTATAGGTAGTTTTCACCACTTGCACAGGCTGGTGCTGCTGAATAAGGGAAGGTGTTTGACTCAGCAATACATGGTATAGATTATTTGGCAACAGTAGTATATTCAGAATTTTTGGCAGCAACTCTTTCGTCAATGTAGTCATAAACTGCCCGAAAATTAGGCACAGCCCGCATTTCTAGACGGCTACCATTTCTCAGGGTGATGACCATATCTCCCCACAAGCCTACGCCACGGGGAACTTTAACCACTTTGACAATTTCTGCATAAATTACGTCAGTGCGATCGCGTCCCATCCAACCCCCAGTCACAGTAACTCGGCGATCGGTGATGCGGAAGCGCAGCCATAAAGCTCTCACAATGGCTCCAACTGCCAATGGGATGCCGACAACCGTTAATCCAACCAGCAGATTCAGAATCAAATCCCCAATATGGGGGCCACCTTCATAATAAATTTCTTCACGAATGCCCATTGAGTACCTCGACTTGTGCTAACAACTGCTCTAATTCTTGCAGAAATTGTTGGCTTACGCACTCTTGTTCTGCTGCTGTTGGTTTCACAACTACCACTAACCGCCATCCAGGTGACAATCTGGGCAACAACTGATACAAAGCTACCGTTATTTGGCGTTTGATCCGGTTACGAACTACTGCACGCTTGCTGACTTTTGTGCTAATGGAAATGCCAAATTTTGTGCTGTCTAAAGGTGCTGTCTGGATGAACTGTGCATTTTCACCGGCAGTATCCACAGAAGGCTGTTTGGCAATCGACGGTTTCAAGGCCCTTAATGTGAACAAGGAACCATGACGCCGAATTCCTTCGCGGAAAACTGCCTGGAAATCTTTGCGGGATTTTAGCCGATTTGCTTTGGGCAAAGCCACAGATGCTCTTTCGCCTAATACGCCCTAAACACTCAAACGATGACGACCCTTTTTTCTTCTGGCTCTGATCACGTTTCTGCCGTCTGGCGTCCGCATTCTCGCGCGAAAACCAGATGTTCTCTTTCTCTTACGGTTGGTACCGCCCAGGGTTCTTTGCATACTTTGCTCCTCTTAGGTGCTTTTAAAAAATCACAATCTCTTATTTTATCACTTTCACGGCTAAATGGTAGATATGAGGATTCACAGTCAACAGTCAACCGTCAACTGACCCAAGTTAAGAAATACTCAAAATCCAAGTTCCCACATAACGCAACATGGGAATATCGCCAGGAGAGAGGATTTGGCAGTTGAAATAGAAGGTTCCACCAAAGGAGGGGTTTTTTACATTAGATAACACGACTTCCACTTTACTGCCTGAGGGTAATGGCTCTTGGGGGTAAATTTGAATGATGCGACCTTCTTTATCCCACTTCACTTCCGAAAGCGGAACGGCTTTATCTTTGATTTTCACTTCAACCTTGTTGGGATCAAAAGTACCTTTGTAATAATCAGGATAAGTAATGGCTATTTGCGCTACTGCCAATTTCATTTTTTGGGCAGGAATTCTTAATATATAGCGATCCCAACCATCTGCTTGCCCGCCAAAGTCTAAACGGTAGGGTAGTTGATTTTCGCCCCTAACACCGCTAAATAGTGTCAATCCTGGTAGGCTTTGTGCCCAGCTGACAGCTTGAAAACCCGTCAACAAGCAGCTAGCCACCGCTAAAGTAGAAAGTAAACGTTTCATAATTAAGGCTCCTCACTATCAAGTAGTCAGCTGGGATATTTAACGAAATAACTAAAATTTAGTATTCGTAACTAAACTTTACTACTGAATTTCTAAAATTAGACGTTAAATTGCTAGAAAAAGTGCCATTGGGTATTTGGTATGGGTTATGGGGCATGGGGCATTGGGCATTGGGTAAGAGTCAAGAGTCAAATAGAATTGTTAATTTTGAATTGTTTGTCCTCCCCTTACTCTCACTCTCTAGCCTTAATCTCTCGCATGGGGATCAAGGATTGTTGCTGAATATGTACAAATGTATCTGAGTTGTAAGACTTTTGTTATAAAAATTGAGCAATCCAAACAGCGATCGCCTGTTAACTTGGGCTAGATTGATAAAAACAAGCGTGAATCCAAGTAGTTATCATCAAAATTTACTTTGGGCAAAATCAAGTTTTTTTTAAGTGGATACATATTGCAATATGTCATAGAGGAATACAAAATTTTTCAATCCCTAAAATAAGCTGAAGACACAGATGCAAAGTTTGGGAATCAACATAGGATGTGCGTATGTAAGCCTATTGAAATTATCTCAAATTGTTAACATCTGTGAGTAAAAAACTGAGACTTGGCCTAGGAACCAGCAAGTGATACAACAAAGGGTCAAGGTTCAATCTACACAGGCAAGCAATGGCTGAGATGACCAGCCGATGCGGCATGAGAGCAGGGAATCAATCAGCATAGAAATTACAGAATTCGCAGATAGTTTGCAGAGATTAGGTATTTATCTCCAGGAGATTTCATGAGAATAGCAGTAGCCAAGGAAATCGAAGTTGGTGAGCGTCGTGTAGCATTAATTCCTGACATTGTTGCCAAATTGGTAAAACAAGGTTTAGAAGTTTGGGTAGAAACAGGTGCGGGAGAGCGATCGTTTTTTAGCGATTCTGCCTATGAAGCAGCAGGGGCGAAAATTATTGCCGATCCCGCTACGTTATGGGGCGAAGCTGATATTTTATTGAAAGTTAGCCCCCCACAAGAACGTGAAGATGGACGCTCGGAAATTGATTTTCTGAAAGCGGGTTCTGTATTAATTAGCTTCCTCAATCCTTTAGGAAATCCGGCGGTAGTGGAAAAACTGGCAAATCGCCAAGTTACAGCCTTGAGCATGGAATTGATCCCCCGAACTACCAGGGCGCAAAGCATGGATGCATTATCCTCGCAAGCATCCCTAGCCGGTTACAAATCCGTATTGATTGCCGCCGCTGCATTGCCGAAATATTTCCCCATGCTTACCACAGCCGCAGGCACGATCGCCCCTGCGAAAGTATTTATCATGGGGGCAGGTGTAGCAGGATTGCAAGCGATCGCCACCGCTAGACGCTTGGGAGCAGTGGTAGAAGCCTTTGATATCCGTCCCGCCGTTAAAGAAGAAGTGCAAAGCTTAGGGGCAAAATTCGTCGAAGTTAAACTCGAAGAAGAAACCGTAGCAGCTGGTGGCTACGCCAAAGAAATCTCTGAAGCTAGCAAACAACGCACTCAAGAAGTTGTTACTGAACACGTCAAAAACGCTGATGTGGTGATTACCACCGCCCAAGTTCCAGGGAAAAAAGCCCCACTGTTAGTCACCGAAGAAATGGTGAAACAGATGAAACCAGGTTCAGTAATTGTAGACTTAGCCGCCGAACAAGGTGGTAACTGTGCCTGCACCGATCCCGGTAAAGACATTGTATGGAACGGTATCACGATCATCGGGCCGATTAATCTGCCATCATCAATGCCAGTTCACGCCAGCCAATTGTATGCCAAGAACCTGACATCGCTGATGCAATTGCTGATTAATAAAGAAAAAGCTTTGAATGTGGATTTTTCTGATGACATCGTTGAAGCCGCTTGCGTCGCCCATGCAGGTGAAATTCGCAATCAACGAGTAACTGAAGCATTAGCAGCTTTGAAAGTTAGAGGTTAGGGACTAGGGACTAGGGACTAGGAGACTAGGAGAAATACCAATGCCCAATGCCCCATGCCCAATGCCCAATGCCCAATTAAACAAGGAGTTTTTATTTCATGTCAGAGGCATTACTTGCTGCTTTGTTTGTATTTGTTTTGGCATCTTTTATCGGCTTTGAAGTCATCAACAAAGTGCCACCTACCTTACACACTCCCTTAATGTCGGGATCAAACGCGATTTCTGGCATTGCTGTACTGGGGGCGATTGTAGCTTCTGGTGCTAGAGAAACAAGTGTGGCAGTGATTCTTGGTTTAATTGCCGTAATACTAGCGACAGTCAACGTTGTGGGTGGCTTCCTAGTTACAGACAGAATGTTGCAAATGTTTAAGAAAAAGGAGATTAAGGCGTGAGCGATTTTCTACCAACTGGGATTCAGTTAACGTATTTAGTCGCTGCATCCTTATTTATTCTCGGTTTAAAAAAGTTAGGTTCACCTGCAACAGCTAGGAACGGTAATGTTGTAGCAGCCGTGGGGATGTTGTTGGCGATTGTCGCCACAATGTTGGATCAACATGTGTTGAACTACGAGATGATTTTGTTAGGTTTGGCGATTGGTTCAGGCATTGGTGCGATCGCAGCTTACAAAGTCCAAATGACAGAAATGCCCCAAATGGTGGGTTTACTCAACGGTTTGGGTGGTGCAGCTTCTGCATTAGTCGCTGTTGCCGAATTCTGGCGCTTATTGGATTCTGGCTCATCTATACCTCTTGATGTCAACATTTCCATGCTGTTGGATGTGTTAATCGGTGGTGTTACCTTCACAGGTAGTTTTCTCGCCTTTGCCAAATTGCAAGGTTTAATTAGCGGTTCCCCGATTACATTTCCTTTCCAGCAACCATTTAACCTTTTACTGCTGGGTGCTTATATAATCGGTAGTGCCTACTTAATCGTCACACCAGATAGCCTACCTATATTCTTAGCTGTAGTTGCTGTTTCTCTAATATTGGGTGTCATGTTCGTCATCCCCATTGGTGGGGGCGATATGCCTGTGGTAATTTCGCTGTTGAACTCCTTATCTGGTGTAGCAGCATCCGCCGCAGGTTTCGTGGTGATGAACAATATGTTAATCATCGCTGGGGCGTTGGTGGGAGCATCAGGGCTGATCCTCACCGAAATTATGTGTAAAGCGATGAATCGTTCTCTGTTCAGCGTACTGTTCAGTGCTTTTGGTACAGGCGGTGCGGCTGCTGGTGCAGCTGCTGGTGGTGCAATTGATCAAACTGTTCGCAGCATCGATCCTGAAGAAGGGGCAATGATGTTGGGTTATGCCCGTTCTGTGGTAATTGTGCCTGGTTACGGTATGGCAGTTGCTCAAGCTCAACATAGCGTCCGCGAGTTGGCAGATCAACTAGAACGCATGGGTGTTGATGTTAAATATGCCATTCACCCTGTAGCTGGGAGAATGCCAGGACACATGAACGTGTTGCTGGCTGAGGCGAATGTGGCTTATACCCAGTTGTATGACATGGATGATATTAATCCCCAATTTGAACAAGCAGATGTAGCTTTAGTAATTGGGGCTAATGATGTAGTCAATCCTGCGGCGCGTACTGATGTTAATAGCCCAATTTATGGAATGCCAATTTTGGAAGTAGATCGGGCGAAGCAGACAATTGTGATTAAGCGCGGGATGAGCACAGGTTTTGCCGGTGTAGATAATGAGTTGTTCTACAAAGATAAAACCACGATGTTATTTGGTAGCGCGAAGGATATGGTGTCGAAGTTGGTTTCGGAAGTGAAGCAGCTTTAACGAACCGCGTTCGCCAGAGGCGTTCCCCCAGGGTAGGCGCGAAGGGCGCGAAGGAAAGAAATATTTAGAGAGTTGGCTTGTCTTGGGGGTGTGATGCTTCTGAGACAAGTTTTTTTAATGAAGAGAGCTAGTTTTCTTGAAATTTAATATTTGGATCTATCTAAGTCAATCCAAAGTTCATCCCAAAGATTTTGTAATATATTTTTTAGCGAATTAGTTTGTGAATCTAGAGTACAACCCTTATTATCATTCTCAAGAGTTGAACTATTGGAAATAGCTAGTGATAGTTGTGATTTTATTTATGGTTGATTAGCACCTACAAAATATGGGTCTAGCGTTTGGTAATTCAACCGGTCATCCGAATTATTGTCTGGCAAAGTAAAAGCTTGTGAGGGAATAGCAGGGTTAGGAGTACTATAGTCCCAAAATTCACGGTAATGCTTTACAAGCTGTTTGTGAATTTCTTCAAGATCTCCCTCGGTTACTATGTTCTCTACGCCTCTGCGGTTCGTTAAAAAAAGCGATCGCCCTTTTCAACTAGGATTACTCTCAAGGCGATCGCACAGCCAAAATCTGCTAATTTACCGCACATTTTATCGGTATTTGGATCTGAAACTGAGAACCTTTCCCAGGTTCGGAAATACATTTGATTGTTCCATTATGTTTTTCAACAACAATCTGATAACTAATATATAGCCCTAAACCAGTACCTTTACCCGGTTCTTTGGTGGTAAAGAAGGGGTCAAAAATCCGCGATCGCACGTTCTCTGGAATGCCACAACCATTATCATCAATGTTAATCAAAATAGAGTTTTCCTCTATCACTTCTGTACAGATATGAATTTGCGGATTTTGCAAGTTTTTATCTTTGATGATTGCATCTTCTAAAGCATCAATGGCATTGCTAATCACATTCATAAAAACCTGATTTATCTGAGCAGCATAGCATTCTACCAAAGGTAATTTTCTGTATTGTTTTACTACCTCAATAGCAGGAAAATTAGCTTGAGGCTTCAAACGATGTTCGAGAATTAATAAAGTGCTATCAATACCTTCATGGATATTGACTGGTTTCATATCTGCTTCATCTAAACGGGAAAAAGTCCGTAATGAAAGTACTAATTCGCTGATGCGTTCTGCTCCAACTGTCATGGAATTGAGGATTTTTGGTAAGTCTTGAGCCAGAAAATTTAAATCTAGTGCTGTTATTTGCTTTTGAACTTCTGCTTTTGGGTTAGGATAATTTTTTTGATAAACATGCAGCAATTTTAGTAAGTCTTCAGCATACTCAGATACATGAGTAATATTGCCATAGATGAAATTAATGGGATTGTTAATTTCATGGGCTACACCAGCTACTAACTGTCCTAACCCTGCCATTTTTTCACTTTGAATTAATTGACTTTGAGTTTGCTGTAATTCTTGCAGAGTCTGCTTGAGTTCTTCTTTTTGGCGCTGAGTTTTTTCCAGTAATTCTGCTTGCTGGAGTCCTACCCCTAATTGATTACCAATATGTATGAGTAAATCAATTTCATGTTCTTGCCAGTTGCGGGGTTTAGTATTTTGATATGCTGCTAACAATCCCCAGAGTTTCTCACCTTGAAAAATTGGTACAATCATATACGCTCTAGCTACAATTGGTTTTAACAGAGCAATCTGACTGGTATAATCTTCAGTGTTATAAATATCATTAATAATGATAATTTTGCTGTTAGCATAGTCTCTTGCTTGAGTTTGTTGCCAGTAATCCTGAACAATTAAAGGTACAACTTCCCGGTTAGGTGACCAATCTTGGGCTAATGATTCAGCAACAAATTCTACAGTCTTATTAAGACGGAAGCGGTAAATTGTGGCTCGCTCAACTTCTAACAGCCGTCGGACTTCTTGGGTACTGGTAGTAAATATTGTCTGAAGATCGAGGGATTGGCGAATTTTTTCTACTGTCGCCGCTAATGTTTTTTCCCTTTCGGTAGCTTTGCGTTCTCGTTCCGCAGCTTCCCGTTCTCTTTCTGCGGCTTGTGCAAGTTGCTGTGCTTGTAACTGTACTTGTTTTAAAGTTTCTGCTTGTTGTATTGCTACTCCTAATTGCACGCCGACTTGTGCTAGTAAGTTTATCTCTTCATCTTGCCAATAACGGGCGTGAGAGTTTTGATAAGCTACTAATAATCCCCACAGTTTTTCTCCTTGAGAAATGGGTACAAAAACCTCATGACGCGGATGTTTGTTTGCTGGTGTTCTTGGTAAAAGATTATGAGCGATCGCTAGTTGTGATCTCACAATTGGTATGGCATCATCAGCAATGGAATCAGCCACAAAATCACCACTCCAGTCAGGGTGGAAACGATAAATGGAAACTCTTTCTACTTCTAGAAGGCGTCGCACTTCTTGAGTAGTAGCTTGAAAGATGGTGTCAATATCTAAAGATTGACGAATTTTCTCTACAGTATTCGCTAACGCCCTTTGTCTTTCAGCAGCTTTAGTCAGTTCTGCTGCTTGAGTTTGCAATTGTTGTAAAAATTCTACTTGCTGTAATGCTACACCTAGTTGAGTACTAACTTGGGTGAGTAGGTAAACTTCATCTTCTTGCCAATCACGCCGATTGTCGTTTTGGTAGACAGCTAGCAAACCCCAAAGCTTTTGACCGTGATAAATAGCAATAATAACATAAGCTTTTGCCTGATAGCTTTCTAAAACTTTCAAGTAGCATTCGCTAAAGCCAGCATTGTAGATATCATTACAAATACGGTATACTTCACCTCTAGTAAAACGCCCACCTTCTGTGTCTTGTAAATATGTATCTACTACTGGTGTTTCTGCTAAATCTTTGACGCTACATTCGCTAACATTTTCACCTAATTCCGGACGTTGCGCTTGTTCTTCTATTAAGGAACTCCAACCTGTTGCTACCGATTCAAACACAAATTCACCACTCCAATCTGGGTAGAAACGGTAAATAGCAACACGATCGGTATTTAAAAGTTTTCTTAGTTCTTCAGTACTAGCACGAAAAATGCTTTCTAAATCAAGAAACTGACGAATTTTTTCTACAGTTATGGCTATGGTTTTCTGCCATTCTGCTACCTTGGCTCTGGCTTTAACTTTTTCTAATTGTGCAGATTGTATTTTCGCCTGTTCTAGATAATCTGCTTGCTGTAATGCCACACTTAAATGTTCAGCGATGAGTTGGACAAATTCAACTTCTGATGCTTGCCATTGCCTAGGTTCACTACACTGATGAATGCAAAGTAATCCCCATAAATGTTTACCTTTCATTAGGGGGGCGGCAATGTTTGCTCTTACTTGAAATTTTTCTAGTATTTTGATGTGGCAATTACTAATACTAGCTTGATAAATATCAGCTATAACATTAATACTGCCTTGCTGATAAAGTTCCACAAATTCTTCAGCAAAGCAATGATCTTGGAGTTTAGCTTTTAGGGCTGAGTTCCATTCATTACCTACATCTTCATAAATAAATTCTCCTTCCCATCCCAACTCTGGGTAAAAACGAAATACCCCAACTCGATCGTTATTTAAAAGTTGGCGGACTTCCGTAACTGTAGTTTTGAATATAGTATCTATATCTAAAGACGCGCGAATTCGGGCAATAACTTTAGAGAGAGCTTTATACTTATCACCTTGATGCAAAGAACGATCGCTTTGATATTCTTTTAGCTCTGAATTCGGTTGTGTTGATGCCAGGGTTGAGGAGTTTTCCATGCCGAATAGGACTTTAAATATTGAAAGTCTTCTATTTCAGAATTCCCTGAATTGCGTTCAATGTAACAGATATTCCCAGATATCTATCTTAAGTAACAAATTTTCCAATAAATTTATAATTTTAACTAATAAAGTAATAAATATTACAAAAATTAGTAACATTTTTACTGTGTAATCACTAAAACAAGATAGGGACGACGATCGCATCGCGTCCCTAAAGAAGGATTATTGATCAAAGAAAAGCGGGAAATCACCGTCGCTTGGGAGTGGTGCTTTTGGTTTCGCGTTTTTCATTTTCTTGACGACGGCGATCGCGCCAATCTGCCAAGGTTAAATAACCAACACCCCCAGTCACTACGACTAGCAGCAGTACGGCTAGCAATGCCAAAATACTTAGGACTGGATTTTCCACGATGCCTCTATAATCCGTTACGTCCCCAAACTACCATTGCAATAGACCAAGTAAACACGACTAAGAGTGATACCCAACCCAGTGTCAAAATTGCCATAGTCCCACTTTTAAAATAATTACAAAACGTTTCTAATATTTATCATACTGGGAAAGGGGGCATTGGGCATTGGGCATTGGGCATGGGGCATTGGGCATTGAGAATTATTGATTTTTCCGCGTCACCACGTCTTCTCCAGTTTTATTTTCCCCCTGCTCCCTGCTCCCTGCTCCCTGCTCTCCGCCTCCTACCTCTTGTCCTCCTTCCTTTCCCCTCGTTGGCGTTGCAATATTGTGAAGAGAATTTTCGAGCCTCAGTTAATGTTAGAACGGATAGAATCGCTAAAAGTGGGAATTATTGGTGCTTTTTCCCTATTTATCGCGTTTATCATCACTAGTCTTGTCAATACCCTAGTGCTAGTCAGGTATTTTCCGACACTTGTAAATTTAGCAATTCAGCCGCTGAATTTAGACTTTGCGCTGAGTGGGGCGATCGCTTCATTCTCTGGTTTTTTGTTTGGCGCTACCTACCGCTATATTATCCGCAAGGATAACAATCCCCATCTCAAATCTGGTGGTGTACTTGCTTTTGGTTTGGTACGAGGCTTGAGTCAAATAGAAGCTGGCTGGAATTCTCTGGCTACGGTATTACCTTATCTTATATTAGCTGGTGAGAGTGTTTTGTGGTTTGCGATCGCAGCTAAGGCGATCGATACTGCAATGCAACTTGGCTGGCTCAAGCCTTTCCCCTCAATCCCCACAGACTATTGACTTCACAAATTATCTATGTAATATATGTATTACATAGTGAAATATTATGAATACAACTGCGTTACTTCTTTGATGACGCAGTTCAATAAATTACATATATTTACTTATTAATATGACAACTAAAACTCACCATTATTATCTCATCATAGATTTAGAAGCTACATGTTGTGATGCAGGCTCAGTTCCCAGGTATGAAATGGAAATTATTGAAATTGGTGCAGTCATGCTCAATCGCACCACATGGGAAATTGATTCAGAATTTCAACAATTCATCCAGCCTGTGAGACATCCACAATTAACAATTTTTTGTACAACATTAACTAGCATTCAACAACAAGATATTGCCCAAGCGCCCAAATTCACAGAAGCAATTGAAAGTTTGAAAACATGGATGAATTTATTTCCTAATCATGTTTTTTGTTCTTGGGGAAACTATGATAAAAATCAATTTATGCAAGATTGTAAATATCATAAAATTCCTTATCCCTTTAGTTCAGAGCATATAAATATTAAAGAAAAATTTTCTGAATATTTGGGTGTATCTAAAAAATTTGGGATGGCACAGGCACTAGAATATCTAGGACTGGAATTACAAGGTAGACACCATCGCGGTATAGATGATGCTCGTAATATCGCAGCTATCTATAGATATATGAAACTCAACAAAATTAATAGATAATACCAGTAGAAGATGAAAAACTGAATTTTGAATTCGGAGCAAAGCGACGTGACACTGGCACTGGGAATGATTGAAGTTTATGGCATCCCCGCAGCAGTGGAAGCTGGGGATGCTATGTGCAAAGCTGCCCGCGTCACTCTGGTAGGGTATGAAAATACTGATTTAGGAAGAATTACCGTACTGATTCGTGGGGAAGTGGGTGAGATAAATGTGGCTGTAGTTGCAGGGTTAGCAGCAGTAGGGCGAGTTAATGGGGGTGAGCTGCTTTCCCATCATATTATTCCCCGTCCCCATGAAAATTTAGAATATGTGTTACCGATTCATCGCAGTGCTAATGTTGAGCAATTTCATGCCGATATTCGGTTTCCTCCGCCCCTATCAGCGTAAAAATTTCATATGAAATCCCTAATATCTCGTATGCAGGCGGTACAATCGCCGATTATTCCCGTAGTTGGGGAATTAATTAAAAACACCCCCGGAACTATTTCTTTAGGGCAAGGTGTTGTTTCCTACAATCCACCGCAATCATCTGTAGACTTTTTAGCCAAATTTCTTTCAGAACCTACTAACAATTTATACAAAGCTGTTGAGGGAATTCCGCAATTACTAGAGGCATTAACAGCCAAGTTACAAGCTTTTAATAGAATTGAAATTAATGCAGAAAATTGCGTAGTTGTGACAGCGGGAAGCAATATGGCGTTTACGAACGCTATTTTGGCAATTACTAACCCAGGCGACGAAATTATCCTCAATAAGCCTTATTATTTCAATCATGAAATGGCGATCGCAATGGCTGGTTGTCGTGCAGTATTAGTAGATACAGATGAAAACTACCAACTGCGTCCAGATGCGATCGCCCAAGCAATCACACCCAAAACTCGCGCTGTAGTCACAATTTCACCGAATAATCCTACAGGGGTGGTATATCCAGAAGCCGCATTGCGCGAAGTTAATCAATTATGTGGCGTTCACCGAAGGTGTGCCGAAGGCACTCGCGGCATTTATCATATTAGCGATGAAGCCTATGAATACTTTACCTATAACGGTGTAAAACACCTATCGCCTGGGGCTTTTACTGGTAGTAGTGACTACACGATTTCTCTTTACAGCCTGTCTAAAGCCTACGGTTTTGCTAGCTGGCGTATCGGTTATATGGTAATACCCCAACACCTGCTTGACTCCATCAAAAAAGTCCAAGATACAATTTTGATTTGTCCGCCTGTAATTTCTCAGTATGCGGCATTAGGCGCATTACAAGCCACAGAGGAATATTTCACAGAACATATTGGGGCGATCTCTCAAGTGCGACAATTAGTACTTGAATCTCTCAATCGCCTCCAAGGCTTGTGTACCATTACCCCTGCTGATGGCGCTTTCTATTTTTTTCTCAAAGTTCATACCAACATGAATGCTTTTGAGTTAGTCAAAAGACTCATCCAAGAACATCAAGTAGCAGTTATTCCCGGTACAACTTTTGGTATGGAAGATGGATGTTATCTGCGAGTTGCTTACGGTGCGCTACAAAAAGAGACAGTCAAAATAGGTATACAAAGATTAGTTCAAGGTTTACAAACAATATTGGGGTCGTAATTGAAAATATGACAATTATTAATCAGCTCATAGAAATTAAAACTGAACAGGGAATTAATATTTATAACATCACGCCTCAAATTCAGGATTTAATTAACTCCACATCAATTCAAAATGGACAAGCTTTAATATTTTCGCGACATACAACAACCGCTTTAGCTATCAATGAAAATGAAGAACGCCTGTTAGAAGACATCAAAGTATTTTTGCGCAAATTAGCGCCAGAATCAGAGAAATATTTACATAATGACTTGCATTTAAGGATTGTTCCAGAAGACGAACCGATGAATGCACACTCTCATTTAATGGCAATGATGCTCAGTACTAGTGAAATTATTCCCATTGTCGATGGCAAGTTAGCATTAGGAACTTGGCAATCAATATTATTTTTTGAATTAGATGGGCCGCGTCAACGTACATTATTTGTACAAATTTCCGGGGAGTAGTCTAGATTAATTCCAGACAATCTCTCCCCTCACTCAACACTTCGACAGAGCTTCAGTGCGGCACAGTCAACAGTCAACAGTCAACAGTCAACAGTCAACCACCAACATTAATCTAAATTAAATTCCACAAAATCCGTTTGCCCAAACAACTGATTTTTATCAACTGCTGATAATACTTTATTATTAGCACGCTCAGAATTGAGAGCGCGAACAACTAACTGTGCCACATCTGCGCGATGGATGCTACCAACAATCCGAATGTCTTCAGTTAAAACTGCATTACCCGTTGCAGGTTCAGATTTTAGACCCCCTGGACGGATGATAGTGTAGGTAAGTCCGCTATTAATTAAGTGTTGTTCAGCCTTGTCTTTTTCAATCAAAACATTTTGCAACGCGGCTAAAGCTTGCGGCGACAAAGCACCAACACTATTACCTGTACCAATAGAAGTTACGAGAATAAACTTTTTTACCCCAGCTTTGACTGCTGCATCAATCAAATTTTTATTCCCAGGATAATCAGCCCTGTTAGTCTCATCAGGTAACCCACCTATAGTACTGATTACTGTATCGATGAGTTCATCTGTCAGTATTGCACGTTCTACATCGCTGACATTCATCGCATCGCCAAAAACCACCTGAATACCCAATGCTTCTAAATCAGCAGCAGCATCTGGTTTTCTTAGCAGTACTTTGATTTTTAGCTGTTGTGCTGCTAAGTAGTTAGCAATTTCTCGCCCAACACCACGACTGGCTCCAGCCAGAAAAATATAAGATCCCTTTGTCATAGCTGCTTATTTATCTCTCAATACACAATAATTAACATTTCCAAAATGCTATCAAAGTATGGGTATTGTTTGAAAAAGGTTTATAGCATCAAACCAATTCAAGATGAAGATGCATATAATTTAGCCTGCGCAGGCTACCCTTTAGGAAGTAAGAAAAAATTTTGATTGATTTGATACTTGCGTAAGTTCTATATACCTGTAACTAAGTCAATCATGCTATAACAGCGCCATTATAAGAAAAACTAACGCAGAAATTAAGAAAATACATAAAATTACTGATAAAAAACACACTTTATATAATCAAATGTCATGTTTACTTGACATTTCAGTATTAGTCTTTAAGTATAAAAGTTATTTTTATAACATTATCCTATTGAATTAATTTATATAAATTTTATTTAAAATAACTAAAACTTTATATTGATGTAGATAGCAACACATAAAATTGCGTGTTCATTAGCAAAATTTATAACATAGGCTTAATTTCACATCGGAATATATAGCTTTGTAGCTTAAAACAGACAAAGCATGAGCACTTTCCCATTATTGTGTTATTTAATACAATGTATTTTGAATGTGTAATTATTTTAAACAGTTACAAAGAATTACGGATACTTTTTTCAATAAAAAATTAAACAATATTTTTACAAATTGATTTTTGGAAATTCAAATTATTAATACTACATAGCAATAACAGTAGAAGTAAATAGTATTTACAAACTATTGTCAAGCTAGTAGTTAAAGTTAATTGTTGCCAAAAATTTTTCCAATATAAATTACTTAATAGCTATGTAGTCATGGAAGATATTTGACTGAACATCATAGCAATCAAGGTGCATTTGTAGATCTAATTAATTCAGGAGAGACAGATTGTGTTTTCTCAATAACTTAGGTCTAATGAGCTATAAAGAATATCTGTTTTTGTTCTAGATAAATTGGTTCATTTTCTAGAACAAAATTCAACAGAATTATTCTATTTTGACTAGATTTTTGTAGTAAAAGTAAGTTTTCAAAGCGAGCGATCGCTAATTTTATAGTTTGTTGTCATAGTTAGGTATGCAGTAGCAATTTTTGACAAAATTGTCAGCAATTCTAAAAGTGTAATTTAATGCAGATGCTGAGGTATTTTCAGATGAAAGAAGTTTTAGATTTGATTCAAAAAAGAAAAGAAGAGTTTGCTAAATTACGGTTATTTGAGTACTTAAAAGATGAGAGCATAGATCCACTAGAAAGAGTAGCTTGGGCACCTTGTTTTGCTCCATTTGCAATGAATTTTAAAGATTTGAATGCATATGCATTGCGGCAAGAACCAACTACCGATCCTATTCAAGAGATGATCAATACACATACTTATGAAGATGGTCAACATTGGGCTTGGTATTTAACAGATATAGAAAGATTAAATATTGATCTATCAATGCGGTTTACAGAAACCTTGCGATTTCTCTGGGGTGATGAGACAAAGAGAACCAGACATTTATGTTACGATTTATTTGCTTTATCCTTATCTCAAACTGATCCGCTTTTGAAATTGGCAATTATTGAGTCAATAGAAGTAACAGGAACAGTTGCATTATCAGCCCTCGCAAAACTTGGTAACGATTTAGAGCAATTAACCAAAAAGCATTATCGTTACTTGAGTGCTTACCATTTAGGTGTAGAAACAGGTCACGTTCAAGGAGGACAAAGTTATGAAGATACAGACAATTTCCTCAAAAATATCCAACTCACAGAACAGCAAACATCAAAAGCATTAGAGATAGTTAACCGTGTATTTGACAGTTTTACTGATTGCGTTAAAGAACTCATGGATTATGCAGACAATCATAGTTTTGCGCAACCTTTCCCAAAAATACACAAGTCTGAAGCACTCTTGCAAACCACAATCTAAATATTTTGCATCTTATTGAGTGCGATGTTTTCAGACTAAATCTTTTAACTACGGTTAAAATAGGGCTATACTTTCTATATTGCGGGTTAACTAAGTAGGAGAGATGAATTTAGTAACCCGCAACTTAATCAATAATAATTCCTATTTTTCATTTAATCATCAAAATATTGGTCTATAACTTATGGGCTATCGCAATCTGTCTCTATCTATTAATAGGGATTACTAAAATGAACGCAAATTCGGATCTGGATTATTTAATAATTGGTGCTGGCCCTGCTGGTTTACAGCTAGGTTATTTTTTAGAAAAAGCCAATCGCAACTATTTAATCTTAGAAGCAGGAGATTCTCCCGGAAGTTCTTTTCAAAAGTTTCCTCGACACGGCAAATTAATTTCAATTAATAAAGTTTATACAGGTTACGAGGACACAGAAATTAATCTGAGATGGGATTGGAACTCTCTGTTAAATGATAGTGAAGCTATGCTGTTCAAGAATTACAGCAGACAGTATTTTCCTAATGCAAACGATCTCGTAAAATATCTGAGTGATTTTGCTACTTACTTTAATCTCAAAGTTAAATATGATTGCCAAGTTATCCAGATCAAAAAAGATAATAAATTTATAGTCATCGACCGCAGCAATAACATTTATTCTGCATCACGCCTCATAATTGCTACTGGACTTTCCAAACCATATATTCCACAAATTTCTGGCATTGAATTGGCAGAAAATTATGTTGATGTCAGTATAAATCCAGAAAACTTCATTAATCAAAAAGTATTAATAATCGGTAAGGGTAATTCTGGATTTGAAACTGCTGATAATCTCATAGATACAGCAGCTATGATTCATATAGCCAGCCAAACTCCTATATCTATGGCATGGAAGACCAAATATGTCGGACATCTACGAGCAGTTAATAATAATTTCCTCGATACATACCAGCTAAAATCTCAGAATGCGGTTCTAGATGCACAAATTACTAAAATAGAGCGCCATCAAGGTAGATTCATTGTATCTTTTTCCTATACACACGCTAATGGAGAAGAAGAAGAGATAGTTTACGATCGCGTTATTGTATGTACTGGCTTTCGTTTTGATGATTCAATTTTTGATGAGTCATGTAAACCTGAACTAGCTATCAACAACAGATTTCCTGCACAAACTAGTGAATGGGAATCAATTAATATCAAAGGTTTGTATTTCATCGGCGTGCTTAGTCATATGCGAGATTTCAAGAAAAAGCAATCTGGCTTTATTCATGGATTTCGCTACAATATCCGTTCACTGCAAAAAATATTAAATTACAAGTATCATAATCAAGAATTACCCTATCAATTACTTAGTCCTACACCCCAATCCTTGACAGAGGCAATTTTTCAGCGAGTTAATACAAGTTCTGGACTATGGCAGCAAACAGGTTTTCTCTGTGACATAATAGTTATCTCAGAGCCGGGTAAATCAGCAAGGTATTATCAGGAACTGCCCAAAGATTATATCCATGATAGTGAGTTTGGTAAGTGTAAGCACTACTACACTATCTCCTTGGAATTTGGTTATGAAGTAGGCAAAAATCCTGACCCTTTCGCAGTTCAGCGAGTTCACAAAAACGATGCTATAAATGCGGAGAAAAGTGCTTTCATCCATCCTATTATTAGACGTTTTTGTGGAAATACTTTAATTCAAGAACATCACGTTATTGAGGATTTGGCAGCCGAATGGTTAGAAGATGTGCATGTAATACCATTGTTAGAATTCTTCAAAGTTCAACTTTCTGAAAAATTAGAATCCTCTCTGGTAAATGAAAATGAAAGACATTTACCTTCTGAGATGTTAAGTTTAGCTCTTGTGGAGTAAAATTTAAACCTTTTTAAACTAGGTGCAATCAGATATGTAACTATTTTAGGTGTATGAAATTATCTACCCAGGAACAAATCTGATTCACATCTAGCCTAGGTGTCTACTTTCCATTGCTGAGACACCTTTATATTTCCAAATCATCCTGCTTATATGAGTTTAAATTTACACAAAAAGGATTATATCCGTTACTATAATTAAATATCTTAGGTAAAAACCTTTGCTATAGCTTGGAGGTTTTAATTCATATAATACGTATAATTTTATTAACAATGCTTAAGTGTAGTATTTAAAATCAGTAAAATTACTACTTGCAGCCAAATTTTCTATCTGGATTTTGGATACATAGTAAATAATCCTATGTGCAATGCTGATTACAGAGAATATCTATGCTATACGGTAATTTTAGAACACAAGCTGAACTTGATGCTGAGTATAATGCTGCTGAATTGGGTATTGATATAACCTCATATATCAATTTTTATGCTACGAGTAGTCTTGAGGTGCGTGAAGAATTTCCTTGCCATCTCAGTATTCCTTTTGGCCCAACCCTAGCTGAACACTTAGATATTTTCCCAGCCGCCTATCCTGGTGCTCCAATTCTTGTCTTTATTCACGGTGGCTACTGGATTATGCTAAGTAGCAAAGAGTTTAGCTTTGTAGCGAAAGGTATGGTTGCAGCAGATGTCACAGTTATAGTTATCAACTATGCCCTATGTCCGAAAGTGACGATTGACGAAATTGTTCGCCAAAACCGTGCGGCGATCGCCTGGATTTACAATAATGCTGGAAGCTTTGGTGGCGATCCTCATCGCATTTATGTATCTGGTCACTCAGCAGGCGCTCATCTTACTGCTATGCTCATGGCTACAGACTGGAAAAATGATTACGGATTACCGGAGAACCTGATTAAAGGTGGCTGTGCTATTAGTGGTTTGTTTGACTTGATGCCTTTTCCTTATACTTGGCTACAGCCAAAACTACAACTAACTTGGGGTGAAGTTCTCCGCAACAGCCCGATTCGACATATTCCTGAAACAGCTGGCTCCCTAATTTTAACTTACGGTGGAGAAGAAACAAACGAATTCCACCGTCAGTCACAAGATTTTCTAGCTACATGGAAGGCTAAGGGACTCAAAGGTGAATACTTACCACAACCAGATAAAAACCACTTTACCGCAATTAATGGCTTTCTCGATACTAATAGTCCACTTTGCAGGTCTATTTTGAAACAGATGGGTATCAAAGTCAAAACTTAGTTGAGATTTACAACAATTTTCTTGATTAGAGATAAAGTTTTTTGCTTACCAAGACCAATACTTTTACATTGGAATCTCAATTATAAATTCAGTGCCTTCTCCTGGAGTGGAAAGACAGCTTAATTCACCTTTATGTTGATCTACGATCACCTGATAGCTAATTGATAAGCCCAAACCTGTACCACTTCCTACTGGTTTAGTGGTGAAAAAGGGGTCGAAAATTTTCTTTTGGGTTAATTCAGGGATACCACAACCATTATCAATAATTCTAATCTTGACTGTATTCAATTCTCCTAATTCAGTGCAAAGGCGAATTGTCGGTTTAGCAATTTTGTTGTTGGTTACTGAATCTTCCAAAGCATCGATCGCATTAGTTAAAATATTCATAAATACCTGATTGAGTTGGCCAGCATAACAATTAACTTCTGGAAGTTTTGTGTATTCTTTGATGACTTCAATCTCAGGGCGATCGCTCTTTTCCTGGAGTCTGTGCTGTAAAATCATGAGGGTATTTTCCAGCCCGTCATGAATATTAGCCAGCTTCATGGCAGATTCATCCAATCTGGAGAAATTACG
Organism: Tolypothrix sp. FACHB-123; assembly: GCF_014697075.1. Classification (GTDB taxonomy): domain Bacteria; phylum Cyanobacteriota; class Cyanobacteriia; order Cyanobacteriales; family Nostocaceae; genus Aulosira. The sequence continues at coordinate 57,428 of NZ_JACJRE010000016.1, read as the reverse complement.
TAAACCCAAAACTATATTTCGGATTCGGGAACTGCCAAGTTTCATTGAATCTAGAATTTTTAATAAATCTGAAATCAGGAAATCTAAATCAAGTTCTTCTAATTTTTGATTAATTAAATCAGGACTATAATCTTCCTGTTGACATATATCAATCAACTCTACTAACTCTTGTACATATTCACTAATGTGGGTGATATTACCATGAATAAAATTAATCGGATTATTTATTTCATGGGCTATTCCTGCTATCATTTGACCCAAACTCGACATTTTTTCAGTTTGAATTAACTGAGTTTGAGTACGACGCAATTCCTGTATTGCTTGTTGTAAACTTTGATTTTTTTCGTTAAGTTCCTGAGTTCTTGCATCTACTTTATCTTCTAAAGAATGGTTATATTCCTCTAAATCTTTCTTGGCTTCAGCCAAATTATTGTAGAGAATAGCATTTTCAAGAGCAATTGCCGCTTGGGTAGTTAAAAGTTTGATAATTTCTACGCGATCGTGTGTGAATGAACCTGCGGTCAGGTTATTTTCGAGGTAAAGAATACCAAGCAATTTACCTTGATTTAGAATCGGTATACATAAAAAACTTTTAGGCTTATGAAGACGAAGGTAGCTATCATCTACTAAAAATGTATTGATTTTGAGATCATCACTTACTAATATTTCTCTTGTCCGTTTGACATAATTAATTAAATTTATAGGTACATCTTCACTTGCTTCTATGTGAACTGATGGAAATTTTATACAAGGGCAAATCTCATTTGAATTAACACTAACTGCTGTAACTGTTAAGCTAAGGTTAGCACCTTTGCTTAATATAAAAGCTGATTTTGAGGCTCCTGCATTCTCCATCACAACTTCCATTAAGACAGAAATCAGTCGCTCCATCTCCATTTCGCCAGAGAGTGCTTGCGACGCTTTAATCACAGCTAACAAATCTAGAGAATCAGAAATGCTGGTTTTGGAACCAATCATAGTTTGGTGGCTACTATGAGTTGATAAATGTATTTCATCGGAAATATTTTTCCTAGAGGAATTTAAGCGAATTCTCTCTTCTTGAATAATTGGATTTAATAATTGAGAGTAACGTTTTTCCAATTCCCTAACTTTGGTTTTAGCTCCCCAGTAGATATAGCCATAATATGCATCAAGTAAGTAAGTTTTAGCAATCTTAACTTTGCCCCATTCAAAATACAATTTAGCTGCAAGTTCATTAGCAATGGCTTCCTCATGAATGTATCCATATTGCTGGGCTAGAGATATGGCACGATCGTAATTATCCATTGCTTCAACATATTTACCAGTAACTCGATATTTTTCAGCCTCAACCAAATAAAATTTATGCAAATAGTTCATGGGAGCATGATGTGCCCATTGTTCCATTTTTGCTTGATTAGCTGTTACTTTGAGCATTATTTCCTGTTGTTTCTCAGGCTTAATATCTGAGTAAACAGCAAGTTGTGCTAATGAATCATAAAAATAGAATTGAGCACTTAATAGCATTCCTATGCCTGCATATAAATACTTTTCTGCCTGCCTTGCATTGTCAACTGCCTGCGGGTAATTCGTTAGCAGATAACACAGTTGCAACTTACAAACAAACAAGAAAAAAAGAGCAATACCATCATTGGATTTAATATGAATTGGCAGCATTTTTTCCTCATTGTATGCCTCACCCATTAAATAACAATGATTATCGACATTTCCCAATAAATTTAATATTGTTTGTCGATATATCTCGTTCCAGTAAAAAGCTCTTTCTTGTTTAATTTGCCTAATAGCTTTACTGTAATTTGCTACTTCTGGTTCTAGGGATGCTAATTCTTGACCAATGAAATATGCGCTATAAGAGTAAGCATAAAGAGCATAAGATCCAAACTCTAAATCTCCTGTTTCTAAATTGCTAGAATAAGCTTCTATCAGAGGTTTTAAAGTATCTCTAATATGTTCTTTCCAAGGTCTAATGAGTTGATTAAAGGTTTCAATAACTTTTAAGGTGACTTCCTTAGTATGAAATCTACTCAACATACTTGCAGCCAGTTTGCCAAATTGATAACCAGACTCAATGTCTCCTACTACGCCACACAGCATTACCCCATAAGCAACATAGGAAAAAGCAGACAATGGCCCATTACCATAGTGGATCGATAAGTTTATCTGTTTGAGTACAATCAAGGGGAATAGTGCAGGAATGGCAGTATAGGCAAAAGCAGTTGTATTCGATAGAATACGCATAACTACTAACGCTCGCTCATCTGTCATTTGGGGTAGGTTAATTAAGTCTTCAATATCTTTTCCGGCTAGATGTGATGCTGTTTCTAGCATTGCTATTTGAACATCATTAGGGCTAAGATTTTTGGGAAAATCCACTCCCAATAACTTTAAGAAAGCTAATGCAATATTTACAGCTTCTAGTGCTTTACCTTGTGCGCCATAAGCCTGAACTTGGACTTCATAAACTTTTACTTTTTCTAGCAGTTTTTTAGCTTTTGCTAAGACTACTTTTACTAATTCTTCCATCTCTTCAAATTCACCAGACAAGTAAGCTGCTTCAGCTGCTGTCTCATACAAAGCTAGAGTTAGTTCATAATAGTTATCCCAGCTATCATCAGCTAATAATTCAATACCTATTTTTAAATACTTAAGTGCAGATGAATAAGCTGTTGAAGCTAATGCTTTACGTCCGGCAGTCAGATTCATCTCAGCTAGATGATTGCGTTTAGATTGATGCGTAATAAACTCTAATGCAATATTGAACTGGTTAATAAGCTCAAAAATTTTTTCTTCCCGTTCGGATATGGGAATATTACTTAATAATAAAAGTCCAATTTTTAAATGAATTGGCTTTTTCTGATCAACGGGAATTAAATAATAAGCTGCTTGCTGTACCCGATCGTGGACAAATTTATATTTCGGAAATTGAAAGTTAGATATTTGTAATGGCTGCTTTTGTTGATGTTCAATATTTATTACTGAATCTTGGGCATCTTGAAATAACTTATAAGCATCATTTTCAGGTAAAATTAAGCCGTTACGTAAAGCTGGTAATAAGTCTAATGATGTATCTTGTGCAGATTTTTCATGGATAATTGCCAAGGTTTTCAAATCAAACGCATTACCGATACATGCTGCAAACATTAATACCTTTTGAGTCTGTATTGGCAATTTTTCTATTTGCATTGCCATAAATTTAACAACATCATCTGTAAGAGATAATGCTTTTATTTCTCCAAGATCGTATTCCCAATACCCATTATCAAAGTTAAACTTGATTAAATTTTTATCGTATAAACTATGGAGGAATTGATTGCTAAAAAAGGGATTACCTTGAGTTTTGGCAAATACCATTTGTGTCAAAGGTACTGCCATGCTCTCTTGGCAATTGAGAGTCTCTGTAATTAAACTATTTAAATCACCTTGTGTTAAAGGGTTTAAATTAATCTTACTAATATTAACTCCCCTATTTTCAATTTCCTGGAGTTTCAAATAAAGGGGATGGGCGTTTGAAACTTCGTTATCTCGATAGGCACATATTAGCAGTAAGCCTCCGGCTATTTCTGCTGGTTTACCAGTCTCACTGACAATTTGAGAAGATGTATTTTCATTCATTAATAGCTGAATGAATTTTAAGGAAGTTACATCTGCCCATTGCAAGTCATCTAGAAAAATTACCAGAGGATGCTCTTTTGTAGCGAATACTTGGATGAATCTTTGAAATAATAAGTTGAAGCGATTTTGCGCCGCACTACCAGATATTTCTGCAATTTCAGGCTGCTTACCAATAATTAGTTCTAGTTCTGGAATAACATCAATAATTATCTGACTTTGTTCGCCCAAGGCTGAAAGTAAATTAGTTTTCCATTGTTGGATTTGGTAATCAGTTTCACTCAGTAATTGCCCAATTAAATCGCGAAATGCTTGCACTAATCCAGACAAAGGTATGTCACGCTGGAACTGATCGAATTTTCCTTTGATGAAGTAACTACGTTGGCGAACAATTGGTTTATGGACTTCGTTCACTACGGCGGTTTTACCAATTCCCGATGAACCTGTAACTAAGACCATTTCCGTTGTACCGTCTGCAACTCGTTCAAAAGCAGCTAGTAGGGTTTCTACTTCTGATTGACGGCCATAAAGTTTTTCGGGAATGAGGAAATGGTCGGAAAAATCACGCAATCCTAACTCAAACAGAGGAATATTTTTTGTGTCTTGCCAGAATTGGTAACACTTTTCTAAGTCATGTTTAAGTCCTTGGGTACTCTGATAACGGTCTTCGGCATTTTTGGCTATCAGCTTACCGATCAGATCGGACAATATCTGGGGTATATTAGAATTAATTTGGTTGACTTTTGGCGGTTCTTTGGCAATGTGGCAATAAACTAACTCCATCGGGTCAGTTGTAGTAAAGGGTAACTGTCCGGTGAGGAGTTCAAAAAAAGTAACACCCAAGGAATAAAAATCGGTACGGTAGTCGATACCTCGGTTCATTCTTCCTGTTTGTTCGGGAGAAATGTAAGCTAAAGTACCTTCTAAGACGTTGGGATTGGTTATAAATTGAATTTCTCTTGGTAGGAGAGTTGCGAGGCTAAAGTCAATGACTTTTACTTCACCTGAAGTAGGATGAATTAAGATGTTGGCTGGTTTAATGTCTTTATGGATAATGCGATCGCGATGCAGTCCCTCTAAAATAGATGTAACTTCGATGGCGATAGTAAAAAACTCATCGAGAGCAAGAGAATTTGCTTCTATTCTCCCATGAGAAGATTGCCATTCTTTCAGGGAAACGCCACCAAAATCTTCCATGATTAAGGCATAGCCATTGCGATAATTTTCTAAAACTAAGGGCTTAACTATGCCTTTCAAATCAAGATTTTTAATAATATTGTATTGATTGCGGAATTGAGCTATTTCAGCGAAGGTAGGATATTCATTTCGCATCAATTTGATGATGACAGATTTTTGGTCTTCTTCTCTAATACCCCGGTAAACAAGGGTTTTATTACCTGTGTAAATTTTTTCAGTGAGACGATAACCGCTAATAGGATTTATTGTATTGATTAGTACGGACATTGGGTTTGAGGTTTTATATACTTACTTGTTAGTATTATTCCCAGGTATCTCTAGCGAATATCATAAAAAATTAAAAAATGTCTTCTAAAACACACGTTTCCTGTACTTTTTTTATCGCCCAACCGGGATATAGGTAACTCAGAAGTATAGGCAACACATAAAATTAATTTATGAATATGTAAAGATATTGACTAAATTTTCCGGACATTTATATTTGTGTGATGAAACACAAGCAACATTTGGATTGTTCATATGTTGCGCAAAAGTCAAAAGGCTGTGATTTCGAGTTTTTGCACTATTGGTAATCGGAGATTTATGACTGCGCTCGGTAGATTTTTAAATTTAAATGTTTTCTAGATAACAGAAATTATTTACCTAAGGAAATTTATTGATTCAAAATGCGATCGCGCATCAGGAGTAGATATACTTAGCCCAAACGTAGGAGGTATTTTTACGGGCGATCGTGCGAACCTAGAAATAACTCATCTAGGATAAATTTATGGCTTCCCAATCACAAAACAACCTAGAGCCAGCTCACAATTCCCGCGTTGCTGCTACCTCAAAAATCTGGGGAACTACGGTAGGAATCCTTGCATTGTGCATTCCCCTGTCAGCAGTTACCAGAAGTGGAGCGATTTTGCCTTTAGCTGCTCTAGGTGGTGCCGCAGTTGGTACAGTGGCTATATGGCGTTCTGATGAAAAGAAATCTCAAGCTAATTATCTACCACAAGAGCAGATAGAACTTTTAGAAGCAAGAATAGCAAATTTAGAAACAATTATTAGCAGTAATGATTTTGATTTGCACATGAAAATCCAAAAATTAGCAGCGAGTGATGTCCAAAAACAAGCTGCTACGCGGCTAAATCCTACAGAATCACTTCCAGAACATCAACCTTAAAATCAACTGATATTGATAATTTATAGTTATCTGATTTCCTTGCCAGGAGATGAGAGCGAAATCAGATAATTTTGAGATGGCTATCTATAGCTTACCACTCCTCCTCTCCTTTCTGTCAGCCTTGGAGCGCACTATTGCTTGCTGCTAGAACTGTTTCCATCGAAACAATATATTGTTCTGCATTTTAGTTAAAATGATTTGACATCAATTAACTCTGTATACCTCAGACATATCAGTTATGGTATGTTTGAGGGCTATCTAGGTGTATCTTTTCCGCGAACATATGCTTTAGCTTGTGTTCTCTTTGACTGCTAGAATTACTGAATTTTAATCAATAAAGATTATTAACTTGAGTAATTGTATTCGTATAGATTACCTTAGGTATGCAATAGCGTGCGGCTCTAATGCAGATGGATTGGATTAGCTTACTAAAAGCTCAACAAGTTGACTTTCTCCAACGTGTCAAAAAACTGAAAACCTATGACTTATCTGTACTGAAAAGTCAAATGAAAGGTTGTCATAGTGAAATTATGACTTTCTGGGGTGAGTCTTTGGCTGAATTAATGGAATTATCTCGTCAACAAGCCGAAATTCTCGCCAAAAATCCCCCACCTACACCACCAGAATATCCAGAACCACCTGATTGGACGATACCCTTTCCCCAATACTTTCAACAACAAGCCCAAGATTATCTTTTGCGCGAGCAAATTGTGGATCGGGTAATTGGAGAACGCTTGGGTAAGTTAGTGAAAAAAGTACCCCAAGATACCATTAAAAATATGGTTTTGGATGATGAGGGTAATTTACGCGGTGAGAGTAAATTTACTTATTTACTCACAGCTAACAAAAAACTGAGTATTCAAGTTTACGCAGCTGATGGCGAAAGTTTTAATGGCATTAAGAAAGATAAAATTAAGTGGTCAGTTACTCAAGAGGATTTAAAAAAGCACCAAGTACTAATTTTTCTGGCTTTATTTTATCCAAATTCTAGTAAATTAGGATACGAAAAAAAAGTCATTATTACTGGCTTTTTACCGACTGCTCAACTTGAATTTACTGAACAAAAAATCTCCATAACTCCCAGTAATTTATTGTATACAGGAGGATTAAATTGGTATTTAGAATCTCTAGTTAAGAAACAAGATTTAACCGTAATAGTCAATGAAAAGGCGATCGCGGAAAGGGTAGAAACTTTACCCCCAGAACATCCTCTTAAGAAGATCGTCGGTGACTGGGAATATTGGCAAACTTTAAAGGGACATACTAGAGGAATTAATTGTCTAGCTTATTCTGCTAGAACACCTCAGGCGAATGTTTCTGTGTGTAGTCTCAGTCAGACGCCACCAATATTAGCTAGTGGAAGTCGTGGAGAAACTAAGCTATGGGATTTATCTAGAGGAGAATTGATCGAGACATTGTCAGAGTCTCCTTGGGTTGTATCTGGGTTAGTCGATGAAGTGAATTCCCTGGCTTTTAGTTCCGATGGACAGACTTTAGCGAGTGTGGGTGCAGATTCTACAATTAAAATTTGGCATGTCGGAGCATTAGATTTGATCGATATCCTACACAAACATAATGGGATAGTCAGATGTGTTGCTTTTACTCCCGATGGTAGGATGTTAGCCACTGGTGGCGACGATCGCAAAATTCTATTTTGGGATTTGATGAAGCGTCAGGTAGCGATCGCTCTTTCTCTCGATGATACCGCAGCCCATTCTATCGCATTAAGTCAAGATGGGCATACTCTCGTCACCGGTAGCTATCGCAAAATCAAAGTCTGGTGTACTTCCCACATTGCAGGCGCGAAAGATGTTCAAGATGTGCAACCCCTTTACACCCTCATGGGACATTCTCACATCGTTCGTTCTTTAGCAATCAGTGCGGATGGTAAACTCCTCGTTAGCGGTAGTCGCGATCAAACGATTAAAATTTGGCAATTAGAAACTGGGGAATTAATTCATACCCTCAAAGGACATCAGGATGAAGTCTGTACAATTACCCTCAGTCCCGATGAGCAAATTATCGCTAGTGGTAGCGCTGATAAAACTATCAAGTTGTGGCATCTAAAAACTGGAGAACTTTTAGGTACTTTTACTGGACATACTGATACTGTCACCGCAGTAGCATTTACCACTTCTGGTGAAATGTTGGTAAGTGGTAGTTTGGATAAAACCATTAAAATTTGGCAACGCAGCTGAAGGTGAGTCACCCAACACATCAAAACCTTGTCTATGTTGGGTTTCCACAAGGTAAGCTCAATCTACCCATTTGTCGCATTTTTTACCTACAATTATCCTTAACAGAAGCGTGTTGTCGTATAAATAGTCACTTTCTTTATGAAAACTTCATAAACTTGCTGAGTGGCATAGTTGCATACTAGGACGTAATTATACATATTTTGGTATATTTATTGCCAAAATTAAGTAGCTAATTTAATATATTTTTTACGTAAAGACACTGTATAAAGTTGTTTTTTAAAGAAAATTTTTGTAGATTAAGTGTGTTATCAGTAGCTAAATAATTTATACAAGATTATTTGCGTACATAAAAGCATAATTAAAAACTGAAGTTATCTTCTAGTATGACTTTTAGTACAAGATGCTTTACCAATACAGAGAAAGTGTTGGTAATGCTTTTAGCATCTATCACTCAATATTTTGCTGTCGCCATTAATTTGTTTTGGGTAAAAAACATGCGTTGATTAGTATACTGCGCACCATCATCTGCAACTTTTGTATACCTAGATTTTCCACAAGATTGAAGTTTTTGAGGAATAAATTTCATGACTAGTGTAACTTTTTTCAAGAAGTTATCAATTGCTACTGCTGGAGCAGTGTTGATTGGTATGGGGATGGGAGGAACGGCTCATGCGGCTGCAATTAACTTTGATTCACCTACAATAGACTCCAGTAATGGCGAGTGGAGCCTGGGTTTTAAATTCTCTACTAATAAACAAATCGCCATCAATCAACTTGGGTTTTATGATGACGAGAAAAATGATTTAACTCAAACACATGATGTTGGTATCTTTAATGATGCTGGTCAGCTTCTAGTTTCGGGAACTGTCAAACCAGGTGATCCCCTCGATGGATGGTTTCGCTACACATCAGTAGCTAAAACAATCTTAGATGCGGGTAAAACTTTTATTATTGCAGCTGCTACTGGCTCAGAGAATTACACTTGGAATCCAGTTGGTTTTACAGTAGACCCAGCCATCAACTTTATCGGTGATTTGTTTATAGGTAGCCCAACTTTAGTTTTTCCACTTTATGGGCCTAGTGTAGAACAAGGATACTTTGGCCCAAACTTCAAAACTGCGGCTTATTCTGTCCCCGAACCTCTAACTATAGGCGGTACATTAGTAGCTGGTGGTCTTGGTTTGCTAATTAAGAGAAGAAAAACTGCTGCTCAACAAACTAGCGCTTAATTTCCTTCTCTACACAGTTGAATTAAATAGTCAAGAGTCTTTAGTAGAGAACTTTTGACTATTTTTTATATTCACAGAGTCAGTAATTTATAAAGTAATATTAAAAACCTTGGAAAAATATTGAGAAATTGTCCTCAAGCCAAACCTGGTTCTAAGGTAGAACCTATAGGAGAGACTTGAGGCGAAGGTGATGAACATGAATAACATTCAAAACTATAGATTTGTCTGTACCTTGACCTTTGGTGATATTTACGGTCAAATAATTGTTTGGTTAATTACAATTACCATTAGTTTGGCTTCAGCATTGGCACTGATGGGCGCGAGAAGACCTGTGTATGCTCTAGCTACTGTCGGTCTTGTAGTGCTACTATCTCTGCCTTTCTTGTTATTTGCATTTGTAACTACATTGTTAAATCATATTGAACTAACTGCTATCGAGCCAGGGACAAAAACTGAACCAATTCCAGGTAATGTTTCTCAACAAAAACCTGTACAAGCAACTAGCTGAACAGTTAAAAGTTGAGATTTGCAGTTAAGGATTGAGTCGTATGGCTTAAGAAATATAAATATCTGAGCGACGAGTTACCTAAATTATGCAAAATCTCAAAATACAATCCAAAATCGCAACTATCTCCCTGTCCTGTGGCAGGGAATTTCTTTGTCTACACTATTAAAAATTCATAAAAATTAATTATGCTGGAACATGATGTAATTATTGTCGGGGGCGGCTTGGCAGGATGCCGTGCGGCTGTGGAAATTTCCCGGATTAACCCTAGTTTAAATATTGCTGTGGTGGCGAAAACTCACCCCATTCGTTCCCACTCAGTAGCGGCGCAAGGGGGGATGGCAGCATCGTTAAAAAATGTTGATTCTGAAGATAGTTGGGAAGCTCACGCCTTTGATACTGTGAAAGGTTCTGATTATTTAGCAGACCAAGACGCTGTAGCTATTCTCGCCCAAGAAGCACCAGATGTGGTGATTGATTTGGAACACATGGGTGTGTTGTTTTCGCGGTTACCGGATGGGCGGATTGCCCAGAGGGCTTTTGGCGGACATTCCCACAACCGCACTTGCTACGCCGCTGACAAAACCGGTCATGCGATTTTACATGAATTGGTGAATAATTTACGGCGTTATGGCGTGCAAGTTTACCAAGAATGGTACGTAATGCGCCTGATTTTGGAGGATGGTCAGGCAAAAGGTATAGTGATGTACCATTTGCTAGATGGGCGAATAGAAGTGTTACGGGCTAAGGCTGTAATGTTTGCGACTGGGGGATATGGTCGCGTTTATAACACTACATCGAATGATTATGCTTCTACTGGTGATGGTTTAGCAATGACGGCGATCGCGGGTTTGCCTCTAGAAGATATGGAATTTGTCCAATTTCATCCCACAGGCTTGTACCCGGTAGGGGTGCTAATTTCCGAAGCAGTGCGGGGCGAAGGGGCGTATTTGATTAACTCCGAAGGCGATCGCTTTATGGCAACTTACGCACCCAGTCGCATGGAACTGGCTCCCCGTGATATTACCTCAAGAGCGATCGCTTACGAAATTCGCGCGGGACGGGGTATTCATGCCGATGGTAGTGCTGGGGGCCCCTTTGTCTACCTGGATTTACGCCACATGGGTAAAGAAAAAATCATGAGTCGCGTTCCCTTTTGTTGGGAAGAAGCCCATCGTTTAGTCGGCGTTGATGCGGTGACGCAACCTATGCCTGTACGCCCAACCATTCACTATTGTATGGGCGGTATCCCAGTGAACATTGATGGTAAAGTCCGCAGTGGTGGCGATGAATTTGTTGAAGGCTTTTTTGCCGCCGGGGAAACATCTTGTGTGTCTGTACATGGTGCCAATCGCCTAGGTAGTAATTCGCTACTAGAATGTGTAGTTTATGGCAAGCGTACCGGAGCAGCGATCGCCCAATTTGTACAAAACCGCAAATTACCGACTGTAGATGCTCAACGTTACATTAACGAAGCAAAACAGCAAATCCAAGCTTTACTAGAACAGCCAGGAAAATATCGTATTAACCAAGTCCGCCAAGCTTTTCAAGATTGTATGACTCAGTACTGCGGTGTGTTCCGCACCGAAGAAATTATGCAAGAAGGATTGCATAAACTCGCCCAAATACAACAGCAATATCCACAAATATATTTAGATGATAAAGGCAATTCTTGGAATACAGAAATTGTCGAAGCTTTGGAATTGCAGAGTTTAATGGTGGTAGGACAGACAATTCTGGCCTCAGCATTGAATCGTCAAGAAAGCCGCGGCGCACACTTTCGTGAAGACTATTCTCAAAGAGATGATGAAAAATTTCTCAAGCACACAATGGCTTATTATTCACCCGCAGGTATTGATATTCAATATCGCCCAGTAGCTATTACTATGTTTCAGCCACAGGAACGGAAATATTAAGCTATTCTGCTTTTAAGTTGCACAATCTATCGTGAGGGCTGTTGACTGTCAATAATTAACAGCCCTTATTCTATTGATGTACTCGCTAGTAATCTGACTGCGATCGCATCATTAAAACTATTGCATAGACTAAAATTTATCCTCCCTATCAAACACCAAGTTTTTAGATGGTGTATGTCTGAGGGAGGAAGAATTTCGGCGAATTAAGTAATTTTTGTTTACTTGAACTCATAGCAGGGAACTCTAGATTAAGCACAAGTAGAGCATCTAGGAAAACTAATCTGCTACGGGTTCAAAGATATGACTCAGCTTTCTTCCACTAACGACGAAATATCCACAGAATCAATCCTTCGAGAAACTGAGAGCGAAGCTACCCTAAAGCAAGAATCGATTGCTCTGCGTCAGAGGGTGGCGCAGTTAGAGCAAGAGTTGGCTAATTTACGACAGTCAACATCGTCTCAACAGCAGATAAATTCACAACTAGCAGCAAAGAAGTGTTTCCAGCAAGAGAGGGAAGAACGCCAAGCTTTGATGACAATTCTCGAAGCTAGCGCCGATTTTATTGGCATTACCTCAATAGCAGGAAAACCTATTTACCTCAATCCAGCCGGTATGAAGTTAGTTGGACTGAAGGATTGGCAGGAAACTCAGACTAAACATATTAGTGAATTTATCGTACCTGAAGACCTAGAACTATTCCAGCAAAATATTTTACCGATTGTCATGCAGGAGGGTTATTGGCAGAGCGAGTTTCGTTTTCGTCATTTCATGACTGGAGAGTCAATTTTAATTGACTATACTCTGTTTTTGGTTAAAGATCCGGTTACTAATCAGCCCACTGGCTTAGCAACTATTAGCCGCGACATTCGCGATCGCAAATGCACTGAACAGCGACTTTTAGAACAAACACAGTTATTACAAAGTGTTTGGGAAGGTGTAGACTACGGCATCTTTGTTTTAGATGTTTTAGATAATGGTGCAGAGTTCCGGTTTGTGGATTATAACCCAGCGATCGCTCGTACTCGTTCTGTAGAGATGACCAGTCTCTTGGGTAAAACTTTAGCAGAAGCTATGCCACCAGATATGGCTGAACTTTACCGCCAGCATTATACGGCTGCTGTCCATTCCGGCAAAACTAGCTTTTTTGAAGAACATTTCTGTAACAACGGTCACCAAACTTGGTGGTCTATAAGCGTTACACCCTTAAAGGATAGTAGCTCGCGTATCCATCAAATTGTAGTTACTGCTACAGACATTACAGAACGCAAACAAGCCCAAAGCGCACTAGAACAACAAGAAATCCTCTACCGTACAATTTTTGAAAATATTAGCGATGGCATAAATATTATCGATCTGGAAACCGGAAAAATTGTCGTAGCCAATACTGCTATTTGTCAAATGCATGGCTATGCTCAAGAAGAATTCATGAGACTGCATCCCTCAGAATTTATCCATTGTGATAGCCTAACAACCTTTGCAGAGTTTATCAGCAAAATTCAAGCAGGTAGTCAATTTTACGGTCAAGCAGTAGATATCCGTAAAGATGGCACTTTGATTGATGTTGAGGTGACAGCCAGTCCGAGTTTCTACAATGGTAAAATTCATGCTTTGGCACTAATTCGCGATATTAGTCAACGCAAGCGTGCTGAAGTTGCTTTGGCTGAAAGTGAAGCTAAATTCCGTAGACTCGTAGAGGATGCCAATGATGTAATTTGGGCTGCTCTAATAGATAGTACTATTACTTATATTTCCCCAAAATTTCAGGATATTTTTGGCTATGAGGTTTCCGAATGGTTAAATCAATCGTTCATACCATTAATTCACCCTGATGATTTACCTAAAGTGATGGAATTTCTTCAGCGCATCATTGAGACAGGTAAAAGTGGTGCAGGAATAGAATTTCGTCATCCGAAGAAAGATGGAACTTGGGGATGGGTAACATCCAATACTTCACCCATCAAAGATATTGATGGTAAAGTCATCGGATTACAGGGGATTTTGCGGGACTTGAGTGATCGTAAACAAGCAGAAATTAAACTCCAGCAAAAAACCAGGGAACTGGAGAACACCCTTCAAGAACTCAAACAAACCCAACTCCAGATGATCCAAAGCGAGAAAATGTCCAGTCTTGGTCAAATGGTTGCAGGTGTTGCCCATGAAATTAATAATCCTGTCAACTTTATTCACGGAAATCTCATTCATATTAGTGAATATACCCAAGATTTATTAACTCTCATAGAACTTTATCAAAAATACTATCCCCAGCCACCACAAGAAATTGCCGATGTCATCGAATCTATTGATATAGAATTTCTCATTGAAGACTTAACTAAAGCCATGCAATCCATGCGTTTAGGAACTACAAGAATTCGAGAAATTGTGCTTTCGTTGCGGAATTTTTCACGCTTGGATGAAGCAGAAGTTAAAGATGTCAATATTCACGATGGTATTGATAGCACTATTATCATTTTGCATAACAGATTGAAAGCACATTCAGAACGCCCAGAGATTCAAATTATTAAGGAATATGGTAATTTACCGCCGGTGGAATGCCATGCGGGACAATTGAATCAGGTATTTATGAACATTATCAGTAATGCCATCGATGCCTTAGAAGAATATAATAAACAACAATCTCTTCAAGAAATTGCCTTAACGGCGGGTGTTATTTCAATTCACACAGAGGTAATTAATCACAACTGGGTGCGAATTTGTATTGCTGACAATGGCCCAGGAATCAAAGAAGAAATTCACCAACGTTTATTCGATCCCTTTTTTACGACAAAGCCAGTTGGTAAAGGTACAGGCTTAGGTTTATCTATTAGCTATCAAATTATTACAGAAAAGCATGGCGGTAAGCTGTGGTGTGAATCGACACTAGGACAGGGAACAAAATTTATGATGGAAATGCCGATTACTTATGTTAATGGTTAATGGGCATTGGGCATTGGGCATGATTAAATAGAGTATTCTTTGAGACGTGGTGTTAGTCCAAATAATGTTAAAAGCGCGATCGCACTCAGCGCCACTGTAGCTTTGATCTCAAAACCTGCGAGATTCCGAAAGCCTTGCTGTATTGCTTTGTCGAAAGCAGCTTGGTTAATATCAAAAGCTTTTTGATTAGTTATTCTCAACTGTTCAAACGCCCAACTTGACTGTCCTGGGTTATTACCTATGGATAAAGCGATCGCTTGTTGACGGTTACCGCTTTTTTCTAACTGACGAATTTGGCGATCTATTGTCATGTAGGTTCCCAAGCTGGAGAGATTTGCTAATGTGGCTGCTTTTTCACCTGGAAAAACAATATTTTTCAGTTCATCAGCTAAGTAACCTGTAAACCCATCAACTTTTGCATACTCAGATTTATAAGCTTCTACTACTGACTCAATAGTCTTTCCTGGTGGTACTTGGGCAATTTTGGCGATATTTTGCAAAAAAGCTTGTTCATGGTTGCTAGCTAACGCCGGATCGAGTAAATAACGGCTTTTGGCAGTATTGGCAATATAGGCGATCGCTCTAGCTTGGCGTAAGGTATGCATAGAAGTAAAAGCATCTTCTGTCGCCACTCTCAGGTTTTGGGAAGCAGCCAGCAACGCACCAGCTGTGTGATTTAAAAACCCAAGTGCGATCGCAGTTGCTAATAAAAGCGCTGGATTAAAAGTACGACGCATCTGTCTGCTGAGAAATATTTGTAACCAACCCAGCAAAATAATCAGTGCTAAACCAATTAAGAAAATAGAAAATATATAATTTTGTGTAGCAGCTTTTTTTTGAGTGTAAGTAGCGTCTAAAGCTTGCAGATTTACCTTGTCTAACTCATCGGCTGCGGGGAGAAGGGTTTTATCCATGATTTCGCTAGCGGCGCGATAAGCAATCAGCATGGCATTATTATCCCCACGAGCGTGAGAGTCTCTTGCTTGCTGGATTTTAGCTAAATAGTTACCTAACGCCAAATGCATAGTTTCAATTGGTTTGCGTTCTATCTCTCCAAATGAGATACTTTCAGCCGCAGCTACCAGCCTTTCTGTAACTCTTAAATATCGCTCTTCGTAACCTTTAACAGCATCTTGGTTTTGTCCTGTTGGTACTAACAATTCGTTAACAACATTAGCATCCATTCCCGCCAGTCCATCTTTTAGGCGTTGCGCCGTGACGATACTGGGTGTGGAATCTTGTCCTACAGTTTTAATCGCCTGTCTCTGCGCTTGAACTCCGCTAATAATACTAATTAGTAGTAAGACACTAGTTACCCAGGTTAGATATAAACCACCGTTGAGCAGTTGCGGTGTCGTCAGTCCGCGAATTGCTTTATTTGAAACTGCAATAATTTTACTCATATTGGTTAGTGGTCAGTTGTCAGTTGTTAGTTGTCAAGAGTCAAGCTCGAAATTTTAGTATCAAAGGTGTAACTTTCAGGCTCAAAGGTGCAACTTCCGACATCAAAGGCTCAACTTCCAAGCTCAAAGGTGCAACTTCCAGGCTCAAAGGCTCAACTTCCAGGTTCAAAGGCTCAACTTCGAGGCTCAAAGGTGCAACGTTCATGTTCAAAGGCTCAACTTCGAGGCTCAAAGGTGCAACGTTCATGTTCAAAGGCTCAACTTCCAGGCTCAAAGGTGCAACGTTCATGTTCAAAGGCTCAACTTCCAGGCTCAAAGGTTCAACTTTCAGGTTCAAAGGTTCAACTTTCAAGCTCAAAGGCTCAACTTTCAGGCTCAAAGGCTCAACTTCCAGGCTCAAAGGCTCAAAAGCTATCATAAATCCACAATCCAGTTTGTCCTCCTTCGCTTGTCCTACTCATTCCTCTTGTCTCTCTCATCCCCCTAGTTCCGCGTCGATTCCTCGAATAGCTTTGATCGCAATTCTTGTCCAATGTCCTAAGGTGAATTCATCGCCATCTTGTAGAGGAATATCTACCATTGGCTTTAACTCCACACCTTTGAATTGTGTACCGTTAGAAGAACCAATATCGCGCAGGGTGAATTTACCATCTGCTTGACGGTTTAATAAAGCATGACGGTGAGAAACTGCATCATCAAAATCTAGAGCAATTTCTGGGTGAATAGCCCTAGCTTGACTATTACGACCGATGAGGTGAGTTTCCTTTTCTAAAGAAAATACTATCGGCGGTTGTTCTATTGGGGGTTCTGGGCTTTCAAGATGACGCAGAGATGGATCGATTGTCACTACTATTTGCCAACCGATAATAGGCGATTGAGGTGATGAAACAGATGTTTGTTTTTGTGTTACCTTTTCTTGTTCCTGAAGAATTTTAGCGATCGCTAATTCCCCATGCGCTTTAGTAACAAAGTTATAACCACAAATTTCGCAATAGTCGCCACTGTCAACTTCGTGGGGCGCACTACAAGCAGGACAGGTTTCAATATTTACTGTTGTTTTAGCTATTTTTGGTTCAGGTATACCCAGAATTTTGGCACCACACTCCGAACAAAAATCTGATTCTGTGGATTCGTGACCTTTAGGACATTTATATATAGGCATAGTCAATGGTCATTTGTCATTTGTCATTTGTCTCCCTTGTCCCCCCTATCCTCTGCCTTTCTTCACTCACTAAGTACACCATTTAATTAATTCATAGCGAATTGGCTGGGGAAATACTCTGCGAAACTTTGCGCTAACCTCCGCGTTCCTTTGCGTTAAAAAATTTACGTTCTTATACAAAGCGTTGCTAAGATTTCGGAATGCGAGTAGTTTTTGTAGAACGAGTTTCTAATGCCATCGCATCTTCCTTCGCTACTTCTCGCTTCAACCGCACTGTACCCGTAGGCGCATCCTGCACATCAACAACAGTTTTGAGCAATTTGGCTGTGGCTTCATTCCCAGATTCATGAGCTAATTTCACAGCTTTACCTAATTTGGCGGTAGCAACTTCAATATTGCCCTTTGCACGGGCTTCTAATCCTTCTTGAATTGATTGCGCTAGTTCTGCTTGTCCGGTGTAGTGAGCAACTCGCTTATTAATTTTGGTAGATTTAGCTTCATCATCTGTCCAAGTAGCCAAAATCCGGGCTTCTGCTACTTTTGTTTCTACACCATTAACGGTATAAACTAAGCTAGCGCGACCAGCTAACATTTCATCACCCACATTACCGGGATTAACTTCGATGCAAAAGTGGTAATCACGGGACTCATCCCTACCCCAAGCACCAGTAGGGTATTCCAAAACCTGCGGTTTAACTGCTTTACTACGATGTGTCAAATCAACAATATCTGGACTCACCTGTTTGCAAAATAGTACTTTAGCTCCTTGGGGCGTCCACAAACGCATGGTGACATCACTAACATTCTTACTCATGGCTTTTGCTAAAATTGCCTGAAAATCAGCTTCAATCATTGCCGCATCGGGAATAATATCAGTCGTTCCCAGGAGTTTCCCAGCGATTTGTTGGAGTTGAGCAACTCGCCAATCAGTACCAACACCTCGGCAATCACACTGAAATACACCCTCACATTGCTGTAAAATTTTGTTCAGTGCTTGCTCATCAGTATCATCGTTCATGCCATCAGTGAGCAGTAAAGCTTGGCGCACAGCATCGGGTTTCTTATTAAATTGTGTCAGTGCTTCAGTTAACCACTTAGACATAAGCGTGCCACCATTAGCAAGGATTTTTTTAATTGCGGCGATCGCTTCTTCTTTCTTTTCAGGTGTAGCTTTAGACACAGGGAAAACTACACTCGCTTTACTAGAACCCGTGACAATAAAAAAGTAAGCATCCTCTGGTAACAAGCTCACAACTTTTACCATCGCATCCTTAGCAGCGTGAATTTTACCGCCGCCCATTGAACCAGAGACATCACAGATAATGCCAAAAAGTCTGTCATTACTAGTAGAAACGGGTACACCATCACCCTTTTCCACGCTGACAGTCATGATGGCATGAACTTCTTTAGCACCTTCGTGTAAATATTGGTTTTGAAAAACTTCCGCTTTGAATTGGTTTGACATATTAGGGGTTAGGGGCTAGGGGCTAGTGGTTTATCGCCAAAATTTGTAAGAGTAAACTCATTCTTAATATTTCTTCTTTTCTTTCTTCTATTCTCTTCCTACCCTGCGGGAACGACTTCGTCGAACGCGTACTTCGCGTCTTTGCGGTTCGTTCCTCAAACACCTCAGAAATAACGCGATGACTCTAACAATTAAGTAGCTTCTTCTCTCCGCGTCCTTGGCGTCTTGGCGGTTCCATAAATTAAGATTTTCGGATTTTGCGAACTGATTTATTCCCCAATCATTGAGCTTATAACGCCAAAACAGCAACTGTAATATTGTCATGTCCGCCACCTTGTCGCGCAAACTCCACCAAACTCCGAGAGACACTAATCGCATCTTTCCCAGGCGATCGCTCCACTAAGTTAAGTAATTCTTCAGCTTCAGGAGCATAATTCCATAATCCATCACTACATAAAAGCAAATATCCCGACTCAGGAATCGTAAAATTCACAATAGAAGGTGTAGCATCAGCCACCGCATCTGCTCCTAGCCAACGAGTAATCGCATGAGCTTGAGGAGATTTTCTCGCTTCCGCTTCGCTCATTTCTCCAGCAGCTACCACCTCATATAACCAGGAATCATCCTGAGTTAATTGTTGGGAAGCCTTACCAGAAATCCAATAAGCGCGGCTGTCACCTAACCAACCAATAGTAACAGTACGGTTATACACAATCGCAGCCACAATAGTAGTTGATGGTGGATCGGAGTTTACACCAGATACATAAGGAATATTACATACAGAATCGAGCGCCGCAGCAAAGGCGGATTTAATCGCTAACTCTGGTTTTTCTCCAGTTTGCCAAACATGAGCGAGTTCTAAAGCCGCAGTTTCAGCAGCATTACGGGCGGCTAAGTCTGGTTGTTCCGCACTAGAAACGCCATCGCAAACCACGATAATATTTATCTGCGAGTCATTAATCTGGTGTAGAGCCAAAAAATCTTCATTGCGGTGATGTCTCAAACCGCGATCGCTCACTCCCGCTAACTGTGAATTAATAATTATTTCGATGCGATCGCTCTTTTTCGCTTCGCTGCGAAACCCGCAATTGCTACAGTAACCATCTGTATCAATGGCTTCGACTCCCGCACCGCATTTTTCACAGCCTTGTATAGCTGTTGGCGGTTGATTAGCAGTTAAAGGCGTACCGCATTCTTCACAAAATTTGTCCCCTACTAGGACTGAAGTACCACAATTTGGGCATTGGGCATTTGTCATTTCTTATTTATCCTCCTTGTCGCCCGAAGGCTGAGCGAAGTCGTTGGCGCAGCCTCTCGCAGAGAAGCCTGTCCCCCGTGCTTAAATCAACGTCCTTGGGCGTATGCGATTTGCTTCATCAACTAAGTGGATTTTCTCTTTACCTGTGGCTAAATGTGCCATGTCTCGTAAGGCTTTTTCTAGTCCTTGGCGCAGATGTTTTTCTTGCAGGGGTTGTCCTAAAATCTTCATGTCAGCAGCAGCTTTTAATTGCTGTGAGGTAAGTAAATTTAAGGCTGTTTCTAAAACCTGCTTAACTAGCCGATAGCGATCCATTCCTTCTAATGTCAGGGTTTCAATCGCAGAGGAAGCTGTTTGTAGTTCTTGAAAACTGGGAATATCGCGATCGCGGTTAATTAAAGTCCGGGCAATTTCGACTCGCGATCGCGTAAATAAACTAGAAGTAGGCGGTACTCTTTCTAAGGCGGCGACTGCTCCTTGGCGATCGCCTGTTGCAGACAAACAACGGGCTAAACCAAAGGCTGCTGTTACATAACTGGGATCTGTACGGGTGACTAACTCGTACATCTTAATCGCTAGTTGATAATTTTGCGCTTGTTCTGCGGCTAAACCTAGCGCCAATTTGGGTGCTAACTCTCCCGGTAAGTCAAAATAAACTTGATCGAAAGCTTTTTGCGCGGCTTGTGCTTGATTGTGCGCCATTAAAGCCCGCCCCCGATACCAAAAAATTCGCCAATCCCAAGGATCTTTAGCTTCGAGTTTGGCTAAGGCTTCCTCTGCTTCGGCAAAATTAAACCCCTCAATAAAACTATTGGCTAACCGCAGTAATGCTTCGCGGGAATCAGGAAATTGCTTGACGACTTCATCTAAACTCATCGCCCGTTTCATCGGATCGGCGATCGCGCTAGCATTTAGCACTGCATTAAATCCAGGATCGTTAGAATCTAGGATTGGTAACGGTAATTGTTCATATTCTGGTTTAATTGGCTCCAAACTACCACCGTAAGTCAGCGCTAGCATATCTCCCCCTAATACATGGCTAGCAGCTGGACGAGGAATATTTGTTTCCAGGGCGACAACTTCCCGCAGTACACCCAATAATTGATCCGCCATTTCATCGGCTGATTGAAAGCGATCGTCAGGATTTTCCGCAGTGGCTTTAATTAAGAAGCGATACAGAGATTCTTGTTGTGCAAATAACGGTTCTTCTTCGGGACTGGGTAATGTATACAGGTGTTCTTTACTAAAGCCTTTAATATTAGTCAGCAATACTGCCAAAGTTCTGCCAATAGTAAATAAATCGGATACAACTGTCGGCCCTTCACCTGCTTCTGGGGCGCTATAACCTACTGTACCGTAAATATCGCCATCTAAATCCTCAATCCGGCGCACGCCACCCAAGTCAATTAGCTTCACATCGCCGCCTTCAACCATAATATTGTCTGGTTTGAAGTCGCAATATACCATGCCTAAAGAATGTAAATAAGCAAAAGCACTGAGAATCCGGTGAATATAAGCGATCGCTTCCGCTACAGGTAAAGTTCCCCGACTTTTACGAATTTCCTTGAGAGTTTTACCGCCAACATATTCCATGACAATAAAACCCTCAGTACCGTGATTCACAAAATTGTAAATTCCCACGATATTGGCGTGTTTTACGGCTGCGAGGAATTGTCTTTCCGCTACCGCTACGGCTGCACTAGCTGCATCTTCCGTGTTTAGCAGTCCTTTTAAGACAACATAGCGAGAAAGAGTTTTATCGAAACCTAAATAAATCCAGCCTAAACCACCATAAGCGATCGCACCTTTAACTTCATATTGTCCGACAACCAAATCCCCAGGATTCAGACTAGGAATAAAGGAATATTTCTGTCCGCACTTACTACAAAATCCCTTTTCCCGGCGCAACTGGTGATTGCAATTACTACAAAAACGCTTATTCTCCGGCACCATTGGGTTAAGCAGAAGCGCCTTCTCTGGATCGGTAGAAGGTAATTCTGGAACAGAGATTAACCCAGCACCTAATTGTCTGCGACTACTGCGAGCAGAAGTACCACTAGTACGCCGCGAACCCTTAGAACGGTTAGTTAACGGCGAAGAACCCGTACCAGTAGTCACCGGAGAACTTCTCGCAGTAACATTTACACTTTGCTTCTGGCTGACATAGGCAGATTTTACCGCCGCCAACCCACAGACATTACAGTAACCATCTTCAATCATGCCAGTACAGGCATTTCTCGTACAGCGATCACCGTTCATTTAGTTCTCCTAGTTATTGGGCATTGGGCATTGGGCATGGGGCATGGGGCATTGGGGATTTGTGAAGAGATAAGGGTGAAATTTCGGGATAAAATGTGCAACATTCGAGATAAAAGCCTCAACATTCAAGATAAAAGGTGCAAATATCAAGATAAAAGGCTCAACGTTCGAGATAAAAGGTGCAAATTTCAAGATAAAAGGCTCAACGCTCGAGATAAAAAGCTCAACTTCCGAGATAAAAGGCTCAACGTTCGAGATAAAAGGCTCAACTTCCGAGATAAAAGGCTCAACGTTCGAGATAAAAGGCTCAACTTCCGAGATAAAAGGCTCAACAGCCATCATCAATTCATTAGCTCCCATGCCCAATGCCCCATGCCCAATGCCCTATGCCCCATTCCCCATACCCCAATTCAACCGCTTCTCATACTGAGAAACTAACTCAGCCGCCTGATCTAAAGTCGTGGGGCGCGTGTATAAAATTTGCTTTGCTTGTGCAGCTATATCAGATAGTTTGCCATCTTCAATTAATCCTTTAGCTAATGCTTTAGCTTGGAGAGCATCTAAACGTCCGCGTAACTCCCGACGATTGGCTAAAAGGGCACTATTAGCAGTAAATACTTGTTGTTCGGATGCAATATAACCTTGAGCTTTATCGATCCAATTTTCTAAACCGATGATAACTGGATTAACTAACCCCTCCGCTAGCTTAGTTTCTAACCTAGTTAACCATTGAGTCAGGGCATTTAACTCCTCAGCCGTCAATGAAGGCGATTTGATTAAATACCCCACGATTTTCTCCTGAGTTTCCGCAAAAGTAACTAGAGAATTTGCCTGGATTGTAGTTAATTTTTCTAACAAATCGCTAGCGATCGCCAATCTTGCGCGGATTTGACGTTGCTGTTGCAGTGCTTGTTCAACAACCGACTTTACTTTTACCAACATCGGCTGAATTTGTTGTTCAACCTCCACCCTCACCCCTAGAGGATCTTGTTCTACTCGTTGGCGCAAAGATGCGATCGCCGTTTGAATTTGCACCAATTCATCAATAACCTGACTATCTAAGAATTCTGCTGAGTTTTGCAGCGAGTAAATTTGCAATTCTGCATCTGCCAAAATGTTATCTAGATGATTCCAAGCCTCATCCACAGCTAAAACAGCATCCCTAGCCACAGAAAAAGCGTGAGTCATCACTTGTAATAACTCCCCAGGTGCGATCGCATTTACTGTATGAGTAGCACTCAGCAATTCTCTTTGTGCAAGCGGTGTCTGTACTGCTGGTAACTCAATTGAAACACCCATTAACAGTTGTTTAATCTCATCAATCTTGTCTGCGCTGGCTAAAAATCGTGGTAATTGCTGACGTAACTTACCCGCCTTCTCCACCACCCGCACTAATAAATCGAAATATTGAAACAGATCGTTCATCGCCTCCAGTGCCGGAGTCACCCTTTTTGCCGTAATTCCCGCCAAATTAACCTTAGGATAGCCAGAATAACCACAAAGCCTTTGATATGTCGGCTGTTCTTGTAATTCCAGGAGATTTTGGCTAGCCGCATTAATTTTCTGCTGCCAATCCGCCAAAAGTTGGTCGATTTCATCTATCACAGCGCAGACTCCCGTATTCCAGAAACTGTTGTGGTAAAGAGCGATCGCTATCTGCTCACAAAGTATTATCTGTACTTTTGCTTTATAACAACCGTTGGTTAACGAAAGTTGAAGATTTTTACAAAACCTCAGCGTACCTTCGCGCCAACCTCAGCGTACCTTTGCGTTAAAAAAATAAATTTCCTCCTCCCAAGCCTGAGTAGAACAAACCCTTCCTTCAAAGTTCGGTTTCACCAACCCTCCCAAAATCAACAACCAGATAAATTAATAAATAAATCCAGCGTAATTGAAGTAAAAATCATGAGTAACCTTTCCCCTCGCCAGCCAGATTACTTTGAATCGCCAACCCAAAACAATAACTTGTTGCAATACATACAATCCTTAAATCCCCAAACAGTCGCTCAACTTTCTCAACCCACATCACCCGAAGTATTGCGCCTAATTCAACGCGCCATTGTAGAAATGTTAGGTAACTTACCCAATGACAAATATCAGTCCTTAATTACCACCAATCGCGAAGAACTAGGTAGACTCTTAGGTTCTGCAATGGTAGATGGTTATTTCCTCCGTAACGTCGAACAACGCCTAGAAATGGAAAAAACATTACAACTTACAGGGATTACATCCACAGAACCTGACAGCCATAATGCTTAAATTAGTATTACCTTACTCACTCAAAAACCAAAAAATAAATAAAGATGAGAGACCAATAAATCTCTCATCTCCCTAATCTCAAAATCTCTAAAATTCGTCAACAAATTCTCACCAGCTTCCGTAATTACGAACTTGTACTGAGCTTGTCGAAGTATTACGAATTACGAATTAAGATTATCGCTTATTAGAAGGCTGCCAACCACGACGTTCCAACATTTGCCGCACCTCTGGACTAGGATTATAGTTATAGCCATAAGATGAGCGTTCCGAATCATCCATAATTTGAGGTGTCAGCATCACAATCACCTCTCTGCGTTCATTACTTCTGTTAGTCTTTCTAAACAGCGAACCAATTAAAGGTAAGTCACCTAAAATAGGAATCTTCGAGACACTAGTCCTATCTTGGTCTTGAATAATACCTGAAAGAATCAGCGTCTGACCATCTCGCAAACGAATCATCCCAGAAGTCAAAGAGCGTTCAGATACTAAAATTATTTGGCCATTTCCTGTATTTTCAGCAGCTGAAGGTGCGCTAACAGTTGGAGCAACCGAGAGAGAAACAAAACCATTGTCATCAATCCGTTCAATTTTCACATTCAACGTCAGACCAACTTTTTGTTTTTCTATTGTTCTCTCACTTCTTGAGCCACCTGAAGTATCCGTTGTTTGAATAGTTATGTTCCCCACAACTTCTTGAGTCAGATTGACAAGAGCTTGCTGACCTTCTTGCACAATTAAAGTTGGGTCAGTCAAAATCTTAGCGTTACCATTTGTCACCTGAGCCTGCAAACTAGCGAGTAACCGTTTCGGGAATTGATACAAAGACGGAAGTGCAGAGGTTGCAGTACCAAAAGTGCCTGGAGTTACGCTTGTAGTCCCATCAGCATTTATAGTTAGCGTGTTATTTGTTGGCTGGGTAATGTTGGTGAAACCTGGTTGTAATGGGTTGGACGACGCTGGCGAAATTGGTTGATATGTCGTTGCATTTGTGTTGGGTGTTGTAACAACACCTCCTGGCGGAACTGTGACTCCATTAATAATTCGTGTTGTTGGAGATTGGTTAATTATTGTAGTGCCTGGGCCAGCGCCTTCTATGATTGTAGACTGACTAGGATCGACAAAAGGTGTTCCTGTAACTGGGTTTGTGATAACTGGTGTTTCACTCACACTTCTTGCTGCTTCCGTAGCGTTAGCAGGTCTAGAGCCACCAAAATTGAAAGATGCTGCACCACCATCAACAGCAAAGAAGTTATTCCCCGCACCAAAAGAAAAGCTGGTGTTGTAATCCTGCGTTCCTGTGAGATTCACATCCACAATTTTGACATTAACCACCACTTGACGACGGCGGATATCAAGCTGAGTCAGTTGCGCCATCGCAATGTCAATTAATCGGGGAGAACCAATCAAGGTAATAGAATTAGTGCGTTCATCCCCTAAAGCCTGTAAACCTCTAAGCAATGGATTAGAGTCTTTAAAATCAACTCGTTGAGTCTCTAATTTAGTTTCTGTAGTGGTCTGAGTTTGGGTAACTGCGGCGGCTGAATTCCCTACAGGAACAGCACTAACACTAGTAACCAATCGTTCGCGGCTAATGGCGCTTTCTGCACCCATACCGACTAAAAAGTTGAGCGCCACACCCACCGTTACCTGATTAAGTCGCAGGCTACGCATCACCGTGTCACGGGTAGAAGTAGGCAGTTTTGAGCCTACAAAAATAGTGCGACCACTACGGTTAGCCTCTAAACCACTCAAGCGCAAGACGTAATTAAACACATCTTGTACAGGTTCGTTTTCGATATCTAGAGAAATGGTTTGAGAGATGGCTTGTCCACTAGGTGCAGTACCACCTGCTGCACCTGCACCTTCTCCACCTATATAAGCTAGGTTTAAACCAGCCGCACGGGCTAATAGTGACAATACTTCTCGCACAGGAGCATCTCTGAGTACTAACCGTGGGACACGTTCCTGAGTAGCTAGGTCAATCGTACTGGGAGAAGCATCAGTATTAGAGATAGCAATATCTCCTACTGGTGGAGCCACAGCTCTAGGTAAAAAAGGCGGCCCCTGATATGTAGGTTGTCCCGGGCCGGCTGGCTGTGCAGGTTTGCCATCAATCGTCACTTCGGGATTGGGAACAAGAACATTGGGCTGTTTACCCGGTTGAGATGGGGTGGTTGGTGTTGGGGTGGTTGGTGTTGGGGTGGTTGGCGTTGGAGTTGATGCTGTCGTGCCAGATGTGGGGCTAAAGCTGAGAGTAATCCCATTATCCTTTCGCACCACAGGTTGATTGCTAGGGGCATCATTGCTTCCAGTTACCACCACCCGGATGCTATTAGCATCAAGCTGAATAATTTCGACTGAGGCAATTCCCGAAGAGGGGTTATCTTTACGGAAATTATTGCCTTGTGGTAAGCGTAGTTGAGTATTAATAATATCTGTAACTAAAGTTTTGCCTCTTTTGGTCGTAAAAATTTGCGGGCGCGACCCTGAAGATGTTTTTAAAACAACATTAATTCCACCATTAACTGGATTTAGCTGTACGTCAGTAATTTGGGTAGTGTCTGCCCAAACCGGTTGAGCTGCCAAGAAGATAAATGCAGCAGTACCTAATAATAAATTATTACCGTGAAGCTGTTTCACAGTTCATTCCTCACCTGATAAAACCTTGTTGACAAATAATTTTTGAGTAGGTATCTTGCTACCTGTTTGTGCCCAGAACTAGGTTAGGGGCTAGAGATTAGGGTTATTTTCGTGACTCGCTGATTAGCAAGACTACTAAATTTAGATTCATAATTATGAATTGTTGATTTCCCTGCTGTTTTTGTAGCTATTTGCTGTTACTTCTTAGGAGGAGCCGCCGCAGCTGCTGCCGCCGCTATTTCCTCTGGAGTAAGTGGCATTAATGCTTGTAACTGGAAATTGGTATTAATTGATGACACAAAAGTAGGCTTTTGATCGCCTTTTTCTTTTGATGATTCAACGGGTAGTCGTTGCAAGGTAGATTGATAATCTTTAACGATCAATAAGGGCTGTAAACGCTCAATATTCCGCATAATTGATTGCGTTTGTTCATAAGTACCAACAATTTGAATATTAATGCTGCTACGTTTGAGTTTGCCATCGACTTGTAACCCAAGACTACCATCAGTTATCGGTTCTGATTTTTGTCCTGCTGGTACATACCTTTTCAGTTCACCTCTAACACCATTGGCAGAAATTTGGGCATTAGTAGTTTCCACCAGGCGATTTAAATCTAGTAACAATGTATCCAAGGTTTTTTCACTAGCAAATAAATTTAAAACTTGGATTTGTTGCTGTTTTGCCTGGTCTAGCTCAGCCTTAACCTGATCAATCTTTCTAATACTGGCCTTTTTTTGATCGACTTGTCCTTGTAGTTCGCTAATTTTCCCTTGCTGTTGTTGATAGCTATCCCAAGCAGGCATTAGCATGTTGAGAGCTACATACAAGGCTCCACCAAGACCTAAGACTGCTACCGCAATTCCAATAATTTGTGGGGTAAAGCTAATGCCAAATAGCTTGGGTGAGCTGGGAGATTCAGCAAATTCCCCACTATTTTCAGCAAAATTAAAATCTTCACTCACCGTCATTTTGAAATGGCTCCTGTTTGTTGCAAACTACGAATTCGCGCCACCAGTCCTACGGTGCCTTTTTGCTCTAGCTCTCGGATTAATTCAGAGGCTGGTACATCACTCAAACTTGATTGAATAGTGTATTTAACCACTTGCAACGGCGGAATTTTGTCACCCTCTTTAGCATTAGCAACCACTGGTTGTATTGGTGCATTTACCAACTCTGCGGTCACAATTTTGCTTTCTGATGGCTTTAAAAACCTCGACTGTTGCAGAGTCAGCAAGAAATCATTGACATCGTTAAAAGACCGAGCCATACCCGTGATTTCTATACCGCCGGCTGGATTACCTGCTGGTTGTCCTGGGGCTGGTGCAACGGCTGCAATTTGCCTGATGTTCTCAATTTGGACTTTAGCAGGAATGCGATCACGCAAATCTTGTAACATGGCTGACCAAGGTCGAATCTGGTCAAACACTGTCACCAAAGCTTGTGTTTCCCCTTTAACTTGGTTGGTCTGTTCTTTAATTTTGTTAATATTTCCGATTTCTGTGTCTAACCTCTTGTTTTCTTCATCTAGTTGTGCTATTTTTTGCTCTGATTCCACCACTTTCGCTTGTAACCACCACAAACCACCTACCGCCGCCGCAGGGAAGCATATGCCTAATGCTACTCCCACATATAACGGTGTTAAATTCCCTGTAGGAAATTTAATTCCAGGTTTCTTCGTAACCTTTTTTTGGTAAGTTGGGCGGTCTTTGAGAAAGTTAATATCCAGACTGTACATTCTGTTAAACCTCCCTCATTCCTAGACCCATTACTGTTGCTAAGCCAGAGCGTTGCACTACAGGGTACTTTTCTTCGTTAAGTTCTAAGGACAAAGATGTTATTGGATCGATTTGGGCAGTCGGTAAGCTTAATCTTTGGGTGAAAAACTCATCTAGTTGTTGTAGCCCACCACCAGGGCCAGCAAGGAAGATTTGTGCTATTTCCAGATTTTCACTTTGATTGAGGTAAAAATCGATGGAACGACGCAGCTCGTCAGTCAGTTCGCCCAAAACTCTTAATATTGCTGCCATACCGGGATTAATATCGGTGAGACCAGTTTTACCACCCTCTATAGGAGCTGTCATAATCGCCATTCCCTGCAACAGTTCCATATCTCGCGATGTGGGTAAACTCATTGCTTTTGATAAGGCCTGTTGCATTTGGTAAGTGCCTATAGGTACCGTCCGGGAAAACTGGGGTACACCATTGACAATAATGGCAATTTCTGAGCTATCAAACTCGATATCAACCAATACCGCTGCTTCTTGCGGGCCAAATTGTCGCAGTTGATCGCGAATTGTGCGAATGAGCGCAAAACTGTTAATCTCTAAAACGTCGATTTCTAATCCTGCCTGCTCAAATGTACTGATATATGTGTCCGTTACCTCCTTACGTGTAGCTACTAAGAGTACTTGTACCTTTTCTATGCCATCCTCATCTACAAAGTAGCCAAGTTTCTGGTAATCTACATCAGCTTCTTCGCGAGGATAGGGTAAATACAAAGCTGCTTCATGGTTGAGTACCATCTCTCGCAGTTCTTTATCATCTAACTCGGCCGGTACAGGTATTAAACGTACAATTGAATCTCTTCCTGGTACAGCAGTCGCAACCCGAGAAGCTTTGATTTTATTGTCAGCAAGCGCTTGCTGAATTAGCTGCGCCATCGCTGGCGGATCGGTAATTTGTCCGTCGGTAACCAGTCCTTCAGGAACTTCTACCGATATTAAGGCTTCTATTTTAAAGCCTTGACGCTGTTTGCGTAATTGAACTATATTCACCCGTTCAGGTGCTAGTTCAATACCGACTCCTTTATTAGATTTGCCAAACAGACTATTGAAGCTTTTCACCACTTTTTTGCCCGTCGCACTGCTAAATTGAAAAGTTAAATGATACTAAAAAACTCTCTTAGTACTAGGTAATTGATTTAGCCTATAATCTCGACAATTCTGCATAAGCTTTTCGTTCAAAGCAAGCGTAAATATACTAGTAAAATGTTTAAAATTCACAAATTCAAGCGGCTATCTGTATTTGTACTGCTCGGTTTATTGACTAGCTGGATTGTTAGTTGCAGCACAGGTAAAGTTGCCACCCAAACACAACAAGCTGCTGGATCAGGAGCAAGGGTTGAGTTTTGGACAATGCAACTCCAACCTCAATTTACGGACTATTTTCAAAACTTGATTGCCAGTTTTGAGTCACAAAATCAAGGTATAAAGATTAATTGGGTTGATATACCCTGGGCTGCGATGGAGAACAAAATCTTAACAGCTGTATCAGGGAAAACGCCACCTGATGTTGTCAATCTCAATCCAGATTTTGCTTCGCAACTTGCAGGAAGAAATGCTTGGCTGGATGTTGATACTAAAGTTCCACAAGAAGTACGTTCCTCCTATCTGCCAAATATTTGGAAAGCTAGCACTATCAATGGTAAAAGTTTTGGTATTCCCTGGTACCTCACCACCCGGCTAACCATTTATAACACTGATTTATTAAAACAGGCAGGTATCAACAAATCACCGAGTACTTACGCAGAATTAGCCCAAGTTGCCCAACAAATTAAAGATAAAACTGGTAAATATGCCTTTTTTGTGACTTTTGTACCGCAAGATTCCGGAGAAGTTTTGGAATCTTTTGTGCAAATGGGAGTCACCTTAGTAGATACCGAAGGGAAAGCAGCTTTTAATTCTCCTCAAGGAAAAGCCGCTTTTCAGTATTGGGTAGATTTGTATAACAAAGGATTGCTGCCGAAAGAGGTATTAACTCAAGGTCATCGTCATGCTATTGATTTATATCAAGCTGGAGAAACAGCATTTTTGGCTTCTGGGCCTGAGTTTTTGAAGACGATCGCCAATAATGCACCAAAAATTGCTCAAGCTTCTGCGATCGCACCCCAAATTACTGGTGATACTGGTAAAAAAAATGTTGCTGTGATGAATGTAGTCATCCCCAAAGACAGTAAATATCCTGATGCGGCTGTAAAATTTGCTTTATTTCTCACGAACGATCAAAATCAATTAGCTTTTGCTAAAGCTGCCAATGTTCTACCATCTACAGTTAAATCACTTACTGATAGCTACTTTAAAGATGTTCCAAGTAATGCCACAACAGTGGAAAAAGCCCGAGTTGTTAGCGCTCAACAACTACAACAAGCAGAAATATTAAAGCCGAGTTTGAAAGATATCAAAAAATTGCAAAAGGCGATTTATGAGAACTTACAAGCAGCAATGTTAGGAGAAAAGACAGTAGATAAAGCTGTAGAAGATGCAGCCCAAGAATGGAATAATAGGGTTTAGGGCATGGGGCATTGGGCATTGGGTATTTTGAATTGTATGTCTCCCTTACATTATCGGAAATAAAAGGGTTTAAGACCCCTACGTCTATACGTAGTATCATTTTCAGACAGGGTTTAAATCCCCGTCTGAAAATGTGTTTAATTTTGAATTTTGAATTTTGAATTTTGAATTTTGAATTGTTAATTCTCTTGCTTTCTCTTGCTCTATGACAATCAACGCATGGGAATTTGAATGACAAATTCTGCTCCTTTTTCAGGTTGAGAATAGCACTCTAATTTTCCACCATGTAGTTCAATAATAATTTGGTAACTAATTGCTAAACCTAAACCTGTACCTTTGCCTACTTGTTTAGTAGTAAAGAAGGGATCAAATAATTTTGTCCTCACCTTTTCATCCATACCCATACCGTTATCAGCAATGCGAATTTCCATCCAATTATTTGCGATAACTGCTGTTTGGATTTTAATTTCTGGCTGCTGAATCATGCATTGCCCTAAGTTAGTTTGATTAGTCTTTAATATTAATTCTTCTAAAGAATCAATGGCATTAGCTAAAATATTCATAAATACTTGATTTATTTGTCCGGCATAACACTTAATCAAGGGTAGTTTGCCATAATTTTTACTGACTTTAATTTCGGCAATATTACCGCCGGCTTGTTTGAGTCGGTTATTTAAAATAACTAGTGTACTATCGATTCCTTCATGAATATCAACTGATTTAAATTCGGCTTCATCTAAACGTGAAAAAGTT
The DNA here is from genome assembly GCF_014697075.1 of Tolypothrix sp. FACHB-123. Lineage (GTDB taxonomy): Bacteria > Cyanobacteriota > Cyanobacteriia > Cyanobacteriales > Nostocaceae > Aulosira. Next base: position 25,187 of record NZ_JACJRE010000016.1, on the reverse strand, counting down.
CGTAGAGATTTAACTATCTCCGAAATTCTTTCTGCACCTACTGTCATAGATTGGAAGAGTTTATTTAAATCTTTCTTGAGAAATACTAGGTCAATATTTTCTATTTCTTTTTGAATTACTAAATCTGGTTCGGGATATTTTTTTTGATAAAGTTCAATTAGTTTCAATAAATCTTGGAAATATTGTTGCGCATAATTTAAATTACCATAAATAAAGTTGACTGGGTTGTTAATTTCATGGGCAATCCCAGCCACCATAATTCCTAGAGCAGACATCTTTTCCGATTCCACCAACTTCATCTGTAAAGTTTTGAGATTTTTGAGTGCATCCTCTAGTTCATCACCGCGATTTCTCAGAGCTATTTGTGAATCTTCTAACTCGGAAATGACATTTTTCAGGATGTTTTCTCTAACTTCACTGGCGTTTTCTAGTTGTTCGCGATCGGCTTCTGAACGCTCTAGTTTCTTTTTTAAAGTGCGAACTGTTTTTTCTAATTCTTTTAGCTTTTTTTCATGGTCGCTGGGTTCCATAAGCCCTATTTTGTTCCTAGAAGCAAAGTCACAAAAGTTTCTTGGTGATAGTAAGTGGAACCATGAGGTTCTAGGGGTGCAAATTCACCATAGGTATAGAATCCACAAATAGGTATTGCTTGAGAAAGTGCATTTTTTACAAGTTGATATTCTTCTTTGGCTCTCGTGCCTAAAAGCCAACGACGACAGCAACAAGAAAATAATAAAATTGCTTCTGGTTCAGTTCCTGGATAATTTTTTAAAGCAGTTTGGAATGAAGTTTCAGCGGCAGCAATTACTTCGTCTCGACGAATATCTGTGACTTGAATTATGGCGTTCTCTGGGACATTACCGAGAAAATTGATGCTACCAGTTTCAAGATTGTGAGTATTAGGCACGCGCATGTAGTAGCGATCGCTATCTCCTTCATATACAGCTAGTGGATGTTCTGCCGTTGGCGGGCGTTCACCCAAATATTTTTGATAATATTCCATTGCTGTTCTACCATCAATTTCGTAAAGGACGGTTCCCTCAGCTTTGGTGACTACGCTTTTACGTCCAATGGGTTGCCAACCACAAGCAATTCCATAAGAAAAATTAATATCTCCCCCAAATATCAACACTGGCAAAGCATCAGTCAGAACTTGATTGCGGAAAAATTGGTAAGTTTTTTGAAACCTAAATTGATCTCCCGCTGTACCGCCGATAATAGGCATTTGGGAACCTAAGGCTAGTTTTAGTCCCTGGAGAATTAACTCTCCATTCGTCGTTGAACCATCTTCTATATAGCTGGCTGGTAAAGTAATGCATAATTTCGGGCTATTAGTCATTTTTGCTGTTGCTTGTTTGACAGCTTGTTCAGCCGCAGCAAAGGGGTTTTCTTTGGCTCCATAACCTACACCAGTACTGATTTCTACCGTATCGGAATAGAACAGCATCAACGTTAGAGAATCTTGTTGAAATCCTAATACGGAAGAGGCTTCACCATCTGTGGTGCAACCTATCAAATCTATTTCGGGAAAAACTTGGTTAATTTCTTTGAGGATTAATTCATACTCAAAATCAATAGCAGTAAACAAAATACCTGCTTGAGGTATTACTCCTACTAAGTCTTGACTACACTGTTCTAAAACTTCGGCAATTGCGTCTTGAGAATCTGGATCGTCACTGTGACCTACAACAACTTTTAGCATATTTATCTCCTATTAACCAGAAAGTTCTATAGCAGTGTCAATTAGGGTATTTATCTGCTAGATAATTTCTCAGTTAATTTTGCCCAGAAAATATAGTTGTAGTCACAACTATAAATTAAATTTACATAATAAATTTAATTACTTAGCATCAGATGTAAAACCAAGTTCAACCACGACCATAAACAAGGGAAAACTCTTTGATATTAACGTTTTTGGACTTGACTGGATAAAGCGATCGCATTAATCAAAAGTCAGGATATTTCCAAGAAGTGTGTTTAAATCACCAGAAATATATTACTATTTGTAAACATTTTTAATAAACTATTTAATTGGCAATACATATATAAATTGAAAGTTGCATTACTGGAATTATTTATTTGCTAAAAAATTTCCTATTAAATATAGAGAACCACACAATACAACTAAGTTGTCTGATACAGCAAAAGCTGCTTCCAAGGCTAATAATAAATCTGGGTAAGATTGGCAAAAACTTAAGTTTGGGCAACTATCAGTAGCTAGCTTAGCTAATTGATGAGGGCTAGCTGAAGATATATCCGGTACTGGTACGAGAAATAATCTATCTTCTGGGCGTAATAAGACTTGAAAAATATCAGCGTGGTCTTTATTCGCCATCATTCCCATCACCCAAGTAACAGAGGGATGATGCAAGCTATCCACATAATCGCGTAATACTTTAGCACCAGCCGGATTATGGGCACCATCAAGTAATAATGTATGCTTTTGCCAAGTTACCCATTGAATCCGCCCCGGCCATTTAGTCTTTCCCATGCCATTAATTATGGCTGTTTGGGAAATGTGCCACCCCTGTTTTTGGAGGATTTCTATAGCGGCTAAAGCCAAGGCAGAATTAGTTAATTGAATTTGTCCTTGTAAAGGCAGGGGATATTGAATAATTTTAGAATTTTCCTGAGTTTGGTATTCAGCCCATCCTGAAGATATAGGGCGCGCAGGCTGGGGGATAAATACTGGACATTGTAATTCCCCAATTCGCGATCGCACAACTTCTAGGGCATCTTGTGGCAATTGTCCCACAACTACAGGGCATCCCGGTTTGAGAATTCCCGCTTTTTCTCTAGCAATATCGGCTACAGTCGGGCCTAATTGTTGCCAATGTTCGCGACTGATAGAAGTAATTACAGTTACCAAAGGATTATCACACACATTAGTTGCATCTAAGCGCCCGCCTAATCCCACTTCTACCACCGCTACATCCACTTGCTGTTGGGCGAAGTATAACCAAGCGGCGGCGGTAATCACTTCAAACTGAGTTGGCGATTCTTCATCAGGAGCAATTTCACTTTGGACTTTTTGTAATAATTCATACAATTCCTCTGAAGAAATTGCCTGTTCATTAATACAAATACGTTCTGTCCAATCAACTAAATGGGGAGAAATATAACGTCCTGTACGATAACCCGCCTCAGTCAGAATCGATGAAAGATAAGCGCATACAGAACCTTTGCCATTAGTCCCCGCAACATGAACTACAGGCACTTGCTGATGAGGATTACCCAGATTAGCCAAGAGTTTGACAATCCGTGAGAGTCCTAAATTAATACCAAAAGGTTGAAAAGATTTTAGTAGAGAATCAATATCCACAATTGGAAGATGACGGAACGAAGATAAGGAGGAGACACTGACCGATACCCTAACACTAATCAACCGACTGTTCCTAGAAAAAGAAACAGCCGGTTAAAAAATGTTAATTTTTATGTAAATTTAGGCTTCTCTGTTTAAAAAGTTTTGCACTTGTCTTAATGCAGCAGCGCCAATGTTAAACAAAGCCCAACCAGCAGCAATAGCGATTGGAGCTAAAACAACTGCTACGCGAAAATCAATGTCCATATTTAGAACCCCTCTGTTAAATAAATTAAACTTTTGTCAACTACTCTCATTTTTATTGTTAGCTGAAGTGGACAATTTTTCCAGCCCCATTTGTAAAGAATGTTTACAATTTGGGCATGGGGCATTGGGCATGGGGCATTTAGAATTGTTTATTTCTCCGCATCACCGCGTCTTCCCCCCAGTCTTATTGTCCCCCCTGCTCCCTGCTCCCTGCCCCTTGTCCTTATCCCGGCTTGGTAAAGCCAATATCACTGCCTTTACCGGCGTGAACCAAGGCTAACTTTTGGTATTTTTCGGCGTGTTCGATTAATTCTGCGGCTTCAGTGTCTGTGATTTTGCGGACTACTTTACCAGGAATGCCCATAACTAAGGAAAATGGTGGTACATCCTTAGTGACTACAGCACCTGCACCAACAATGCTACCAGTACCTACCCGAACGCCGTCTAAAATTATTGCGCCAATACCAATTAAACTTCCTCGTTCAATGTAGGCAGAATGTATCACAGCACGATGTCCTACGGTGACACGATCTTCTAAGATGGTAGGAAAGCCAGGATCACAGTGTAGAATTGCACCATCTTGGATATTTGTGCATTCACCAATATCAATGCGTTCTACATCTGCTCTGACTACTGCTCCATACCAAATGCTTACCCCGCTTTTGATGTTTACTGAACCGACAACGATCGCATTAGCTGCTATAAAAGCAGCAACAGAAAAATCAGGAGATGGCCAGTAAGAAGCTGTAGACACGATAGAATATGAATATGGTACCCAGGAACACTGGAGAAACTCCAACATTTCAGGCTGGTTGCAAAACCAGAATATCACAGGGTCAACTCAAGGCTAAAGTCGGAAGTCTAAAGTCTGAAATTCTGAATTCATCCTTTAAACTTCAAACTTCTTTGGTCAAGCTTCTATACTGAGGAAGACACTGGTGAATACTGTTCTTGCGACCAGTCATTAAACTGTGTAGCAATGAGGTGGTAACCCCAATTGGTGGAGCCGAAGTGTAAAATCAAACCCACTGGTGCTGGTGAAGACAAAACTATGTTTCTACGCACTTCATGATGAATCCAGGCTTGCAGTACCCAATATTTGGCCCCGAAATTCAGTGTCCCCACTGTCGCCAAACAATTCAGGCATTGACGCTTACAGATACCTATTTATGTCCGCGTCATGGGGCTTTTGAAGCTAATCCGAAAACCGGTGAATTAATCCATTTACAGTCGGGACGCCATTGGCGAAAGTGGAATAACGAATGGTACAGACAACATACCCATCCCGATGGTATAAGGTTTGAAATTCACGAAGCGTTGGATAAACTTTATACTCAAGGTTTCCGAGCAACGCGAGTAATCATTGCACGTCGTTATCAGGAATTAATGAGTGGTTATCTAGAACGCAGCACTACTTGGCGTTCTGGACAACAACAGACGACGGAAAATACCTCAGCGCGGCTATACGGTTTACCTGTAGAGTTTAGCCCCGATCCCACAGATGAACCCTGTTGGGAAGTGATTAATTTTGATTTGGAAAAAGAGCCTGGTGTCCCTGTACGCTATCCTTATTTCCGATTATTTGAGTAGATAAACAATGAGATTAGGGGTTAGGGACTAGGGGCTAGTAATAAAGAAAGTTGAAGAAACATCACAAGTAAACTTTATCTACAGTCTATACTCTCACCCATAACCTCTAGCCCCTAGTCGCTTTGCTTATGCACCACGCTTCAATTCGGACTGCGAATATTCATCGGGCGATCGCCTTTTACGAACAATTGGGGTTTACAGTTTGCGAACGCTTCACTACAGGCTATACCCTGGCTTGTTGGATGGAAGGATTAGGTGGGAGAATTGAACTGATCCAAATTCCCGAACCGAAACCAGCGCCAGATGCTTTTGCGGATGAGCATTATGTGGGCTATTACCATCTTTCTTTCGATTTAACGGAAATTACACCAGATTTGCCCAGTTGGTTAACCAATTTACAAAAACGAGTAGCAACAGCAGATTTACCACCACTAAAAATACTTTTAGAACCGACACAGCAACAAATAGGCGATCGCATTTTTGAAGTGGCTTTCATTGCAGATACTGATGGCTTACCATTGGAATTTTTGCGGATTTTAGCAAAACTCAACTAATTTTGCGGCACTTTTCATGATTTTGGCTGGTAGAATAGCTGATCTCTACACCTTTAATCAGGTGAGAGATTGCGCACAGCGATTAAACTATATTCATCACTCACTTTATGTAACTTAGTTTACAAGCATCTGCAAAATCCATGTCTGTGTTATCTACCTTGTATCGATATCGTTTTTTGTTATTGCTGTTAACTCTATGGATGATTGCGGTATTGTTATTTAGCAGTAAATCTGCTGTTAGCCAGCATATAGTTACGTCACAGCAGATACACCCTCAGTCAATAGTCAATCCACAGGAAAATCTACCCCCAACAGTGACAGAAAACGTCCGCAAGACATTACTCGCAAATGGCCTGACAGTGCTAACCAAAGAAGTACATACTGCGCCAGTGGTAACTGTACAAGTATGGTACAAGGTAGGTTCGCGCAATGAAGAACCAGGACTAAATGGGATTGCGCACCAATTGGAACACATGATGTTTAAAGGAACGCAAACTCGTCCAATTCAATTTGGGAGATTGTTTAGTGCTTTAGGTAGTGACTCCAATGCTTTCACCAGCTACGATCAAACCGCTTATTACGGTACCGCGGAACGAAATAAGCTCAAGGCGCTGCTGATTTTAGAAGCGGATCGGATGCAAAATTCAGTAATTGAGACCGAACAGCTAGCTAGTGAAAAGCGAGTAGTCATTTCTGAGTTACAAGGTTACGAAAATAGCCCAGAATACCGCCTCAATCGGACTGTAATGCGCGCAGCTTTTCCCAATCATGCTTACGGGTTACCTGTAGGCGGGACAAAAGCGGATGTAGAAAAATTTACAGTTGAGCAGGTACAAAAGTATTATCAGAAATATTACAGTCCTGACAATGCTGTTTTAGTAATTGTGGGAGATTTTCAAACTGCACCAACTTTAGAAGCAGTAAAAGAAATATTTGGGAAATTACCAAAGAGTCAACACTCAACAGTCAATACTTCTCTTCGAGACGCTTCGCGTAGCTTGCTTCCCCGAAGGGGTACGGCTTCACTCAGTGACCACACTCAACACTCAACAGTCAACAGTCAACAATTATCAGAATCTCCCATTGTGCTGCGAGAAGCAGGAGCAGGGGAACTGTTGCAAGTAGTTTACCCCCTACCGGATGTTAATCATCCAGATGTGCCAGCCTTGGATGTGATGGATTATATTTTGACAGAGGGACGCAGTTCTCGGCTGGATCAAATATTGGTAGAATCTAGTTTAGCAAGCGACATCAGCGCTTCTGTGGCTAGCTTGCAAGAATCTGGATGGTATGAATTGTTGGTAACAGCTGCTTCTAACCAAAATTTGTCAAAAATTGACTCGGTATTAAATAAAGCGATCGCTGATTTAGTCAAATCAGGAGTTACAGCAGCAGAAGTAAATCGTGCAAAAATGCAATTAGAAGCAGCCGTAATTTTAGCTAATCGCGATCTCACCAACCAAGCAATGCAATTGGGTAATGATGAAACTACTGCTGGTGACTACCGCTATACAGAACGCTATTTAGCTGCTATTCGCAAAGTAACGCCAGCAGATGTTGTGGCTGTAGTTAAAAAATACCTCAAACCAGAAGCACGTATTGTGGGCTACTTTGAACCCACTCAAAAACAAGTAAAAGCTAATACCAGCAAAGCCCATTCCTCTCAAACTACAGAAAATTTCGCTCCAGGCTCGCCTGTAGCACCAAGTGAGATATTAAAATATCTACCTGCTGTGGATGAGGTCATAGACATTGGCGAACGAGATTTACCACAGCAATTTAAATTTGCTAATGGTTTACGGTTATTACTCTTCCCCGATCGCAGTATTCCGACTATCACCCTTAGTGGTCACATTAATGCAGGGATAGAATTTGACCCTGAGGATAAAGCGGGATTAGCATCTTTGGTAGCAGATAACTTGATGAATGGCACGAAAACCAAAGATTTCTTGACAATTGCCAAAGCCTTGGAAGACCGAGGTGCAAATTTAGAGTTTAGAGCCTATCGGGAAGGTGTGCGCATTGAAGGTGATAGTTTAGCTGGTGACTTACCTATAATTTTGCAAACTCTAGCAGATGTCGTTAAAAATAGTACCTTCCCAGCAAAAGAATTGGAACTTGAGCGTCAACAAGCTTTGACTAATCTTAAATTGGATTTAGACGATCCAGATGAGGTAGCTATTAGAACATTTGTTCAATCTATTTATCCGCGAAAGCATCCTTTACATAGCTTCCCAACAGCACAGAGCTTAAAAAAGATTAAGCGTAAAGATGTAATTGCTTTTAAAGAAAAATATTATCGTCCCGATAATATGGTGTTAGCAATAGTCGGAGATTTTGAGCCAGCCAAAGTGCGATCGCTAGTGGAAAAAGAATTTGGGGGATGGAAAGTAAGCGGCGAACCACCAAAATTACAATATCCACAAGTATCAATGCCCGAAAAGGAAGTGCGTGTCAACTCTATCCTACCGGGTAAAGCCCAAGCCATTACTTATATGGGTTATGCGGGGATTAACCGTAAAGATCCCCGATTTTATGCAGCCTTAGTTTTAAATCAGATTTTGGGAGGCGATACCTTATCTAGTAGACTAGGTGCAGAAGTACGCGATCGCCAAGGACTAACCTATGGAATTTATAGCTACTTCCAAGTTGGGAAAAGTGCTGGAACATTTTGGATTGAATTGCAAACCAGCCCTGAAGATACAACAAAAGCGATCGCCAGTACTCAAAAACTGTTAAAGCAAATTCATCAACAAGGTGTTACAGCTTCAGAAGTTGAAGCAGCTAAACAAACACTTATTAGCAACTACAATGTTTCTTTAGCCAACCCAGAGGAATTAACAAAAACTATTTTGATGAATCAAGTGCATGGGCTTGATAAAGTTGAATTACGTTCTTTTAGCGAAAAAATTCAACAAGTTACCCTCGCTCAAGTTAACCAAGCTGCTCGCGAATTAGTCCACCCAGATAAAATTGTAGTAGCAACAGCTGGCCCGGCTGTCTTAGCCCAAATGAAATAATTATTAATTCGTAATTATTAATTCCTAATTTCGGTAAGTCTGTGCGAGAAACCCAGTTTAAATAATCTTTTGGACGATGAAAACTATCAAGCGGATTTATATTATTGTATTATTAATGCTGTGTTTGAGTTTCAGCTATAATTCAGCATTAGCCGCAAATGTATCTGGTGATTTACTGAAACAACCCGCCATTGAAGTTCCTATTAGCTTAGGGAATACAGCTAATGAACTCAAATTTGAGCCGAATAACTTGGAATTTGTGACTGGTAAACGGTACAATCTCCGACTTACTAATCCTAGCCAACTGAAACACTATTTTACTGCCAAAGACTTTGCCGATGGCATATGGACGCAAAAAGTTGAAGCAGGGAAAGTAGAAATTAAAGGAGCTATCCATGAAGTGGAACTCAAACCAGGTGCTACAGCCGAATGGGTATTTGTACCGCTAAAGCCAGGAAAATATAGCTTACGCTGCTCAGTACCAGGACATACAGAAGCAGGAATGACAGGAGAGATTACCGTTACAAATTGACATTTCAAAGTTAAAATAAATTGGCTGAAAAAGACAGATAAGACCTAGAGTATATTTGTTTACTCATTGGAACCAATGTTTGCCATTCCCCAAATATGACTCGGCGGAATGGTTCAATTACTGTCAGAAATTAATCCGACAGTAAAAAATAAGTTAATTTAAATATAGATATTATTTCTCAACTAATCTAGAAAAAACTTAACCATCGGCCTTACAGCGCCGATTGCTTTTAATTACCCATGAACATTCTCAGTAACTTACTTGCTCAAGCAACTCAGCCGCCATCACCTAGCAAACAACGCCGAGGTATCGAACTTAAATCATCGCGTGAAATTGATATTATGCGGCAATCAGCAAAAATTGTCGCAACTGTACTCAAAGAAATTTCCGAATTAGTCCAACCAGGAATGACTACGGCTGATTTAGATGCGTATGCAGAGAAACGCATTCGCGAAATGGGTGCGACACCAAGCTTTAAGGGATATCACGGATTCACAGGTTCTATTTGTGCCAGTATTAACAATGAAGTTGTACATGGAATTCCGAACCCCAAGAAAGTAATTCGGACTGGGGATGTATTAAAAGTAGATACAGGTGCTTATTTCCAAGGTTTTCATGGCGATTCTTGCATTACAATCGCCGTCGGTGAAGTTACCCCAGAAGCAGCTAAACTAATTCGTGTCGCGGAGGAAGCTCTTTATAAAGGTATTGAACAAGTCAAGGCTGGTGCATACTTGCTAGATCTAGCTGGAGCCATTGAAGACCATGTGAAAGCCAATGGTTTTACAGTGGTTGAAGAATTCACTGGACATGGTGTAGGACGCAATTTGCACGAAGAACCTTCTGTGTTTAACTACCGTACTAGAGAAATGCCCAATGTAAAATTACGTGCGGGGATGACTTTAGCCATCGAGCCAATTTTAAATGCAGGTTCTAAGCACACAAGAACTTTAGCCGATCGCTGGACAGCCGTAACTGTAGATAATTCTTTATCAGCCCAGTTTGAGCATACTGTGTTAGTTACAGAAACCGGCTATGAAATTTTGACCGATCGCACAAAAGTTTAGTCAATAGTCAATAGTCAGTTGTTTGTTGACTGTTGACTGTTGACTGTTGACTATTCTAAAGCTGAGATTTCGGTAAATAACGAATAACCTCAGCCACTGACCAAGCTTGGGCGATCGCTCCTTTGGGTTGATGGGGTGGATCGCCATCAAAAATTTCGGAAATAGAGCCAAGACAAGCATCATCGAGAAAATGCTGCAATAGAGGTTGCCAATCAAAAGGTACTGGCTTTTCTGGATAAAAACGTTGCCAAGCACGGATAAACGGGCCAATTAGCCAACTCCAAACAGTACCTTGATGGTAGGCGCGATCGCGCTGTTCTGGAGTACCTTGGTATTTACCAATATATTGCGGATCGGTAGGTGCTAAACTCCGCAGTCCATAGGGGGTAAGTAAGTCAGAAGCCGCAACTGCAAGTACCTGACGCCCTTGTTCGGATGAAAATCCGCAATGATATAAGGATAGGGCTAAAACTGCGTTAGGCCGGATTTGTGAATGACGGCGATCGTCCAATTCGATGGTGTCATAAAAATAGCCGAGTTTTGCATTCCAAAATTTTTGCAGGGAAGTTTTAACCTGTTCTGCTTGTTGTGCATAACGCTGTGCTTGCTTTGCTAGCCGTTCTGAATTAGCATCTTGATTTTGGCTTAATTTTTCTGCCCATTGACTCAGCCAACACAAAGCAGAATACCATAAAGCATTGATTTCTACTGGCTTACCCAGGCGAGGTGTAACAGGTTCTCCTTTTACCACAGCATCCATCCAAGTCAAGGCGACATGAGGCGCATCCCAACTTACCAGCCAATCAGTAGCATCAACATGGATATTGTAGCGAGTAGCACTGACAAATGCTTTATGGATTTGCTGCACTACAGGGAATTGTTCGGCTAAAAATTGCCAATCTTGGGTGGTTTCTAAATAAAGTCCCAGAGTTTCAATCCACAACAGTGCAGCATCAATACTGTTGTAAAAAGGCTCACCACCGATATCAGGAAATGCATTAGGAATTAAACCTTGGCGACAGTAATATCCAAAAGTTTGCAACAGCCCTTTTGCTAAATCAAAGCGTTGCGTTACTAGTGCTAACCCAGGTAATGCAATTAAAGTGTCACGTCCCCAATCATTAAACCAATGGTAACCAGCAATCACTGTAGGCCCAGCAATTGAAGCACGATAAACAATAAACTGATCGCTGGCTTTGAGTAATTGCTGCCATATTGAGTATAGGGCATGGGGCATTGGATATGGGGCATTGGGGCTTTGATTAGTCCCTCGATCGAAGCCAAAAATTTGGGCTAGTCTTTCTTCTTCTGCGGCGATCGCTTCGGTAAAGGTTTCACAAGTTAAGGGTTCTGGCTGTGGATTAGGGAAACCTACTCTGGCTTCTAAAGTAACTACATCACCTGGCTGGAGATGAACTGTTAAGTAACCGGGACTATAAAGATCTTCCTTGTCGCCTAATCCCCGTCGAGTTTCTTCTTGTAATCGATAATCCCAATACCAGACACCATCAGCTTTATAGTCTCCTTGTGTCCACCGTAAATGCCAAGGCGTGCCAAAACGTCCAGCAATAATTGCTTGTAAGCAAACTTGTTCGGGTAATAGCACTTGGGAAAAGTGTAATTCCGCAGCAGCTGTTTGTTGATGATGAAAATCGCGATCGCCAATTAGCAGTCGCAACCTTAAAGTACTGGCTTGTGTACCTTCATAACGATACTGAATCAATAGCCGATGGCATAACTCCGGCGCAGAATTTGGGGAATTTACCTTTCCCCCACTTTCAGTTTCTACCAAACCGTATGGCATTAGCAATTGCCGACTCAGTTGCCAATTATCCTGTCGCCAAATCCATTTTGGTACTGGATGAATCTCAAAATCCCGTAGCAGTTGGTAACCGTTAGGTTCAATGCGTCCGCTACCCCAGTAATTTGTCCCTAAGGTGACAACTTTTCCTTCTACTTCTAGGCTAGCTTCTAAGTGCGAAAGCAGCAAAGTCCGCCCTGAAGGGGGGTTTGTCGCGGCAAATAGCCAACCGTGGTAGGTGCGTGTCCTGACATCGGAAACTGTACCACTGGCAAAACTACCCAAGCCATTGGTCAGTAACCACTCTCTTTGATCTAAATCAACCATTTGCTACTCAAAATCGTTATGACTATGATATAGTCGTAACAGATCGTAATTAAACTGTGACAGCGTGGAAGGGAAAGTTTTCACTGACCCGAATTCCAACGCTAGTAAATGGATATAAGTTGAAGGAGAATTAAGATAATGTCCCTCACTTACGGAACAGAAGGATGCCTCCGCGTTGGTCAACAGGCTCCAGAATTTACAGCAACAGCTGTGTCGGATCAGGAATTTAAGACCATCAAACTTTCCGACTATCGCGGTAAGTATGTTGTTCTATTCTTTTATCCCCTAGACTTTACCTTTGTTTGTCCCACTGAGATCACAGCATTTAGCGATCGCTACGAAGAATTCAAGAAAATTAACACCGAGATTCTTGGTGTTTCCGTTGATAGTGAGTTTTCTCACCTAGCTTGGATTCAAACTGACCGCAAATCTGGTGGTGTTGGCGACTTGAATTATCCTCTAGTTTCCGACATTAAGAAAGAAATCAGCGCAGCTTACAACGTTCTCGATCCAGCGGCAGGTATTGCTTTACGCGGTCTGTTCATCATTGATAAAGATGGTGTAATCCAGCACGCAACCATTAACAACCTTGCTTTTGGTCGTAGCGTTGATGAAACTCTACGGACATTACAAGCAATTCAGTACGTTCAGTCTCACCCAGATGAAGTTTGCCCTGCTGGTTGGCAACCAGGGGATAAAACCATGAATCCCGATCCAGTGAAGTCTAAAGTTTACTTCTCCGCTGTCTAGATTGCTATTGCCAGAAATTGGCAACGCAGTATACTGGATTGAAGAGCAGTATCATTTATAACCACAGATAAACACAGATAAACACAGATACAGATGAATCAGTGTTAACTTCAGTGCCTATCTGTGGTTTTTTCGTTTTTAATTGTCAGTTGTCAGTTGTCAGTTGTGATTAAATTTTCGACTATGGACTTTTGACTGTTGACTGCGCCGCACTGAAGCTCACTCGAAGTGTTGACTGTTGATTATTGACCTTCAATTATCAAGGATAATAAATATGCTAACTTCAACTGATTTTAGCGGCTTAATAAATGAACGTTTTTTCCGGAATTTTCTGCCAATTCCGGCTATAAATGAGTTAAGGCTGGAAGTGGGAACGCCAGATTTTCAATTACCAGATATTACCAATAATAGTTTGGTAAAATTGTCTGAGTTTCGCGGCAAGCGACCAGTATTACTGGCTTTTACCAGGATATTTACAGAAAAGCAATATTGCCCATTTTGCTATCCACATATCAAATCTTTGAATGAGAATTACGAGCAATTTCAAGAGCGTGATGTCGAGATTTTGCTAATTACTAGTACTGATGAAAGACAAAGTGAAGTAGTAGTCAGAGACTTAGGTTTAAAAATGCCTTTACTCAGCGATCCTGCTTGTGGTGTCTTTCGCAGATATCGCGTAGGACAAGCCTTAGGCGCACCTTTACCTGCACAATTTGTATTAGATAAATCAGGCAAGCTCCGCTATTATCATTTATTTTCTTTCCTAAATCATAATGCTAGTGTGGAGACATTATTAGCACAATTTGATGCTTGTAGTTGAGTGAAAATAGGATTTATTGGGCAATACCTAGCAGATAAAGCAGCAAACTTTTCATGCACAAGTAAAATTTTGCTCAATACCTTATAAAGTATACAATTGATAACATCTGAGAGATTTTCTGATGCTCAAACTTTATCACCAACCGATTTCATTTAACTCCCGTCGTCCTTGGATTGCTTTATTAGAAAAGGGACTGGATTTTGAATTAATTGAAATGCAGCTGGATGGCGATCAGTTTCAGCCAGAGTTTGTGGCGCTAAATCCCTTTCATCATATTCCCGTATTAGTTGATGATGACTTTCGGGTAGTGGAATCCCTCGCAATTCTCGACTATCTAGAAGCTAAGTATCCTACCCCTGCTTTATTGCCTAAAGAAGAGAAAGCTTTAGCAATTGTGCGCATGGTGGAAATGGTAACCGTAAATGAACTTTTACCAGCCATAAATCCCCTGTTACGGCAAATGATTGGCTTAGACTCCGAGCCTGAGAAAATTGAAGAAGCAAAACAGAAAGCGACTATCGTACTGAATTTTTTTGAGCAACTACTAGGCGATCGCCCTTACTTTGGTAGCGAACAATTAACTTTGGCCGATATTGTAGCGGGTAGTAGCATTCTTTTCTTGCCGCAAATGGGGGTAACTTTTAATTCTAAACTGCAAAATTGGAGCGATCGCATCATGCAACGCCCATCTTGGCAAACTACTCAACCTTCTCCAAAGACAATTGCAGCGTTTAAGTCTCGGATAAAAACTTTAATGGCGAAAAATCAAGCCAATTAACCTAAATAAACCATAACAATGGCTTCGCGCCGCAGATTCTCTAATTCTGGGCGCGAAACATCATCCTATAACTTGACCTGTTGTAAGTGACTGCGGGGATTATAAGTACGTATAGACCGAATTTTTTCATAATATTCCCGCTCTTGTTGGCTGAGTTCTTTGGGTGGTACAATTGCCACCTTCACCAACTGATCGCCTCGTCCACCCTTAGCTATCGGCCAGCCTTTACCACGCAAGCGCAAGGATTGACCAGAACGCACTCCCGCAGGTAGCTTAACGTTAACAGAACCATCAGGTGTCGGTACATCAATGGAAGCTCCTAAGGTAGCTTCATCTGGTGTAATTGGTAGTTCACAAACCAAATTATCACCTTCAATTTGGAAGAACGAATGGGGCTGAAGTTCCACCTTTAAGTACAAATCGCCCCTTTGCTGCGTCATCGGATTAATTTGACCTTTCCCCCGCACACGCAGACGAGTACCTGATTTAGCGCCAGCAGGGATACGCACATCAATCGTTTCGTTACCTAAACTAAAGCGCTTTTGCACCCCAGCAAACGCTTCGCTAAAAGTCAGAGATATAGTTGCTTCACTATCTTGAGCACCACTAGCACCAGCACCTACATCTTGGAAACCGAAATCGTTAAAACCGCCAAAACCCCCTGGTGGTCTACCTGTAGAAGTTCGATAAGAATAGTTTTGACGGCTACTGCGAGACCCAGCACCACCAAATAACTCATTGAGGAAGTCATTAAAACTACCATATTGGCTGAAGTCAAAGCCGCCCATATCAACCCCAGCACCACCGGGGAAGCCTTCACCAGCTTGTTTCCAGTATTGACCAAATTGGTCATACTTTTTGCGCTTATCTGGGTCAGATAATACCTCATAAGCTTCGTTAACTTCTTTAAAACTAGCTTCCGCCTGTTTATTGCCTGGGTTAACATCAGGGTGATATTTACGGGCTAACCGACGAAAAGCTTGTTTAATTTCCTCTGGACTAGCAGTCTTACTAATTCCCAAAATTGTGTAATAGTCTTTAAAGTCGGTTGCAGCCATCTACCAGCCTCCTCTAGAAATTTCTGTTATGTTATTCTTACAAAGTTGAAGCAGTCCGGTGACGGGTTCCCCCGCTTAAAGGAACTGCCGTCTGATCAGAGGAAACCTCCGCTCAGACTTTGCGCTTTTTCTAAGATATGAGATTCTGTAAGTTGCCAGGTATAATCTCAAGCTCCATAGCATCTGATTTTAAATTAACAAACATCATAGAAAATCAAGTGAGGTTCTCGCTCACCGCAAGAGTGCAATATCCGTACTTCTCTGAGGATGGGACTTGAGGGTGAAAAAGCAGGGGAGCAGAGGGGACAACTGACCATTGACAACTGACCATTGACATTAGTCCCATTTTTTCAAGCAAGCATTACTATTAAATCAAATAAGAGAAAATCGGTGTGTCATATGACTACTAAAAAACAATTCAACAGCTTTGAAGAGATGTTGTCTGGTTCTGATGTACCTGTGTTGGTAGATTTTTATGCTGAATGGTGCGGCCCTTGTCAAATGATGGGGCCGATTTTAGAACAGGTCAATAATCAACTGAAAGATCGGTTACGTATTGTGAAAATAGACACAGAAAAATATCAAGATATAGCTAGTCAGTATCAGATTTACGCTCTACCAACTTTGGTACTGTTTAAGCAAGGTAAACCAGTAGATCGAATCGAAGGTGTGATGCAAGCACCTCAGTTAGTGCAACACCTCCAAGGCATTATTTAATATTGTGGTCGAATGATTTCGTAGTTAGGACTTGAGTCCTGAATTTATTTTTCAGTACTAAAGAAAACCAGCCTACCCTTGGGGTAGGCTAACAGCAAACAGCAAAAGCACAAGGCTGGGTAGTTTACGAACGACGGACATTCAAACAACACCACTCTTTCTTTTTCCACAAAGTAGCAACGATCCAGCCATTATCTTCTAATGCATCAGCTACGGCTTTAGATTGTTCTAGGAGAATACCGCTAAAAATAGCCCAAGTAGTAGGTTTAGCGATCGCACTTATTTGGGGAAGTAACTCAATAATTACATCAGCCAAAATATTGCAAACAATCCCATCAACTGGTTGTGCAATCAGTTTTTGTAATATGTCTACACTGCCTTCTGCTGGTACTAAGCGTTCTGGACTAATGTCATTGAGTGCGCGATTGCTGAAGGTGGATTGCACTGCTAAAGGGTCATTATCTACAGCATATACTTTTTCTGCACCCAATAGCACTGCACCAATTGAAAGGATACCAGACCCACAACCTATATCCGCAATTACCACATGCTCTTTTTTTGGTGACGAACGAGCAAAAGCTTTCGGTAATTCACTCATCCGCATTTCTAGGGATTCTAAGCAGAGTTGGGTTGTTGCATGATTTCCTGTACCAAATGCTACTCCAGGGTCGAGGCGAATTACGAGGCGGTCTGTTGTTTCTGGTAATGGTAACCACGCCGGATTGATTAAAAAGCGATCGCCTATTTTCTCTGGGTGCCAATATTGCTTCCAGCTAGTACCCCAATCTTCTTCGTTAATGATTTGCCAGTGTAAAGTAGGTGCGGTTAACCCTACACACAAAGCATCTTGACGCAGCCACAGAGACAGCGCCGCTAAATCTAGCAGATGTGCTTGAAATTCCGGTAAATAAGCCTTTACCAAAGAGGCATTACCTTTACCTTCAATAGCTGTACCACGACAGCCAAAACTTTCCAGACGCCAAAAGATCGAATCTTCTAAGTCTGGTTCACATAAAATCTGTAATTCCCACCAGGTTTTTGCCATATTTTCAAGTATGAATTGTGAAGGATGAAGGATGAAATTACTTCAGCCTTCATCGCTCATTTTTCATCCTTTTTACAGTGTTACCGTGTATGCATCCCGAATTCCAGGCACTTTGGTAATCTCAGCCAAAATTCCTTCAGGTAGGGGATCGTCAATACTAAGAGCCATAACTGCATCACCGCGGACAATTTTCCGTCCTACTTGCATACTGGCAATATTGACATTAAAACTGCCCAGTAGGGAACCCAGTTTACCAATGATCCCTGGCATATCGCGGTGCAGGGTAAACAGCATATATTTGCTGGGAGGAACGTTAATCGGGAAACCATCAACATCAGTTAGGTGAATTTCTTTCTCGCCTAACAAAGCACCAGTGACAGAATGAGTTCCCAGAGTCCCTGTAGCTTCTAACCGCAAAGAACCTGCATAGTCACGTACAGAAGCATCTCTAGTTTCAATGACGCGAATTCCCCGTTCTTTGGCTTCAATGTTGGCATTGACGTAATTTACCCGTTCCCGCAGTGCTTGGTAAAGCAATCCTTTGAGGGATGCAACTACTAATGGCTGACTCTTGTTAGTTGCCAGTTCGCCTTGTAATCTGACATTCAGTAATTGTACTCTGCCACCGGCTAGTTGACCGACGAGCTTGCCTAAAGTTTCTGCCAACTCCATGTAGGGTTTGAGTTCTTCCAACACATCAGGACTGAGTCCGGGAATGTTAACAGCAGAACGTGCGGGAAGTCCTAAAAGTACATCGCGAATTTGTTCAGCTACATCTATGGCGACATTCACCTGTGCTTCCGCAGTGGATGCACCTAAGTGGGGGGTGAGGATCACATTTTTACCGAGCGATCGCAAATCTGATTCGCCTAGCGGTTCCGACTCAAATACATCTAAAGCTGCACCAGCAATTGTCCCTTCCTTGATAGCTACAGCTAACGCTGCTTCATCAATGATGCCACCACGGGCGCAGTTAATAATCCGGGCAGTCGGTTTCATCTTTGCCAAAGTTGTGGCATTGATTAAATGGGCTGTTTCCGGGGTTTTGGGGATATGTAAACTGATATAGTCAGCTTGCTGAATCAGCAAATCTAACTCGACTAACTGACAGCCAATTTGTTCAGCGCGTTCTGTGGAGATAAAGGGATCGTAACCTAATAGCTTCATCCCCATTGCCTTGGCTACAGCCGCCACATGGGAGCCAATTTTACCTAACCCCACAATACCGAGGGTTTTTTTGTAAACTTCCGCGCCAACGAAAGTTTTGCGATCCCACTCACCTTTTTTCACCGATACATTGGCATCGGGGATATGACGAGATAAAGATAACATCATGGCGATCGCATGTTCGGCAGCCGCGATCGTGTTACCTTCAGGAGAATTGACTACCACAATCCCGTGGCGTGTGGCTGCGGGAACATCCACATTATCGACACCCACACCAGCACGGCCAATTATTTTTAACTGCGTACCGGCTTCAATAATTTCTTGGGTGACGCGCGTACCCGAACGAATCATCAGTGCGTCATACTCACCAATAATTTCTATCAGTTCTGCTGGTTTTAAACCTGTTTTGACATCAACAGTAGCAACTTGCGAGAGAATGTCAATTCCAGCTTGGTCAATAGGATCGGAGACAAGAACCTTGGACATGATTACTTTAAGTTAAAGCTACAGGTTTTGCTGCACAAGACTTTTAAGTGTAGTCTTTATCCGTTACAATTCAGCAAAAATTCTTTGTTTTAATATCAACTTATCCTTACACTGACACTTGGGAGTGAGGATATGCATCAGTTATAGGCGTGGTATGATGCTGCCTCCTAATGTTTGAAGATCCGTGAACGCTTGCGCCACCTTTGGGTAAATATAAACCATTAACTGGGGTCAGCAATATATATTTATTAATAGTTAAGAGTTACCTAGATTTCTCAGTGGCTCGGTAGATGCTGGGGAATTCACCTTGTCTTGTCACTGAAGCTAAAAAGGCGATCGCTACCAGTAAATTTCTCTGGCTAGCAATTGTCGCATTTGATTCTTATGGGCACTTATACATTTATTACATCTATCAACAGATATATTTTTTAGGGGCAAAGGAGATTATAATGCCCCTTGCCTACATTAGAGCGATCGCCAAATTTTAATCGTCCTGTCACTACTACCACTGATGACACTCCGTCCATCTGGGCTAATTACTACGCTATTCACAGAACTTTTATGCCCAGTTAGAGTATTTTTAATTTCTCCAGTTTGTATATTCCAAATTTTAATCCGATAGTCCCAGCTACCACTAGCTAAAGTCTCTCCATTTGGACTAATTGCTAAAGTGCTAACTGGATAGAAATGTCCGATAAGCGTATTGATTAATTTCCCAGTTTTTAGATTCCAAATTTTGATAGTATCATCTGAACTTCCACTGGCTAAAATTTCGCCGTTGGGGCTAATTGCCACACTCATAACTGATTCTTTATGTCCGGCGATAGTATTTTTTAACTGTCCAGTTTTTAGATTCCAAATCTTGATAGTATTATCAGCACTGCCACTAACTAAAGTTTGCCCATCAGCACTAATAGCTAAAGCCATCACTGATTTTGTGTGTCCAGTGAGAGTATTTTTTAGCTTTCCAGTTTCCAGATCCCAAACCTGGATTGTATTACCTCCACCACTAACTAAAGTTTCACCATCTGGTGTAATCGCAAGATAAGTTACTGCATCTTTACTCTTAGGTAAAGTAGTTTTTAATGTCCCATTTGGTAAATTCCAAATCTGAATAATACCATTTTTACTGCCACTAAATAAAGTTTTACCATCACGGCTAATAACAACAGAATTAATCGCGTCTAAATTTTTGCTCAGAGTAGTTTTTAAATCTCCAGTGGCTAAATTCCAAATTTTAATTTTATTATCTGCACCGCCACTAATTAAAGTTTTTCCATCAGCAGTAATTGCTAGGGAATTAACCGCGCCATCATGAGCATCTAAGGTATTAGCTAATGCTAGTTTTTCCGCCTCAATTCTTTTATTTACAATCGGTTGACTCAATTGTAAAACGCCATATCCTCCCAAACCCAGCAGAAAGATAGCACCACTTACCAGCAAAGGTAATTTTAATTGCTGTTTTGGTTTAGCTAAGTCTACTACTGTTGATGGCGGAGGTTGATAGTCTAATTTTGTTGGTAATTCTGATGATGAATTTGATGATGGAATTTGATAATTTACCGTTGGTACTAATTCTGGTGATGGCGGTGAAGCTGACTGCTGATAAGCAACTGTATCTGGAATTTGTGAATGAGATTCGACATCATTAATATCTTCTAAAACTTCCTCTGCTGATTGATAACGTTCCTGATAATTCAGTTGCAGCAACTTATCCAAAATCATTGCTAATTTGTGACTAATTGGTTGCTGCAAATGCGATCGCCAATTAGCAACCCAAGCATATCCTTGTTGCTTCCATAATTCCCAAGGTGCAACACCAGTTAATAAATGAAAGCAAGTAGTACCTACACTATATAAATCGCTAGCTGGATATACTTGTCCATCTTGCATTTGTTCTGGAGGTGCATAACCAAACGAGCCGATAGTTGTGCCTGGTTGAGTAATTACCGTCTCACTCAATTGTTTTGATGCGCCAAAATCGATGAGTACAATATCACCATTTTTGGCAGAAGGTAATTTACGCCGGAGAATATTCGGCGGCTTAATATCTCGATGAATTACCTTTTGCTCGTGAACCGTTTGCAAAATAGTTAATAAATTTACTAGTAAATCCCAAATCTTTTGCTCATTAAAATTACCCTGTTGTCGTAATTCCTCAAATAAATTATCTCCATCAATAAACTGCTGCACTAAATACAATCGATTATCTTGCTCAAAATATGCTAACAGTGTAGGAATTTGGGGATGTTCTCCTAAAAATTGCAGTCGTCTTGCTTCTTGCTCAAATAATTCTGTTGCTTTTTGTATCGCACCAGCACCCTGTATTTGGGGAGCAAATTGCTTAATTACACATAGTTCATTAAACTTTTCTACATCTTCTGCTAAATAAGTTTTGCCAAATCCGCCGCTACCTAATACCCGGATTGGACGATAATGGCGCAATACAATTAGCGGAACACCACAGTGAGAACAAAACTCTGTTCCATCAGCATGGGGTGGATTGTGACAAGAAGAGTTGAGGCAACATATCATAAAGAAATGTTTATCAGTAAATAGAGTAGCGATCGCATAATGATTAATTGCTGTCAATAACCCCAGAAATCGCTATAATTCTGGTGAGTTTTGGGGAAAGCCGCCATGTTAAACTACAATCTGCCTCGGTACTTGCCCTCAGCCGAAGAATTACCAGACTCTGACGACACACCTGTGGATAATGAACTACAAGAATTAATACCAGGATTACTGAAGGCAATTCTGCTGATACTTTGGGCAGATAGAATGGATTGGTTTTTTGGGGTAGACATGGGTATATATTATCACCCCGATGAACCTGCAATTGTGCCCGATGGGTTTCTGAGTTTAGGCGTAGAGCGGTTTTACGATGAGGAATTGCGTCCCAGTTATGTATTGTGGGATGAGAATGTTATACCTAGTTTGGTTTTGGAAGTAGTTTCCCAAAATTATCGTAAAGAATACACAGCTAAATTAGATCAATATGCCAAATTAGGCGTACTCTACTATGTAATTTATTCTTCTCGCCGTCGTCGTAAACCGCGCCTAGAAGTTCATAAGTTAGTTAATGGTAGATATGAATTGCAATCAGGAAACCCAGTTTGGTTACCAGAAATTGGCTTAGGAATTGGCTGCGAAAGAGGAAATTATAGCGGTGTCACTAGAGAATGGCTCTATTGGTACGACGCAGAAGGTAAGCGCTATCCCACCCCAAAAGAACAAATTCAACAAGAAGTACAACGCGCTCAACAAGAAACTCAACGCGCACAGCAAGAAGCTCAACGCGCACAGCAAGAAGCTCAACGCGCACAGCGAGCCGAACAACAAGCCGAACAAGCAGAGCAACGCGCACAGCAAGCAGAGCAACGCGCTCAACTATTGGCGGAACAATTAAGAGCCTTAGGAATCGATCCCGATAGTCTCGGTTAAATATTATTAAGTAATACCAATTTTAAAAAAGAATGCAACAGATTGTAGGGGCATTGGCACTGCCATGCCCCGAAGCGCCTACCTCATTTACCTGAAATATGCTGTATTTTTTTAATTGGAAATCCCTTACTTATTTCTTTGCGGGATCGCATTTCGCATTCCACCTTTAGCGCCAACAGTATCACCTTTGTAGCGAGGGATAATATGAATACTGGCGTGCATCATATTTTGTCCGGCTGCTCGATTAATGTTCATTCCGACATTAAAACCATCGGGTGCAAATTCTTGTTGCAGAATTTCTTGAACTTTATTCGCCATGAGCCAGCAAGCAGATTGTTCTTTAAATGGTAGCTCAAAATAGTTGCTTACATGGCGTTTAGGAATGACTAAAACATGACCTTTACTGATAGGATAACCATCGAAAATTGCATAAGCTGTTGCTGATTCAGTTAATAATGTTAGATGTTTATAAGGATTACAGAATATACAATTCTGAGATGAATTGCGTTGATAATTGTAGTGAGTATATTCATAAAATTCACGCATTTCATCCAAGTAAATGGAATGAAACGGGAGTTTGACTACACATTGGTAGGTAGGTTTTTTATGGATATAATGCTCCCGAAAACCTTCTTTTTTAATATCCCTTCTAACTGCATAATAAGCTTTACCTCCTGGTTTGAGTAGATGAGAGACTTCCATGAGGACATTGGCTTGTTCTTCAGTAAATAAAACATTTAATACATAAAAGCAGATAATCGTATCAAATTTTTCTTGAGGGTATTCAGGAAAATAATAAGGATCGTAAGCTGTAATATCAAAGCCTTTTTGACGCAAAATTTTCACATCATTACCAAAGCCGCAACCAAAATCTAAGACTTTACCTTGCAATAGATTTTGATTTAATAAAAACTGTGCCGGGAATGAAAGGTTATTTCTTTCTATAGCTGTGAGATGGCTGAATTGATTTTTTGGCAATTTCATGGAATTTCGGTGCTGATGTGCTACTCCGCCTTTAAGTAGATTTTTGGTCAAGCGGAGTAGCTTATTATTCCCTTGATTGCTTTATGCGATCGCATCTGGATCGACACCTAACTCACGTAACTTAGCAGCTAACTTTTCAGCGCGTTGGCGTTCCTGTTCAGCTTGTTCGCTACTCCACAGCAGCAAATTTCCCTCTCTATCCCACCAGCGTAACCAATTCATAGTTTGGCATAATCTTTCACCTTGCCAAATTCCCAGAAATAACTCTAACTCTGGAATCCAGAAACGCCCATTTGCATCTGCTGGCTGCAAAGTGTATAGTCCATTTTGTAAGCAGCGTACCTCTAAACTTGGTTCATAGGGATCGTAGGTAACATAGGTGGGAACCTGAAGAATTTTTTCGTAAAAATAGAGTTTACCGTATGGTGGAGTTGAACGCACTGATAACTCTCCCCCTTCTATGTCAGAAAGAAATTCCATCACCACAGTTACAGGAGCGCCTTCTAAATTTGGGGTATAACTACGGCGAATAACATCAGCACCTACAGGCTGAACTTGAGGTATGTAAAACCAATCAGGCGCTTTAACGACGATTTTTTTATTGACTGTGGCTACCAAGCCAAAATTAGAGCCAATCAACATCTGGGGTTGAATGCATCCTGCTGTTCCCAAAGCATCGGTAAGCGCTGCTGCGAGAGTTGGTTGCTGAATATTTTCCACGGGATCGTCGGGTAAAATGAAATCGGCTGGAAGTGCTTCCCAAGTTATAGTTGGTTCTTTGTGGATGGGGTGAATTTGGAGAACCATAGAAGTATTCCTAGTATAAATTTAAATTTATCAGTAAATAGTCAGTAGAACGAGCATTGCCGAGTCTACTATGAAAATTCTACTAACTTTAAATAATCGTAAAATCTGAAATGCTAGACAAGGCTAGTGTATATACTGGTGATCAGAATATAAATAGACACGAGTATGCTCATTGAATGGGTCACTACCTGGGTAGCTACCACAGCAGTTGGATTTGTATCCAAAACTATTATCAGGGAAGAATTTCTCAAAGATTTAGTCAAAGACTGCTGTAAAGATTTTTTCAAATTTATCCTGAAAACTGCTGTAACAGTTCCCTTTCAGCAAGAACCCTTGCAAAAAGCTGAAGTCATGGCGCTGGCAGAATTTTTGCAATTGATGGAACAGGATCTAGAAGATGGTGAACTTGATGAAGATGAAATTGAAAAGTATATCCCGCCACTGAAGCAATTTCTCAAGCATCCACAAGTCAGAGAAATTTTAGGAAATGCGTTTAAGCATGACTACCAGACTATAGACACAAAAAAATTAGCAGAAATTTGGTATCAACTAAACGCATCATTTCCCTTACCTGACTTTTCACGGGATGTGGAAAAGAAAGAGTGGTTCGCGATAGATTATCGCGAACCACTTCCTATTCTTTATTATATTTGGAAGTTTCTTCGACTAAAT
>NZ_JACJRE010000159.1 GCF_014697075.1 Tolypothrix sp. FACHB-123 | reverse complement strand
GAGTACACGGGCTGCTAAATTTTTGACCTTAAAGCCAAGGGCGAGCAAGACTGAGCGTAGCAATAAGTTTTGCTCAAAACAGTAGCCGCCACGTCTTTCATCAATAAGTTTTCTCGACAACGATTTTAAATTCAAACAGACAGGTTGTTTGAGCAATGAAGTTAAATTCTCAAAGGCAATCGCCTTGGTGTGGCATAGATGAATTGCCTGTAGCGTTTGCAGCGTGGCACAGTAATCTCCGCTATAACCTATTCGTTGAAAATAAGCATTGAGGTCTACTGTATCGGATAAATGTTCCAATTTGATCCCCTTCTACTGCCACCATTTCTATAATGCCATCCTTGTTGAAATAGCCAATCAATGTGGTGATCGCTGTTTTCCATACACTACCACTGGCACCCGTTTGTAAGCAGGCGTACCGCAGCGTGTTTCTGTTCTGGCTTTAAAAATGACATTCACTTCCGGATAAAACATCAACGCTGCACCTTCTCGCACAGCACCGTAAATCACTTCTATGTTCTCTAGTTTGTCGGCATCACCCTGTACTGTAACGAGATCATGTTCGGCTAACCCAATTTTTTCTGCATCCATGCGATTCATCAAAATGCAGTAGCGATGGGGTATTCCCCGGTACTGATCGTCAATTTTGTAAACCACTGTGTTGTGTTGGGAATAGCTGCGTCCAGTCATTAATGCCAGGACGAGACTATTTGCTCTATCATCAATGTCAAAGTCTTGAGGTTGAGGTAAAGCCAGATTCGGCAGTGGCGTAGTCAACATTTTTGCCTTACCTGACGGCGTTTTAAAATGGGGTTCGGTGACGATGCGCCCAGAGATGGTAAATTCTTCTTGGGTGTCGTCAATCATCGCAATTTTTTCATAGCCAGGAATAGTTTTAGCAATCAGTTGCCGCACGTAGCGAGTATCTTGCAGTTTACGCCATTCGACAGGATAGTCACCCAGCAGCCGATGGGCTAGTTCAGTTAAAAACTCAACTTCGGAAATTAAATCTGCATCCTTGAGGTGAGTTTTGCCTTCATCATTGAGGCGCACAAAGTTGTTACCCGATTCAACGGTGGTTTTGTGGGGGTTTTCAAATCGGTTGAGCACAGGAATGATAATTGTGTTCGTTCTCGCCAATCCGTGAAAGTGACCAATGTTGGGTTTAGTAGCGAGATAGATGATGGTATCGATGTTACTCAATGCCCGTTTTGCCTGTGCTGAGTCAGGATTAGCACCATATATATTACCACCTACACAGATGAGACTATCTACTTTGCCCGCTTGGGCTGCTTCGATGAGGTCACGAGTATGATAACCCTTGGGTAAAGAGAGCGATCGCCCCAACAACTTCTCCAAGGCTTGCTTAATCTCTTCTTTGAGCTTCACTGTAACACCCATTGAGCCAAAGCCCTGGACGTTGGAATGTCCCCGTACTGGCATGACTCCGGCTCCCAGTTTGCCAATCTGTCCGCTAATCAACGCTGTATTGGCAATTGAGAATTCCTCATTAGGTAGATTTTCGCACTCTACTACAAGTTAGGAACTGGACTTTTATTAGTCGCAGTTATACTCACACAATTATTTGCTATGTTTAGCATCTAATAGTTTGGATTCTCTTTGCTCATGATTGAATGGCACTAAGAAAACGTGAAACCTAGTCAGGGCAGGGTTTAGGGGGTAGGGTGTCGGGTATAGGGAAAAATCAAGAAAATTAAAAACAAGTGCGAACA
>NZ_JACJRE010000158.1 GCF_014697075.1 Tolypothrix sp. FACHB-123 | reverse complement strand
AAATATGGTCAGCCTCTATCACAAATATTTAAAAGCGCTAGTGACCTAAAACGTGGTTACGAATTCTTCTCTAACCCCAAAACAACTTTTGAGAAATTGACCCAGCCATCTTTTAAACAGACTTCTCAGCAGATTTATGGCATACCAATAGTATTAGCTGTAGGTGATACAACTTATCTTGATTATAAAAAAATATTAGAAAAAAGAGATGATTATGGGCCTACAGGTAATGGTGGGAATGGACTAATTTTACATAGTTCTTTAGCACTAGACCCAGACTTTGGTCAGCCACTAGGACTATTATGGGAGAAATTGTGGCATCGACAGCACAAAGCATCTCCACCACCAGGAGAAACATCTACGGCAAAAAAAAAGCGATTAAAGAAAGAACGTTTAATCGCCAAAAATAGAGCTTTTAAAGAGAAAGAATCTTATCGATGGGTTGAAGCTTTTCAGAAAGTAAACAAATTATTTAAAAATTTAGAAATGCCTGATGGTGGATTACTCACAAGAGTGATTCATGTTTTTGACCGTGAAGGAGATATTGCAGAAGTATTTGCACTTCAACGTAAAAATAAAAATACAGGTGTAGTTGTTAGAGCCGCTCACAATCGTTGTTTATCGGGAGAAAACTCTTATTTATGGGAGTATGTAGTATCCCAGTCAGTGCAGTTTATCAAAGAGGTAGAATTACCTGAAACTAAAAAGCGCTCTAAAAGAACTGCCACCTTGGAGATCAGGTATTGTCCAGTATCAATAAATCCTCCTTCTCGATTAAAAAAGTCAGGCAATTTTAACGTTTACGCGCTTTTTGCAACAGAGATTAATGTGCCAGATGGATGTGAGCCAATTACGTGGATGCTACTGACAAGCGAGTTAATAACAACACAGGCAGAAGCATCTCAAATTCTGCGATGGTATACGTATCGCTGGCGGATAGAAGAGTATCACAAAATACTAAAATCTGGCTGTAAAGCAGAAAGTTACCGCTTGGCGGGTGAGAGTATGTCAACAATGTTAGGTTTTTTAACAGTGATTGCGGCACAATTACTGCGAATGACTTATTTACATCGGAATTCTCCCCACAGTTCGGCAGAATTGGTGTTAACAAAAATACAAATGGATGTGCTACTTGCTAGTACTCCACCCAAACAAAAAAAGCTCCTACAGCTTACCGTTGACTGGGCAATTAGAGCAATTGCACGTCTTGGAGGTTACTTGGAACACAGGAAGAATAGCCCCATTGGGATACAAGTTTTGTGGCGAGGTTGGTTGGAATTAGAAACC
This sequence comes from Tolypothrix sp. FACHB-123, assembly GCF_014697075.1. GTDB lineage: Bacteria > Cyanobacteriota > Cyanobacteriia > Cyanobacteriales > Nostocaceae > Aulosira. The sequence goes on along the minus strand of NZ_JACJRE010000158.1, from coordinate 587 downwards.
TTGTGCCAAGGTTGGTTGTTGCATGAAAATCTAAAATGAATATATTGATTTTAGTTACTCGCCTTTATTAGAGAGGAATATGGTTCGCGACAACCAGTCGCGAATCGCGTCATGTTAATTTTATGCCGAAAGACCGAAAAACTATAGCCCAAGAGGATTTACAATCGCGTATAGACAAAGTTATTGATATGTTGGAGCGTCTTGAATTTGAAGTCGCTGCCATACACAATTCAATGCCTGTTGCGCCACCTAGTTGTAGAATAGCTCGTTACCTAGCAAAGGGGCGTAAAGAATTTTATTGGTACTATAAACTACATGCTACAACACCAATATTTCCGACTCAGAGCGATGGCAAGCTTTCCAAGTACAAGCATTTAGGTAAGGCTGGTAGTCAAGCTTACATAGATGCCATTGAACAAATTACTGCAAGGACTAAAATTGAAGCTTTAGATCGTTCAATTGAGGCTCTCAGACAGGGTTTAAAAGATTTAGTCGAAGAAACTTCCAAATATAATAAAGAATAGGAAGTGGTTCGCGATAATCTATCGCGAACCACTCTTTCTTTTCCACATCCCGTGAAAAGTCAG
>NZ_JACJRE010000157.1 GCF_014697075.1 Tolypothrix sp. FACHB-123 | reverse complement strand
CCTCACTAAGTAATGCAGCTTTTGACGAATATTTACGCGCCCAAAACTCACAGTGGGGTGTGCGTAACTTGGATGATGTAGTGGCAGCAGCTAGGTCAGAAAATCTCATCTTAAAACAGATTTATCAAATGCCAGCAAATAATCTTTCAGTAGTATTTGAACCTTCTGCTAATTAAGGAATCATTCTTGGAGATTATGATTGTGTGACTTGACTCAAGATGATTCAAAGACTACAAGCTGACCAAACTATTAGAGCCGAAAAACAAAAAGGAGATTAAACTGACGTGAAGCCGAGATACGTGTAAAAAGCTGCAAGATGGTCTAGAAACGATTGCTATGCCGAGGTTTTAGCGATTTTGACTCTTCTGTTTATAAGGCTGTCCGCACATGGGACAAAATTTATACTTCAAAGATACGACTAACTCCCCACAGTGAGTGCAACTCGTCTGCAACTGCATACCGCACAGATAACAAAACTTAGCTCTAACTTGACCCCAGAGGGGATCAGCCGCCGTCCCAGGAGTCCAGCACTGTGGACAAAACTTCACGGCACTGACAGGCTTAACAGACTCACCCCTTTCAACAGCTTCCAGATATTCCTGGGGAATGCCTAACCCACCAGCAAGACCACGCAGCGTTTTGCGATTAAGTCTGGTGGTTAACCCCCGTTCAATCTTCCCAATAGACCGAGAATGAATTCCCGCCGCCTGCGCCAACTCAAACTGAGTCATCCCGTTAGATATTCTAATGCGCTTGATATAGTCAGCCAGGGATTCTTGGGGTCGAGGCAGTTTCAAAGTATCCATAAAAGGATGTCTTGCTTCATGCCTAAAAGATATATGATTGAGTCAGAAAAAACCTTGAGAGAATCACACAAATTTCAGTGAAACAGACAGTAACATTAGCCACTGTCGTAGTTGAATTTTTAGAACGTCCTGGGCTGGCATTAAGTACCAAGGAGACATATTCTCTGACCTTGGGATTGTTACTCACTGAGTATGGAAGTTGGCCAATTGAAATTATCAGTCGTCAAACATTAGTCGAGTATTTAAATACCCTTACGCATTTAAAATATACAACTCACAACAAGCATCAAGCGATACTACAAAGCCTATTTAACTTTGCTGTAGAACAAGGATACGTAAAATCCAACCCCATTCGGGGAATCAAACAGCGTCCACCTTCACGAGAAAAAGGTGAACATCGCACAGATGAAATAATACGGTTTTTAACACCATCACAGTTAGAAATACTGTATAACGCTGTAGCCGATGACCCCCGCCTTAACGCGATTGTGCATTTATTACATCACACAGGATGTAGAATTGGTGAGCTTTTGGCACTAAATTTAGAATCGGTAGACCTCCTTAATTGGAAATTTCAAGTATTGGGAAAAGGAAATAAACAAAGGTGGTGTTTCTACAACGAAGCTACGGCGATAGCACTAAATAAATATATAAATTACGACCGACATAAACAATCCGATGCCTTATTTACAGCACAGCATCCAGTGACGATGAAAGTCAGTAGAATGAGCTACCGAACACTGCATGATTACTGGCGAGAAATTACCAATAAACACTCACTCATTCAGGGGATTCGTATTCATGATTTACGACATACATTTGCCACAGAGCGCGTAGGCATAATTAGTATTGAACAACTGCGTGCATTGATGGGTCATGAAAGTATCCAAACAACTTTACGCTATCAAAAAGTTACGTCACAAAAAGCAGAAGAAGCTGCTCGTCTTGCTTTCAATTTGTTGACTAAAGTTGATAAATTAGGCTGATATTCAGGGCAAACGCATCTAAATAGAGAAAAGTGCTAAGTAGAGGTGTGTTTTGAGTAGTACAAGAGAACTATATATAACTGGTGAAGAGAGCGATCGCTAAAA
>NZ_JACJRE010000156.1 GCF_014697075.1 Tolypothrix sp. FACHB-123 | reverse complement strand
CGCTCGGCTTATGGATTTAGAAACTTTGAAAACTTCCGAATTAGATGCTTGTTAAACTGGCATTTTGATTGTTAGTTTAGCATAACAAGTACTAAAGAACCTAAAAAATTTCCCTGTTTAATTGTCGAAGTTTTATCTAACTCTACGGAAGCTTTTGACAGAGGAGACAAATTTGCTGATTATCAAAGTTTAGAAACTTTACAAGAGTACGTTTTAATTAACACAAAACGTCAGCGAGTGGAATGTTTTCGCCGTAACGAGCAAGGGTTATGGGTTTTACAAACTTACACAGCAGAAGATAAAACATTTCAACTCCAAAGTGTTAAATTTGCTGGAGCAATAGCCCAACTGTATGAAGATGTAGTTTTTGAATAAACTCATGTCTATTACGTTAGTTTAATATGCCTAATTCTTTTTCGGTGATCGTCCCAGCATTTAATTGTGAAAATGTTATCATTTCCACTATAAAAAGTATTATCCAGAGTATTGATTTTTTTCAAAAAAACTACATTTATGCACAGCAAGTTCATGCAGAAATAATTATTGTTGATGATGCTTCAACCGATAATACTGTATCTGTTGTGCGTGAATTTATCGCGAATAATCCATTGATAAAAATTATCACCCATACCACCAATAAAGGTGCAGGCGCAGCGAGAAATACAGGTGTCAAAAATTCTCAGGGGGAAATTTTATTTTTCTGCGATGCAGACGATATATTCTTGCCAGAGCATATTTATGTCTGCTATATGCTGTTAAAAGGTACGTCTGAACATATATCATCTTTTCACCTATTAAGTGAGAATTATAACTTGACAATTACATTACCAACACAGCATTTTGATGTCATTAGATCTCAGGTAAAAACTAAAGATAAAATACATCCATATTGGCAAGATGCAATTGAGAAAAGTCTCCCTTTAAATTTGTGTATCAGGAGATATTGTCATGAGTTTATTGAAGGATTCTTTGAAGGGGAAATCCACAGACAAACCAAAACTGAAGATTGCGCTTATCAAGCTTTACTTGAAAAATTTTTTGTCATTGGTAAAACTAATTTAGCTACTGTTGAATATATTAGGTATTCTAATAACGCTTTTGACAAACAATTAGCGAAGTTTCAACTACCACCAGGCGAAGCTGAAGAAGCATATCATATCAAGCCAGAGTTGTTAGAGCAAGCTTATCAAATAGAAGCAGAACATATCTTATATTTACAGCGCCAACAATATTTACAAAAATGTATATCTCAAGGTTATCAATTTACTCAAGATTGGTTTAGTATCCATATTCCTATCTGGGAACAGCTGCTCAAAAATTTTGTCAATTTACCAAATCTCAGATTTTTAGAAATAGGGAGTTGGGAAGGTAGATCGACTTGTTGGTTACTAGATAATATTTTAACTCATGAATCAGCTAAAATTACTTGTATAGATACATTTGTGGGAAGTATGGAACATCAAAATTTAGATGTATCTTCCCTGCAATCTTTATCGAAGAGATTTGATTTTAATATAGCTCAAACAGGCTCAAGCCACAAAGTAGAAAAAATTGTGGGGATATCCCAAGAAGTATTGCGAACCCTACCTATAGATACTTATGATTTTCTCTATATTGATGGTTCTCATATAGCTGCTGATGTTTTGGAAGATGCTGTTTTGGGGTGGCGTTTAGTCAAATCTCAAGGAATCATTATTTTTGATGATTACAATTGGCCTAAATTTACAGATAATTTGACTCAACATCCTAAACTAGCGATAGATGCGTTCTTAAGAGTTTTTAGTGAGAAAATTCAGGTTATTTATCAAGGCTATCAAGTAATTGTGCAAAAAAAGAATGGTTCTTTAGTACTTGTTATGCTAAACTAACAATCAAAATGCCAGTTTAACAAGCATCTAATTCGGAAGTTTTCAAAGTTTCTAAATCCATAAGCCGA
>NZ_JACJRE010000155.1 GCF_014697075.1 Tolypothrix sp. FACHB-123 | reverse complement strand
CCCAAACTCCGCACTTCAAATTGAAGTATAAGGAGATTACAAGCAAGAGAAAAGCGCAAAGATAAAAATGATTAAGAAATAGAATAAAAATGGATATCTTTTCAGAAATTGATTAATTAAGATGTAATAAAATTGGTCATATAAGCACTATAAACTGAAGGAAGCATAAATGTTCCTTCATGTGTTGGTAAATCATAATTTTCTCCAAAAATCTTGTCAAATCAAGAAATAAAATAATATTTTTGGCAAAATGATGGTAAACAATTCAAAATAAAATGACGTTCTGAAGTTAAATTAATAATTTGATTAATGCCATCTAAATGTAAGAAATGAATACCTTGAAAGCATTGAAATATCCATCTTAGTGTCGGATTCATGGTTAACTTACCTAATTGATTCTTGACTCCGATTTTGAGTCTTTTTAACTCACTTCTTAGTTGCCTTTGACCAAGATTATAAACTAACAAGCATAAGGACATTAAAAATAGCATGGTCTCAATTCGTTCTGGATTCTCAACAAAGAAGCTATCAGTAAAAAACAAAGGGTCTTTTAAAAACCTAAACCCTCTTTCACAAGACTGTTGATTTTTATAAGCTTTAATAATTTCTGATGGTTCTAACTTCTCTTCACCAACTAAATTAGTCGCTAAAATAAATCTTCCAGCTTCTTTTTTTCGGATTTCCATCTCTTCTACTTTTTCATTCCTCTCTCCTGACATTCTATAAACAGTCTGATTATTCTTTGACTTGCTTTCAAAAACTTTAATTTCTTTGATTTCATGAAATTTCAGTTTTTTGTTGATTACTTTTAACTTATATCGTGCTTGTTCTGGAGTTTCAAATTCTTCTTTTTTTATTTCCTTAAGTAGTTTATCGACTTTTTGTTTTTCTTTTTTTAGCTTATTCTCTAGTTTTATTAAATCACTGTCTTTCCTTTTTTTACTCTCTACTATCAGCCAATTTTGTTGAATACCACCATAAGTTACTATTTCGGACTTCCATGTGTATCCATCTAGATTCAAACTCTCTCTTCTTTCTTTTTCTTTTGCATTTATCTCCTCTATTTCTACAATTTGAACTAATTCTTGTGCTTTTTTAATTGTCATCGGTACACGACTTATCCATTTTAAATTCTGAATTAATTGGATGTTTTCTTGGCTATATAATGCACTATCACAAACCATAATACTATCAAAACATATTTGTTTTCTATACTCTACTAATATTTTGCCAAATACTGCCTTATCAGCTTCATTTCCATCTCCCGCTCTCATGAACAATGGTATATCCCCATCACCACTCGTTATTAAATCTAAAATACATTGCTTTAAATCTGGTCTATGATCACGAGAATAACCTTTAGTTATTATTATCGGTCTTTCTTTGCTTAATTCCTCTTCTGTCTCTTTGATTTTTTCTCTTTTATATTCTCCATGTAGATGAAACGATGTTGCGTCTAAATGTGAGTATTTTGTATTTATCTCAAACTTTTTAATCACTGATAAAACAATTTCTATAAAGATATTATTCAATCCATATTTATATAGTTTATCCATCACTCTCCCAATTTTATCATCATTAATATAATCACTTTCTACATCTTTTCCTAACAGAACTTCAATTGCTTTATCATCAAAAAACTGGCTAAATAAATATAAAGGTCTTGAGACAAATCCTAATCCATTGATTAAAATCGCTTTCACTAATATTCCTGCTGTAATTTTTTCACGAGGGTCTATCCCTAATTTCTCATTAATTATTTCGACTATTCCTATTTCATCAATTAATCCTGCAACTATTCCTAAATGATCAATGTTTTTAATTTTGGCATTTTCGATTGGAGACATTTTTCACCCTGACATATTTTTGAGTTTTTTTGATTGTCTCATTTCAACTGAATCAATGTAAGTTTAGTTTGACAAAAAGCTTAAAATCAGTGTTTTTTCAGCACTTTAGCCTTAGTTACTTCGTCACACAAGTTTATTTGTAAATGTCTGGTTCCTGGTTTTTAATTGTATTATTATTTACCTTTTGCTTCAGTACAGCTATGTAGTTCTTTATGCTTCATAATGAAGTGCGGAATACGGG
>NZ_JACJRE010000154.1 GCF_014697075.1 Tolypothrix sp. FACHB-123 | reverse complement strand
AAATTTACATAAAAATAATCTGTTTGTATTTACAGCTAACAATAAATACCATTCAGATGTCAATACATATAAGGCTTTTGGCAAAATAAAGATGCTTTTTTGTGTTTATATGAGTGCTATAACTAATAATTTGGCATAATAGCTACTGAAGAACCTTTATTATTTACTATTCATATTTTCGACTTTGCAAAAATATGTCTGTGCAAAAATCTGATTATGAAGCTAGTTTGGCAGAGTATAGTCATCATCAATCCGCGATCGCTCTATTACAACAGTATCGGCTCTACTGGGAGATGATTCCTAGTCTGCGCCGTCCTCATGAAAGTGTCATCGCCATTCCTTTGCCAATTGTACGTCTGCGTCCAACGGAAACCACACCCACCCAAACAACTTGTGTACCCTGTGATATCGCTGTATTAATGTGCGATCCAGAGTGGAAAATTAAAACAGGAGCCGAGATTTTAATTTTTATTCATCGTCCCCATGAAGATTTTTCTGATTTGTTGGGACGGTGGCGCAAAACTCAAGTTCTTCTTGATGGTGATTATGAGTGGTTAATGCCCGAACGCCACCAGCATATTTTTAGTGAAGGGGCTAATTCTGTTTATCCTTTGTTTGTTATTTTTAGTGAGACTTCCGAACGCATTCAACGGGGATTAGTAGGTGCAGAACTACCCTTTATTATGCAAAAGCTGGAATGGGTAGATGAAGATGAAAATAGGCATGAAGAGAGGCTAGAGGTTAAGGAGTAGGGGAGCAGAGGGGCAGAGAAAATCAATGCCCCTAGCCCCTAGCTCCTAGCCCCTTTATTTGACAAATTGCGGCATAATTTCGGCAGCAGTAAAGATTCCATAGATGCTGCGTTGGTGCAATTGCTGACCGGCTTTGAGATAACCAAAGGCAGGCCCGCAGACATTGGCTGCCATACTGGTTTCATCACCTAAAGTGAAGGTATGGGTAGAAATTTTACCTTCAAAGGTGCGTCCTGTGACTTTAACGTTGGTGCTGAGGGGTTTTTTAGGATTGCGCGTATCTACTACACCACCAACTGTGACGCGATCGCGTCCTACTATCCCTGCTACCTCTAGCATAATATCATCGGCGTGTTCCATGTTCTCTAAGGTCAGCACGCCGTTGGTTTTATCTAGTAGGGCTTCGACTTCTGCATCACTCATTGCCCTAGCTGCTTCTACTGAATAACCAGGCATGTGTCCAATATCTTCACGAACGGTAGCGCGGTAAGCTTCCCAATTGGCAATTCCTACCCCAAAGGTAATTTCTACTTTGTGAATTTCGGCGTAGCTTTGAGCGGCTAAAGCGGCTGCGGCTGTTAATAATCCTGGTGTCGCGCCACATCCTGTCATGTAGGTAATACCTGCGGCTTGCAGCTCTTCTTTCATGCCTAGCAGTTGTTCAACTGCACTGGTGCGCTTAATCGCATCTACTAACACCCCTTGCCAAGCTGCGGCGATAAATTGTTTGGCGACAGAGGGAATAAAATCGTTGGGCAAATTAGGTAATGCCAGAAAATACCCATCTACAGGTTGCTGAGTATCGATTAAATCTTGAATGCTGTTGTTTGTTAAAGTTCCAACTGGTTCTAAATAACCCACCGAACCTTGAGATTGGTAGGTGGCAATACATTCTTTGATATCTAAACCTTCAGCAGCATAAGCGAAGCCTTTTTGATCTGCTACTGCTACTAAAATCATTTCCCGTTTACCAGCAAGTACCTTGGCGGCTGCTTGTCCGAGTCCGCCGAAACCCAGTACTCCTACTCGTATCGCTGGCGAAATATTCTGAGAATTTTTGACTGATTCTGGATTCATAGTCAATTGGTGGAGTTGAATCGAAAGCTTTGACTAATCAGCATTTTAGCTGCTTGCTTGTGGCTGGTAATTCAAAGCTATAAAGGTTAATTATGCTTCATTATCCTGGTTTCTTCTCTAAGGAGATCAGTTTTTTCAACAGAAATTTTTCCTGAGAGATTTGGGTATTAAATAAACACTCATGTAGCTGGGTAGCAATTGGCGATCAGGGCAAACGCATCTAAATAGAGAAAAGTGCTAAGTAGAGGTGTGTTTTGAGTAGTACAAGAGAACTATATATAACTGGTGAAGAGAGCGATCGCTAAAA
>NZ_JACJRE010000153.1 GCF_014697075.1 Tolypothrix sp. FACHB-123 | reverse complement strand
AGGGGAATGAAGGGGCTGCCGACGGCAGCCCCTTCATTCCCCCCTTAAAATGATTATCATTCTTGTTAATGGAATAGTTTATTTTCTGGAAGTCCCTTTCTTCAATTATTCCGAATTAACCCAATCGGTGGGGGTTAGTGACGGATGAAGGTTGCGGCAGATTTAACCAATGGTTTCCAATTATTCCGAATTAACCCAATCGGTGGGGCTTGTTCACCGCTCTTGCACAGATCAAGACCGCTTATAGTTTCCAATTATTCCGAATTAACCCAATCGGTGGGGATTAGAAAGTTAGCACCACACTATTAGTAACCTGTTTCCAATTATTCCGAATTAACCCAATCGGTGGGGCCTTTCTGGAGTTCCGATTACGAGCGCCATTTGTTTCCAATTATTCCGAATTAACCCAATCGGTGGGGACATCTTGAAATTTACCGTCACGCCGCCCAAGGTTTCCAATTATTCCGAATTAACCCAATCGGTGGGGACAGTGGACACTCGGGATCAATCTACTTCTACCAGTTTCCAATTATTCCGAATTAACCCAATCGGTGGGGCTAATACTTTAGGCGGAGGAAATGTATCTGTCACTGGCGTTTCCAATTATTCCGAATTAACCCAATCGGTGGGGCTATGTCTGGTTCAATTCAGACTACATAAAATATCCAGTTTCCAATTATTCCGAATTAACCCAATCGGTGGGGGATGCAGTTAGCCTGGAAGAGACCCTTAACCGTAACGTTTCCAATTATTCCGAATTAACCCAATCGGTGGGGTCAAGTAGGAGGTTCAGTCAGACAACGCTATAACAGTGTTTCCAATTATTCCGAATTAACCCAATCGGTGGGGATTCTTGGAAAGATGCTGGATTATTCATTTTCAAATCTGCGTTTCCAATTATTCCGAATTAACCCAATCGGTGGGGCGTAAACCAACAAACAGTCAGATCATGAAATACCAAAAGTTTCCAATTATTCCGAATTAACCCAATCGGTGGGGAGCTAGAGATCACTCTCGACAATTCCGAAGATCGTCTGGTTTCCAATTATTCCGAATTAACCCAATCGGTGGGGTAAACACCGCGGCATAGTTGCAACATATGAATAATGTTTCCAATTATTCCGAATTAACCCAATCGGTGGGGTCAAGACAATCTATTACTGATTGAGCTTGAATTCGTTTCCAATTATTCCGAATTAACCCAATCGGTGGGGAAATAGTAAATCAACAGGTTGATATGTTGAAAGTTTCCAATTATTCCGAATTAACCCAATCGGTGGGGGGAAAAAGCGCGGCAGATCACCCAGTGACTCTCGTGCCGTTTCCAATTATTCCGAATTAACCCAATCGGTGGGGCCCGTGGACGACCGCACGATGGGCATCCTTGATGTTTCCAATTATTCCGAATTAACCCAATCGGTGGGGAAATACAATCCAAAAAGGGTACACATGTCCGATAGTTTCCAATTATTCCGAATTAACCCAATCGGTGGGGCAATAAAAGTCCTAAATCATAGGCAATAAAACACCAGCGTTTCCAATTATTCCGAATTAACCCAATCGGTGGGGGAACTGCAAGCTCCACCTCTCAAGGTGGAAGCGTCATTCTCCAAGTTTCCAATTATTCCGAATTAACCCAATCGGTGGGGTGGAGAAAGTTGATAAACAACATCAGAATACCGATAAGCGTTTCCAATTATTCCGAATTAACCCAATCGGTGGGGGCAATCGGTATCGCTGTTGCTGCATATCCTTTTTGTTTCCAATTATTCCGAATTAACCCAATCGGTGGGGTTAATCCAACCGTTCGTGATCCCAAGTTATTGAGCGTTTCCAATTATTCCGAATTAACCCAATCGGTGGGGAAAATTGCAGCGTTAAGTGCGATTGTAAAACTCCAGGCGTTTCCAATTATTCCGAATTAACCCAATCGGTGGGGGTGTTGGATCGGCCGCTATCGCACCCAACACATGTGTGTTTCCAATTATTCCGAATTAACCCAATCGGTGGGGACACGGCACCCATGTAGGCTGCCGGACTGTCTTTGTTGTCTGGTTTCCAATTATTCCGAATTAACCCAATCGGTGGGGTAAGGGAGCAGGCTGAAACCTTCGTGCGACAGCGCAATGTTGAGTTTCCAATTATTCCGAATTAACCCAATCGGTGGGGAGTTCGTCTAGCAGCCCTTACCCAGTAAGGGTTTCAGACTGCAAATCGACACCACTTGTAAAAGT
>NZ_JACJRE010000152.1 GCF_014697075.1 Tolypothrix sp. FACHB-123 | reverse complement strand
AAAGATGAAGGTTTAGATAACTGGGAACAAGCTCTCAAGTTAGTTCAACAAGAATTATCAATATCGACTTTAGATATTAAACCCATTGATAATATATACGTTAGTCATCAAGCTGGTACACCTGCCATTTCATCTGCTATTCAATTTGTCAGCTTGGCAAAATTTGGTAAAAAGGTGAAATTCTTAGTATCAAATGAATATGAACCAGAGAATACCCGCTTAATTACTAGTTCTAATTATTTACGGGGTATTCAACTCCAAGAAGCAAAAGTTTTATTAGAACGGTTTGATTATTCAGGAGTAGAAAGTTTATTAAAAGCTTACTGGTTCGATTCTCCAAGTCCACAAGAACAAAAACTTAGAGAATTACTTAAAATAGCTATTCAATGGAATTTTGCAAATTTTTATGAGTTTGCCAAAGGTTTAGGAGAAGCAGCCCAAGAACGTTTAAAAACTTGGTGGTGGACTGGCTATGAATCGGCTTATTTAGCTGTGGTACGCTTGGAACAAGGTAACACTGTCGAAGCATTATTTCATAGTTTCCGCGCTGTAGAAGGATTAATTTGTAAATGGGCTGAACACGAGTATAAAAACCATATTCAATATAAACCAGATGGCTCACCAGAAATTAAAAGTAGCATATCAAGAGATTTACCAAATTATCTCAATCGCCTTTATCCTAATATACAAGACCAATTAAGAAGACAAGGTAAGACTGGTCTTTATAGTGAATCACTTTATCAGTTATTACAAACAGCAAAACCAGAATGTCAAAATCCTACTCACATTATGAGTGTAGTTTGGGGTAAAGCGAGAAATAACAGAAATCCTCTATTTCATAGATTACTAGGTTTGCAAGAGCAAGAAGTTTTTGAGGCTTGGGATACTAAAAATAAAGATGCTTGGAAGAATAAGGTGTTAAGTTGTTTAAATTTTGTTGCTAAACAGAGCTTTACGTCTTTACAAAAGACTAGTCTGATGTATCAATTACATCAAGATTTAAAGCAAGCGTTGATTGATTATGAGTCACAGGCTTTCAGCGATTTGAATGTTTAAGTAAATAATTTGAATTTGCTATTCTATGATTTATGGAGATTCGATCGCCAACGACATCACCTAACAACACTACCTAAACTGCGCGAACCAGGAGGTGTATTTATCGAACGCTTGTTATATAACCGCTAAAGGCTTATCAGCTATAGCTTTTGAGTATTTTAGGTAAAAATGAGGTTCGCGCAAACTCTGTAATCTATACCAGGAATGTGTTTGAGGTAATTTTGATGCAAGGAGGACTTGACAAGCGATCGCGCAAACTGTACTTTTTTACTCTATCCGCGCAAACTGGTCTTGAAAGTCTTGTATATCAAGCCTTCTGGACTCCAACAGTCGTCTCCACTAACCATGTGGAGGCGCATAATTGGAAAAACGTGACCGCCTCGCGGTAAAGGGCTGTGAACTGGTCTCCACTAACCATGTGGAGGCGCATAATTGGAAAAAGCGATATTCAAGGTTTTGTAACCGAACTCAACGGTCTCCACTAACCATGTGGAGGCGCATAATTGGAAAAGCAGTACTGGGGGTACGCGATCGCGTCGATTGGGGTCTCCACTAACCATGTGGAGGCGCATAATTGGAAAATTCCTAAAGTTGAGAGACACAATTATTTGCTCTTAAGGTCTCCACTAACCATGTGGAGGCGCATAATTGGAAACGAAAAGTAACTTTCGCATCTGTCCGACATATTCAGTCTCCACTAACCATGTGGAGGCGCATAATTGGAAACAAACTGCATTTGTGGTTGTTCTGCTGGTTCCCCTCCCGTCTCCACTAACCATGTGGAGGCGCATAATTGGAAAGAGATCGAAGATGCGCAGAAGCTTACAACCAAGGATTGTCTCCACTAACCATGTGGAGGCGCATAATTGGAAAGGGTTCGCTGTAACCGTTCACCAAAAAAGCCCCCGAGTCTCCACTAACCATGTGGAGGCGCATAATTGGAAACGGCGATCGCCATAAGCCATCGTGGTATAGTCTCCAGTAACAACATGGAGACTTTTGCATAAAAATCGTCAATCGCATCACAAATAGACGATTTTCTAATCTTCACCAACAATAATAAAAATACAGCAAATTGCAACTTGGTGAGGTACAGATAATTGTTGATTGTAGGGGCATTGGCACTGCCATGCCCCGAAGCGCGTACCTCATTTACCTGAAATATGCTGTATCATACCTAAACGTAATGGTAATTTACGAGTATTAAAAATACCAACAGTACGCGATCGCATTGTTCAACAAGCCCTATTAAATGTATTTTATCCCGTGATGGAGGCGAAATTTTCTAGTGCGAGTTTTGCCT
>NZ_JACJRE010000151.1 GCF_014697075.1 Tolypothrix sp. FACHB-123 | reverse complement strand
CTCTATTTGCTGGGAAGTTAAATGATTTTTTGCTGGCATTATTCCATTTTTTGACTGAATTCGGCTTTTTATTATACCCTATTTAAATGCTGAACAGCTTAATACATCCTCACCCGACCCTGTCCGCTTAGAAATCTTCAAAAACCTCTATCAATTCATTGCAGAACAAATGGGAATTGTTCTGCAAAATACGGCAGCATCGGTGAACATCAAAGAACGCTTAGATTTTTCCTGCGCTATTTTTGACACTTCTGGATCATTAGTCGCTAATGCTCCTCACATTCCTGTACATTTAGGTTCAATGAGTAAAAGTGTTCGTAGTTTAATCAATAATAAAGGCAACACTATAAAACCAGGAAATGTATATCTATCTAATAATCCTTATAACGGCGGAACACATCTTCCTGATGTCACAGCAATTACCCCCGTGTTTCTGAATAATAATGAAAATACTTTAGGCTCCAGTCCTCTATTCTATGTTGCTGCTCGTGGACACCAAGCAGATATTGGCGGCATTACTCCTGGTTCCATGCCCCCTCACAGTACTACGGTAGAAGAGGAAGGAATTATATTTGATAATTTTCTCCTGGTTGATCAGGGAGATTTTCGCGAAACAGCAGTCCGAGAGTTACTGTTAAATCATCGTTATCCTGCTCGTAACCCTGCTAAAAATATCGCTGATTTTAATGCACAAATTGCCGCCAATGAACGAGGGGCACAAGAACTCCGCAAAATGGTTTTTCAGTACGGACTTCAGACAGTACAAGCTTACATGAAATTTGTCCAAGATAATGCCGAGGAGTCAGTTAGACGGGCAATTGATGTTCTCAAAGATGGCTCATTTATTTATGAAATGGATAGCGGTGCAAGAATTCAAGTTAAAGTGGCGATTAATCGAGAAAATCGCAGTGCAATTATTGATTTTACTGGCACATCTGGGCAACTAACCAGTAACTTTAATGCTCCTAAAGCTGTAACTCAAGCAGCAGTTTTATATGTCTTCCGTACTCTAGTTGATGATAGTATTCCTCTCAACGCTGGGTGTCTTAAACCTTTAGAAATTATCATTCCTGAAGGCTGTATGCTCAACCCAACTTACCCAGCAGCAGTTGTAGCAGGTAATGTAGAGACATCTCAAACCATTGTTGATGCTTTATATGGTGCTTTGGGTGCGAGTGCTGCTTCTGCCGGAACGATGAATAATTTTACTTTCGGTAATGAGCGTTATCAATATTATGAAACCATCTGCGGTGGTTCTGGCGCAGGGGTTAACTTTGATGGTACTGATGCAGTCCAAACCCACATGACTAACTCCCGCTTGACTGACCCAGAAATTTTAGAAACTCGTTATCCTGTGCAAGTAGAAAGCTTTTGTCTGCGTCCCGATAGCGGCGGTAAAGGAAAATATTCAGGTGGTAACGGTGTGATTCGCCGCATCAAGTTTCTTGAACCAATGACAGCTAATATTCTTTCTGGTCATCGCCGTGTCCCTCCCTTTGGATTAAATGGTGGGGAAGCTGGGAAAGTCGGACGCAACTGGATACAACGTCAAGATGGAACACAAGAAAATTTAGACAGCACAGCAACAGTCCTGATGCTACCTGGAGATATTTTTGTGATAGAAACCCCTGGTGGTGGTGGATTTGGTTCAATCCATAATTCACCTTGAGCCAGTGCCGGATACCGTTGGCGAAATATTGAAATATTACATAACATAAAAACGCCAATTTTACCGCATATTAAATTGATAACTGCAATCTCTGAAATATTCAGTATAAATCCGTCTAAATTCAGAAATTCTAACTTGCCGGATGATATATAACAATCCTAACTGATTCATGAGAAAACACCATATTCATGGAGCTTAGAAAAGTCAAAAATTTGACAATTAAGCGACAATTCAAATAAAGCCTTGACAACAGAGAAGGAATGGCAGAAAAAATGAAACTCTCGAATCAGTCTTTTGCCTTGCAACCAAATATCTTCTACAGGGTTATGTTGAGGTGCATTTGGGGCAAATCTTTTTCTGCGAAACGCTACGCGAACACAAGTTATCAACCATTGTTCTTTTTCTAAATTCGCATTCAAAGAATCTAAATAATCTTTGATTTGTTTAGAGCGATGATAACTAGCGCCATCCCACAAAAAGCGGTGGTGGCAGATTAATTCGCTGCTCGCGTATAGTTTCTACATTTACACCAAGTCTTGAAGCTAAATCTTCTTCCGTTAGCGGTTGGATTCTTTGAGTTGAATAAAATTTTCACATTAACCAGGTAACAATCTCTCCACATTCAAAATTTAAGGGTAGGTTTTGCTCTTACCCTTTGCAATTTTTGGAAAAGTGTAACAACTATTTCATTTACTTTGGCTATCATTTGTTATCACCCAAATATTCTGATTTTGATAAAAATCTCCACGTTGTTCCAAAGTAAACCCACCCAGCAACAATCCTAGCCATATCTCA
>NZ_JACJRE010000150.1 GCF_014697075.1 Tolypothrix sp. FACHB-123 | reverse complement strand
ACTTTTACAAGTGGTGTCGATTTGCAGTCTGAAACCCTTACTGGGTAAGGGCTGCTAGACGAACTCCCCACCGATTGGGTTAATTCGGAATAATTGGAAACGACCCGAGCAAACTCGACCCGTCAGTTGAGCGGTGGCGTTTCCCCCACCGATTGGGTTAATTCGGAATAATTGGAAACATTCGCTCGTGCTCGAGCTTCTTGATTTACTTCACTAACCCCACCGATTGGGTTAATTCGGAATAATTGGAAACTAAACCATTTCCTCCATTCTGATCGTCTCTTCCTGCCCCCACCGATTGGGTTAATTCGGAATAATTGGAAACTTAATGGCTAAGCGCCGTTCAGTGCAAGACATTAATCCCCACCGATTGGGTTAATTCGGAATAATTGGAAACTTTAGGGTTGCAGTTCCTCCAGCACCACCTTGACCTCCCCCCACCGATTGGGTTAATTCGGAATAATTGGAAACATCAAACCAGCAGCGATGAAAGCAATCAAAGATTGGAACCCCCACCGATTGGGTTAATTCGGAATAATTGGAAACGAACAGGGCGGGAATTTAAGCTTGCCATGGAATTTTTCTCCCCACCGATTGGGTTAATTCGGAATAATTGGAAACGCTTGCGGGCTTCTTCAACGGCTTCTGTCGGAAACCCCCACCGATTGGGTTAATTCGGAATAATTGGAAACCCCATGCCACGATTGACGTTTGCAAATGCACCGTCAATTGCCCCACCGATTGGGTTAATTCGGAATAATTGGAAACCTTCTTTTGCTTATCTGTGCCTTCTTTTGCTTTGACCCCACCGATTGGGTTAATTCGGAATAATTGGAAACGCTCGTTGTTGCTTGCGGATTTCGTCCGCTTTTTGCCCCCACCGATTGGGTTAATTCGGAATAATTGGAAACACAACGGGGTGGGTTTTCCCAATTTACCTTCATACCCCCACCGATTGGGTTAATTCGGAATAATTGGAAACGTACACTACGAGGGCAGGCTTGCGCCTGTCCGTTACCCCCACCGATTGGGTTAATTCGGAATAATTGAAGAAATTACAATACCTGAAACTGCAATGATTATGATGAAAATGCAGTTTCAGGTATTTTTAATTATTAATAAAGATAAAAACAGCCCAAATGTGTAAAAAATATTTTGTCATTGCAGGCATAATGGAGCAAAGCGATCGCAACACCTTAAATTAATGGGTGTGTCACCAAACTCTTAGGCGATCGCCACCTTTGGAAACGCGAGTTTCCAAGCATAAGTTTTAATAAAACATATCGTCCAAACCCAAATAAACAGCAATTGGTGAAAACCTATGCTTACATCTCGTCGTGTCCTGATTTTTGCAGACAGCGATAACACTTACCTAGCAGCACAAAGCTTCAACAGAAAAATCGACTGGCAAAAAATATGTAACTATCTTGCAGATCCCAAAGAAGGTAGAGAATTAATCGAAATGGTGATTTATGTTGGTTTACCACCAGCCAGAGAAAGATTTGAAGAACAACGCAAAACCAAAGAGAAATTTGTATATTGGGCTAGAAATAACGGCTTTTTAGTAGTTGCAAAAGAAGGAAAAGCCAAAGGAGAAGAATACGAAACCAACATTGATGTTGTGATGGCGATGGATGCAGTGGAATTAGCATTAGAAGTCAAACCAGATATCGTTGTCTTAGTCACAGGAGATTCAGATTTTGCTTATTTAGCCGAAAAATTGAGACGAAGAGGAATGCGAGTAGAAGTTGCATCTGTAGAACAGTCATTAGGTAGCGAGTTAAAAAATGCAGCTAACAGCATTATCGACTTAATCGAAGTATTTGATTCATTTAATCCGCAAAATACTAATCAAACATTCCACAGAATTGGTAACACCAGCATATTTGATTAACTCTCATATTAATTAATTCGGCAATTAATTAAACCAGTTATCAATCAGAACATCATAGCCATCATGCGAACCATCAACGGCAAATTGATTATCCAAGAAATACACGATCCAGATAACGTAGAAAAACAAATAATGAAATTCAGTCAACAGCAAAATCAACAACATAACCAAGAAGTCACCAACATCCACAATCAAATCAGTAAACTAGACAAAAGATGCATCCTCCTCGAAGAAGCGATCGCCCGACAATTTATGCAGTTTCTCATCATTAATATTTGCAGTGTGATTGGATTAATCTTCCTTTTATCTTGGGTTAATAGCAACCATCAAAATAACCAACCGACCAAAAAATTAAACACCCCCACAGTGCAGCAACGACACAAATAAACTAGCAGCTAAATACAAAAATACACATTAAGGAGAAAATATGCGAGCAGTAGTCAATGGTAAATTAGTTGATTTACCTCAGGGTACAACAGTAGAACAATTGCGAAAAAAGTTTCCCGAAATTGGCAATGATGATGTCATGGAAGAAGGTTTCGGTGGAACTAAACCCTTAAAAAATAATGAAGCCCTCAAAGAAGGTTCAAAAGTATGGACTGTACCCAAAATAGTCAAAGGAATAGAAGATTTTAGGTTTTAGTGCAAATACCTTAC
>NZ_JACJRE010000015.1 GCF_014697075.1 Tolypothrix sp. FACHB-123 | reverse complement strand
GATGTCAATACATATAAGGCTTTTGGCAAAATAAAGATGCTTTTTTTGTGTTTATATGAGTGCTATAACTAATAATTTGGCATAATAGCTACTGAAGAACCTTAATTGTTTTACTACCTAAACAAGGGTACTGGGTGCTGTTATCGACAATTCTGGCATCAAGTATGGCTTTTATCGATACTTCAGCATTAAATGTTACCCTCCCGACATTGCAAAATGATCTCCAAGCCAGTGGCGAACAACTACTGTGGATTGTCAATGCTTATCTATTAATGCTCGCAGCACTAATTCTCATCGGTGGTTCTCTTGGCGATCGCTTGGGGCGCAAAAAAGTGTTTATGTTTGGCATTAGTCTATTTATCATGGCTTCTTTAGCTTGTGGATTAGCGCCAAATATTGAATTTCTCATCGGGGCGCGTGTAGTCCAAGGTATTGGTGGTGCAATCACAATCCCTGGTAGCCTCGCCATCATCACCGCTTGTTTTCAGCCAGAAGAACGCGGTAGTGCGATCGGTAAATGGTCAGCCGCAACGACGATTGTCACGCTGGTGGGGCCTGTGTTGGGTGGCTTACTTGCTGATGCTGGGCTGTGGCGCGGAGTTTTCTTGATTAATCTACCACTGGGATTAACCACATTGGTAATACTCTATTTCCAGGTTCCAGAGAGCCGCAATGAACAAGTCTCAGGAAACATAGATTATCCGGGAGCAATTTTAGTCGCTTTGGGACTAGCAAGTTTGACATACGGTTTTATCTCTCTGCACAACTTTGGATTTCACGATCCACGCATCTATGGCAGTTTAAGTCTTGGGGTTATAGCTTTGGTTGCTTATATTATCGTCCAAATACACAGCCCAGACCCAATGATGCCCCTACATCTATTCAAATCATTGACCTTCAGTGGCACTAATCTGCTCACCCTGTTCCTTTATGGAGCATTAAATGTGGGCAATCTCTTTTTGTCACTCAACTTAGTACAAGCCCAAGGCTACAGTCAGTCAATCGCTGGGATGGCAGATATGCCCTTTGCTCTGTTACTCAGTGGATTTTCACCTTGGGCAGGTAAATTAGCAGACCAATACGGCCCGCGTCCACTGCTGATCCTTGGCCCCTTGTTGGCTGGATTCGGGTTCCTGATCATGGCATTCGTGGGACTGACAGATGGTGCTGAGGATTATTGGACAACATTCTTTCCTGGCATCACAGTATTTGGTTTGGGGATGGCAATCACTGTAGCGCCCTTAACTACCACAGTTATGGGTTCAGTTCCGACTCACTACGCAGGGACTGCATCGGGAATTAACAACGCCGTGGCGCGGATGGCGGGAGTACTGACAATTGCCATTGTCGGTTCTGTGGCACTGTGTAACTATGGAAACAAGTTAGAAGTTCACACAGCAAGTATTCATTTGTCTGAGGCAGGACGGATCTTGCTTGCATCCCAAGCCAATCAGCTTGGTCAAACATCAATGCTAGCAGGAGTTAGACCAGAAAATCTCCAGGCGGTTGAAACTGCAATTAAGCTATCTTTTGCCGATACTTTTGGGCTAGTTATGATTATATGTACTGGATTGGCGTGGATGAGTGCGATCGCCGCAGCGCTTATGGTGATGCCAAAATCCAAATAAAATTCCAGCCCCATTAAGCCTTTGGCAAACATCTTGTAGGTTTTTACAGCAATCAGTAATGCCCAATTTGATTTTGGAGTGAGCAATGTCTCAAATACTTTTGATTGACGATAATTTTAGCTTCTCGGAATTAGTCGCTGTCAGTCTAGAAATGCATAGACATCGGGTGAGTTGGGCTATTGATGGCATCAAGGGTCAAGCTTTAGCCATAGAGTTGTTACCAGACTTAATTATGCTAGAGATTCAGCTACCAAACATTGATGGGTTTACAGTTTGTCGTCGCTTACGCCAAGATCCTCGCACTGCTGATATTCCCATCATGATTATCACAGCTTTGGAGCAAGCTGAGAATAAAGTGAAGGCGTTTAATGCAGGTGCAGATGATTATCTCACCAAGCCCTTTGCTCTAAAAGAGATGCTGGCAAGAGTTCAAGCCATCTTGCGGCGCACAGAGCGATTTTTCAAAACAACCAAACCCACCGAAATTTTGAGTTATGGCCCTCTGACTCTGATACCTTCAGAACTAGAGGCACTTTGGTTTGGTGAAAAAGTCAAACTCACTCGCCTGGAATTTGGCATCATCCACTGTCTGCTTCAGTATCCCAATCAAGCTGTTTCGTTGCATAAGATTCTCAAACAAGTCTGGGGATATGAACCCGATGATAATCCAGAAACGATTCGCGTTCATATCAAAAACATCCGAGATAAAATAGAACCCGATCGCGACAATCCCCGTTATCTCAAAACAATTCACAATACAGGATACTGCTTGGAACTTCCAGATTATTGGGGTCTTTTGAGGAACATCATCGGCGAGCATTCACGAATTGTGTCGCAGACAAGCCTCTCGAAGATAAGCGGTGAGGTAGTCAGCTAGTGTGCCCTTCCAGTTCCTCTAGTTGTTCAATCACAAAACTCCCTAGTAACGATACTCAATGGCTGTTACCAAGTTCCCATCTACACAAATTTTTTTAATGCAGCCATTGAGGATAGCTCTTTTATCCTGGGCTTGGAGTCCTTGCCAGTAATTTTTATTAGCAAAAGCCTTGATAATCCGTTCTTTAGCAATCAATGATTCTCTGGTTGCATTATTCATTGTTCCTAGTGCGATCGCAATTTGTTCTTTGAGGTCATTTTTAATTTGTTCTATTGCCGAACTTGGTGGTAATATTTCTAGATTATTCAGCGATGCACGCAGAGTTTTTACTTCTGGAGGTTCCTCTATTATCGGTGGTTCATCTGCTTCTACCAAGTTGGCTAACCGTTCGGCTTCTTGTGATAATAAATCTGCTACTTGAATATCTAATTTTTTTGAGGAAATCATATCTTTATGATTACAATTACCAGCTTTATACAAGCGGCACTGATAATAGTAAATAGCTTGCCCCTGCTTATCTACTCGTTTGGCATGGCGCGTCATAGAACCTCCGCAATGAGCGCATTTAATTAAATTAGAAAATGGGTTGATTTCGTTATCTTCTCTAGAAGCCCATCGGTTATGGCGATTACCTCGAATAATTTGTTTGATTTGTTCGTGTTCGGTGCTGGTAATAATGGCTTCATCATCGTGGGTTCCCCATTTTACCTTCCATTCATCAAAATGTTTGCGCTTTCCTTTAGATTTTACATAAGTATCAAAAGGTAACCCTCCTGCATAAACAGGATTAACTAATAATGCTTTTAAACCAGGAATTGACCATCTTAAACCAGACCAAGGATAACGCAAAGGGTGATTAGCTTTAGCTGGTGTAAAGACAATTGTATCTAAGTCTTCATCGCTGATAATTCGTGAAGATTTTTCTGGCTTATGCCAATCAAAAGCTTTTGTTTCTATCCCAAAATCCGAATGTAATTTACGCACGGTAGCCGCAACTGAACCACATTCAAAAAAAGTATTAAAAATATATCTAGCTACATCTGATACAGTTAATTCTCTTCTCCCTGCTAACAAGCAAACGCATGGAGAATTATCCCGTACATATTTATCGTTGTGGATGCGGTATCCTAATGGTGCAACTCGGTGACTTTTCCCTTGGGTAACGCGATGACGGCGTTCGCTCTTTAACCTCTCCGTCACCATTCTCACCTCAAATTTAGCAGCAGCCAGCAACATATCAATGGTTAATTCTCCACCCAAACTGTCTGGATCGACTCCTTGATCTAAAGCTATCAGTTTAATCCCTTTGGAACGTAATACCTCTAACAATGAATAAAATAAACGCGATGATGAACCAATGCGATCGATGCGGGTAAATTGCAGAGATATTACCTTACCCTTTGCAGATGTCTTCAAGTCATTAATTAATTGTTGTAACCCTTCCCTAACTTCCGTTGTCCGTGACTGAATATCCCAGTAAACTTTGGAACAACCAGCATTTTGCAAGCGTTCTATTTGTTTACGCAACGCACCTTTATCTGTTTGCTGCTCCTCACCGCTAACCCTTGCGTAACCCCAACTTTCCATAACAGCGCATAGACACAACCTTTATTATATTTGATAGTGAATACTTCTATTCTCAGAAATTCTCTGAGCAGTTGCAAAAGCGTCAACCCCAGGTGAACTATGAGGGATAAAATATAAAGGATGAAGTATTAAATCTAGAATTCCACGGGAAAATAAGGCAGAAGAGATAGGATTTTCATATTTGGTTGATGCTCAAACTGCCTGTGAAAGACTAGCTTGATACTTCACCTTTCACCCTTCATCTTTCATCTTTGATAATTCATAATTCCTAAATTAAAGCCAATGCAAAGCAACTGCATTTATCTCGATAATAATGCCACCACAAAGGTAGATCCAGAAGTTGTAGAGGCGATATTGCCCTACTTAACGGAATATTACGGCAATCCCTCTAGTATGCATACCTTTGGCGGACAACTTGCCAAAGCAGTGAAAACAGCAAGAGAACAACTTGCAGCCCTTCTGGGAGCAGATGAGTCAGAAATTGTCTACACTAGTTGCGGTACTGAAGGTGATAATGCAGCAATTCGCGCTGCACTGTTGGCACAACCGAACAAACGCCACATTATTACAACTCAAGTTGAACACCCAGCAGTACTGAATGTCTGCAAACAATTAGAAACCCAAGGTTACAGTGTTACCTATCTTTCTGTAAATGGTCAGGGACAATTGGATCTCAATGAGCTAGAAGCTTCCTTGACAGGTAACACCGCTTTGGTAACCACAATGTATGCCAATAACGAAACTGGCGTGGTTTTCCCCATCGAGCAAATTGGCTTGCGCGCTAAAGAGTATGGCGCTTTATTCCACGTTGATGCGGTGCAAGCAGTGGGTAAAATCCCCCTGAATATGAAGAATAGCACCATAGATATGCTGACGCTATCCGGTCACAAAATACACGCACCTAAAGGTATTGGTGCTTTGTATATACGACGCGGTGTCAGATTCCGTCCCTTCTTAATTGGTGGACACCAAGAACGGGGGCGGCGTGCGGGAACAGAGAACGTTCCAGGGATTGTTGCTCTCGGTAAAGCTGCTGAACTGGAAATGTTACATTTAGAAGAAGCGACTAAGAGAGAAAGAAGGCTGCGCGATCGCCTAGAACAAACCTTACTCGCTCAAATTCCTGACTGTGAAGTTAACGGCGATACAACGCAGAGATTGCCCAACACCACCAACATCGGCTTCAAATACATTGAAGGCGAAGCCATTCTGCTACTACTAAACAAATACGGTATCTGTGCCTCATCCGGTTCAGCTTGTACATCTGGCTCTTTGGAACCTTCCCATGTATTGCGGGCAATGGGCTTACCCTACACCACTTTACACGGTTCCATCCGCTTTAGCCTCTGTCGCTACACCACAGAAGCCGAAATCGATCAAGTAATTGCGGTTATGCCGGAAATTGTCGAACGTTTGCGCGCCCTTTCACCCTTCAAAAATGATGAAGCTGGTTGGCTGCAAGCGCAAGAACAAACATTGGCTCATCGTTAATAGGGAATGGGGCATGGCGCATGGGGCATAGGGAATAGAAATTAATACCCATGCCCAGTGCCCAATGCCCAATCCCCCAATTCAAAATCCAAACTCTAAAATCCTAAATCGGCTATGTGGGACTACACAGATAAAGTATTAGAACTGTTTTACAATCCCAAGAATCAGGGAGTCATCGAAGAAGCTGATGACGCTGGGGTGAAGGTGGCGACTGGGGAAGTAGGAAGCATTGCTTGTGGTGATGCTTTAAGACTACACCTGAAAGTTGAAGTCGCTAGTGATAAGATTCTTGATGCCCGCTTTCAAACCTTTGGCTGCACGAGTGCGATCGCATCTTCCAGCGCTTTAACCGAAATGATTAAGGGTTTAACTTTAGATGAAGCCCTCAATGTATCGAATAAAGACATTGCAGAATATCTGGGCGGATTGCCAGAAGCAAAAATGCACTGCTCTGTCATGGGACAAGAAGCCCTAGAAGCAGCTATATATAATTATCGTGGCATTCCCTTGGCTGCCCATGATGACGATGATGAAGGGGCACTAATTTGTAGCTGCTTTGGTATCAGCGAATCCAGAATTCGGCGCGTGATTTTGGAAAATAACCTCACTGATGCGGAACAGGTAACAAATTATGTGAAAGCTGGTGGCGGATGCGGTTCCTGTTTAGCGAATATTGATGATATTATTAAAGAAGTTCAGCAAGAAGCCGCTACACCTGCAATCAACAACTACGGCGTGAAAGTTGCAACCGATATTGCTACTGGTAAACAATCACAACTCGGACTCACGAATGTGCAAAAGATTGCACTGATTCAAAAGGTCTTAGATGAAGAAGTCAGACCTGTTCTGATTGCTGATGGTGGAGATGTTGAACTTTACGATGTCGATGGCGATCGCGTCAAGGTTCTGCTTCAAGGAGCTTGTGGTTCTTGTTCTAGCAGCACAGCAACTCTCAAAATTGCCATAGAAGCCAGATTGCAGGATCGTGTCAGCAAGAACCTGATAGTTGAAGCCGTCGAGCCACTGCTATAAAGCTTTACGCACCACACAAATACACCTAATGTGCAAGACTCAAAGAAACAGAAAGTAGGATTTGACCGAGACAATTCACTTCGCATCAATAAATTAAATCCTACCCACAACAGACAGCTTAAGCACATAGGCAAGTATTCAACGCCTAATTGCGATTTCCATAATCCAACTCGCTTCAAAGGAATGAGGATATGAGCGCACTGTACGAAAAAATTGGCGGACAAGCAACTCTCGATAAAGTAGTTGCAGATTTACACAAACGCATCCAAGCAGACAGCAGCGTGAATACTTTCTTCGCTAAGACAGATATGGCGAAGCAACGCAGTCACTTTGTTGCATTCGTAGCTCAGTTACTGGAAGGGCCCAAGCAATATGCAGGTCGCCCAATGGACAAAACCCATACTGGTATGAATATCCAGCCCCAACACTTTGATGTTATTGCTAAACACCTTAGTGATGCAATGGCAGCCAATGGAGTATCTGCTGATGATATCAGCGCTGCAATGGCTCGCGTCTCCAATGTCAAAGGCGCTATTTTAAACAAGTAATTTGGACTTGATGATTGATTGTTGACGAAGAGATTTAGTCAAGTTCTACCAGGTGTTTCTATCTGAATCACAAGTATTTGTAAAGTGCGTAATTACCTTTGTTAATAGTCATAAAAATGGCTATTAACAAAGAATAAAAGAAAAAAAATTTAATTTGACCGAGGAACATAGTACATGTCTTTACAACCGATAGTCTTTGCTGTGGAGCGATCGCCCCCGGCTGATACCTAGTACCAACGCCAAAAGCGACGTTCTACAACAAACTCACTCCGAGCTTCAACGGGCGTGAGACCCAACAGACCAAAGCAAAAGACCCACCAACCAACCAATTGCAGGAAACACGAACCATGACTGACGAAAACATTAGACAGATAGCTTTCTACGGTAAAGGTGGTATCGGTAAATCTACCACCTCCCAAAACACCCTCGCAGCTATGGCAGAAATGGGTCAGCGCATCATGATTGTGGGTTGCGACCCTAAGGCTGACTCCACCCGTTTGATGCTCCATGCTAAAGCTCAAACCACAGTTCTGCACTTGGCTGCTGAACGCGGTGCAGTAGAAGACTTGGAACTCGAAGAAGTAATGCTGACCGGTTTCCGTGGTGTTAAGTGCGTAGAATCTGGTGGTCCAGAACCCGGTGTAGGTTGCGCTGGTCGTGGTATTATCACCGCTATTAACTTCTTGGAAGAAAACGGTGCTTACCAAGACCTAGACTTCGTATCTTACGACGTATTAGGTGACGTTGTGTGCGGTGGTTTCGCTATGCCTATTCGTGAAGGTAAAGCACAAGAAATCTACATCGTTACATCTGGTGAAATGATGGCGATGTATGCTGCTAACAACATCGCTCGCGGTATTTTGAAATATGCTCACTCCGGTGGTGTGCGCTTGGGTGGTTTGATTTGTAACAGCCGTAAAACAGACCGGGAACACGAACTCATCGAAACCTTGGCAAAACGGTTGAACACCCAAATGATTCACTTCGTACCTCGTGACAACATCGTTCAACACGCAGAATTGCGCCGGATGACTGTTAACGAGTACGCACCTGACAGCAACCAATCTCAAGAATACCGCGCATTAGCTAAGAAGATCATCAACAACGACAAACTCACCATTCCGACACCAATCGAAATGGATGAATTAGAAGCACTGTTGATCGAATACGGTATCCTTGACGACGATTCTAAGCACGCAGATATCATCGGTAAGCCCGCAGAAGCTTCCGCTAAGTAAGCTCAGTAAGCTTTGTTTTAGGAAAAGGGAATACCTACATCACTTCCCTTTTACCTTTGATCTAATTTCTATCCCCCACGGGGACTAAGAGTCCCCAACCCCATAGGGGAAATCCCCTACCCTGACTATCCCGGTTCCTTAGGAGCAAGAGAGACTAGAAATGACTCCTCCAGAAAACAAGAATATCGTTGACGAAAGAAAAGAACTAATTAAAGAAGTTCTAGGCGCATATCCCGAAAAAGCAGCTAAAAAACGGGAAAAGCACTTAAATGTATACGAAGAAGGTAAGTCCGACTGCGGCGTTAAGTCTAACATCAAATCTTTACCTGGTGTAATGACCGCTCGTGGTTGTGCTTATGCAGGTTCTAAAGGTGTGGTTTGGGGTCCTATTAAGGACATGATCCACATCAGCCACGGGCCTGTAGGTTGCGGTTACTGGTCTTGGTCTGGTCGTCGTAACTACTACATTGGTACAACTGGTGTTGATACCTTTGGTACCATGCACTTCACCTCCGACTTCCAAGAAAGAGACATCGTTTTCGGTGGTGACAAAAAACTCTTAAAGCTGATTCAAGAACTCGAAGTACTGTTCCCCCTCAGCCGTGGTGTTTCTATTCAATCTGAATGTCCCATTGGTTTGATTGGGGATGACATCGAAGCCGTAGCTAAGAAAGCAGCTAAAGAAATTAACAAGCCTGTTATTCCTGTACGTTGCGAAGGCTTCCGTGGTGTGTCTCAGTCCTTGGGTCACCATATTGCTAACGACCAAATTCGTGACTGGGTATTCCCCAGAGCCGACCAAGCTAAGAAAGACGGTACACTGCCTTTCGATTCTACTCCTTATGACGTAGCTATTATTGGTGACTACAACATCGGTGGTGATGCTTGGGCTAGCCGGATTCTTTTAGAAGAATTAGGCTTGCGTGTAGTTGCTCAGTGGTCTGGTGATGGCACAATCAACGAAATGATGCTGACACCAAACGTAAAAATTAACCTCATCCACTGCTACCGGTCGATGAACTACATCAGCCGTCACATGGAAGAGAAGTATGGTATTCCCTGGTTAGAATACAACTTCTTTGGGCCTACTAAGATTGCTGAATCCTTACGGGAAATCGCTTCTAAGTTTGACTCTAAGATCCAAGAAAACGCTGAGAAGATCATTGCTAAGTATCAGCCCACAATGGATGCGATTATTAAGAAATATCGCCCCCGTTTGGAAGGTAAGACCGTCGCTATGATGGTTGGTGGTCTACGTCCTCGCCACGTTGTACCCGCTTTCCAAGATTTGGGTATGAGAATGATTGGTACAGGTTATGAGTTCGCTCATAATGATGACTACAAACGTACCACTCACTACATCGAAAACGGCACCATCGTTTATGACGACGTTACCGCTTACGAGTTTGAAGAGTTTGTTAAAGCACTCAAGCCAGATTTAATTGCTTCTGGTGTGAAAGAGAAGTACGTTTTCCAAAAAATGGGTCTTCCTTTCCGTCAAATGCACTCTTGGGATTACTCCGAACCTAGCAATTGTCCTTAGGACTCAAGATTATACTGGGTTTTTTAGTGGCGGTAGAAAAAAGCTTCTATTTCTAGCCTAAATGTAATTTACAGCGTTATCTACTAACAACCTCTTTTAATGATTGAGATAATAGAACTCTTATTATGTCTGGTTTTGAGATTTTGCTTGCATGAGTTTTAAATTAAAACTGTTAAGTTAAAAACTAATTTCAATGACATTTTTTAGATTAAATGGCGCGATCGCAAATAAATAGCTTACTCCAAGTTTGGAACATTACCAAAAGGCTCACGTCCTATTTTAGAGTTAATTTATCTGAATCAAACTATAACAGGAGCGGTAATTCAATGATGTTAAAGCCAAAGTTTCTCCTCTTCATTGGAATTAGCATTTTGAGTATTGCTAGCACAATTGCAGTTCAGGCTAAAACTGAGCCAAGTCAAATCATGAACACTTCAGTTCAAGTTAATGATGCAGTCAGTTCACATACTGTGAGAGGAGAACTAACTGCGTTCAGCTCTGATACTACATCTGTTAACTGTGACCAAATTAAAGTGAAGGCAGAAATATGGCATAACGTTACCAGCGGAACAGGAAATATACCAAAGGTAGAGTTGGGTTCTACAAAAGCACAAGGTAGTATTCTGGGTAATGGCTGCACTTACACCCTTACGTTCAATTATTCACCTTCGCTCCAACTGCCTAAGTCTTCGCAGTACCGCCTTTCAGCAGAAACCCCAACGATTAACGGACAGTTTGGTGATTTTATGGCTGGATACAGTAATATCGTCAGCAGTCCATTCCCAGAACAGTTTGACATGAAATTCTAAGCGATCATTATTACTTGCGGTTAATCAAGTGAATGGCTTGTCTCAGAAGACTGGAAGACCGCTGCAATCCGCGAATCCGTTTTTGCAATTTGAATGCGTTGAGCTTGTAATTGACTCAATGTAGTAGCTGCATTAGCATAAGAGAATATGCCAGTTTTCTGAGTTTGGTTAATTCTAATTACTATATAGTTATATGCGGCTTCATTTGCATATTTCAGGCATTATGTTAAATGCGATCGCTACATTTCAGGCTGGTGTTATTTAAGTTACGAATCCCTAATCTTAGCGGCTTAAGGGATTTTTATTCTGCGCTACTGAAATTATGGTTTGCTGAATTCTCTTTAACCTTGTTTCTGGACGTTTAGCGCTCTCAATCCACGAAAGAATATTTTTCTTGGATGATTTACTCAACGCCTCAAAATACTTATTGGCTGTTTTATTAGCTGTTAATGCTAGTTTTAAATCTGCGGGAATTGTTAATGCTTCAATCGCATCTAGGCTGCTCCATGAACCATTTTCTTTTGCCGCTTCAATCTTTTTTAGTCCTGCTTCAGTCATCAAATTTTGGGTGATGAGTTCTTCGATATATTGCTTGTTTAATTTTGACCAAACACTTTTTGGTTTGCGGGGTGTAAATATTTGCATATAACGTTCTGTATCTATAGTTTTGACTTTACTATCAATCCAGCCAAAACATAAAGCTTCTTTTACGGCTTCGCTATATTTAACGCTTGGTTTGCCACTTTTGACTTTGTAGTAGATCAGCCACACACCTATAGAACTATGATGATTTCTCTGTAACCATTCTCGCCATTCTTGACGGTCTTTGGCATAAACGGTTTCTAGTTGATTATCAAATGTTGCCATAGCGGAAAATTTTAAAAATTATATATGTATTATATAATTTTCAAGAATTTGGCGATCGCACTCAAAAAATCATTGAATTGCCTGCATTAAAAATGCGATCGCATCAATATCTATCAATATGCATCAATATAAAGTGTGATAATAAACTTTTGATGAACCTTAGTTAAATTGTTCCTGATTGTCAAGACTTATAAGTTCTAAACGGGAAGACTGAAACTTAATAGCAATACCTATAACACTATTCAAAATTCAACTTTCCATTATGCAGAATCCGCATTCAACAGAACTGGCAATTCAACCACTCCACCAAGAAAATATTAACCTAAAACTGATTGTAGAAGGGATTGCATCTCAGGTTGGGGAAGCTTTCTTCCAAGCTTGTGCCCATTACTTAGCTGAAGTATTACAAATTCAGTATGCATTGATTGCAGAGTTTGTTGATGAGACTCAGCCACGCGCTAAAGTTTTGGCATTTTGGACAGGAGAAAACTTTGGCCCCAATTTTGAATATGATTTGGCGGGAACTCCTTGTGGTGTTCTTTATGAACAAGGTCTTCAAATTTACCCTGAATGTATCCAAAAAGCGTTTCCAGAAGACCAAGATTTAGTCATGTTAAATGCGGAAAGCTATTTAGGCGTTCCCATTTTAAATCCTGAAGGCAAGCCTCTTGGACATATTGCAGGTTTGCATACTAAACCATTGGAACGCAGTTATGAAGAACAGGAATCGATTTTAAAAATTTTTGCAGCGCGTTCCGCAGCAGAAATTGAGCGACAGTTGGCAGAAAATGCACTTAAACAACAAAATATTTACTTGCAACAAACGCTCAAAGAATTGAAAAAAACCCAAGCCCAATTAATTCAAGCAGAAAGAATGTCTAGTTTGGGACATCTGGTTGCAGGTATTGCTCATGAAATTAATAATCCTATTGGTTTTATTTATAGCAATATTGCCCATACTAAAGACTCTATCAATATTCTGTTAGAACTAATTGAGGGATATCAATCAGAATATCCCCATACTTCTAGGGCGCTACAGGCAAAAATTGAAGAAGCGGAAATAGATTATTTAAAAAAAGATGTTTCTAAAATGCTGAATTCGATGCAAGCAGGGAGCGATCGCATTCGTAATATTGTCCTAAGTTTACGCAATTTTTCTCGGTTGGATGAATCTAGCAAGAAAGCTATAGACATACATGAAGGTATAGAAAGTACCTTACTAATTCTGCAACATCGATTAAATGCTAATCAGATATTTCCGCCAATTCAGGTGATTAAAGAATATCAACCACTGCCTCCAGTTAACTGCTATGCTAGTCAACTCAATCAAGTATTGATGAATATTTTGAATAATGCCATTGATGCTTTACGTTCTGATTCTCACTCCATCCCTCAGCCAATGATTCACATTAAAACAGAGTTGGTTGCTGAAAACAATGCTGTGAGAATTTCGATTATTGATAATGGTATGGGTATGGATGAAGCAACTTTGTTTCATATTTTCGATCCATTTTTCACTACAAAACCTGTGGGTTCTGGTACTGGTTTGGGACTTTCTATTAGCTATCAAATTATAGTTGAGCAGCATGGTGGTAAATTAAACTGTATTTCTGCGCCAGGAACTGGTGCAAAATTTCAGATTGAAATACCTATGTAATTGTATTAATCTTTTTGTTGGTTTTTGGATAAGTTGCATTCACAAAGATAAGGGGTATACAACTGTACGCCCCTTATAGGGTCTGTGTCGCAAAGATGATGTGAATTAGTACGAGTATAATTTGCGGTTAGTTGGATATCAATCAAGTTGCGTAGTTTACCGCCGCAGGCATCGCTCTACCGATAACCCCCTTCTCACCTAAGCGCTGTAACGTTTTCCTGTCATCACCATCCGCACACCGCCTGTAGGTGCAAGGGTAAATCCCCGACGTTGCACTTTCACGGGTTTATCCTCGGCTAAAGCGAGTTGATATTTAGATAAAATCGTTGCTAGGACTAATTTCATTTCCAACATAGCTAAAGCATGTCCTAAACACCGCCGACTTCCACCACCAAAGGGTAAGTATTCCCAAGCAGAATATTGGCGATGCAAAAACCGTTCTGGTTTAAACTGTTCAGCATTGGGATATAAATCTTCTCGGTAATGCACGAGGTATATACTCGCCATAAAAGTAGTTTCTGCATCATACTCATGTCCGCCAATCTTGACTGCTGATTTAGCAATCCGTGGAAATAGTATAGGAATGACTGGATACATCCGCAGTGTTTCTTGACATACTGCTGTTAAGTAGGGTAAATGTGCAATTTCCATTGGGTTGGGATTGTCTCCCAAACTGTCTAATTCGTGCTGTAATTTTTCTAGAATATCTGGATGTTGATGAATTTGATAAAAAGCCCAAGCTAATGTGGTTGCTGTAGTTTCATGACCAGCAAATAAAATGGTTAGCAATTCATCTTTTAATTCTGCATCACTCATTGCTTGACCATTTTCATCTCGCGCTGCCATCATGAGACTTAAAACATCGCCTCCCATCTGCTCATCTTGCTTTGTCCTTTTTTCTGTAATTTCTGCTTGTAGCAAATCGTGAACTTGGCGCTGTCTTTGTTTCATCCGTCCCCAAGGTGTCCAACTTCCCCAATCTTTTTGTAAGAACCGCAAAAATAACATGCTAGAACGTAGGGGAGAATCGGTCATATTTAGCCAGGCTGTGAGTAAAGGTTTAAGTTGTTGATAGCGTTCGTCTTCACTTAAACCAAAAACGATTTTTAAAATTACTTCTAGGCTAATTTTCTGCATAGCAGACCGAGCTATAAACGGTTGACCAATTTGCCATTGGCTAGCAATTGCATCTGTAATTGAACAGATTTGATGGGCGTAGGTTTGAAGTCTTTCGCCATGAAACGGGGGCATTAATAATTTTCGTTCTCTGCGATGGCGATCGCCATCCATTAACATTAAAGAGTTTTCTCCAACAAGAGGCTTTGCTAGTGCGTTTCCCCGACCGATATCAAATTTAGCATCTTGGTTAAAAACTTCTTGAATGGCTTGGGGATTACCAATAATTACATAAGATCCAATTCCACTCAGACGCATGGAAAAAATATCTCCATACTTTTGGCTATTCTGGCGCTGAAATCCGATGGGATCGCCAATCCAATTGATGAGTTGCCACCATGCAGGGCTGGTAATACTATTTGGTAATTGATTTAGCATAAAATTCCCTATTGTTTTATCCCTATAATTCCACTTTACATGAGGAATATGGCTCCTATGTACAATGGCAAGAAGTTATATTTACGAGTGAATTCAATAGAGAATTATACGGATATAGAATGATATTTGTGCATGAATTTTAACTGCGTAATTCTCTAGCTTGCGCCTTGGTTTGACAATCTACACTTTTTGTCAAAACCCTTGATTTTTTTGAGTAATGCTTCCGTCTTAATAGGGATGGATTGCCAAATTATGTTCGATACAATTTTCCCTAAATTAAGACCCAGTAAGCGATTTGTTGACTATACTTTGTGATTAAACTTACAGCTTTCCACATTAAAGTTTTGGCAGCAGTTTTCATGGTCATAGATCATGTCTACCATATACTAATGCCAAATTTAGTAATTTTGAATTATATTGGGCGCTTGAGTTTTCCTCTGTTTGCATGGCTTGTGGCTGAAGGCGAAAAACACACCCGAGATATCTACCGCTATGGTAGTAGGTTGTTAATTGCAGCCATCATTTCTCAGCCAATCTATACTATTGTTTTTAGGAAGTCATTCCTCAATATTCTGTTTACGCTGCTGATTGGATTGATAATGTTGCGTCTAATCAGGCGTTATCCGCGATTATCGCAGCAAATTCCTATGGTGGGATTATGTGCATTGATCGCGGAAATTTTCCGCTGTGAATATGGAGCCTATGGAATTGGCGTCATTTTCTTAATGTCTCTCACTGATAAACTCAAGCCCGCAATTTGGGCGCTTTACTGGTGTATTCTTCATCTTGTTGCAGTCGTCGGTTCTATGAATTCTCTTGGGCAAAACTTGGCAATTTTCGCAGGTATCATTGTCTTTCAATTCAATGGTAAACAAGGGCGGCGGGCTAGATGGTTTTATGCATTCTACCCAGGGCATTTGTTAATATTAGGTTTAATTAGACATTTTATATTTTCCAGATAAAAATAATCCTATATGCCGCATATTGCAGGTAAATTAGGTACGCGCTTCGGGGCATGGCAATGCCAGTGCCCCTACAATTAACGATAATCTGTACTCAAATCTCAACTAAATTAATTGGGCAACATTGCTGCCATTGCTTTTTCTAGTGCTTTGGGGTCTTGGAGTAACTGGGCTGCCATTTGCATAGCTTGCTCGCCTGGGTAAACATCCTCAATTTCATCAATCACAGCTTGTAACGCTGTTTGAGCAACGATTTCGGGTGCGACTTTGGGCGGGGGAAAATGTTTACTGGCTTCTGTATCTACGGTTCCTGGCATTACTCCTATGACTAATGTACCTTGGGCTGCGAGTTCTGCTCTAATCCCTTGAGTCATTAGTAAAGCGGCTGCTTTAGAAGCACAGTAAGAAGCATTCATTGGCAAATTAACCTTTGCTAAGATGCTGAGCATATTAACAATCGCTCCGCCGCCATTAGCTTGCAAAACTGGGGCAAATGCACGGCACATGTTTAGGGTACCAAAATAATTAACTTCCATTTCCGATCTAGCACTTGTAAGATCTGTTGCGGAGATAAATCCTTTGAGTAACCCAATACCTGCATTATTAATCAGCAAATTCACATCACTACACTTAGCAGCAGCAGCAATTACGGATTTTTCATCGATAATATCAAGTGAAATGGGAATAATGCGTTGCGGATCTGTGGCGGCGATCGCATCTAGGGATTTGGGATTTCTTGCACCTGCATAAATCCGAGATGCTCCAGCTGTCAGGAGTGCTTCTACATAATACTGACCAATTCCTCCATTTGCCCCGGTTACTAAAGCAACAGCGTTTTTTATCTGCATTTCTCGTTGCCTCACCTATGGATTAAACGATTACCAAGGTATACTAAGATGAATTTTTGTGGAAGTACTTACTTTTTTGTAAGTCCGATTGGGGAAGAGTATCAATGGCAGAAATACAGACTGAAGGTACAGTCTTTGTGCAAACAACACTAAAGGTTTTGGGTGGTAAGTGGAAAATTTTAATTTTGTGGCATTTGAAAGATGAAAGTAGGCGTTTTAGTCAATTAAAACGATTGATTCCCGATATTAGTGAGAAAGTATTGAGCCAACAGCTGCGAGAACTCGAAAAAGATGGCATTGTGACGCGAACAGTCTATTCAGATATTCCCCCTAAAGTTGAATACTCGTTTACAGATTATGGTCGTAGTTTGATGCCAGCATTAAATGTACTCTGCAATTGGGGGAAAGCTCATTTACAGAGATTAAAGTAGTGATATTTTTATTTTGGTGTTTAATCTGGATAAGCTAAACCAGTCCGAGGATCGCGGATATATAATCCTAATGTCAAACTGCGAATTACTTCATCCCAAATTGGTGTTAATTCTTCTGCTTGATCTGCCCAATAATCAAATGTAATTAAACATTGAACATTTGAACCTAAACCAATACAAGTCCGGGAAAATGCTTCTCTTGGTTCGGCTTGGGTGTCAATAAATTTAATTTCTGTCCAAACAATTTTGGCTGTTTGGCGCTTGACGGTAATAATTTCTCCCCTTTCAATGACGTTGCGGCTGTCATCTTCCATAACTTTTCTTAAGGTGGCTTTGAGGGGAAACATACTCCAATCATTAGGCGGAAGTGGATTAAAAGATACTTCTAGACAGCAATCATCATTAGGCGGTTTTTTATCCATGAACTTGAATGATTTTTCTTGTGGCTCAAAAACCCAATTTTGGGGTACATTGAAGCGAACAGCGCCGCGATTGGCTACAAAGATTTTGTAGCCTGATGGCGATTCCCAACGATGATCGGGTTTGAGTTCAAGGGTTTCTTTAATCCACTGGAGATTGCTTTTCTTGCGCTTTGTCATAGTAAGTTTGCGTATCTGCTCAAGACTGCGATCGCTCATTTGGTTTATGGTATCAAATCCTCAGCTATTCCGCTTTGAAATTACACAGTCACTCATGAGGTTTGAGATTGGTTGACGGTTGACAGCTAATAGGAGAGATTTTCAATGAGTGACAGGTAAGTGTTGAGCTAATTGCTGTTTTGTTAAGTTTCTTTTACCATCAAAACACTTTCATAATTTCTCAAGTCTAAAAATAGCTCTTTTTGAATAGTTCCTATCTGCTGAAATCCTTGTTGTTGATGAAACCTGAAGGAACGCTCGTTGAATATGGGTTTGCTCACGATAAATGCTGTAATTACTGAATTGGGAAATTTTTCATACAGCGATTTATACATAAACTGCGCAATACCTTTACCCATATAATCTACCTTAGTTGCCACTTTTTGAATGTAAAGATGATGCTCGCTGAGAATTTTGGGTTTATAAGTATCATCTTGCCAAATAACCTGGTTCAAAAAAATATTACTAATTTTTGGTTTTGCTACAGTCACAAATCCGAGAATCTCATTACTTGAATTAACAGCCACAAAATATTGAATGTTCTCATTTAAATTTTGCACTACCTCCTCTTCAGTGGTTTTTTCTAAGAGAAATCCATGCTGATTTGCGGCTGTTTCACCTCGCGCATTAGAGTTATGAATTTCACAAATTACTTTGCTATCTTGAGTTGTAGCTTGGCGAAAAACTAAGTTTTTTAATTGTGCCATAAATTATTGCAATATGCTGTTATTTACCCAGTAAAACGCTTGTTTCACCTGTAAACCAAACGCCATTAATGATTAAATGGTTAATTACCCAGCGATCGCCATCGCGTACAAGGGTGACATCGTATTGACTCTTCATTAGACAATGTCTACTACGATCGTTTGGCGGTAGATGTTGAGCTTCTGCAACTACATAAAGTTTTGCTGTATCGCCATTTATTTTGATGCGTGGATTTGTGATGGCGTGGGTTGTAACCAGGAGAAAAACTGTACTTTTAAAAATGTCTACAATTGCATCACGCCCATGAAAAACTGGAAAATCTAGCCCCCAAAGTTTATTGCTAGAAGTGACATCAACAACAGCATCTGGTGCAAATGCAGAGGTGAATAATTCTTCGTCAGCGAAGTCTATTCCTGCACCAAAGCGATATATTGCATCAGCTATTTCCAAACGATCGCGAATTTCCAAGTTTACTTGTGTAGCATTCATGGATTTTCTCCACTTCTAGTAGTTTATGGAATGTTTAAAGACTTTTGAGCTATTCAGTAAAACGTTGTGATTACTTTTTTACCAAGATTTTGTGCATAATCGTGATATTTAACAATTAAATCAGATTTGCGGTATTTAATTTAACTTAAGCGTTATATAAGCAGTTTGTCAGCATTTGTGCTAGATTCAAAAAATTTAGTGGCTAAAGTTCTTACTTTTGGATAGATAACATCTCGAACTTCTGGATGAGACCAAGTGTTTTTGATTTGTGCGACCTTACATAGGTAAGCATAAAAACTCAAGATTAATAAAGAAAGAACTATGCCCGATCAAACATTTAGAAAAAACATTCCTGAAGTTGACCCCACCGAGATTGAAGATTCTCGGACTGCGATCGCGGATGGAAATCGCTCTTTCCTAGAAAAAGTGATGGTGAGAAGCGGATTTGCGGATCTTTATGATGCTAGAGACTTTAGCGAAGTCGTCTTTCGCGTGATGCGGGACTTAATGACAACAGAAGCGAGCGATCGCGTTGAGTCAGAATTGCACCATGAAGCTTTAGATACAGATGAAAAAGCGCTGCAAATGGAAGTCGCTGAACTCTGGAAAGATACTAACCCCATTGTGAGATTTTTAAGTCGCATTCGTAAACCTTTGCGCGGCCCGGCTCCTATTGGCATTGATTCTAATCTCTTTCTTACTAGAGTTGCCAATGAAAGCGGCATACCCGGAACAGTAGACAGAGATCAGGCGATTCAAGCGGTATTTTCTGCAACCAAAGAAGAACTTTCCCCAGAACGGATTCAGGAAATTGCTGGCTGGCTTCCCGATGAAATCCGCGCGCTTTGGGAACAAGCTTAATTAATAGTTAGCAAATTCAAGTCTGTTTGTAGATGCGATCGCAAACATATAGCGTATTTTATACCCACTAGAGGCATGGCACTGCCATGCCCTTACAATCAACGATAATCTGTAGTGTTTTATTGCTCCTGAAGATGTTTATGGAAAAACCCTGTCAACTCTCGCCAAGCATCTTCAGCCGCTACAGGATTGTAAGAATAACGCTCATTACAGAAAAAGCCATGATCGGCGTCAGGATACACTTTAATATTGTATTCTTTACCGAGTTCTTGTAACCGAGACTCAACTTGCTGGATGCGATCGCTGGGAATAAATGGATCGACACCGCCAAAAAATAAGTAAATTGGTACTGTAATATTTTTTGCCTCTACCAACCACTCATCGAGAACCATACCGTAGAAAGGAGCCGCCGCCACAATCTCTGATGATAAATAGCAAGCGGTGAAAAAACTCAAACCCCCACCTAAGCAAAAGCCAGTCATACCAATTTTATCAGGATACACATCAGCGCGTGATTTTACATAAGCTAACGCCGCCTGCATATCTTCTTTCATAGGTTTGCCAAAATCAAGGCGATACATCATCGCCATTGCTGACTCAACTTGATCGTAACCAAATTTGTTGTTAGGTAACTCCCGATAGTACAAATCTGGCGCGAGAACTACGTAACCTTCTTTGGCGATTCGTGCTGCTATGTCGCGAATGTGCGATGTTAAACCAAATGCTTCCATTAATAAGATAACGGCTGGCTGGCGTTTACCTTCAGCATGGGTATATAACCAAGCCGACATTTCTCCGTCGGGGGTAGGAATTATCACTTCGGTTTGTTCGATTTGCACCTGATTACCTCTGCTGCGATGAGAACAGTTAGGGAACGTATATATTGTGACTGTTTTTTATAGAGATGAGCGATCGCCTCAACAGTCCACAAGCATAATCTAGATTGCTATCTAACCTAACTTACTCCCAGTCTTCATACTTTAAACCATCGATCCGACTAAATTCACGGGTATTGTGGGTGACAAGAATTAGGTCATTTGCTAAAGCGATCGCCGCAATTAGTAAATCATTTCCCCCAATTGGAGTACCCAAAGTATTTAAACGAGCGCGAATATCTCCAGCTATTTTTGCAGCTTGAAGATCCAATGGTAAAACAGCAAATTCTGCAAAGAAATTTTCTAGATGAGTGATATTTCTATTAACATTTGCACTTTTGTAAGCGCCATAATACAGTTCACTATAAACAACAGTACACAGGTAAATATCTTGAGCCGGAATTGAAAGAAGTTTTTGGGTAACAGGTGAATTTGCTGAATTGAGAATTTGGATACATGCATTAGTATCTAGGAGGTAGGCCATTGAATTTCCTCCCTTTCCTCAAAAGCAAGCTGCTCTGGACGTTCAAGTGGTTCACCTTCCCAACTACCTACTACTTCAGCAACAAACCTGTGCGAGTATCCTAATTCTTGGGGTGTTTTGCTTGCATACTGTGAGGCTTCTTGAATCACAGGTTGAAAGACAATCACCACATCTAACTCTTGGTTAACAATTTCTGGCGGCAGCTGAACTTGTAGAATTCCGTCATTACCAATATATGTCCTAACCTTAATGCTTTCCATAATCCGATCTGCTAACCAGAACCTGATATTCCTATGATATCGAAGCATTGTCAGCGAGTGAAGTGCGATCGCATTTTTACAAAAGAGCGATCGCACTCCTGATTATCAGAGAAATCAGTATCTATTCAATCACCAACTCCGCAGACATCACCTTTTGTTTAGCCGTAGAGCGTGGTTTGCGTCGCTCTGATTTGCGCGTTCCCCCAGCCATACTATATTCATCGCTATCTTTGCCATACTGAGAAGCCACCTTCAACAGCATCCGCTCAGTATAAGTATTTAAAGCCCGTTCTGCTTGTAATAAAGCATTCTGCGTTTGATTTACCATCTTCCGCGATTGATTATAGCTGGCTAGCTTGTCCCGTACATCCTGAACCATTTGATGATAATCAGTGATGGAAAACCCATTACCAAAATCTAAATTAGGGTTAATCATCTGTAACCCTTCAATCCGACGTTCAGCTTTAGTTAATGCGCTTGAATTTCGCTTCTGACTCCTCATAATTTTTTCCTCTGCTGATTAATTTCCCATAGAGAACCCTGATAGTGGTTTATACTGAGTTCGCTATATAGCTTAAGTATAAGTAGTCAGCACATATATCAGCCTGAGTAAAGTTACAGAAATTTTAGAATATTAGGGTCAGTAAATAGGATAATCGAGTTAAATTTGGTAAAATTATTCTATATCGCCTGATTTATACGGTTTCAATTGCATTTGCAAATGCTAGCATTAGTATACGAATTGTGGAGTTAATGCACAAACTGTATACTTGATTTAGAACTTGTATACTTGATTTATAAATTAGAAAACTTAATTTAGAACTTGTATACTTGATTCACGAATTAGAAAACTTGATTTACAACTCGTATACTTGATTCACGAATTAGAAAACTTGATTTACAAGTTGTAAATTAGTGCGTAGGGTGTGTTGTCGCGCAGCGCAAAGAACCGCCTCAATTTTATCAACACATTTAACTCCGCTTATAAACCAATTCCATCTTCAACTTCTCAATTTCCAACTTCAATTTCTCATTCTCCATCTTTAACTTGGCATTCTCTTCTCTAATCAACTCAACTTCATCTCGTTTACTCAAAGCTTGATTAATCGCCAACTTACGCATATCTAGCGAAAACCAACGCTGATAAGTTTGCGTATGCACTTGTACACTATGCCCTAAATTATCTGCCGCAGCTTTAATTGGTATCCCCAAAATATGCGCTCTAATTGCCCAAGCATGACGTAAATCATAGGGCTTAAAATCTAAACCAATTTTCCGAAACCACCAACTAACTCTTTGCGTTAAAGCTGTTATTTCTGCATGATTATTTTTATCTTTTTTACTAATCGCTGTCGCCAGCATTTCTAAATATTTGGGATTTCTTAAATCAAATTCTGCAATCCATTGTTTATGTAAAGGTAAGGCTTGTCTTTCCCCAGTCTTACAATCTTTATGGACTTTCCAGGTTAAATCTACATTCTCTTGACTCAACCACCAATCAATATCAGGATTAATAAATAATTCTCGCGGACGTAAACCAAAAACTGCTAACATACCATAAGTCCAGCGCCAAAGCTGCCAGCTATGTTTTACATCTTGATTTACTTGATTACCTCTAGTATGCAGATATTCTTCAAACTTGGCAATTCCTGTGGCTATTTCCCCGTCGGTGGGGATGTTGCGGGAATTGCGATCGGGCATTTTAGAATATTTAGATAAATCAATTTCGATTTTGAATGTTTGGCAAAATGCCGCTATAGCTCTAGCTGCATTATATTTAGACCATTCTTTCTCAATTTTTTCAATGGCATTTAGCAAATTTTCTGCCGTGGCGATATCTTGAGAATTAGTAAATCTCTGTGTTCGCGAAAAGTAATAAAAAAATGTATGTTCGCTTTTGGTAGTGCGTTTATGAGTTTTAAAATACTCATCTTCAAACTTGGTGAGTAATTCTCCTACTGTTTGAAAATCTTTTTTAATCGCCTCAGTACCTAAATATTTATCATTCCATTCAAAGGTTTTGCGAGCAATTAACTTACCTAATTCATAAGCTTCTTCTTCCGCCGTTTTTAATCCATCTAAGTTAGCGGGAATATTTAAACTGATATTATATTGTTTTCTCCCAGTCCCATTTTTATCTGTATCCCCCGGTTTAATTGGTAACGTCGCCCGTAATTGCAGACTTCCATTAGATTCGCGAATTGTTACCTTTGTCTTTGCAGACTTCAAACGCAGATTTACTTTCTCTAACTCTTGCAGGACTTTTGTTCTCATGTGTTCTCTTTGCTGCTGTGCTTGCAGACTTGAGCCGAAAAAACTGCCATCGGTAGACGAAACAGGCTCTAAGTCAGCAAAAGCTTGTTGATATTGGTCTTGACCCTCTGAATTTTAGATTTTAAATTTTGGATTTTGGATTATTCCTTGTTTCAAGCGCCTGTGGGCGAAACAAATCTAAAATCGTCAATCTCAAATCCTCAAGCTGCAACCTAAGAGTGGGTGCATTCAATCTAAAATCTAAAATCCAAAATCTAAAATTGTTTGACCCTGGTTATGCATTGCGGTATCTTTAGCCTAGATTTAGCCTAAAAATAAATGTGTTCTTGGTGAACAATGTTTGAAACTGACATTGATTGCGGCGAACATTAGGCTGCTGAAAGTTATTGAACCATAAAAAGGATTACTCCGGCCCTTATCACGGTTATGACGGATTTGCTATCTTCGCTCGTGATATGGATTTGGCACTCAACAGCCCAACCTGGGGTTTAATTGGCGCTCCTTGGAGCAAGAAAGCTGGAGCTAAGGCTAAAGCTGCCGTTTAGAGTAATGGAATCGAGAGATTAACAGGGGCCTGGGGCTTAAAACCCCAGGGGGGAGTTAGGAATCCAGGATTCAAAACTAAAAATTAAAATGGAAATTTTGGTTTTGCATTTTGAATTTTGAATAAAATTCCCGCTCCCCACCTGCAACTCTCGTGACTCACCCCGCTAGAAATCCTCATCTTTGACCAGTCAGTCACGAATTCAGTCAGCTTGGAGATCCAGAAATGCCTCAGAATCCAGATAAAATTCAAGACCACGTAGAGCTATTCCACCAACCCGAGTACAAACAACTTTTCCAAAACAAGAAAGAGTTTGAAAACGGTCACGATCCCGCAGAAGTAGAAAGAGTTGCGGAATGGACAAAAAGCTGGGATTATCGTGAAAAGAACTTCGCTCGTGAAGCTTTAACAGTTAACCCTGCTAAAGGTTGCCAACCTTTAGGCGCTATGTTCGCTGCGGTTGGTTTTGAAGGTACTTTACCTTTCGTTCAAGGTTCTCAAGGTTGCGTGGCTTACTTCCGTACCCACTTAACCCGTCACTACAAAGAACCATTCTCTGGTGTGTCTTCTTCTATGACTGA
The DNA here is from genome assembly GCF_014697075.1 of Tolypothrix sp. FACHB-123. Lineage (GTDB taxonomy): Bacteria > Cyanobacteriota > Cyanobacteriia > Cyanobacteriales > Nostocaceae > Aulosira. Next base: position 116,000 of record NZ_JACJRE010000015.1, on the reverse strand, counting down.
AGACGCAGCGGTGTTCGGTGGTCTGCAAAACATGATTGATGGCTTGGCAAACTCTTACCAGCTTTACAAGCCCAAGATGATTGCAGTTTGCACCACCTGTATGGCTGAGGTTATCGGGGACGACTTACAAGCGTTTATTACCAACGCTAAGAACGCTGGTTCAGTTCCTCAAGATTTCCCAGTTCCTTACGCTCACACTCCTAGCTTTGTTGGTTCCCACATCACTGGTTACGACAACATGATGAAGGGAATTCTTTCTACCTTAACCGCAGGTAAGAAGAAATCCACCAGCAATGGCAAAATCAACTTCATCTCTGGTTTTGACACCTACGTTGGTAACCTCCGGGAAGTAAAACGTATTGCTTCTCTGTTCGGTATCGACTACACAATTCTTTCTGACAACAGCGATTATTTGGATGCACCTAACACAGGTGAATTCGATATGTACCCAGGTGGTACTAAGTTAGAAGATGCAGCAGATGCAATTAATGCTAAAGCTACAGTTGTTCTGCAAGCTCACTCTACTCCTAAGACCCGTGAGTACATCGCTAAAGAATGGAAGCAAGATGTAGTAGTTTCTCGTCCTTGGGGCATTAAAGCTACTGATGAGTTCCTAGTCAAACTCAGCGAACTGACTGGTAAACCCATTCCTGAAGAGCTAGAAATCGAACGCGGTCGTGCAGTTGACGCCATGACTGACTCTCATGCTTGGCTTCACGGTAAGCGCTTCGCTATCTACGGCGATCCCGATTTGGTTTACAGCGTTGTTGGCTTCATGCTGGAAATGGGTGCTGAACCTGTTCACATTGTGGTTCACAACTCCAATGATGTATTTGAAAAAGAACTGCAAGCATTGCTAGATTCTAGCCCCTTCGGTAAGGAAGGTAAAATCTGGGCTGGTAAAGACTTGTGGCACTTACGTTCTCTAATGCGTTTGCTATCAGGCTAATTAGGCAAGGGAGCAGGGAGCAGGGGAGAAAAACAATTGTGTTCAGTTCAGAAATTGGAATAATTTATTTTTTGGAGTTACCTATTGTTACTGATGTCACAGATGAGGCTCAAGTACAGAATTTAGTCCACAAGACAAAAACAGAATTTGGGCGGATAGATATCCTCGTCAATAATGCAGGGATTGCGGCTGTGGGTGCAATTGATGGGGGAAATACCGCCGATCGCATTTCCGATCCTGTAGCCAAACAAAACATAGAAGAACGCCGTCGTTCGCTGACGCCTTTAGAAAGTGAAGATATTGCTGCCGCGATCGCTTATGTTGTGACACAACCACCCCGTGTCAACGTGAATGAGATTCTCATTCGCCCAACATTGCAGGATTGGTAAATTATGAAAAATATCAGCTATTAGTAATTCCTAATTCCTGTTTGGATTTTTTTAACTGCTCCCACATCTTTTCAATTTCCTGGTAAGCTTCTTCTGACGAAAGTTTACCGTTTGTTTCTAGGCAGCAAACATAACTAACTTTTTGCGAAAACTCTTGTAGATTGGCATTAAATACTAAATTCTCTGGTTTTACTTGACCATAATAACGGCTGCGAGGATAGCTAAAGTTATCTTTAATAATGCGGTTGGATTCTGTCACGCTCTGCACCTGGTATTAATCTAGAAGGCAAAATAGTAGCAAGTCTTAAATTTATTGGCATTGCTACTTTTACTAGATGAGGTAGTACAGTTGAGTATTGAGTAATCAGTGAATTTGCCGATAATTAAAGATGAAATTGTCGGGGAGCTAATAGCAATTTGAAAAAAGAATGCGACAGATTGTAGGAGCAAGGCAATACCTTGCCCTCTAGAATATATTGATATGTCGCTTTAGTCCGCAAATCAGGACTGAAGTCCTGACTACAAAATTGCGTGATGTGCGATCGCCTGGGGTGGTTTGTAGCTCAATAAAGACTCTTGAAATTCTTCTCTACTGATAGCTGATTGCTCTTGCATTTGTCTGGCTGCTGCTTCGCTTTCTGTTTCGTAATAGCGCATCTCACCTAAGGCGCTACGAGTTTGAATGCTTTGGGTGCGGGGAATACGGCGCTGTTCGTAGTTAGTTAAGGCTGCTGGCAAACTCGATGCTTGAGATAAAGAATATGCTAGTTCATAAGCATCTTCAAAAGTGCTATTTGCGCCTTGTCCTAAAGCCGGAGCCATTGGATGAGCTGCATCACCTAACAAGGTGACTCTTCCTTGACTCCAGGAATTAACTGGTAAGCGATCGCAAATCGGCCCTTCTAAAATTCGTTCGGCTGGCGTTGCTTCGACTAATGCGCGTAATGATTCGCCCCAATCGGTTATGTGAGAGAGAATCCGCGATTTCACAGCAGCTGGATTTTCCGAAAGACTATTATCTAATGATAAGCGACGATACAACCAAGCAATATAACCGTCACCAACATTTAGCAGGTACATAAAATCTCGATTCCCTTTAACAAAACCGAGTTCGCCGGGATTTAGTACCTGTTGATTGCATTTAATCACAGCACGCCAAGACATGCTTTCTAAATAGCGTGGTTTGCCATCTTGAATTAAAACTTCGCGAATGACAGAATTAATGCCATCAGCGCCAATCAATAAGTCTGCACTTACCACAGAACCATTATCAAAATATATTTCCACGCCACTTTCATTTTGTTGAAAACCAAGACAACGATGATTAAGATGAATGATATCAGCAGGTAATTGAGAAGCAAGCACTTGTTGTAAACGCCACCACCATACAGTTACTAATGGCTGACCGTATTTATCTTGATACCTGCTGGCTGGATTACTGCGAATTGTTTCTCCTTGGTCGTTTTTCAAAACGCTTGTAATTACTTCACAGCCTGAATTTTTAATTAATGTGACGAGTTCAGGAGCGATCGCTTGGAGAAAGTTCAAGCCATTGGGAAGTAAACCCAATCCACCACCTACAGGACGAAAATCTTGTGCTTTTTCGTATACTTGGACGTTGTAGCCTAATTTGTGGAGTGCTACAGCTACAGCTAATCCCCCAAGCCCAGCACCAATAATTGCAACTTTTTGCACCAGTGGTTTTGATATTTGCTCAAGCTGAGTTTTTTCTTGTGCGCTTGCAGGTGGATTCATCATTTATTTCCGTACCTCTGCTAAAACAAGATATTTCTCTGACTTTACTCATTTGTTGTATTCTAGAGCAACTGACAACTGTACAGATGCGATTAATCGCATCTGTGACAACTGAGATGAAGAGATAATCTGCATGAGTGGGTGCTATACATATCTACTGTCGTTTAATTCCACCGTTAACGTCATGATATGGGGGTTTGTATGCGAGTAAATGCGATCGCCATGACTATGCTAGTTTCACTAACTGGGGTTGGGAGTGCCTATGGGCAAAATCCTGACATCACAAGTGAAGCATTCATGAAGGCGGCGCTAGTGGTGAAAGCATTCGATTACTTTGCTACCCAATGTCAGCAAGGTAGCGGCTTTACTGCTGGGGATGCGGCTAAAGTTCAAGCTTGGGAAAAAGCCAACGGTGTCGCCCAAATCCGCTCGCGTTTACCGGAATTCGATAAATACCCTACTCAAAAACGACAACTAGACACAGCTTTAGAAGCAATTATTAAACCAGTTACCAGTCAACGCGCCAATGTAGATGTTTGTACTGTGGCGGTATCGTTGTCACAATTACCCGATGCTCAATTTGCTAAGGTATCACCACAAATCATTTCATCAGGAAGTCAACCGCCAAAAACACCAAAAAAAGCTCCGCAACAGGCTGCTAAAAAACCTGAAGCTGTTACTTCCTCCGGAGATAATGAAATTGTCAAGCAAATTGACAGCTTTGGTTTCAATTCCCGGACAAAAATGGGCATTGGTGGCTTTTTAACTACTGATATTTATCCTGTAGTGCTGTTTCGTAACGGTGAGGCTTTAACTAATGTGGAAGGGTTATCTTTTAAAGGTGGAATTGCCGCCCACAAACGCGCTAACCCAGATGAATGGACTCGTTGGCGGCGTCAAGGTGGCAAAATAGAGCTAGCAAACAAAGGCGATTGGAAAGCCTTACCTTTTTCTAAGACATATCCTAAATTACCAGATAATTTCAAACTTAACGGCTTATTTCGCTCACTCTCCGGTACGGGAAACGTAGCGATTGGCGGTAGTGATTCCGTGGTAGCATGGCAACAATATCGCTTTTTTCCCAATGGACGAGTGATACGCGGTCAAGGTGCAGGTGCAAGTAACGAATCAGTTGCTATCAACAGCGTCGCACCCAATCAGCGCGGTACCTATCGCGTTCAGGGGTTAACACTGTACATTACTTACGATGATAAATCTAGCGAGCGGCGCATTCTCATTACAGATCCGCAAGATCCCAAGAGTGTGATTTGGCTGGATGGGGTTAGCTATGTACGGCGGAAGCAGTGAGCTTTCTGCTTTTAAGTTGCACAATTGATTATGAGGGCTGTTGACTGTTGACAGCCCTGATTAGTAGTTATGCAATTTAAACCGTTTTTGTAGAAGCTGCTTTTGTTGCTTCGGCTTTTGTTTTCAACCGCGTGATAATAGCTTTACGGACGCGATCGCTTGTGCGTACCCTACCGAGCATTTCATATTCCCTGCTATCTTTACCATACTTAAACACCACACCACTAACCAAGCGTTCTGAAGTTTGGCGAATGCTCTTTTCTATGGTTTCGATTTTTGCCTTTGCTAAGTCAAGGGTGTTTAACAGATAATTATATTGATTGAGTTCTTCCCGTAATTCCTTAGTTAACTCAGTCAATTGCTTCAAACTGATGGAATCACCAAAATCAAGATTGGGATCGATCGATTTAAACCCAATTGTCTGCTGTTCAGTTTTTTTCAGCACAGAAGAAGTTTTTTTTTGCCGTGGCATTAATCCATACCTTTTACTTAAATTTATTCTTCTTTCTAGGGTCTCTCAAGAATATAAAAATTTGGTTCAGTAAAATTAGCCAAAATCAGGCATTTCTCCCAAAAAATTTTTAATTAAGTCCTCAGTAATTACCGAATTTTATTCTATTTTGAAATTTGTAATTATACTCAAACATGTATGGTGTGTTGTCGCGTAGCGCAACGCACCAAAACGTTTGTCTTATGAACCAACGTCCTCACGTTGTGAACGAACGTCCTCACGTTATGAACCAACGTTCTCACGTTGTGAACCAACGTCCTCACGTTGTGAACCAACGTCCTCACGTTATGAACGAACGTCCTCACGTTATGAACCAACATCCTCACATTGTGAACGAACGTCCTCACGTTGTGAACCAACGATCGCAAATTTTGTATGTTGACTGAATGCGCGATCGCTTATTTCATCGTCAAAAATTATTGCATAAATGCGTAGACATAGTCCGTCGTAGACATCACGCTAAATCCTGAGACTTTGTAAAAAAAAGGTAGGGACACAATATATTGTGCCCGTAAAAATAAGCTAATACGCATCTAAATTGCATAACTACAAATAAGGACAATCAACCGTCAACCGTCAACAGCCCTCACAATGGATTGTGCAACTTAAAAGCAGATTAGCTTATCTGTAATTCAGCAGCTTTTACAACCCATGCTGTTTAAACCAAGCTTGCAGGCGTTTCCAACCGTCTTTCGCCTCTTTTTCCCGATAGGAAGGGCGATAATCGGCATAAAAAGCGTGAGGTGCATCGGGATAGACAATAATTTGCGATTTGCTACTGCTAGACTTTAAACGCTCGCGCATTTGCTCTACTGTGTCTAGAGGAATGCCAGTATCTTTACCACCGTATAATCCGAGTACGGGAACTGTTAGCTTAGAAGCAATATCTACGGGATGCGTAGGTTGAAGTTCTGTTGCATTACCGACTAGTCTGCCATACCAAGCCACACCTGCTTTAACTTGGGGATTATGTGCCGAATATAACCAAGTAATGCGACCACCCCAGCAAAAACCCGTAATCCCTACTCTATCAGCATTGCCCTTGGCAGATTTTGCTGCCCAAGCTACAGTGGCATCAAGGTCAGATAGTACCTGAGTATCAGGGACTTTGGCTACAATGGGCCGAATTTCATCAACATTACTTAATTTTGACACATCACCTTGACGGACAAATAATTCAGGTGCGATCGCTAAATATCCCAATTTGGCAAAGCGGCGGGTGACATCCTGAATATGCTCGTGTACGCCAAAGATTTCTTGAATCACCAGCACAATCGGGAAATTCTCGCCTGTTGCTGGCTGCGCTCTATAAGCAGGAATTTCCCCATCTGCTACAGGAATTTTCACCGCACCTGCGATTAATCCTTGAGTATCGGTGGTGATGACTTTCGCTGTCACAGGCTGTACTGCTAGCGCAAAGCCTGTAGCAAGGGTAGCAGTTGCGATAAAGTTGCGACGTGTTATCTCTTTGATCATCTTTATGCCTTGAGCTATCCGAGTTTAATTATAAAAAAGTGTCGGGAAAACCCACTCCTTTCTAGAGATGGGATGAAAGATACCTCGACACCGTTGACTGATGACTGTTAACTGTCAACCGTCAACCGTCAACGAGAAATCCCATCTTCTTTTAGAGGTGGGATGAGCTTAAGCTCGATTGTGGGCTTTTTCCCTGGGTGATACTTTGCTTAGTTTACCTAATAATTAGTTTTACATGAAAAACTTTACCCACAAGGAGGATGAAGTTTTTGGTCATAGGGAAGGGAAGAAATTACCAATACCCAGTCTCAACAATTTAGGAATTCGCAAAATTGGTGCAACAACAGCTTCTATTATCGGCGCTAACAGCCCAGCAATGACAGCCCTGATTGCATGGGCTACAATTAGCGAAACTTTAAATGTGATTTAATGTGTAGGGATTGGTATCGTCACATTAGGAATCGCTTTGTTGAGTCGAGAAAAATTTATGCGTCAGCGCCGCAGCTCGTAAATATTGTATAGAATTGGGGTGTGAACAGGAGGAAGTCAAAGGAATAAATACGCAATGACAACTGACAGTATCCTCCAATCAATACCCTAATTCTAGCTACGCTTTAATCGCCACAATTTTGTGTAAGTGAAGCTAATTCATTATCGAATTTTCCTGTTGTCTTTGAATGCGTAACATTTGCAGGTTATAAATACAATCATCAACTATTCGTTCATCATGCAAATTTTCTTCAATTTTATTTAAAAAATACTCAATTTCTAAAGCGTATAGTCCCTTAGGTACATATTTTAGTCGTTGACGCATTAGGTTTATCCATAATTCTGTTTCTTGTTGTTGTCGAATCATAATTTTTTGTCTTGCAATCAGCCAATATGTAATCGATTCTTTGTTCAATAGTTTAAATAATATACTCTGCATTCAAAAAATGTGTAAGTAATTTTACTATAAAGATTACTTTAAGGTTTTTTAGCAAAGCTTGTCAAAAATGCCTATCTTTGGTCAGCGTTTTCTAGCACGACTGACATACTGACCGTGAATATTCACCATATAGGGAACTATGTATGTCAGCGCCGCAGAAATCCAGCGTTCTCTACTCATTTGACCTTTGATAGTCGCCGCTCCGTGATTGAGTAAAAACAGGAGAGAACCTACCACTACAGCAGTCTTAAATGCTGTAGGCATCAGGTCTTTATCTACAAGACTTAAACAATATTCTCTTAAAGCTTTCATCTGCTAATTATCAATCACATAAAAATCACTGCAACACTGTTTATCAGTAATTTTACATCATAATTAGTAAGCTAGTAATCATTCAAATTGCATCCCCGTGTCTCCCCTTTTCTGCGTCCCCGCGTCTTTCTAAGGCAAAGGATTATGCAACTTCAAAGCAGATTAGCTTATCAGGGCACTATGGGTAAAGTTGAGTTTATCCAGTGCCTTTTTAATTGCGCTATATTTATTAATAGCACTTACGCACACTCTACTAATTCTTGGCGTCTTGGCGTCTTCTCTGCGAGACGCTACGCGAAGGCGGTTCCATAAATTAAGGATTTGGGAAATTTTTGCGTAAGTCCTGATTAATAAGGACAAACCTAATACGCTTTATCAATTTGCGTTTAAATATAATTTATTTTCTCCCATTTTTGCGCACCTAGATTATATTTTGTGCAAGTCTAATATAAATGATGAAAATGACACAGAAGAGTACGTCTTATACTAATTAATTAAAATCAGGTAACAGATGTAGGTTACAAAATCTCGCTAAATATCAGTTTTTTAATTGCGAACATATCAACCCTCTGGCGTCCATTTGCGAGTGCATTTCAAAACATCACCCTCGATGGTGTAATCACATTTTGCTAAAAAGCTTTGTCCTAAAAGACCAACTGACCTTTCTGGTGCGATCGCTACATTAACATTATCTACTACCGCACCACCAACTTCTACCGACTTTACCATCCCTACAGGCCACATAACTACTTGGTTATTAGCTACCCTAAATGGGATTGCACCCATTTGTTCCACTTTTAAAGCACTAGCCATTTTTTGCGTGATGATTGTCATATCTGCGCCTGTATCCAAAATCATGGGAAATGTCTTGTTTTGATTGAATGTGACATCAATAACTACGCTTCCACCTCTCGTCCTGTTGATTTTAGCTGGCCCTCTTTGGGGAAGATGGATAGTCAACGCCATAAAAATCAGAAATATAGGCAGTGCAAGAGCTTCCATATACTTACCTCAGTTTTGACTCAAAATGAGTTTGTAGATTACCATTTTTTGTCCGAAAAAACACTATATTTTAACTAATATTTTCATCTATCTCAGGTGATAAATTCTACAGTCAAGGTTTATATTTAGGTATATCTAGGCTATGCTATTGCAACTAATTAAAGGTTTGTAGTGCAGACTTCAGTCCACAAATAAGAGCTTCATGAAACTTGAATCTTTAGTCAAACTCAATCGGACTATTCGCGTTATCGGCTTTGATGATGCACCTTTTATCAAGGGTGTTGATGAGCAGGTATCTCTAGCTGGGGTAGTGTGTGCGGGAACTCGATTTGAAGGTATGGTTTGGGGTAAAATTCACCAAGATGGTTTTGATGCTACAGAAGTTATCTGCAATTTGTTAATCGGCAGAAAATTTTTACCACAATTACATCTAGTATTGTTAGATGGCATTGCTTTTGGTGGGTTTAATGTTGTCAATCTTCGAGAATTATCTCTGCGCTTGCAATTACCCTGTGTAACTGTGATGCGTCGTCAACCTGATTTAGCTGCGGTAGAAGCAGCCATGAGGAATTTACCAGATTTTCAAAAGCGATACAATAATTTACAGCAAGCAGGGACAATTTACGATTATGCACCGTTTTTCTTCCAAGTTAGCGGAGAAGAACCTGCGGTGATAGCTCAGGTATTGGAACGCTTAACTGACTGCGGGAAAGTTCCTGAAGCTTTACGGTTAGCACATTTAATTACAGCTGCGGTGATGACTGGCGAAAGTGGAAGTTCAGCTTAAATGATACCAATTTAAATAATATTTGCGATACATCCATATATTCTAGAGGTCATACCAATGCCCATACCCATTTGTTACATTTTTTTACTGACAATATTGGTGGCATTATTTACCATAATTGATTGTTTTAAAACATGATAATTTGGTGTCTAATTTTTAGCGATCGCTCTCTGTAATCAGCAAAAATACCTCTGCATTCATGGCGCTTTTTATCATCAATTAATCTGTAAAAATTTAATACATAAAAAAAGCTTACAGCTAACAGATTTTTTGAATTTCTTCGCTATGTTTAAGGTAATGATGGAGCCGCTACAAATGACACGATATGAAACACTCGCTGAATTAGTCGCCCGCACGGTAATTGAATTTGAGCAACGCGAACTAGAACGCCAAAATGCTCAGGTGCATCAGGTAAAGCCAGAGAAAAAAGCTACTAAGCAGCGTAAATCGAAAAAAGTTGCTTAGTGTAAATATAGTAATTCAATTCCTGTAACTAGGTTGCCATCTACCACTATTTTTTTGATACATCCTTTAAGCAAAGCTTGTTTATCTTCTGGTTCTAATTGTTGCCAATATCTCTCGTTAGAAAAGGCAGAAATAATCCGTTCTTTAGCGATTAAATATTGCTTGGATGCGTTATTTGTCACCGCTAAAGCTGTCGCTATTTGCATTCTGATATCTTCTTTAGCTTTTTCAATGGCAGGATTTGATGGTAATGCTTCTAAGGTATTTAAAGAAGCTCTTAGTGTTTTAATTTCTGCTGATTCTTCAGTATTATCAACTTTTACTTCTACTAATCCTGCTAACCTTTCTGCTTCACGAACTAAATGATTAATTACTTGTTTTTCTAATTCATCGGAAGCAATCATGCGTCCATTTTGACAAGCATTTGTGCGGTAAAAACTGCATTGATAGTGATGACGAATAAACCCTTGGCGTTTAACTAATTTTTTGCATTGGCGGCTATAAGCTGCGCCACAGTGTGCGCATTTAACTAAGTTAGCAAATGGGTTAACATATTTTTGTTCAGTAGCCCAGCGATTATTGCGATTCTCACGAATCATGGCTTTGATCCGTTCGTGTTCTTCACGGGTAATAATCGCTTCATCTTCGTGGGTTCCCCAGGTGACTTCCCATTCATCGAAAGGTTTGCGGTGTCCTTTAGGACGAACCATAATATTGTACAGCGTTCCCCCAGCATAGATAGGGTTAACCAGTATAGAGCGTAACCCAGAAACAGACCATTTCAACCCGGTGTGAGGATAACGCAGATTTAATGCACCGCTACGGGATTTGTTGATATTTTCTAGTAAGATTTCCTCATTTTCTGTGAGGACATTTATTCTCGTATCGGTGGCTTTGGGGACAGCGTTGGCTTGAATACCGAAAGTATCGTGAAGGACTTTTGCTGTTTGCGATACTGTACCGACTTTAAAAAAGGTATCAAAGACAAATCGCATTAATTGCGATCGCGTAAATTCTCTCTTACCAGCAAGCAAACAAACACAAGCACGTTCATCGCGTTTGTACTTATCATCCTCCACAATATACCCCAATGGGGCATTCCAGTGTGGTTTTTTATTTTCTTTGCGGGTATCGCGTTCTTTTTTGACTCGCATCGCCAGCATTTTCACCTCATACTTAGATGCTGCTAGTCTGACATCGATGGTTAACTCACCACCAATACTTGATAAATCAAAAGGTTCATCTAACGCAGATGGCTGTATACTTTTCTTTTTTAACGCATCCATCAACCGATAAAATGTCATTGATGAAGATGTTAACCTGTCAATGCGAATAAATAACAGCTTCGCTACTTTCCCCGGTGCGGTTGCATTGATATCTTCAATTAACTGTAACAGTCCCTTGCGGCGATCGCTCGTCCGGCTTTCTACGTCATAATATATGTGCGTTGCGCCAGCATCACGCAACCGCCGCATTTGTTTGATTAACGCACCTTTATCTTCCGCCTGCTCATCCGTTGAAACCCGTGCATAACCCCAAACGTCCATATATCAAACCATAGAAGCGTTAGCTTCTTATTATATTGATCGCCAGCCCATTAGTTCTCACCATACTCCCAATTCTTGGGGTCAAAACTTCATCACCAGCGTCGGGAAACTCCATACCCTGGTGATTAGAGAGAACTACCGCTTTGGACATCAAGCATTGGTTATCTCTTCCCCACGCCCAAAAGCTCAAAACTTAATAAAAAATTCTCTCAAACAGTAAGAAAATTTTTATAGAAAACTATTGATAAAAGCTAGCAATAAGTTTAAAGTGATATCTAAATAAATTAAGATTATATAAGGCTTTATACGGTGTCCTACCCTAAAACTCTGATGACTAGGCAACTCATATATTTATAAAAAAATTGTCAATTATCTCCTAAAAAACTAGTTGACTGTTGAGAGTATAAATGATAGGGAGCGCAAAACTAGTCCCAAAACTAGACAATCTTCTTCAAGCCAAAGTAAGAGCATGACAAAAGCAACCACAGCATCACCGCCAAACTGGAACACACCGAAAATATCGCCATTAATAGGTCTGATTCTGGGCATATTGATTCTGCTAATTTGCTTAGTCTATAGCGTCACATTGGGTGCAGCGGAAATACCTCTAGACAAGATTTTGGACTCCTTTGTGACCTTTGACGGTTCATACGAACATTTAGTAATTCAGACGGTGAGATTACCGCGATCGCTCATTGCGCTGCTGGTAGGATCAGCCTTAGCAGTCTCCGGCGCATTAATGCAAGGTTTGACGCGCAACCCCTTAGCAGATCCAGGAATTTTGGGTATTGAGTCAGGCGCAGCATTAGCTGTAGTTACCACAATTTTTCTCTTTGGCGGCTCCTCCTTAGGCGTTTTAACCATTGTGGCCTTTGTGGGTGCAGGAGCAACAGCGATGTTAGTCTACTTGCTGGGTTCTTTAGGAAAGGGAGGAGCCACCCCATTAAATCTGACAGTCGCAGGCGCAGCACTCACGGCTTTGATTTCTTCCCTCACCACGGCTATTCTCATCGTCAGTCAACGCACCTTAGAAGAAATTCGCTTTTGGTTGGCTGGTTCCCTAGCTGGCCGCGATATCAACATCTTATTGTCAGCATTACCTTTCGTCATTATTGGCTTAGTCCTAGCTTTTAGCCTTGGTAGACAAATTACAACCATGAGTCTGGGTGAAGATGTGGCTAAAGGTTTAGGTCAACAGACAGCTTGGGTGAAAATTACGACTGCTATTAGTGTGGTGTTACTGGCGGGAAGTTCCGTATCTCTAGCCGGGCCTATCGGCTTTATTGGCTTAGTCGTTCCCCATATGGTGAGATTTTTTATCAAAGCTGATTACCGTTGGATTTTGCCTTACTCCGCAGTTGTCGGTGCAACTTTACTTTTAGTTGCAGATGTGGCGGCGCGGATATTACTCAAACCCCAGGAATTACCTGTAGGTGTGATGACAGCATTAGTTGGCGCACCCTTTTTTGTCTACTTGGCTAAATCAAAGGTGAAGAAATGAAGTTGGATTGGCTTGTCATCCGTTCCGAGACAATATCCTTGCGGATTGATCGTCGTGTACCACCAATGCTGCTATGTTTGGCAGTGGCGGTTGTGGTAGCGATGGTGATGAATTTAGGCCGGGGAGAATACCCGATTTCCCCCCTAGACATTATCAAAACCGTATTGGGTATTGATACAGGTAATCCCGATCATGCTTTTGTGATTCATAACTTGCGTCTACCCCGTACCCTTGTGGCTTTTATGGTGGGTATAGCACTGGCAATTTCTGGCACTATCTTGCAAGGGATTACACGCAACCCATTAGCCGATCCCGGCATTATTGGGATTAATGCCGGGGCAAGTCTAGCGGCAGTAACAGTAATTGTACTATTACCATCAGCACCTATTTATACTTTGCCTCTATCAGCCTTTGCAGGTGCTTTATTAATGGCTGGTTTAATTTACTCCTTAGCTTGGAACAATGGGAGTTCCCCCGTTCTGTTCATTTTAATGGGCGTGGGTTTATCTGCGATCGCCAGCGCCTTCACCAGTTTATTAATTACCTTTGGCGATATTTACAGCGTCAGCGATGCGTTGGTGTGGTTAGCTGGTAGTGTTTATGGACGCACCTGGGAACAAGTTTTTTCTTTTTTACCTTGGTTAATTGTGTTTGTGCCAATGGCGTTGATACTAGCTAGACATTTAAATGCCTTAAATTTGGGGGATGATGTCGCCAAAGGGTTAGGTACGCGTGTGGAATGGCAACGGGGTTTACTCGTGCTAGTCGGTGTAGGCTTAGCAGGTGCAGCCGTCGCCACAGCGGGAATGATTGGCTTTGTGGGATTAATTGCACCCCATTTAGGCAGACAGTTAGTAGGTACAAATCATCAAGGTTTAATTCCCACTTCTGCATTGTTAGGAGGAATGCTAGTTGTCGCGGCAGACTTTTTTGGCAGAACTATCTTTGCACCTATCGAAATTCCCTGTGGAGTAGTAACTGCTGCGATTGGCGCACCTTATTTTCTCTATTTATTAATTCGGAATCGCAAGAAGTAGGGGCGGGTTCTGTGAGATTGTCACACAGAAAACAAATATGTCGGTTAAACCCGCCCGTACAACAGTCAACAGTCAACAGTCAACTTTCAACCGTCAACATAATAACAACTATGAAAGGATTATCAACCAAAAGTTTATCTTTAGCTTATGATGGCGTGCCCATTATCCGAGACTTAACTTTGGCAATTCCCACGGGACAAATTACTGCTTTAGTGGGTGCTAATGGTTGCGGTAAATCAACTTTATTAAGAGGTTTAGTCAGATTACTCAAACCTATTGGTGGTACTGTATATCTTGATAGCACTTCAATTTTTAATTTGTCTACTAAAGAAGTAGCGCAACAATTAGGAATTTTACCCCAAAGTCCAGTAGCTCCAGAAGGATTAACAGTCAGAGATTTAGTAGCTCAAGGACGTTATCCTTATCAAAATTGGTTGCAACAGTGGTCAGCTAAAGATGAAAAAATTGTCCAACAGGCGCTGTTAATTACAGATTTATTAGAGTTAGCAGATAGAGCATTAGATACCTTATCGGGTGGACAACGACAACGTGCTTGGATTGCAATGGCACTCGCCCAAGATACAGATATTTTACTATTAGATGAACCAACTACTTTTTTAGATTTAGCACATCAAATAGAAGTTTTAGATTTGTTATATGAATTGAACCAGCATCAGGGACGGACAATTGTCATGGTGTTGCATGATTTGAATCAGGCTTGTCGTTATGCAGATTATCTAGTTGTAGTAAAACAAGGAAGAATTTTCACGGCTGGAGAACCACAAGAAGTAATGACTGAAGAAATGGTACAAGAGGTTTTTGGTTTAGAGTGTCGTGTTGTTTCTGATCCAGTTTTGGGGACACCAATGTGTGTACCCATAGGACGCAAGGGCAAAATCAACACCATTCATAATTAATAATTTCAAGTTTCTACAGGTGTTAAATTCTCGTGAATTGGCAATACTGTTGCCAATAGCGATCGCATTTTTCAATAATTACTTATGCAATTGGGGGCATGAAATGTTAGATAACGAAGTAAGTAGTATATTTTATGCCCTGTTATCAGCATTTTTTGCGGCTTTGACGACTATATTTGCCAAAATTGGCGTCGAAACAATTAACCCCAATATCGCAACCGCCATCCGCACAATAGTAATTTTAATCATGGTTTGGGGTTGGGTTGTCGCTAAAGGACAACTAGATACCATACTGACGATTAGTCCAAAAACTCTACTATTTCTCGTGTTATCTGGGTTGTCCACAGGCTTATCTTGGTTGTTTTACTTTCGCGCTTTACAAGTCGGAAAAGCTTCTTTAGTCGCACCTTTGGACAAATTGAGTTTAGTTTTAGTGCTAATGTTTTCAGTACTTTTTCTGAAGGAACAGTTAACTCTACCTGTGATATTGGGCACTAGCTTGATTTTAACTGGTACACTGCTTTTGATTCGTTGAAAGTCAGTTTTTGGGATGGTGTTATTGATACTCCGCGCGATCGCATTTTCAATGAACTTGACGATTTTCTGCGGCGTGATTTCTTGAATCTGAATTTATCTATAAACCACAAATTCAGCGATAATTGCTCAATTCCCAATGCTTTTCGCTTCAGAGATTCTACTATTTTTTCTGATTGCATATATGTCATGGAGCATGGTCAAATTGTAGAGCAGGGTAAGCATGAATGGGATTTATAGCAGTCTATGGCATTTAGCCCCAAAATCAGTATCAGTCACCGCAAACGCCCATATACCAAGCCATTGAAGCTTTAGTTTTATTTACTCTATAGCCAGCGCATTAGTTCTCTGTTGTTCACCGAGCCAGTTGATCTGCTAATCGGTAACTCCTACGGTAAGTACCTGTGGCGCGATTGCAAGGTACCCTTAGTCAGAATTGGCTATCCCATCATGGATCGTCACCACCTGCACCGCTACAGCACCATCGGTTACCAAGGTGTAATCAACCTCCTCAACTGGGTTGTTAATACAATCTTCGAGGACATCGATCAACGTACCAACATTCCTTCTAAGACAGATATTTCTTACGACTTAGTTCGTTAGAAATCACAGTCACTCGCGGCATATTTAAAAAGTAAAAAGTAACAAGAAATCTCTTTTACTTTTTACTTTTTCCTTGTACCTGAGGTATTGATTATGGCAAGTATCACTCACCATCACTCTCACCCTCATCATCATCGTAATTACCATCCACCTAACTACAAACGCTCTGGTTCTTTTGATATCCTTCAGCCTTTGCGTCGTCTGGTAGATGGTATTACAGTAAAGAATGTTCGTCTTGCCCATTTAATTTGTCGAGTAATACCTTGTTGTTGTCCCTTTGAGCGCGACATCAAATTATTTGGCAAGACTTATCATATTCCTGCACTTTGCAAATTTAATCCTTTGTATAACGAGGTAGTTAGTTTGCGTTTGCGGGCTTTATCTTTTCTGAGCGATGAATGTGGCGAGGATGTGACGCAATACATTTGTTAGACCTGAGACATTAATCAATACCCATTACCTATTACCATTTAGTCATTAGTCATTGGTCATTAGTTATTAGTTATTAATTATTCAAAGTACAACGACGAATGACAACGGACAACACTCAGAGAACAACTAACACCAATTCTACTAAATTCAGCAATATCTTCATTTTTTAGGCTCTTGCAAGCCGAAGCCTGAATTTTGAATTGGTATACACCTACCTGCCATCCAGCAAGAGAAGAGAGATGAACACCCAAGGCAAAATCAACGAGCTGCTTAGTGAGCCAGGATGCGAACATAATCAGCATAAACAGAGCGAAAAGAAAAACAAATCTTGTACCCAACAAGCACAACCAGGAGCAGCTCAAGGAGGTTGTGCTTTTGATGGGGCGATGATTGCATTAGTACCGATTACTGATGCTGCTCATTTAGTCCACGGGCCGATCGCTTGCGCTGGTAATTCCTGGGGGAGCCGTGGTAGTCTCTCTTCCGGCCCCACGCTCTATAAAACGGGCTTTACCACCGACTTAACTGAAAATGATGTCATCTTTGGTGGCGAGAAAAAACTCTATAAAGCCATTGTTGAAATACATAAACGCTATAATCCAGCAGCCATCTTTGTCTACGCTACCTGCGTCACAGCGTTGATTGGTGATGATATGGATGCTGTCTGCAAAACTGCGGCAGAAAAACTGGGAACTCCAGTGATTCCGGTAATTGCGCCGGGATTTATTGGTAGTAAAAACCTGGGTAACCGCTTTGGTGGTGAAGCTTTGCTGGAATATGTAGTTGGTACAGCAGAACCAGAATACACTACACCTTACGATATAAACTTAATCGGCGAGTACAACATTGCCGGCGAAATGTGGGGAGTGACACCACTATTGGAAAAATTGGGCATCCGCGTCTTATCAAAAATCACAGGTGATGCTCGTTATCAAGAAATAACCCATGCTCATCGCGCCAAGCTAAATGTGATGATCTGCTCGCGCGCATTGCTCAACATGGCGAGAAAAATGGAGGAACGGTATGGCATTCCTTACATTGAAGAGTCTTTCTACGGCATCGATGACATGAACCGTTGTCTGCGAAATATTGCCGCTAAATTGGGAGATCCCGATCTACAAGAGCGCACAGAAAAACTGATTGCTGAAGAAACAGCTGCCCTAGATTTGGCTCTGGCTCCCTATCGTGCCCGCCTCCAAGGCAAGCGCGTTGTCTTATATACAGGCGGCGTTAAGAGTTGGTCAATTATTTCCGCAGCCAAAGACTTGGGTATCGAAGTAGTCGCCACCAGCACCCGCAAAAGTACGGAAGAAGACAAATCCAAGATTCGGAAATTACTTGGCACAGAAGGCATCATGTTAGAAAAGGGCAATGCCAAAGAATTGCTGCAACTGGTAAAAGATACCAACGCCGATATGTTAATTGCTGGGGGACGTAACCAATATACCGCCCTTAAAGCCCGGATTCCCTTCCTGGATATTAACCAAGAACGTCACCATCCCTATGCAGGTTATGTAGGTATGGTAGAAATGGCACGCGAATTATATGAAGCACTCTACAGCCCAATTTGGGAACAAATTCGCAAGCCAGCGCCTTGGGATGAGGAAACAGGGTTTTTCACAACGGCTGATGAAACTGGCTTAGTAGAAGAGGTAAGTTAATGGCGATCGTTACTACTCCCAACAAACCAGTTACAGTTAATCCTTTAAAGCAAAGTCAAGCTTTAGGTGCATCTCTAGCCTTCTTGGGATTAAAGGGAATCATTCCCTTATTTCACGGTTCTCAAGGTTGTACTGCTTTTGCCAAAGTTGTATTAGTGCGGCATTTTCGGGAAGCAATTCCCCTAGCAACTACAGCCATGACCGAAGTAACTACCATCTTAGGTGGTGAGGAAAACGTCGAACAAGCAATTCTCACCTTGGTAGAAAAATCCCAGCCGGAAATTATCGGTTTATGTAGCACAGGGTTAACGGAAACTCGCGGTGATGACATCGAACGTTTCCTCAAAGAAATTCGCGATCGCCATCCAGAATTAGATAAGCTACCGATTATCTTTGCACCCACACCCGATTTTAAAGGTGCTTTGCAAGATGGCTATGCAGTAGCAGTAGAAAGCATCGTTAAGGAAATTCCTCGCCCTTGTGCTACCAAAATTGAACAAGTCACCATCTTGGCGGGTTCATCTTTTACACCAGGGGACATCCAAGAAATTAAAGAAATGGTAACTAGCTTTGGCTTAGTTCCCATTGTTGTCCCAGATTTGAGCGTTTCCTTAGATGGACATTTAGAAGATTCCTACAGCGCCATCACAGCTAGCGGGACAACATTAGCCCAACTGCGGGAAGTTGGCGGTTCCGCCTTCACAATCGCCTTGGGTGAAAGTATGCGCGGTGCTGCGCGGATTCTCCAAGATAGATTTGGGATTCCCTATGAAGTTTTTGGACAACTCACAGGCTTAGAACCTGTAGATGAGTTTCTTCATGCTTTAGCAGTACTTAGCGGTAACAGCGTCCCGGAAAAATATCGCCGCCAGCGTCGCCAATTGCAAGACGCAATGTTAGATACTCACTTTTATTTTGGTGCCAAACGAGTATCCTTAGCTTTAGAACCAGATTTGTTGTGGTCAGCAGTTCATTTTCTGCAATCGATGGGAGCGCAAATTCATGGGGCGGTGACAACTACGCGATCGCCTTTATTAGAAAAACTTCCCATCAAAAGCGTCACCATTGGCGATTTAGAAGACTTTGAGGAACTAGCCACAGGCTCAGACTTGTTAATTGGCAACTCTAACGTAGGCGCGATCGCTAAACGTCTATCCATTCCCCTCTATCGCCTCGGCATCCCCATTTACGATCGCCTTGGTAACGGTCAGTTTACCAAAGTCGGCTACCGCGGCACAATGGAACTTTTGTTTGGCATGGGCAACCTGTTTTTAGAAGCAGAAGAAGAGAGAGTAAAAAACTTCCACGGAGATTGGTAATAACTATTGTCAGTGGTCAGTAGTTAGTAGTCAGTAGCAATCATAAAAGCTACTGACTACTGACACTTGACAACTGACTAATGACAAATGACAAAGGACAAATAAAATGAAAATTGCCTTTACGACAAGTGACCGAGTTCATATTAATGCTCACTTCGGATGGGCAAGACAAATTGAGGTTTATGAAGTCTCAGAAGAAGGATCTACATTTGTTGAGACATTAACCTTTGAAGGCGACCTCAAAGAAGATGGTAACGAGGATAAAATCACCCCAAAACTAGAAGCGCTAGGTGATTGTACCATTGTTTATGTATTAGCAATTGGTGGTAGCGCTGCTGCTCGTTTAATCAAAAAAGGTGTCACCCCAATTAAAGCGCGATCGGAAGAAGAAGAAATCGCCGAAGTTTTAACTAAATTAGTGCAAACACTCAAAGGTAACCCCCCACCTTGGTTGCGGAAAGCATTAAAGCAGAAAGATACAAGCTTTGCCGATGAATTAGAGAATGAAGCAACAGTATGACCTTAGATAATAGCGTTAACGGTACCGCCAGTACCACAGTATCAAATTCACCATTCCTCAAGACAATTGTCCAACAAATTCGGGGACAAGATACCTATGGAACCTACCGGAATTGGGCAGATGATTTAATTCTTAAACCTTACGTAGTTAGCAAACAAAAAAAACGGGAAATCCCCCTCGATGGTGAAGTAGACCCCCTCACCAAAGCCAGAATCATGGCATTCTATCGAGCCGTAGCCGCTTGTATTGAAAAAGAAACCGGTTTAATTTCCCACGTCGTAGTTGACTTAAGCCATGAAGGATTTGGCTGGGTACTTGTATTCTCTGGTCGCCTCTTGTTAGTAGCTAGAACCTTAAGAGATGCTCATCGCTTTGGCTTTGACTCCTTAGAAAAAGTCGCCGAAGAAGGAGCCAAGCTAGTAGAAAAGGGCATCGATTTAGCAAAACGCTTCCCCGAAGTTGGCAAGCTTTAATTAGTCAATAGCCATTGGTCATTGGTCATTGGTCAATAGTCAATGGTCAATGGTCAATAGTCATTGTTGATTAGTTTTAGACAAGCAACAACTGACGACTGACAACTGACAACTGACAACTGACAAATAACCAATGTCAACCGAAGAACTACAAGGCAAAATCAGAAGGCTCAATAGTAAAGCAGGTCAAATGAAAATGGATCTGCATGACTTAGCAGAGGGATTACCCACCGACTTTGAGAAATTAATGGATGTGGCTGCTGAAACTTATGCCATCTATCGCGAGTTAGATGAACTTAAGCAACAGCTTAAAAAAATGGAGAAAGGTCAATGAGCCAGAATATTGATGAATTTAAAAAGCTCGTAGATGCAGAGGAATTCTTTCAATTCTTTAACCTGCCCTACGACCAAAATTTTGTGAATGTTAACCGTTTACATATTCTCAAAAAATTCTCCCAATTCATCAGAGAAATTGATGAGAATTTTCCTGATTTAACACCAGAAGAAAAACTCGCACAATACGCCATAGCCTTGCAAAAAGCTGCTGACGTATTTGTCGAATCCACACCTCAAGAACAGAAGCTGTTTAAGGTGTTTAACGACAAGCCAAAGAATGTAGTCAAGCTGACAGAAATCACTTCTGATTAGGAGGTAAATAGTGGTAAACCTGACGCCTACCGAATTAGAACGCTATAGTCGCCAAATGATGCTCCCTAATTTTGGCGAATTAGCTCAGAAGCGCCTGAAGTCAGCGACGGTTCTGGTTACAGGTGTGGGGGGATTAGGCGGTACGGCGGCGCTTTACCTAGCTGTAGCGGGCGTTGGGCGACTAATCTTAGTCCGGGGTGGTGACTTGCGGCTAGATGATATGAATCGTCAAATTCTGATGAGTGACGATTGGGTTGGTAAGCCAAGGGTACTCAAAGCGAAAGAAACTTTGGCAGCGATTAATCCTGATGTCCAAGTCGAAGCAATTCAAGATTACATCACCCCAGAAAATGTAGATGAGTTGGTACAGTCTGCTGATATGGCTCTTGACTGCGCCCATAATTTTACCGAGCGTAATTTGTTGAATGCAGCTTGTGTGCGTTGGCGTAAGCCGATGGTGGAAGCAGCAATGGACGGAATGGAGGCTTACCTGACTACCATTATTCCTGGTGTGACTCCTTGCTTGTCCTGCTTGTTTCCAGAAAAACCTGATTGGGATCGGCGTGGCTTTTCAGTTCTGGGGGCTGTTTCTGGGACACTGGCTTGTCTCACAGCACTAGAAGCGGTCAAGTTGATTACTGGGTTTAGTCAACCGTTACTGTCACAACTGTTGACAATCGACCTCAATCGGATGGAATTTGCCAAACGACGTTCTCAACGCGATCGCGCTTGTCCAGTTTGCGGAAATAGTGCACCCTGGAGATACGCACAATCAGGTTCAATGGAACCCACCAGTAATCTCACAAAATAATCAGCTTATTTGCGTCACAATTGCATATCTCTTCGTTCCCGCCTTAATTAGTTGTTTGGATTCTGCCCATTCAAATAACTCATTATCAAGGAAAAATATGCAATTAGCACGTCTAACAGCTTAAAAAACCCACCTGTGATTAAAACCACTATCGCGATATATCAGGAGATGTGATGACTGTTACGTTGACAGAAAAAGCTGAATTCCGTCTGCGGGCGTTCTTAGTCGGTTCTGCTCCCGACTCCAATAGTGCAACTAAAGGCGTTCGCATCTCTGTAAAAGATGGTGGTTGCAGTGGCTATGAGTATGGTATCGAAATTACTAGTAAGCCACAACCAGACGATTTAGTAATTCAGCAAGGTAAAGTACTACTTTACGTTGATGCAAACAGCGCACCGTTATTAGAAGGTGTCGTCATCGATTTTGTTGATGGGGTTATGGACAGTGGTTTTAAGTTTACTAACCCCAATGCAACCGATACTTGTGGTTGTGGTAAATCCTTCAAAACTGGTGATTGCTCGCCTAACGGTGTACCTTGCAGCTAATAATGTTTCAGATTTAATCAACACATTAAAACTACTTTGCGAAATTCACAAAACAGGGTGAAAAGATTGAATTCCGCCTAGCAGTAATTCTGTCAAATCTGTCACAGAATCGCTCCGCGTAGCTGCATCAAAAGTAGAACCCCCAATCTGGGAATTAAACCTAATTGTAGAAAGTTTGAGGAGAATCGGAAAATGGCTACCTACCAAGTTAGATTAATCAACAAAAAAGAAGACCTCGACACCACAATTGAAGTGGATGAAGAGACAACAATCCTAGAAGCAGCAGGCGAAAACGGTATTGATTTGCCCTTCTCTTGTCATTCCGGATCTTGCTCTAGCTGTGTTGGTAAGGTTGTCGAAGGTGAAGTAGATCAATCCGATCAAATCTTCTTAGATGACGAGCAAATGTCTAAGGGATTTGCTTTACTTTGTGTTACCTATCCTCGTTCTAACTGCACAATTAAAACCCACCAAGAACCATATCTTGTATAAAGTTTTTTAAGTGTAGTTATTGCTTGAATCTAGGATGAAGGATGAAAAGTATCTTTATCTTAGGTTCAAGCAAGCTATTTTAATTGAGGTGATATATTTCATGTTTACCCCCTTTACTGTTCAGGGTTGTTCCTTAGAATTAATGCAACCTGGAGAACAAGGAATAATCGCTGATTTTAAAATTACCCATGAGCAGGAATTAATAGAAATTGGCCTAGCACCTGGAAATATTATTACTCTAAAAGCCAAAAATCCTATATTTCAAATAGAAGTTAATAATACAATTATCTCAATAGACAAAGAAATTGCCCGAAAAATTTATGTCCGTTTAAACATGTAGGGTGTGTTGTCGCGCAGCGCAACGCAACGACATACAGTATATTACCAGTTGGTGAGGTACAAATAATCATTGATTGTAGGGGCATTGGCACTGCCATGCCCCGAAGCGCGTACATCTTACAGCTATTTTCAGGTAAATAGACCACACTGTAGGGGCACGGCATAGACAATCTTTTGGCACATACAATAATTTTACTGGTGCCGTGCCCCTACTACGACAGATGTGGTTCAAATAGGTGAAAACTGCTGTAATATCAAATATTAAAGGTGCGTTAGCCTACGGCATAACACACCCTACTGAAAAAAATTTTTACTATAAATTAATCCACAGCAACTAATACATCGGATGCTTTAATAACTGCATAAGCTTGCTTACCTTCTGCCAATCCGAGTTTGTCTGCTGAGGATTTTGTAATTATTGCAACTACTTCTATTCCCGGTGCTAATTCTAAAGTTACTTCACTATTTACAGAACCAGCAACAACTTTTTTAACAGTAGCTTTTAAAGAATTACGAGCGCTAATTTCCATTCTCTGACACCTTATTTGAATTTTGTATCCAGGATAACCTTAGCAAATAAAAATAGTCAGCAGACAAATCTTTAATTTTTTCTTAATAAAATTAGTAGCTTTAAGGTGCATCAATATATTGCAATAATCAAAAATTAACTATATATAGTATGACCTAATAGTCAATACCGATTCATGCTTATATTTCACATAAATACAGAGTTTAATGATTTTTTTTATGGATAAATGAGCTATTTATTGTTAATCAATATCTTCCTATTTAACTTGAGCTTACTTAAATATCATATTTTCTCAAATAAAAAGTTCAGACTAATACTTCTTAGCCTTTTTTAACCCTTTTATTGATGAAATATCTGGGGATCTTTATAAAGCATTCATAATTCCAACTTATGAGAGTGATACTATATAAGTAAGCTAAATTGTTGCCAGTCAACCAGACTTCAGCAAAAGCGATTACAGACTTAACTCAGACATTCCCAACTTAATGCTGGTTAAGTTCAAAGATGAGGCAGATAATCTGAGATCTTCAAGAGAAGTCAGAGGGGAAAATGCGTAAATCTTCTGTCTCCAAATAACCAGAGTACTTAAGTGATGAAATAGCAAATGTTGCTCTCACGGAATGTCTTACTTCCGTAACCACTTTTTCATGTGGCTTATTCATTTTCTGATTATTTAATTTGATGTTGAATAAGTTAGCTCGATGAAATGCAGTTTGGGAAGAATTGCAGCAGTTTAGAATTAATTCCCTGACTTGCAAAACAAATTTAAGGAGCCAGAATCATGAAAGCTAAACAAATTATGACTCAAAATGTAGCTACTATTCGCGGTTCCGCAACTGTAGCAGAAGCAGTCAAATTAATGCGGCTCAAAGAATTACGGGCGTTGATTGTTGAACCTCGTCACAGTGGTGATGCTTACGGCATTGTTACCGAGACTGATATTGTAGGTAAGGTTGTTGCTTATGGCAAAGACCCAGAAACAATGCATGTCTACGAAGTCATGAGCAAACCCTGCATTGTGGTTAATCCAGACCTAGATGTAGAATATGTAGCGCGGTTATTTGCTAATACTGGTGTATGGCGCGCGCCCGTTATCCAAGGTGAATTACTTGGCATTATTTCTGTCACAGATATTATTACCAAAGGCGATTTTGTCGAAAAACCAAAATTAAAATTTGTGCAGAAAGAACTTCATAAAGCTATCTCAAATGCTCGTTCTGTTGCTGCTAACTATGGCGCAGATTCTAAACGAGCCGAGGAAGCTTGGGATTTAGTAGACGAACTAGAAGCTGAAGCTGGTTATTATGGCGCGCCTAAACCAGAAAAAAAAGCCAGACAGCTATTCTCTGAAGGTAGAGAATATGTCACTGTCGGTTAATTGATTTGTCTGGTGAGATACATTGCATTGTTGAAAGCATCAATTTTCTCATCGCATAACTCATAACCTTGCTAATTCTCTAACTCTTGTTAGCTTTCTCTCTCCTCAATCAAAGTTGCAAAACTGAGATAGTTTGGATAGATACCGGGTTGGGTAATGCAACTATTACATACTGACTAAATTGGTGCTTTGTACCAATCAGCAATGGTTCGTGATTCTGAAGTATTTACTGTTAATTGTTGTGGTCTAACAGTTAACAGTAAACATCCATTCTTCATAGTTTAATGGGTCTCATAGCATTTCTTTAACGTGGTGGGTAATGCCCACCATTACCTTTTTTTTGAATTGCTATGACAGATGGTCATGAGGATGTGAATTGAGAAAAGGGAAGTTTATGAGTACAAGAAATCAGCAAAATTTGACTCTAACAACTAGTCAATGGTTGAGCGAAAAAGGTTATCATGCTGATGACTTAAATCAAGCTGGTGAAAATGGCGATACAGCTTTGATGAAAGCTACCAGAGAAGGATTTTACGCGGTAGTTGAAGAATTGATTGCTTTAGGTGCAGATGTTAACGTCAGGAACAATGACGGTAATAATGCCTTGTGGTTTGCTTGTTTTGGCAACTACTTCGATTTAATTAATTTGTTGCTAGCTGCCAACATCAATATTGATAACCAAAATGATAATGGGGCTACTGTTTTGATGTATGCGGCATCAGCAGGAAAAACAGAAGTAGTTAAATTGTTGTTACATCATCATCCTAACATAAATTTAAAAAACTTAGACGATTTTAAGGCAATTGATTTTGCGAGTAATGTAGAAGTCTTAAGGATTCTCAAAAATGCCTCAAAGTAAGCTGTCAGAGTCAGATTATCATCAAGCAACAAAGCATTCTTACTTATCGGTGCAGCTCGATCCAAATTATGTTGATGCGTCAACTCAACCTGCGGCTTTTAAATTTTACCCAAAGTTTTATAGACGAGTGAAATTAAATCTCAATAATCCCAATCACTCTTTTATTAACTTAACGAGTACTGTTACTCTAGAGAAAATGTATAAGGATGGAATACAAAAACTGCGTGTTAATCCATCTGCTGGGGCTTTATATCCAACTGAGGTTTATGTTCAGATTCGCGGTATTGAAGGAATTGTCAATGGGATATATCATTTAGAAGTTGAGAATAATTGTCTAACTCTCATCTATGAATTAATTGATGATGGGCTAGAGAATTATGTGATACCGGGAAAATGTATTAATGGATTCATTTTTTTAATTAGTTGTGTTTATTATAGGTCTAGCTGGAAATATAAAGACAGGAGCCTGAGATATTGTTGGCTTGATAGCGGACACCATTTAGGTGCAATTGCTGCTTCAGCCTATATTCACGACAAAGAGATACAGTTAATTTTCGATTTTGATAAACTCGCTCTCAATACAGCTTTAGGGTTTGAGAATAAAGAGTTTGTTAGCGCTTGTGCGATTTCGGGGACGATACAAGAAAAGAAAATCAGACATTTAAGGTTGCAAGTTCCTTTTGTCTGTGGCACTGATTATTTTGAAGCCAATGAGTTTATAGAATCAGGCTATCAAAAAACATCTCTCCAGAAAAGTCGCCAACAAAAATTAGTGCATCCCCAATTTAACTTTGACAAGGATAAATTCTTTCAGACTGTTTGGATGAGACGCTCAAGTAGGCGATTTTATCAACAGTCGATTTCTCAAGAAAATTATTGGCGGATATTGCAACATATTACTCTGCCAATACCTTCTGAAAATTATGAGGAAATAGAAGTTTATTCGGTTGTGCATCAAGTCAGGGGTATGACGCCAGGATTATACAAGGGAAAGCATCTCATCAAGGCGGGCAATTTTAGGGAAAAAACAGGTTACTTGTGCATCAATCAAGCGATCGCCAAAGACAGTGCAGTAACTTTATTTTTTGTGTCCGACTATATAAATTACCAAACAGCTATGCAAATAGCTGGTTTTTTAGGGCAAAGAGTTTATCTTGTTAGCAATTTTTGGGGTATTCATTGTAGTGGGATTGGTGCTTTCTATGATGATGAAACCCAAGAGTTCTTGGAAACTAACAAAGATGTACTCTATGCAATGGCCATTGGTACATAACTAAGGAACTCAACAGCAATGACTAAAGAAATTTTCTCTCCACAAGATGATTCTCATCCAATGCAGCTGACTTCAGCAGATATTATTCTGCGTCAGCAACTAGAATATTCGATTAGCAGGTACTTTTACGAAGCCTGCGATCGCACTATCCAAAACCTGTTATCTAGCTGTCGCTGGTATATGACTACCCAAGCGACTGTTATGGTACTAGTCATCGAATGTCCCGATCCTGTCACCAACTGGCGCGTTTTACAAAAAATTGTCCCAATGGCGGCTATTCTTAACCCCATCGTCAGCAGCGCTAAAATTCGCGTCTGTCCTCCCGAAAGCCAAGGTATACCTTTTGAAATGCGGGTAGATGAATTGTCTGTTTATCGTGACTTAGCCGGCTAGTACCACTGGATTGGAAGTCAACAGTCAACAGTCAACAGTCAACAGTCAACAGCCAACAATCTGTCTGATGGTTGCAGCTACCTCTTCAAAAACTAGTTCAGCAGAATGTTTCACCGCAGGACTTAATTCTAATCCCAAATCTAGATTTGCTGCTTCGATGAGGTACACTGTCACCTCTTCGGGAAAGTCATTGTGAAAGATTTTCCGTCCGGCGGCTAAAGCATTATCCCAACGAAAATCATGCAAGTTATAACTAGGTTCCGGTAAAGCTTCTAATTCTTTTCCTGGAACCTTAAATACTGCACCTGGTTCGGAAGCTGTCGAACTAGCATCAATAATAATTAGCTGTTTGCTTCCTCTGGCTTGAAACATCACTTCCATCCCGGCTGTTCCACAGTCGTAAATTCGCACGTTGGGATGAGGATTTTCGGCTAGATATTGTTGTAGGCGTTGGGCAATAATTACGCCTACAGCGTCATCGCTGCGATTGAGATTACCACAACCAATAATAGTTAGCATTGTTATGGATGGCTTTTAGGGGCACAACCGATTGTGTCCCTAATGTTTATTATATCTGAAAATTAGTTATTTACAAACTAAAAGTCTACACCATATTTTTTGGCAATTTGAGTTAGTTGCTCGCATTGTTTTTGTGCTGCTTCTAACAATAAAGCCTTGGCTTGGTCAGGGGTAGTACCGTCTTTTGGTACTAAGTATTTGACATAAATTGAAATAAAATCAGTTAAAGCTGCTACGCCAGATAAATTATGTTGATCAGCTTCTTTTCCGGCGATTGCAGCTACCAAACCCGCTTTAATTGGGTCTGGTTTGACTTTCATAAACTGCTCAATCAGCTTGGGAATATATTCTTGTGGCGGTAAATTTTGTAACTTACTATTATCAGGAGTGAAGTTAAATCCTGCTGTTTTTGCCTGTTCTAAAACACACCATTCTGTAAACTCTTGCAGGGCGATGTCGGGAAGGCGAGGGAGATATTTATGCAGCGCAATATCAGACACAAGCTTACCTTATAGATTTGAATTTTTTGCAGTGAATTAAGGCAAGCCTATCGCAATGTGTAGAGCAGTTTTAGTGTGTTAGGCTACGGCTTTTGAATAAGATGCTGGCTTCGACTTCGCTCAGCCAGGAGAAGCAAGCTCCGAGAGTGAATGAGTCAAATAATCTCCAGGTTTCACACTCAGCTAGCCAAAGGACGCTTCCTTCGGCTTTGCTCAGGGAGCATATTAAGGAAGCAACCAAATATAAGCGATCGCCTGATTCAATCTCCACAACTGTGCTTAAATCTATTGCAAGAGCTAATTCTTTTGATAGGTAATAAACTTCTAACCTCTGTCTCAGGTGCGTTTGAGCTGATGAGCCTGATGCAGTAAAAATAGAATGCTAAATCTAAAGGAGATTGTATTCTATGCAACTAAATTATTTTACCAAAAAGCTTTCTACTGTAGTCCGTTGGCTAGCTACAACTTTATTTTGCTTGTCAGCATTTGCTTTTGTTTGGCAAGGTGGATTTTTGGCGAATACCACAGCAATGGCTAATCCAGTTGTCATCGCCTCAGCAGACGCAGGCGATCGCATTCAAAGCAAAGCTAGTGAAGATGCTGGACGTGCTAAGAATTTTATCCGCGATGCAGCAGATAAAGTTGAGGAAACTGCAAATAAAAATGCTAGTAAAGTTGAACGCGCAACTGATAACGATGGTAGCTTTGTAGAGCGCAAAGCAAAAAGAGACAGAGCAACAATTGAACGCAGAGCAGAAGAAGATGCAGCACGCACTCAAAAAGCAGTAGACAACACCAAGAATGCTGTTGAACGTGCTGTAGATAGCGTTAAGGATGCTTTTGGTAAATAGAGAATAAATACTAGCTATTGTTTTCTTAATCTCATACCATTACTTCTCCCACAAACTCATTTAGGTTTAGTGGGAGATTTGATTGTTTATATATAATTAATCAACTTATTTGACTGCGATCGCCATATTCATGAAAGCGTAATGACTACACTAACACCTTGGGGATCGCTTCTGGGGAATAGCGATCGCACAATCTGCAAAACTAGAGTTATGATTGTATCTTTATGAATAAATGGGCACACTAAAACTCAGTATAGTCATAAACATTGTCCATGAAACCTGTTTTCAGTAAAGGTCAAATAATTAGATGGATAGACAACCGGGGGTTTGGTTTCATACAACCTAATGATGGTAGTCAAGAAGTCTTTATTCATATCAGTGCATTTAAGAATATCAACCATCGTCCCCAAGTTGGAGATTTGATTCAATATCAACTGATAGTTGAGAAAAACGGTAAACTAAGTGCCACTAAGGCTTCCATTCAAGGGGGAACACCAACACCCATAGTTAATTCCTCATCTTCTCGCAAACCAGTTAAGTCTAAAACTAAGCTGGTAAAGAAGCTGGTGAAGAAATTTTCACCCTTAGCTTTCAAGACGTTGCTGTTATCTTTAATGCCTATTTTGGGTTCTATCTATCTTGCAATAAAAACTAACAACCCAATTGGGCTGATTCTTTATCCTCTGATGAGCTTAATTACCTTTGCACTCTACGCCGAGGATAAATCTCGTGCCAAACAAGGTAAATGGCGCGTGCCAGAAAATACTTTGCATGTATGTGAATTAACGGGTGGCTGGTTAGGTGCGTTTGTGGCACAACAGATACTACGCCATAAGACAAGCAAAGTTTCCTATCAGGTTGTGTTTTGGCTGATAGCAACTGTTCATCTTGTATTTTGGTTATATTGGCTGTTAAAAATTAAAATGTAAAGCGATCGCTGTCTGCTGACATTGACAAGGGAAAATAATCGCAGCACAGTTGATTAGCAGATGAATCATGCAATTTTCTTTTTGGTTTTCTCGACTTTTTCCTTTGCCATTTATTCTTGTAGGTGGACTAGTACTGTGGATAGGTGGGCAAAATCTCTACAATGGCAAAAGTAGTGAAACCTGGCCGCAAGTTTCCGGTCAAATTATGGAATCATCTGTAACTAGCAGCAAAGGTTCAGGTAGTCAGAGAACTTATCGCGCTGCGGTGCGCTATCGGTTTATAGTTCAGGATAAAGCATATATAGGCGATCGCATCACCTATAAAGGAAATGATTCCGGTGGCTCGTCTGTAGCACAGGCCTTAGTCAAGCGTTATCCTCAAGGTAAATTGGTGACTGTTTACTACAAGCCAGATAATCCCAGTGAAAGCGTTTTAGAACCAGGCTTAACCCTAGATGCATTTTGGGTACCGGGTATCGGATTTTTATTTTTTGGTGTAGGTTGTGTCATGGCTGTGATGCTACCCAAAGTGATGCAGGATGTGTAAATTTGCATCCAGTATAAAATTTATCAAATCAAAGGCAATTTTTTAGCGATCGCTCTCAGCTGATGAGCGAAGAAATTCCCATTAAAAAAATACCCTAATGCCAGAAGCACGGCATCAATTAGATATTTCCCTGAACGAAAATCTATTTTTGCCGTGTTCTTACTTGCATGATAATTGATTATTTAGAATTTTATAATTAGTACTAAATGCGCTAAATCTTCAGCATTATTGCCATTATAGGCTTTAAATGTAAAAACCAAATAATATTTGAATAATCAATACTGTCCAATAGTTATACCTCAGATATCCTGGGGAATACTATGATCATCCATCACATTTTTGATGGTGTCGGATACAGCAGTAAGGTATTTATGAATGACGCTCAAGAGTCTCCATTAGTTACTTCAATTCGAGAAGCAGCTTACTCAGAGATAGACCATATTTTTGATTTGTATGAAAGAACAGAAGATATTAGCGATTGTCTACCACTAATGTACCCAGATAGTTTGCGTCAAATAATTATTAATGCTGGGCAAAAGCTTTCAGAAGTTTGTTTAGAAGCCTGTGAGGAGATTTATGAGGAGTTTATAGAAGAAAATCCTAGCGCCCAAGTGTCTACTCTCAGACCGTCATTTCGTATGATGAAGAATGTTAAACATTCAATTTTAGGTAACACAGCATTTTTAGAAAGTGAGATAAATCATTACGAATCTTGCTATGAACTTTTCATTCAGGAGGTAGGAGAATATGAAGAAAAATATAGTGATAGTGCTTACAATGCTGAGACTGTGGGTAGTATAATTGGTTCTGTCTTGTTTGGGAAGATTGGTGAATTAGTTGGTGGAATGGCTGCTGGTGCAATTGCTGGTGGATTATCAGAGAATGAACTTGACGATAAAATACAAGAATTATGTGCTAATTTCTCAGAAATTATTAGTAAAATTGAGGATCACCTTGAAGATATGGCGGAACGTTCGATTCAATTGATAGTTTCATATAGCGAACGTTTAGAACATTGCCAGAACTGACACAAATTTATCAGTTAGAGGTTTAGTAAGATAATTTATGGAAGAGGTTTAAGTACTTGTGTTTTCATGAAAAATCAATGCCTGAAAATATTATTTTTAGGCATGGTATATGAAGTCTAAACCTCTATTAAGTTTCAGCTTATCTACGTCAATAATCAAAATAATAAGTAATTTTGTGATTTTTTGAATACACGTATAAAATAATTTTTTAAAAGTTATACACAGCTTTAGCTAATGACTAATTGAAGAATAATCAGCCATTAGCTATTAACTGAATCTAAGCAGTCCGAAAACGTGCCAGTTCTTCGCCAGTCTTCGCATCATGGGCGTGAACTGTACACACCAAACAAGAATCAAACGATCGCGCTACGTGACCTACTTCTACTGGATCTCTCGGATCGTAAATCGGTGTACCAACTAAAGCTTCCTCAATTGGGCCTCTTGCACCTTCACCATCACGGGGGCCGACGTTCCAAGTAGTTGGCGCAATCACTTGGTAGTTCTTAATCTTACCACCCTCTACTTCTACCCAATGGCTTAAACAACCTCTGGCAGCTTCAGTTGCACCCCAACCTCTACCATCTTTCTCTTTCGGTCTAATATACCAGGGGTCGTTTAATTTGAATTCTCTTAAGCAATGTTCAGCTTGGCGATATAGCTTCACCAGTTCGTGAACTCTCGCTAACTGACGCACATGGATACTAGCACCGCCCATTTGTTTGAATACATCGAGGATAAACCCATCTTGATGTTGCCAAGGTTCGCCATGCTTACCACCAGCTACCAATTGGCGTGATAAAGCACCAACTTCTAAACGTCCAAAGTCTTGGTGACGAACAGAAGTAGACCAAGAATAGGCATTATCAAAGTCTTTGGTATTCTTTTGGATCGGATTCGTAGTGCGATCGAAGGGGTGAATATCTGCTGTACCCTCATCATACCAAGAGTGAGTAGTATTCTCACGGGTAAAGGTATGATCCATCAAGGTATGAGTGTCAGCAAAACTGTCATACACCCCACTTTTCATAATCATGGCGGCGTTGCGCCCTTCAATCGTGGGGTTTTGATATTTGTCCTCGTGAGGTAAATATCCCCATGTGACATATTTACCCACACCTGCACCATATCGATCCAGACCGATATCCAAACCCATGCGCCAATATAAACCCAAGTCCGAATCCCGATGCTTGCGGTCTTCGTCTAGCCAGTTCATAAAGTCATCATAAGTCTGAATTTCCTCATAACGTTCTAGAGAACAACCTAACCATACAGGTTCTAACCAGTTGGTGCGGAAATATTCTAACAACGACCAAGCGCGAGTAATATCAGTCAGGGTAGGGGCGCACATCACACCACCAGGCACCATATAACTGCTGTGGTAACTGGTGATATGCTGAAAATGTTCATGAGTAACTTGTTGTGTAAAGTGATTTTGCTCAATAAGAACATTTTATTTTCACTATTTCAGCTTATAAATAAGGGAATATTTAGGGAATGAGCGAGCAAAATCAAAATCAGGGTAATTGCGATAATACATATCCCCCTACAGATGAGTATGCAAACGCAGACTCAACAGACTTGTTCGCCGATATGTTTGCAGATTTTGAGCCGCACAACACCACAGACGGTAGCTACAGGGGAACAATGGCGAAAATTAAAGCAACAGAACTACAGTATCAAGCAGTTTTTGAGCAGAAGTTAGTCGAAGCTAATAGTAATTTAAAAAGGGATAGAGTTAGAGTTAGCATTAAACAAACTGGCAATTCTCTCCAGTTACGAGCTACCCTACCGTTAAAACCAGGCGATAGCAGTTTAGGTAAAGAAAAAAAGCAGTATGACTTGTCTCTAGGAATACCAGCAAATTTAGAGGGATTAAAAACTGCAATTGAAGAAAGTTACGAGTTGGGTAAATTAATCGCTCGTCATACTTTCCAGTGGAATGAAAAGTATTTAGGAATTAAGTCAAGAGAGAAGCAAGAGATAAAAAATATTGGGGAATTATTAGATATATTTGCTGAAAAATATTATCAAAACCGTCAGCAGACTATTACCAGTCAAAATACTTTTGCTAACTATCTATCTGTAATTAAAAGAAACTTTCCTTTAAGGACTTTAGCCACAAAAAATAACTTTGAGGAAATTATCAATTCATTTCAGGGAAATAAAAAAAATGAACTGATTGCGGTAACTTCGGTTTTTATTAAAACCTTTAATTTAGGATTTACACTCGATGTCACACGGGATAATGTCACCCCAGCCCATCGAGAAATCCCCGACGATGATAAAATAATATCTGCTTTTGACCTATTTGAAAAATTCGCCCTCAACCGCAAAAATACAAACATCAGTGATGAAATCGATACATGGGAAATGTGGCGTTGGGTATATGGAATGTTAGCAACCTTTGGGTTAAGACCAAGGGAATTATTTGTAGAACCTGATATTAATTGGTGGATATCTCCCCAAAATATAGACCATACTTGGAAAGTCAATAAAAATACAAAAACTGGATATCGAGAAGTTATACCTTTTGTACCAGAATGGATAGAATTATTTGATTTACAAAATCCCAAACCATTAAATATTTTAGAAAAAAAGGTGACAAAAATTGCCTCTGTGCAAAATATTAATTGGATGCGCAGAGATATATCCAGATGGTTTAGAAAAGTGGGAATAGAGTTTCAACCCTACGATTTGCGTCATGCTTGCGCAATTCGAGCGCATCTTCAGGGAATACCCATCAAAGCCGCAGCAGACAATTTAGGTCATACTGTTGATGAACATACAAAAACCTATCAAAGATGGTTTGGGATTGAAAATCGGAAAAAAGCCTTTGGTGAGGTAATTAGTCAGAAAGCATTAATTGAGTTGCAGAAAAATGAAATATTGGCGCTCAGGATGGAGAATGAAAGGTTAAAGTTGGAAGTTGAAAAGTTGAAATTGTCGAAGAATGTCTAAATCAACCGAACCGGAACCTGTTTTTAAATATTGTTGGTAGTTAATTACAAAAACTTCATATGTTGTTAAAACAGTTAGCAAATATTTAGATTTACTGACAAAAATTTACGCATTTTTTGTCAGTAAATCTTTTTTAATACCTTTTTTTAGAGAAATAAAATTGTGTTTAAAGCTTAATATTGACGATATCCAGAAAAGTTCTTGATATTATGACTCAATTACCTAGAATGCTTTATTTGACTGGATTTTTTGGCATGATAGACAGAAACTTTCCGTATAATAAATAGTTAGGCTGCGACCGTGAACTAAAATTATCCACAAATAAAAATGCTCTATGGAATATATTTCATCAGCTTTGCGTTTGGAATTTCGTGAATTCTGTGTCGAGCTAGTTCTGCGTCAGATTGATGACATTTTCCAAATGGCTGGTATTGAACCAGGCCAATCTGAGCGTGTTGTTAGCGGTGCGAGACGTTCACGTGTCGAGGAATACTATGCATCTATAGACTGGACTAACTTAACAGATGCTCAAAAATTCTTAAAAGTTATAGGATTGGTGTTATCGCAATCCTATATTTCTGATGAGGGAAAAGATTTTATACGAAATATATGTATAAAAGAAGGCTTGGTTGTTGAGGGGCAACAAGTCCAACTTCCGCAAATAACATCTCCTAATAAACCTGATGATTTATTTATGCATCAATTTCCTGGGGGGCTTCCTTTTGGATTGGTTAAACCTGAGTTTGCTGTAACTGCCAAGGAAGGCAAGCAATCATTGAAATTTGAATTGAAGTCTGGGATAGGTATTATTTGGCGGGATGTATATCCAAATTTTGATTTTCCAACTTTTCAAGCTGCTTGTGGAATTAACTCGGAAACAAACCTAGCACTAAAAAAAGCTCTTTTTGCCATGAATCAAACTGAGTATGAAAAAAAATTTTTTCAGTCATATGCCAAACATTTCGGCATGGCTGATAATCACATACCAATGTTAATTCCACAAGCCTGGATACAATGGCATTCGTCATCTAAAAAGGTTTTGCAAGCTTCAGGAAGTTCACTAGCAAAAGAACTGTATCGTGTAGATTTTGTCGCATTTTGGAATAATCATAGATATGCGATATTGATTGACGACATTAGCCATTACGCGATAAAGCATGGTAATCAGTGGATAGCTGATGAGGAAACCTACTCAAAACGCCTAGAGGAAGATCGAAAATTACAAGTAGAGGGATGGAATATTTTTAGAGTTAGTAATTGGGAGGTCAGGCAGAATAAAGTGAGTGAAATAGTTATTGACTTACAAAAGTTCATTGGATTTTACGTGGTCTGAAGAGCATCCTAACAACGCCTATGCACTCCGATCGCCACAAGTGGATCGATAATGCAGAGTTTATCTGCGGCGGGTGGTGAGCAACGTTAAACATCTTTGAGAAAAGCAATAGGTAAAGCCTGGTCTTCGGAGATCGCTCAATTTTCAAACAAAGAAATCAATCATTCATTCAAAATACTCACGCCCGAATCACAGTAATCCTACGCTGATTTTCTGTCAGCACAACCTCAGTCGATAAACGTTCTTCCATTGGTAGGGCATTTTTACGCCTATCAAACACAAATAACCAACCAAAATCCAACCCCAAACGCCCTAAATAGGATTCTAATTGCTCTATACCCTCAGTTAAGGGGTCACGCTTTTTCTCCCGCCATACCTTTAACTCGATACCTAAAGTTACATCTTTGTAACGCAGACATAAATCCATTCTGTCACTACCAATTGCATATTCCCTCTCCAGGGTTCCACCACCGTTAACAACACGATGCAAAAAAGCCATTAACACAATGTGAGGGGCGATTTCATGGTAGCCAGTACTACCTAATAATGGTTCGCCATGCTGTCGCCAAAACTTGAGAAATGCTGCTAGCAATGCATCTATATTTAACTCTCCTTCTGGGGTTAACCAAGTCGGTGCAATCATTGGTAGGGAAGCCATTGGTGTCACCGTTAATACCCTGGGTAAAACTTCGCGATAAATGGGATTAGCAATGGTTAATCCACCCTGGGGATGCATTTTACACAACCCCAAATCAATCACAAATTGAATATCATCGTTGGGTATATCGCCCAATTCCAAACCTGCTAACATCGGCTCGATAATCGCTTTTATTCTTGGTTCCCGTAAGCGTTCAGCTAAACTATCAAGATGGGTATCTTGACGGGAAATTAATATTTCCTTGGCTTGTAAAATATGCTCTTTTGTAATAGCAATACTTCTATCCTTAACCATTTTTTCCACAACTTCTTTAGCCAGAGCATTAACTAACCAAGGTTGTCCCTGAGTTAAATCAAAGGCTGTTGCTGTGGCTTCTTTTGTAAAAATTTGTCCTGTCTCTTCTGTATGTTGTTGGTATAGTTCTTGCACCTCTGTAGCGTTAAAGTTTCTCAGGGTGATGGAACTGACTTTAATGTTAAAAGGGCTGGATGTATTTAATCTGTCACTACCACCGGATGCAACTTTGTAATCTCGCACATCGCGTAAACCAATTAATCCCACGGATGAAGGGAAATTTTCTGGACGACTGCGATAACCATCCCGCAACTGTCGTAAAACTGAAATTAGTGTTTGGTCTTGTAAAGAGTCAATTTCATCAATAAATAATACCAACGGACGCTCGATCGCTCGTGACCAGGCTCTTAAATTTTCTCTAATTCTCTGCCCAGGAGCATTATAAACCCAAGTCGGGGGTTGTAGTTCTGGAGGTAGGATATCCTCAATTGTATCGCGCCAAGTTTCCAGAATCGCTAATTCTGCTGCACTGGGGTCATGATTAAATGCGCTTCCCACCTCTACCGATACCATTACTGCTGCATAACCTCCAGTTGCGGTAAGTTGCTGCGCTAGAGCTAACATTGCTGTGGTTTTCCCCGTTTGTCGCGGTGCATGAACAACAAAATAACTTTCTTGTTCAATCAGCATTTCCCAGTCGGGGAGACGACTGGTAGGGGATAGCATATAGTTTTTGTCAGCTTGACAAGGGCCTGCAATGTTGAACCAGCGAGACATGGGATTTTGGCAGTTAGCGGACACTTTGAGTTTAGACGATTTTCGAGTTGGGGCGAGGTAGGAAGGGCTAACTGATTTGCGTATAATTCTCAAAGGAAATGGTTATGATGCTTGATATATTGGGATTTGAGAAAAGCGATCGCTTAATTGACAAACAAAGTAATTCAAAGTAATTCATACTTGTATACTTAAGCTAATATGTATTTTTTAAAGTCAAGATAATATTATTTGCGTATTTATATTGAGGAAAATCCGGCTTTATACTTCAAGATTAAGAGAATAATTATACTTACAGCATATTTCAGGTAAATGAGGTACGCGCTTCGGGGCATGGCACATTGGTGTCAACTTAAGGCGAAACCCGCTTGGCGACAACGTTCTACCCTCACCCCCAGCCCCTCTCCTGGTGGGAGAGGGGAGCAAGAGATTTAATTCCCCTTCTCCTGAGGGAGAAGGGGTGAGGCTTCTCGGAGAGTACGGCTTGTCGTTAGACATCGCTAATTTAGGGTTAGGGAAAAATTAGGTAATATCTGAAGAAAATTAAATAACTTTTAGCAAAGAAAAATAAATTGATTTGCTGCTTGCGATCTTTGCTGATGGCGTAGTTGATAGCCTAATTTAAGGAAAAGCCAGGGAATGATTACACCTATCCTAGTAAATCCTTACTATATAAGCAATTCCCCAATTTATTTCCATATAACTGCTGTGGGGCCATTGACCGCCCAATAATGCATAAATTTCTACAGGTTTAGCAGCAATAGTCACGCCGAGTTCGTAAGATGTGCCAGTAAACGCCCCAAAGCGTCTGGTAGCTTCTTCATAGAAGCGACTGCTGCGATACTTTCTATGGGTTAAGTCAATGGCATATAGTGCGTAAAAATGGCGAGGGATACTTTGAATTGTTTCGACAATTTGCCCTAAATTCCGTGCCAAAATCGCATTGCGCGGAACTTCTGTACCCCAGGCGGTATCTAATGCCCAAGATGCACAAGTCAAGTGCGAACCACCGCAGATACCACATATCCGAGGTGTGACGATTAATCCTGCTTGGGGGTCTTTACCGCGTAGGATCACTTCAAATCCCCGGAAAAGTTCCGCATGAGTCCAAGCATTGACTACATACCCATCCTCTATATCCACTCGGACATCTAAATCGCCCTCGACTCTACCGACAGGCGATATATCTAATGTTTGAATTGTCATTTGTCATTTGTCCTTTGTCATTAGTCAAAAGTTCAGAGTCAAGGGTCAAGGGTATCAGTTATTCACCCATGCCCAATACCCAATACCTAATGCCCTAAATCGTGAAAATATCTTCGTCTGCCCAAGATGGTGCTATGTCTTTGGCTACCATCGTGAGTAAGGCATAGTCTTTGGGTTTAACGCCTGGTGGTAACTCTTTGGGAACCCCCATAATTGTTTGTGTTTTAAATACGCTGTGGTACTATTATTTTCAACCTGATAAAAACCCCAAAACCCCAAAATGCGTATAGGCTATGCCCGTGTTTCAACTCGTCAGCAAGCAGATACAGAAGCACTTGACCAACAAATCAGCCGCCTGGAAAAAGCTGGATCTGAGAAAGTCTTATATGACATCGAATCTGGCAGAAAAGACACCAGGAAAAACTTTAACCAAATAATTTCCTTAGCCAAGAATGGGGTAGCAACAGAAATAATTGTGACGCGACTAGATCGACTTGGGCGTAACGTAATTAGCATTCATAAAACATTAGAAGTACTCCAACAAACGGG
This sequence comes from Tolypothrix sp. FACHB-123, assembly GCF_014697075.1. Lineage (GTDB taxonomy): Bacteria > Cyanobacteriota > Cyanobacteriia > Cyanobacteriales > Nostocaceae > Aulosira. The sequence continues at coordinate 76,161 of NZ_JACJRE010000015.1, read as the reverse complement.
GGTTAAGTTAACTATCCTTGATTCTCCTCTTGGCGATACAAATTCTGCTTTCGGGTGGCTAACTATTAATAATATTGCTGGGTTGGCAGAGTTTGAGAGTCGCTTATTATCTGAACGTATCTCTCACGGAACTGATTATTACCGCTCCAATCTGAAATACTTTGGGAGTCCGCCATTTGGTTACACAAAGGACGAAAACACTAAATGCATTCCTCATCCTTCTAACTGGTTGATTGCCAAGGAAATGATTCACAGGCTTTACACTAATTCCTACGGTTCTATTTCTCGTTGGCTTCTAGAAAGTTTTGCAATCAAAATGTATCCTTCTAGCATCCGGAATTGGTTACATAACCCTGCGCTGCGAGGGCACACATTTTATAAGCTCAAATCAGGAGAAATCGAACGGCATTACGGAACCCATGAGGCGTTAATATCCGAGCAAGAGTATGAGGATTTATCAAAAATAACTGCTCACGCCAACAAAAAAGACCCAGCTAAGTTTAAACCACACATTCTTGCAGGAATATTCAAATGTGGCGTTTGTGGACGCGCAATGACAAAAACCAAGGCGGGTCAACAGTTTCAATGCTCCCAGTACAAGCGGCTAGGTAAAACTGCTTGTCCAAACGGAAAAATAATCGCAAAATCAATAGTTAAAAAAAAGGTAATAACGGTTCTCTCAGAACATGCTCAAGATGTGGTGAAGGAGGTAAACAGCAGGACGCAAAAGGAAGTAAAAACTGATGAAAAAGTTATTACCCTGACTCACCAACTACAAACACTCCAAACTCTACCCCGAAACCCAGCTATTGATTTAGCTATTACCGATTTGCAGCAGCAAATGAAAAATCACGAGCAACAAAAAAATGCTCTTCATACCACGACGGAAGAGGATTATCTCATGTTGAAGTCGTTTGCTCAAGCCGATTTTTGGGAGTCGTTATCTGATACCGAATTTAAGGTGATCTGCTTACGATTTGTGGAAACAGTTGTATTTAAAGGAGGGAGAGATATATCTGTTTGTTTGCGAACCATCTCTCTTCCGTAAGCGATCGCTTTTTCTCGAATGCTCTGCCAAATATCTTTATCTTTCTCTAACATTCTGTCTGTCCTGAAGCGTTGACTAATTTTAGATTAGTTTGTCGGCAGAAAATTTCTGTTACGTGCGATGCCTAGGTTGGGCTGCGCCTACGCATTTGGCGAACGGTAGGTTGATCGCAATTGCTGAAAGGATACGTACGCTTATTGAAGACAGATAAAATCTGAGTCGCAATTCGCCCTGGCTGCTTGGTTATTTTGGGCGATCGCAATTTCAATTCCTGCACTCGTTCGCTTCAGCCGACCTTCTCCCGGATTGAAAGTAGGGATACGGGTTGTGCAAAGCACTACAGCAAATCCGCAGGATATTTTGAATTTTAAATTTCTTGGAGGGGTTGACATTCTGGACTAGTACATTTAACCTAGTAGTTAATTAACTGCGCGGTTAAATACATCCTATCTCAATGTCCACCGATCAATTGAGCGTCACCTTTGCCGCCCTTGCCGATCCGACTCGGCGAGCAATCCTGGCTCATCTTGCTTTGGGCGAAGCATCGGTAACTGAGCTAGCCCAACCCTTTGAGATGAGCCTACCTGCCATTTCTAAACATCTCAAAGTGCTGGAGCGTGCGGGATTAATCGCACGAGGTCGAGAGGCTCAGTGGCGACCCTGCCGATTAGAAGCACAAGCGCTCAAGGAAGCAGCAGATTGGATTGAGCAATATCGCCAATTCTGGGAACAGAATTTGGATCGTCTAGACGAGTATTTACAACAATTGCAAGCAGAGGATAACAAACGCGATCGCGAACCCTAAACTGCGTTCCCTTCTTCAGGAGAAACAAGATGTTGAAACAAAATGACTCCACATCCACTCAGTCCGAACGCGAGATTATCATTACCCGTATCTTCAATGCACCGCGAGAACTTGTATTTCAGGCATGGACAGACCCAAAACACATTGTCCAATGGTGGGGGCCAAAAGGCTTTACAACTCGTGTAACTGAATTAGATTTGCGTCCAGGGGGTCAATCGCGGTATGTCATGGTGGGCCCTGACGGTACAGAATATCCTGTCAAAGGTGTTTTCTACGAAATCGTGCCTCCTGAACGGATTGTCAGCAGCGATGAATTTGACGAAGGCTTTGAGCAACTAATCAACGGAGATTTGCCCCAAGGAATCGTCATGACAGTGATGTTTGAAGATTTGGAAGGCAAGACTAAACTGACTCTCCAAATTCGTCATGCAACCGAAAGCGATCGCCGCAAGCACGAAGAGATGGGTGTCGTTGCAGGATGGAATTCCACTTTCGACTGTCTCGACGAATTCCTGGCCAAGCAAGCCAAACAGCAACAGAATGGTTTTGCTGTAACATTACCATCAGATACAGAAATCCTGATTACTCGCATCTTTAAGGCTCCACGCAGACTTGTCTTTGAGGCATGGACGCAGCCTGAGCATGTTAAGCGCTGGTTTGGGGGTTGTAGCAGTATGACAATGACTGTTTGCGAAATCGACCTGCGCGTGGGAGGTGTTTGGCGCTATGTCTTACATGACCCCAAAGACAGCACTGAACACGCATTTTCAGGAGAATATCGTGAAATTGTCCCACCAGAACGATTGGTAACTACCGAAATATATGAGCCTGTTCCCAATAGCGACCATCTCAATATTCTTACCCTGACTGAGCTTGAGGGCAAAACAACGCTGCATATCCACATCCAACACCAATCTAGAGAGCAACGAGATGGGCATCTCCAATCTGGCATGGAAGAGGGACTCAGCGAAACTTTGAACCGTCTCGAAGCACTCCTTCAATCAATAGGGTGACAATGCTACAAGGGATAGCATTTTGAACAAACCTGTTGCATGATTTTTTCCGCGATCGCTGTATTGTATTTCAGCGATCGCATATTTTCGGTAATCTTGTGGATTGTTTGATGTAAACACCGCTATGGATAGCGTAAAAAATACCAGGCGGAATCCAAAAAGTTATCAGACACATCTGTTTATCGCCGCGCCCCAATAGAAAACTTAGGTGTTAGGCTGAAAGTAAAGCCTTCACTTGACCAAAATGGCGATCGCGTTTTTGGTAACTCAACAAAGCCTGATAAAATGCTTCAATTAAACCTACACTTAACTCAAGCGTATTTTCTGGTAAAACCATTGAGATATTTATTTTTAGCTCTTCAGTACACTTAATTATCGGCTTAGTTTTATATCATTAAAAATGGAAGATATAAGCCAGATAGACAGCAATATAATTTTGCTAAGCTGTAGTTCTATTATCAGTTGTGCAAAGAGCTAATAGCCGTTAAAACGTGTTTGAATTTGTTGAATATGAAGAGTTGATGATGAGTAATTATGTGCCATTTTTCAAAAATTTATTGTGTATAAGTGGGAATAATAAATCTTGAAGTCATCAACATTCAACAGTATGGTTAGCGCTGTAGTCAGTATCCCTGGATATCGAATTAACGAACAACTCTATAATGGTTCAAGAACTGTAGTTTATCGTGCAGTGCGAGAAGCTGACTCTTTAAGTGTAGTCATCAAGCTGCTAAAAAATGCTTACCCTAGTTTCAGCGAATTAGTACAATTTCGCAATCAGTATACAATCGCTAAAAATCTCAATTCACCCAGTATTATCCAAACCTACAGCCTCCAACCTTGCCAAAATGGCTATGCATTAGTGATGGAAGACTTTGGAGGCATGTCTCTCAAAGATTATACTCAGGTAGAGAATTTAGATGGTATCTCTGTTGAAGAATTTTTAACTTTAGCGATCGCACTTTGCAATACATTAGATATTCTCTACCACGACCGCATTATTCATAAAGATATTAAACCAGGGAATATTTTAATTAATCCCCAAACAAAACAGGTTAAATTAATTGACTTTAGTATTGCATCTTTGCTATCCAGAGAAACGCAAACTTTAATTAGTCCTAATGTTTTAGAAGGAACATTAGGTTATATTTCTCCAGAACAAACTGGAAGAATGAATCGAGGAATTGACTATCGCACTGATTTTTATTCTTTAGGCGTAACTTTTTACGAATTACTCACAGAACAATTACCATTTCCATCACAAGATGCGATGGAGTTGGTACATTGTCATATTGCGAAAACTCCGCCTTTAGCGCATGAAATTAATCCGAAAATTCCTTTTGTACTCTCAAAAATCATCAAAAAATTGATGGCGAAAAATGCTGAAGACCGCTATCAAAGTACATTAGGATTGAGGTATGATTTAGAAAAATGCTTGATCCAACTCAAGGAAACTGGCAAAATTGGGGATTTCCCAATTGCACAACGGGATGTGTGCGATCGCTTCATAATTCCCGATAAACTTTATGGTAGAGAAGCCGAAGTAGAAACCCTACTCCAAGCATTTGAGCGCGTCAGTACCGGCACAACAGAAATGATGCTAGTCGCTGGCTTTTCTGGGATTGGTAAAACAGCAGTTATCAACGAAATTCATAAACCAATTGTTAGACAACGTGGTTATTTTATTAAAGGTAAATTTGACCAATTTAATCGCAATATTCCCTTCAGTGCTTTTGTCCAAGCTTTCCGCGATTTAATGGCGCAATTGATTACTGAAAGCAATGCACAAATCCAAATTTGGCAAAGCAAAATTTTAGCGGCTGTCGGGGAAAATGGCCAAGTAATTATTGAAGTCATTCCCGAATTAGAAAGAATTATTGGACAACAACCAGCAGCTACCAAGCTTTCAGGAACTGCTGCTCAAAATCGCTTTAATTTATTATTTCAGAAATTTGTGCAGGTATTTACCACTAAAGAACATCCTTTAGTGATGTTTTTAGATGATTTACAATGGGCAGATTCAGCATCTTTGAAGTTAATAGAATTGCTGATGAGTGAAGCTGAAACGGGTTATTTATTATTAATTGGCGCTTATCGCGATAATGAAGTCTCAGCCGCTCATCCTTTGATATTTACTCTAGAAGAAATTAGAAAATTTCAAGCCACAATCAATACTATCACCCTCGCGCCTCTCAGCCACTATAGTTTAAATCGACTCGTGGCAGCTACACTCAGTTGTTCCTTAGAAATTGCCCAGCCATTAACGCAATTAGTATATCAAAAAACTCAAGGTAATCCCTTTTTTAGTAATCAGTTCCTCAAAGCCCTTTATGAAGATGAACTAATTAAATTTGATTGTTCTGAGGGCAATTGGCAGTGTGATATTATTGCCGTCAAAGAGTTATCGCTTGCCGATGATGTAGTTGAATTTATGGCGTCGCAGTTACAAAAATTGCCAGAGACAACACAAAATATTTTAAAATTTGCTGCTTGTATTGGTAATCAATTTGATTTAGTAACATTGGCGATTATTTGCGAAAAATCAGAAATTGAAGCTGCTACAGCTTTATGGAAGGCATTACAAGAAGGATTGATTTTACCCCAAAGTGAATTTTATAAATTTTATGTGGGGCAAGAAGCACAGGATGAGGTGAAAAGTTCGCAAATTGTCACCTACAAATTCCTCCACGATCGCGTTCAGCAAGCAGCATATTCTTTGATTCCCGAAGCCCAAAAACAATCTACCCATTTCCGGATTGGTGAATTGTTATTGCAAGGATTATCGCCACAGGAACAAGCAGAACGTCTGTTTGATATTGTCAACCAGCTAAATATGGGGCAAGCTGTCATCGCTACGGAGGAGCAAAAACAAGAATTAGCTGCTCTGAATTTAAAAGCTGGGCAAAAAGCTAAACTTTCAGCCGCATATCAAGCCGCACAGGACTATTACACCATTGGTATGGGTTTATTGTGCGAAAATACTTGGCATACTAACTATCCGCTCATGTACAGTTTGCACCGCGATGGATCGGAAGTGGTTTATCTTTGTGGTAACTTTGATCGAGCCGAAGCTTTGTATGCAGCCGCACTCATCCACGCCCAAACGCCCCTGGATCGAGCGATAATTTATCGCGTGCAGATGACGCAGTACCAACTTCAAGGAAGAAATACTGAAGCGATCGCAATTCAACGTCAAAGTTTACAGCTGCTTGGCTGGACAATGCCCGCAGATCCGGCGCAGATCCAAGCTAACCTAGATACAGAAATCGCTACTGTACAGCAATTTTTACAACAGCATTCCATTGAATCCATTCTCGCAGCCCCAAAAATGCAAGATGCCAAAATTGCAGAGATGCTGCGAATTTTACAAATTGTGTTCTATGCTGCATGGCTAGATGGGCAAAGTACCTTAGCATTACTAGCCCTGGCGAAAATGACTACCCTGTCATTAGAATATGGCAATAGCGATATGTCTCCCTTTGGCTATGCTGGCTATAGCTTAATTGCCAATACTGTACTCAAGGACTTTAACACAGCCCATCGTATTGGCGAAATGGCAGTACAGCTGTGCGAACAGTTTGATAATGCTGATGTGCGCGGTATGACTAACTTTTTGTTTGCAGCCGATATCCAAAGCTGGAGTCGCCCAATTCGAGAAGCAGATACATACTACGAAAATGCCTATAAATATAGTATGGAAGCCGGCAACTGGTTGACAGCTAGTTTTATGATGATGCAGAGTGGTTCCGATCGCCTGACTTACGGTAAGAACTTAGATGATTTATATGCGATCGCGCAAAACCATGCCGCTTTTCTCCATCAAATTAAAAGTTTAGATAACCTGGATGCTTTAATAGCCGGAGTCATTCAACCAATTCGCAATCTTTTGGGTTTAACTAAAACACCTTTCACCTTTGATGATGAAACTTTTAGTGAAGTTCAGTATTTGCAAAAATACAAAAATGCTCCCTATAACTTGGCTTGGTTATATTCAGTTAAAATTCGCCATGCCTATTTATTTGGTAATCAAGCCGCCTACCCTGATTTAATCCCCCAACTCAGCATTATTGAAAATACAATTGCCAGTCATGCCAAAGTGCCTTCTAGCGTTTTTTATGTAGCTTTAATGCATCTAGCTTTAGCTGAAACTGCCACCACACAAGCAGAACATCAACACCATTGGCAAGCCCTGATTCCTCTGGAAGAACGCTTAAATTTTTGGGCAAAAGCTTGTCCAGAAAATCTGCTGCATAAGTGTCTACTCATCCAAGCAGAAAAAGCTAGATTAAATCAAGAAAAAACTCAGGCAATTGAATTTTATGAGCAAGCAATTACCCAAGCACAAATCAATAAATATGGCTATGAAGAAGGATTAGCCAACGAATTAGCGGCTAAATTCTACCTCAACTGGGGCAAACAAAAAGTTGCTGCTGGCTATATGCAAGAAGCATATTACTGTTATGCCCGTTGGGGAGCTAAAGCCAAAACAGATGATTTAGAAAAACGCTATCCGCAACTGTTGCAACCAATCCTCCAACAACAAAAATTAGGGTTACATCCCCTAGAAAGTATCAGCAGTAATATCAGCCTTTCCAATTCCTCATCTACTTGCACTGGTAAAACTACTATTTCAGATGTTCTAGATTTAACTTCCATTCTCAAAGCTGCTCAAGCAATTTCAATTTCTCTAGAATTAGATGAACTAATCGCCCAGCTAACGCGGATTATTTTAGAAAATTCAGGCGCAAAAAAATCTGTAGTAATTCTGCCCCAAAACGAGCAATGGCAAGTCCGGGCATTTACCTTTATCGAACATCAATTACATGCTCAAAGTCATGTGAAAACTATTCTTAAGTCCCAACTATTAGATGAATCTCCAGATATTCCGATCAAACTGATTAATTACGTGAAAAACACGCAAGAAACTGTTGTCATTAATCACAGACAAACCGATATTCCTGGTTTACTTGAAGAATATTTGTTGCAACACCAACCCCAAAGTATATTATGTACACCAATTATTAATCAAGGGCATTTGTTAGGGATTATCTATCTAGAAAATCAGTTAACAAGTGGGGTGTTTACTAACGAACGCCTCAGAGTAATTAAGCTACTTGCTTCTCAAGCTGCAATATCTTTAGAAAATGCTCGACTTTACCAACAAGCACAGCAAGCATTGCAAGATTTACAACAGGCACAATTACAAATTGTTCAAAGTGAGAAAATGTCTGCTTTAGGAAATTTAGTTGCTGGTATAGCCCATGAAATGAATAATCCTTTGGGCTTTATAGCTGCTAGTCTGCAACAAGCTAAACCAACATTGGCTGATATTGTAGAACATTTACAATTATATCAAGAAAAGTTACCTAAGCCCGATGATGAAATCGCCAACCATGCGGAAGAAATTGACTTGGATTATAGCTTAGAAGACTTGCCAAAAATGATTGCATCAATGGTGATGGCTTGCGATAGGCTAAAAAATATTAGCACTAGTTTAAGAACATTCTCCCGTGCCGATAAAGATTACAAAGTACTGTTTAACCTCCATGAAGGAATTGACAGCACAATTTTAATTCTCAAACATCGTCTGAAAGCTAACGAACAACGTCCAGCAATTGAAGTCACGACTAATTATGGAGATTTACCGTTATTTAAATGTTTTCCTGGACAGTTAAATCAGGTATTTATGAATATCCTGGCTAATGCCATTGATGCTTTAGATGAATCAAATCAGGGGCGAATTTATTCAGAAATCCAAGCCAATCCTAACTGCATTATCATTACAACCTCAGTCGTAAATAAAAACATCACCATTGCAATTGCTGATAATGGTAAAGGTATGACAGAATCAGTAAAACAAAAGATTTTTGACCATTTATTTACTACTAAAGCAGTAGGTAAAGGTACAGGATTAGGATTAGCGATCGCTAAATCGATTATTGTCGAAAAACATGGCGGTAGTTTGGATGTAACTTCTACCCCAGGTAAAGGAACTGAATTTATCATTACCTTACCAATTTATTGAAAGCTGCGGGAAAATCCGATCTGTAGGTGCGTAGGGTGCGCACCCTGCGCATCCTGCGGTTTGGGGCATGGCGAAGAAATTACCAATGCCCGAATGGCACTAAGATAACGCCAAACCCATTACCTATAAGGCTTTTGGGTGTGGGGTGTCGGGTGTCGGGTGTAGTGTTCGCGTAGCGTGCCGTAGGCAAGAAGGAAAATATTTATGTTCGTACTCGATATTTGGTTTTCTTAATTTCCCCCTACACCCAACACCCTGCCCCCAACACCCTACCCAGACGAGCTTTCAGCTTTTCTTAGTGCCATTCACCAATGCCCTTTGCTCCATGCCCGATGACTAATACTCAACAAAAACCTGGCTTGACATTCTGGACTAGTACATTTAACCTAGTAGTTAATTAACTGCGGGGTTAAATACTTCCAATCTAATCACAACCGAACCGCAAATTGATTACAGGAACTGAAATGTGCGATCGCTTCCGAATGCGAAGCTTTCGGTGAAACGGTAATAGTGGTACGAGTACGTCCATTGATTTGCACTGCGACTGTTAAGCTATTGTGCTTTTAAGTTGTACAATCCATTGTGAGGGCTGTTGACCGTTTGACAGTTAACAGTCAACAGTTAACAGCCCATATTAATAGTTATGCAATTTAGACGCGCATTAGCTTATCAGCTAAAAGCTTGAGCTAGGTGTCTATAAAATTCATGAGTACAGTGATTTTACATAGAAAACTTAGGTGTTAGGCTGAAAGTAAAGCCTTCACTTGACCAAAACGGCGATCGCGTTTTTGGTAACTCAACAAAGCTTGATGAAATACTTCTCTATCAAAATCCGGCCAGAGAATATCAGTAAAGTACATCTCTGTATATGCCATTTGCCACAAGAGAAAGTTACTCAAGCGCATCTCGCCACTAGTACGAATTAGTAAATCTGGTGCTGGAGTATCTGCTGTGTAGAGATTTTGTTCTATAAGGCTGTCATTGATGGCTTCGGCGCTGATTTTACCTTGTTCCACCAGTTGCGCTATTTGACGACAGGCTCTAGTAATTTCGTTGCGGCTACCGTAGTTAACAGCAACAGTAAAGTGAATTGCTTGATTATGCAATGTTTCTGTCATGGAACGTTCAATTTCTGCTTGCAGAGATGCAGGTAAAGCTGATAAATCGCCAATAAAAGAAATTCTCACTCCTTCTCGATGCATCTGCTCTAACTCGTGGCGTAGCAATCGCTCAAATAACAGCATGAGAAAGTCTACCTCTTCTATTGGACGTTGCCAATTTTCTGTAGAGAATGCATAGGCGGTGAGGGCTTTGATTCCCCAATCTTTGCAGCAGCGTAATAGTTGTTTAAGGGTGCTTGCGCCTTGGCGATGTCCGGCAATGCGTGGTAGTCCTCGGCTAGTCGCCCATCTACCGTTACCATCCATAATCACGGCTACGTGTTGGGGCATTTTTTCGGGATTTAAGTCTAGGGGGATCATATTGGTATTGATGAATATTATCAGGATTTATGTAGAGTTAAGGGAAAAACAAACCGCAGAGGACGCAGAGACGCAGAGAAGAGGGTGAGAGATTATCGGGTTCCTAGGAGATTGTTGAGATATTCTGGTGTGAGGCTGTTGTGCCATGTCCAGAGGCGATGCATAGCGTAGGTGAAAGTGTATAGAAGGGTGACTTTGTTGGTGAAAGTCCAAGCATTCCAGTTGAGTGTCGCCATCATCCGGCCTAGGGTACGCATGAGGTTGTTACGTTTATAGCTTTGGGAACGGGTTTTGATGAGGGTGCTTCCTACTCGGATTAGTCCGGTATCGGGGAAAGCCCAGACTCCAAAACCCCAGAATTTAGTCATGTGGTTAATTTCGTCTTTGGCGAGTTCTTCGAGAACATCAGCGAGTGCGTCGGTGGTGTGCGCCATCAGCCACAGGTAAAGGCAGGTGGCACCATATTCTGTAGCTACGCGATGTAAGCCGTGGCGATAGAGATCTTCGTGGGGGTTATCCGTAGGGATGTAGCCTCTGACGCTGCGGTGTTTGGGGGTGATTTTTTCGCCTGTTAATTGGGTGTAAACCTTGATTAATGCGGGTGTGTGCTGGCGTTCTTCTTTTTCCCACAAGCCAATTTCTTGAAGTTCGCCGTCTTCACCAACTATTCCCCCAACAAACCGCGCCATTTGGGGATGCAATTTCTCTAAATACTGGCGACTGGTTTGGGTGTAACCGCGAATCGGGGCTTCTGTATCCATTGCGCCGATTAAGATGGATAAAAATACTTCTGGTTTAATACCGATAATTTGATTGCGGTTAATAGCTTGCCAATTAATTGGTTTCCAGGGGCGTGGCTGGGGATTGGTAAATTGTAAGGGTAAATCTTGCAAGCGTTCTTGTAGTTTTGCGGCTGCAAGATAGTTATCGATAAGAGAATGAATCCGATGCTGTATTTGCCAGTAGTGAGAACTAGAAAAGCTTTGCGCGCTGGCGGTATTTAACATAATGTTTATACTTTAACTCTATGCCCAATAGCCTAAGCGATCGCACTTTCTGTTGTCAGTCGGCTGAAGTTGGCAGTTTGATCGGATCTGCTGGGAATATTTGCAGTCTGAAAGTCGGGGAAAAGGTCGGATTTACAGAATCTTCTCCGAAAATTAGGCCAGGGGATTGTAGATTAATCTATGTTCTCAAATTTAACTCCCTCATCGCTACAGAATGGACGCTGAAGCAGCATTAGCATGGTTAGATACCATAATTCCTGCTCAGACCGGAGAACGGTTGAGCGATTTGCAAAAAGTTATTCTTGTGCAGGTTTGGTTGGGTAGAAAATATTTAGATATTGCCTATGCTTACGGTTGTACGGAAGGACACGTTAAGGATGTAGGTTCGCAGTTATGGAAGTTGCTATCGCGAGTCCTGCGACAGAAGATTAATAAAAGTAATTGTCGCGCTACTTTGGAACGTGTTCTCAGAAAAACTGCGACTATCTCCGGTCTAATTGATTACCCAAAAACGCCCCAGCTTTCACCGCCTCAACTAGAGGATAGCAATTTTTTGGGTAGAGAAGAAGCGATCGCACACCTCAATACTTTAGTAAATCAGGGATCGAAAGTAGTTGTCATCCAAGGTGAAGGCGGTTTAGGGAAAACTACTCTCGCACAGCAATATCTACAAACTCAGGGTTTTGAGTTGGTTTTAGAACTGTTGATGGCGAAAGAAACTCACAACATCACCTCAGCGCAACGAGTGGTTGAAGAATGGCTCAAACAAGACTTTGGTGAGGAACCTGGGGTAGAATTTGGCGTAACTTTGGGACGACTTAAGCGTCTACTTCATCATCGACGCATTGGGGTGTTAATTGATAATTTGGAACCAGCTTTAGATCAACAAGGAAAGTTAATTGCTCCCCACCGCAACTATTTAGAACTGTTGCGGATTTTAGCTGATGCTAGGGTAAAATCTGTCACCCTAATTACTAGTCGCGATCGCCTGTGCGAACCAGAGTTAAATGTACATCATTATCGCCTTCCTGGTTTAGATCAAAGCGCATGGCTGAAGTTTTTTAGTATCCAAGGGTTAACTATTAACTCCCCTACCTTGCAACAAATACATCGTACCTATGGCGGGAATGCTAAAGCGATGGGTATTCTCTGCGGTGCAATGCAAGCAGATTTTGGCGGTGATATGGCGTTATATTGGCAACAAAATCATGGCGATCCTTTAGCCGCAACAGATTTAAAAAATTTAGCCGTGAGTCAAATTAATCGCCTACAATCTCTCGATCCCCAAGCCTATCGTCTGCTTTGCCGTTTGGGTTGCTATCGTTATCAAGATATACCCACCATCCCAGCATCAGGAGTATTTTGTTTATTATGGGACGTTTCCCCGACAGAACATCGGCAGATTATAGCTTCTTTGAGAAATCGCTCCTTAGTAGAATGCGATCGCGGTGAATATTGGCTGCATCCGGTAATTCAAGTCGAAGCGATCGCGCGTTTACGCATGAGTGATGAATGGCAAATTACTAACCACAAAGCCGCAGAATTTTGGACAGCTAGCGTTACCCAAATTGCCACTTTTCAAGATGCTTTACAAGCTCTAGAAGCATATTATCACTACATAGAAATTAATGAATTTGAGTTAGCTGGTAAAGTGATTCTCCAGAGTCGTCACAATCAATGGCAGCAGTTTTTACCTCTTGGTAGTACCTTATATCGCATGGGTTTAATTCAGCCCATACTTACAGCCATTGAACGAGTATTAATTCATGTTGAATCCGAACAAAATATTATTGAATTATACAATATTTTGGGTGATTTATATTGGATTGCAGGTAATATTGAACAGGCGTTAATTTGTCAAGAAAAAACTATTACTTTAGCCAGGCAAGCACTCAAATCACTTGTACCCCAACCAGAGAATAAACATAAAGTTTACTATCTGCGAATGTTAGAAGTAGATTCCCTTTTAAGTATTGGTCTTTACAAAATAGATTTGTGGGAATTAAAAACGGCGGGAGAGTTATTTCAACAAGTAATTTACCTGGCTCAAAATACCGCGCATCATCGCTGGGCAGAAAAAGCTTCTGTGTGTTTAGCTTTAGTTAATTCATATTTAGGATTAGGTGATGCTGCCCATAATTTAGCTAATGTCGCCTATGAAAATATTAAAAACGAAAAACTTATTAAGACTGGTAGTTTTGCTTATTTTATGCAAATCTTAGGGCAAACTTATGTTAAGTTAGGCGATTTATCCAAGGCTCATCAAATGTTTCAGAAAGTATTGAACTTTGCAGAAGCAAGTCATTATATGCAGGTCAAAGCCAAAACCCTAAATGGTTTAGCAGAAATTTATCGCCAACAAGCAGATTATAAATTAGCTCTTACTCATCATACAGAAGCAATCGAACTTTTGGATAAAATAGGAGCAAAATGTGACTTGGCAGAATCCTACTTTCAGTTAGGTTTAACTTATCAAGCTTTAGACAAACTAGATGAGAGTCAAATGTATTTTCATCAGGCGATTCAGTTATTTACAGAAATAAATGCCCCAAAACAAGTTGCCAAAATATCTCTGATTGCTAATAGTTAAAATAACCCGAATGGGCTTGAGACACGCATTAGCTTATTGGTATTTCGGGATCAAAGCCAACTACCCACTAGAACATAGGGTGCCCAAAAGCGTGGATGATCGTAGTTAGGATTTTTAAGTAGAGTCTGCTGTGCTAGGCGTAGTGCTTCGGCTCGGCTGATAAAGTAATGAATTCAATTCACTCTGCTTTTAATAAATACTTCAATAAATCATCAACTATAGCATTAGCTGAGAGGATACTGCCAAAAATCCAGTAACTAGAATCTACACTATAAACTTGCTGCTTCTGCACTACATTTAAGGTTTGCCAAAGACGAGTATTTTGATATTTTTGGAATAAATCTCTAGCACCAGGATCTACAGCGACAAATAAAACATCAGCATCGAGTAAGTCTATTCGTTCTAAGTTCAAAATTATTAAAGTATCATCAGGATTTTTAATTAACTGCCGTTGAGCCTCTGGCATAGAAATACCGACTTCTTGTAAAATACTTCCAGGAAATGAAAACTGAGAACGAAACTCAGGCAGTTGGACTTGTCCGTGAAAACGGCTAATAGAGACTTTTAGTTGATTAATTTTCTGATTGAGTACAGTTCGTAAATCTGTTAATCGTTGTTTGTAATTAGCCAGTAATTTTTCAGCTTGTTCTCGCTTACCTAATACTTCACCAATCTGCCGCAAAGATTCTTGCCATTTAGCATGAACATATTTAAATTGAACTGTAGGGGCTATTCGGGAAAATAATTTATAGTTATTTGAGTTAATACCGTATAGGCTAATAATTACATCGGGATGTAAATTTAATATTGTTTCTAGGTTAAACTGATGCTCTTTGCCTATATAAGTTATACCAGTCATTTTTTTCTTTAGAAAGCTAGATTTACTAGCTACATAAGCAGTATCAGGAGCACCTACAGGTTTAAATCCTAATGCTATTACAGCTTCTAAGGCAACTTGATCTGTCACTAAAATGCGCTGCGGATTGAGAGGTATACAACTTTCCCCTAATTCATGCTTAATTAATCTGCATTCAGATTTTAACGATGTTGTATCTGGTAAATTACTATATAAATTGCTATGACAAGCAATACTGAGAAAGCATGAAATAACTAGCAACACAAAAGTTTTAATATAATAATTAAGGAACTTTCTCATGTTATATAATTTATCAGCATGAAGTATAATTGTCCTTTATTGTTAATAGGTTAAAAATTGGCGATCGCCTAAATTTATTTTCATACCATTTGATCCAAATACTAATACAAATAGATTATTTATATCATTATTGAATTGAAATTGTATCAAGCACCCTAGCCATATTAAAATTCAAAAGAAACAGTTCCTAAAACAGTAAAAGGTGCTGCGGGAACAATGAAAAAGCCTTGAGACTCATAGTATTTGGTATCAAGAAGATTCTTGAAGTTGAGAGCAGCGCGCCAATTATCCCGTTTATAAAAAATACTAGCATCTGTTCTGAGATAAGAAGGAATCTTGAGATTATTTGGTAAACTCGCCTCTCTTTCACCAACGTAAACAAGACCAAGACCTAATCCTAAACCCTGCAAATTACCTTGTTGCAGTTCATAAGTAGTCCATAAACTCGCACTATTATAAGGCACACCTGTTAATCTATTATTCAGTAAGCCGGCATCATTATCTTCGCTGATATAAGCATCAGTGTAAGCATATGTGCCAATAATTTTCCAGCCAGGGAGAATCTCCCCAACAATATCTAACTCTAAACCTCGGCTTTTTTGCTCCCCTGTTTGAATTTGGAAGTCTTCATCTTCTGGGTCTGTTGTTAAGACATTTTTCTTAGTAATGTCAAAATAAGCTAAAGTTGCTGATAAGCGGTTGTCAAATAATTCCTGCTTAATTCCCACTTCAAATTGTGCTGCTGTTTCTGGTTTAAATGGTTGATTATTGCGAGTTGTGCCAAATATTTGTGGGTTAAAAGAATTTGTCCAACTAGCATAAATTGAGGTGGAATCAGTAGGTTGATAAACTATCCCTAGTCTTGGCGAAAATTCCGAATCTGAATTTTCATTCAAAGTTGTGTTAGTTTGGAGATCTCGATAAAATGAATCAACCCAGTCAAAGCGACCACCTGCCAATAATTTAATCTGGGGTGTAAGTTCAATTAAATTTTGGAAATATAACGCAACATTATCTGCACCATATTCACTATTGTCTCTGCTGAGATTTAATGGTGCAGCTGCGCCGTAAACAGGGTCAAAAATATCTAAATCTGCAATGTTACCACTTAAGAAATTGTAACTGTATTTGTAACGAGATAGTTCCAAGCCTACAAGAATATTATGGCGAATCGAACCAGTGTTAAATTTGCCACTAATTTCATTCTGAAATGATAGATTATTCTGCTCTTCATCAACATTGCGATATCGCCGCGCTACAGTCCTTCCATCATCTCGGATAAATCTGGGTTGCGCTCCTCTTGTGTTACCGCTAACGTTAATAACATTGAAAGCTTGGCGGAATTTCCAATTATTGTTGTAACCAAATTCACTTTCTAGTAAATAAGTAAAATTATTAGATGTTGCTTCACCTCTATTCAGGTTAGGTTCGCCTAAAAAACGACTGATAGGTAAATCAAAAACTACTTGATTATCAGAAGGAAATCCCCTCTCAAAAGTGTAGTCATACTTTTGATATTCATAACCAAAGGTGAGATTTGTCCTTTCTCCAGCTTTGACAGTAATTATTGGCGCAATAAAAGTGCTTTCATTTTCGACGAAATCACGAAAACTTTTAGCATTTTCGTAAGCAGCATTAATCCGATAAAGTGCGGCGCGATTTTCTAATAGTGGCCCGGAAAAATCAATTGATGTGCGATAAAAGTCATTATTACCAATAGTGCCATTAATTTGATAGAAGGGGTCAGCTAATGGCTTTTTAGTAATTGTATTAACCACACCACCTGGACTGGTAGCACTACCATAAAGAACTGATGCAGGGCCTTTGAGAAATTCCACACGCTCAATATTAGCGACATCACGAGGGCTAAAAAAGCCAAAATCTCTAAAGCCATCACGCAGACTCTCAAATTCTGTAGCAAAACCACGAATGAAATAACCTTGAGATGCTAGTCCACCATAGGTTTCTTGCGGACGTACACCACTGACATTATCTGCTAGTTCGTTTAGTCTGATAACTTGTCTATCTTGAATGACTTCTTTGGGTATTACCTGCACCGAGGCTGGGACATCTCGCAGTGGTACATCCAATTTTGTACCTGTTGATGCTTCTGGAACTCGATAACCCTCCTGTTGACCTGTCACTACTAATTCAATAGGTGTATCAGTTTCAGCCGTTGGTTGTTCTGTAGGAGTCTCTGTTGTCGGCTTATCTGCTGGTGGCTTTTGTGGTGTTTCTGGTTGAGATGTGGAAGAAGATACGGGTGTGACGCTAAAAATTAAACCTGCATCACTATCAAATAGTTCATACGTTGGTATTCCCCCATCTCCGGTGACGGTAATTCTGATAGTATTACTGTCTTGGTTGACAACTGTAACTTCAGCAATCCCTGTAAAAGGTTTTTCTTGGCGAAATGTGTTTCCAGAAGGCAAACTTAGTTGAGCATTAGTAATATCAGCAATTAAGCTATTCCCCGAATTAGTATTTGCTACTTGTAATTTTTCGCCTTGCTTAGTTTCTAAAATTACTTCTATACCTTTATCTGTGGTCTCAATCCGCACTCCATTAATCGCAATTGGAGACTGAGGTGTAGATGCTTGAGATATTAATTCTTGAGGATTGCTAGAGGTAATACTGTTCCCCCAGGCTGGTTGTACAGCAATTACTACTCCGATTAACCATAAACCCATCAATAATTGTGGCTGTCTCCTCATAATCTCCTCACGTAGATTAACCTCGATAGAATGTCCGAGGCTATAATGATGCTTAGCTAGGAATCTTTTTCAAGAAGCTTAATCTACAATGCAGATAAATTTGAAGACCTGATTGAACCGAAGACGGATTTTTTTGAACCGAAGACGGATTTTTCCGAAAATTAACAGCTAATAGCTGGTTTTTAGGCTCTTAGTAACAAATCATAGGATTTAGGATTAGTACCAAATTGCTTACGAAAAGCTGTAGCAAAATGGCTTTGATTAGTATAGCCAACAGCACGCGCTACTTCTTTGACATTCATTTGACCTTCTAAAAGTAGTTGGCGTGCTTTTTCCATGCGTTGTTGGTGTAAGTAACTGAATGCAGTTGTACCAAATACTTGGCGAAAGCCTAGCTTAAGTTTATAGTCGTTTAATCCTACTTGTCTGGCTAGTTCTATTAAGGAAGGAGGATTATCTAGGTTTTGAGCTAAAATTTCTTTGGCATAATGGATTCTATCAATATCATCTCCCTTTAAAATAGTGACTTTTGTGGAACTATTTTCGCTAGCAGCTAATTGTTCAAGTTTTAAAGCAATTAGCTCTAAACATTTACTTTCTAAATAAAGTTTTTTAGTTAAACCAGTAAAGGGACAATTAATAATTTGTTCTAGAGCTACTCGCATTTCTGGAGTAGTATAATCAATTTGGAAATATGGCTTTTGGGTAGGGTTAATCAGCTTTTCTAGGATATATGGTGCTATAGGATTTAAGCTACCTGCAATAAAACCATGAATTAATTCTAAGGATTCGAGATGTATATCTACCTTTAAAAGTCGTTGCGATCGCAATAATTCTGGTTGTTTACTTGGGTGAACAGCTCCACTTTGAAAAAAATTTTTTCCAGCATTAATATTGTTCCAATAGCCTAAGAGATGAAATCCAAACTCTAACCCACCTATAAAACCATCTAAAGAGTTTTTCTCTATAACTAAGTCATAATGAAATTCCGCATCAATAATTAGTAAACTAATGTGCCGCAGTTCAATCCAACGCTCATATCCAGTACCAAATTGTTTAGGACATATATTAATCAGATCGGATGAGTCTGATGGGTCTGGTTGTTTAGTGTTTTGATTATGTTCTCGCCAAAAGCCTTGGTAATCTGCCAGTGAAATAATATTCGCCATGCGCTACCCTACAAAACACTTAATCTCAATTAATTGAGAAGACTATAGATAAACTTTCTCAAGTATCTCTTAGAGTGTATCAGAATGTAAAAATGTTGTCTACCGATAGAGAGCAGGCTACCTGTCTATAAATTAAACAAACTAAAAAATCCAATCAGCTTGCTCATCTGCTAAAATCTCGTCAAATTTGCCTTGCGCTATCACTTTACCTGCTTTCATCACAATAATCTGGTCAGCGCGTCGTAAAACAGAACGGCGATGAGACACGACCAGACAAGTTGGTATCCAAGGATTTTCTCCTTGTTCAGTTGTATTAGCAAATATCCGCGACCATAATGTCAATTCTGTTTCCACATCTAACGCGCTAGAAAGGTCATCAAATACTAACAATTCTGGCTGACGTATCAACATCCGCGCTGCTGCTACCCGTTGCATTTGTCCACCAGAAAGGCGTACTCCTTTTGTTCCAACTATGGTTTCTAACTTCTCGTTCATGGCTGCTAAATCTTGCTCAAATACAGCCATTTTTAAAGCTGTTTCAATATCAGCATCATCTTTAGACAATCCCAGCAAAATATTTTCTCGTAAGGAATAACTAAAAAGTTGAGGAATTTGTGGAGTATAAGCACTGCGAGGCGGTACAAAAAAATTAGCTGGGTCTTTAACTGGATGTTCATTCCAGTAAATTTCTCCTGATTGCTTGGGTAATAATCCTAATAATACTCTTAACAATGTAGTTTTTCCCGCACCGATGCGTCCAGTAATTACAGTCAAACTACCGCGTTGTATTTTTAAATTAATATTTACAATTCCTTGAGTAGTACCGGGATAAATATAAGTTAAATTTTCTAATTTTAATGATTGTAAATAATGGCGATCGCTTTTTTCAGGTTGTTCTAATTTAGGTAAGGTTTTTTTACTTCTACCCAAGTCTTGCAGATAAAGTTGATTTGGCACTACTAAAGTTTCTGGTGATGCACCAGCAATTAAATCCGCCATGCGTTCAAAAGCAACTTCTGTTTGCTTATACAGTGCCATAAATCCGCCTACAGAGCTAAAGAAGCCTGTGACAAATGATAGATTATAAACAAATAAAGCAAAGTCACCCACTGTTAACTGATTAGCGCTGCTTTGGATGAAAAAAGCAGCCATCACCAAAATCAAACCTGTACCAAAATTCACCATATTTTGAAATAGTGAATTGAGAATGGCATTTAATAGACTGTCTTTAACCATCATCTGACGACGCTGGTCATTCAAATTATGAAAATAATCGAGTATATCTTGTTCTGCACCAGCTACTTTAATAGCTTGAACTGAATTAAATATTTCTCCTAAAATTCCTGTTACTTGTTGAGTTGCTTGACGGCTGGCTTGACGATATTGTTTTATCTTTGTTTCGGTTTTTTGGATAATTACTACCATTCCTACCAAGGGAAGGAAAACAAACAGTGTCATAGGTATGTTGACACTTAATAAAATTATTAAGGAAAAGACAGCAAATAATCCTTCTCCAAATATTTCTGATACCCATGCGACATTATCTTCAATATGTTCGGCATCATCGCGAAAATAGCTAATTACTTCCCCTTGTGATATAGTTTTATCGCTATCATTTTCAGTCACCATAATTTGCGTTTGAGGATTATTCAACAGCCGTTCTAACAAATTTCTTCTGAGTAAAGACCTCATGGTAAAACGGTGCTGAGTTTTGGTAATTCGTCCTATAAATATTACTGCAATATGCCCTAAATTCAGAGCTATAAAAAATGCAATAAATGCCCAAGGTGATAAACCAAATTTTGCTTTACCTGTGAGACTATTGAAAAATTCGCGAATAATTAATCCTGGTAGGGCAGGCAAGCCCATAATAAAAATCCAGAAGCAAGTATCAATTAAGTAAAGTTTTGGTTTATAACAAATTAATTGCCATAATAACTGCCAACCTGGAATTTTTTTTATTGATAAAAGCATAAGATTAGGGTATGGGGCATTGGGCATTGGGAATGAATATTAAGAGTAATTTATACCAATTCAAAATAATAAATTAAAAATGACAAATAACAACTACATTTTTTCATTATATATACCGACCAATCTAAACTAATAAATCTGTTAAGCCAGCTTGTAGTAATTGAGTAAAACGTGAATGGGAATTTTTCACTAATGCTTCTCTATTACCGTATTCACTGACTCTACCTTTTTCTAAAATTAAGATTTGATTTGCTCTTTCTATGGTGGCTAAACGATGGGCAATAATAATGCCAGTACGTCCCATCAATAATTTATCAATAGCTCTTTCAATAAGTTTTTCTGTCATGGGATCGAGGCGTGAAGATGCTTCATCAAGAATGACTAAACCAGGGTTTTTGAGAAATACACGAGTAAAGGCTAATAGCTGCGCTTGTCCCGCCGACAAGCCACTACTATCTGTCCCTAAATTTGTATCTAAGCCTTTTGGTAAAGAGTTTAACCACTCTGATAATCCCAACATTTCTATTGTTTCATAGATGCGCTCGTCGCTAATGTTTTGGTTGAAAAAAGTGAGGTTATTACGCACAGTGGTTTGAAAAAGTTGGACATCTTGAGTTACTAATCCAACTTTTTTTGGTAATTCTGTTAATGGAGTTTGGTCAATAGGTACGCTTCCCAAACGAATTGAACCTGATTGTGGATCGTATAATCTCAACAGTAATCGCGCTAAAGTTGTCTTACCGCTTCCTGTCCGTCCGAGTAACCCCAATACCTGACCGGCTGGTAAATTAAAAGATATATCTTGCAGTACCAATTCTTCAGCATTATTTGCTTGATGATTGTAACTAAATGAGACATTTTCAACTGCTATAGAAAGCGCACCTGGGGGAATTAATTTTTTACCACCTATATGTAATTGAGATTGAACTTGCAATAGGTCGGTGATGCGATGGATACTTGCATCTGCTTGCTGGAGGTCTTCAAATTGGTTGCGAATTTGTTCAATTGGTTCGCTGAGAATATTGGTGTAGTAATACAGCAGGTACACTGTACCGATGGTGATGGCCTGTTGACTCCATAGATAAGCACCAACTATGAGCGCAATTACACTACCTAAAGTAAATATACCGTTGGTTGTTATCCAGAGAATTGTATCAGCCAAGCGTGCTTTATGAAAAATGGGTAGCCAGTTGCGAATAATTATATAGAAGCGTTGCATGACATAGTTTTTTGCGCCATTAGCACGAATGTCTTCCATCCCTGTGAGTTGTTCGCCTAAAAAGCCAAAAAACTCGGCACTAAATTGGCGATATCCTCGCCAGTGAATCACTGCAATGGTACGCAACTTAATTAAACTAGATAAGGCGATGAGAGAAAATAAGGAAATAGCTAATCCTGCGCGCCAATCTTCAAACAATAGCACTACTATCACACCCAACATCATTAGCAAACTGCCTAAGATGCGAATGGTAAATTTTGAGAAAAACTCTGATAAAGTCTGGACATCGCCGTCTATACGTTCGACTAATTCGCCTGGTGTACGGTATTTATGAAAGGATAAATCTAGTGTCAAACAATGCTCTACTAAATCTGCACGCAGGGCGTTAGTAGCTGTCCAAGCGACGTTTTCACCGTAGTAGGTTGCGGTAATTGTCATGAGTTGGGTAATTAAGGCGACAGTAATAAATAAAAAAGCTGCTAGGAATAATTTTTGGCGATCGCCTCCACTCACCGCCGTATCAATGAAATAGCGTAAAATCTGGGGGTTGAGGATTTGTAAGCCGATGCTGAAAAGAAGTGCGATCGCAAACTTAACTACCCTACCCTTTTGTGGCTTGAGGTAGTCTACAAGTAAGTTCCAGTATTGTTGTAGTCCGATTTTCATAAGCCCTATTCTCAAAGCTGATGTCAGAATCAGTAAGCTGGCTAAAGCGTTTCAGCTAGCGATCGCATTTTACGTTCGATTGTGCCTATTGATTACATTTTTCTATAACTTTTTAGATTAATTGAGAAACTTATGCAATAATTTGTATTGGAAACAACAAACAAAAATTTTCCAAATAGTTTATTCTAGTTAAATTAGTAGAAATAAATCTCAATAAGTGGTTACTTGCTGTCTTTAATCACAAACGATGTTCACACTGACTTTGTATTAAAAACTCATTCAGATATATTGCTAATAGTTATGACAATCACAATTTCACAACAAGCATTTTGGGATTTATTTGTCAGTACCTCAGAATTAGAAAACAACGGGAATATACGCAAATCTCAAATTAGTAAATGCTGGAGTATATTTGATACTATTTATCAATTTCCTCAAGAATTAGGTATCGGATTATGGGGAGAAATAGAACTTAGGGATGGTTTATATTTAGCAATTTCCGAACACCAATTACATAACGATTTAATTATCAAGCTCCCGGAACGACAACATCCTTTAGAATACAGCTTTTATCTGACACAAAGTCACCAATCTCGTTATTTTTCTAAGCATAGCGGGCAAAATGTATTATGGGGTAGTGGGCTAGCACCCAAAGAAAGATTTCAATCCTTTAAATCAGAGAAAATCATTGATATTAATGTTCACATGGAACCAGAGCTATTTTGCCTGTTCATGGGAAAAGAAAATAATCAACTTCCGCAAGAATTAACTCATTTAGTTAGAAAACCCCACCAGCAATATTATTCTTTTTCTGGTAAAAATACACCAGCAATGGAAGTAGCATTACAGCAAATTTTAAACTGTCCTTACCAGGGAATGATGAAACGGATGTACTTAGAAAGTAAAGTTTTAGAATTAATGGTATTACTGGTTGAAGAAGATTTAGCAGCAAGTC
Organism: Tolypothrix sp. FACHB-123; assembly: GCF_014697075.1. Lineage (GTDB taxonomy): Bacteria > Cyanobacteriota > Cyanobacteriia > Cyanobacteriales > Nostocaceae > Aulosira. The sequence goes on along the minus strand of NZ_JACJRE010000015.1, from coordinate 52,339 downwards.
AAGGTAAAAGCGATACCTTTTCTCTCAAACCTGATGATGTAGAACGAATTCATTATGCCAAAGAAATTTTAGTACGTAATTTAGATAATCCTCCTGCTTTAATGGAACTATCCCGACAAGTCGGCTTGAATGACTGTACTCTCAAACGTGGGTTTCGGTTGATATTTGGGACGACAGTATTCGGCTATTTACATCATCATCGATTAGAACAGGCACGTAAATTATTAATCGCCGGGGAAACAAACATTTCTCTAGCTGCTCGTAGCGTTGGTTTTACTAGCCGCAGCTACTTTGCTACCGCCTTTAGAAAAAAATTTGGCATAAATCCCAAAGAATTCTTGTTGGCTAATTCAAGATCGTCCATGAAAATTAATGAACTGATAGGGTAAGAACAAAAAGAATCAATAGTTTGATTTTGAAATTCAAAAATTGATCGCAAAATCTCCCTAGACAAAATTAATAATAACCCGATCCCATAACAGAAACAGAAAAAAATTCCGTTGAGCGTTCAAAAAATTCCGTCTAGCGTTCACAGCGATCGCCCACAACCAAGCGCTTTCCTGTAAGCTTCTTGATATAAATTACTAATTAGTAATATCAAGGCTATGGGGTATTAGGTAGTAACTAGAAACTAGTTACTTATCCCTATTTCCCTTTATCCCCAATCACTTAATTTGTGTGGTGAGTAGAGTGATGTCGAATCAATTGCAAAAACTAGCTTGGATTACAGGATTGGCTTTAGGGCTAGTGAATCTACCTGCGTTAGCGGAAAATCAGCAAAAACCAATATCGAAAATTTCTCAATTAAGCGATCTAGAAAAACCTGCAACTACTATTCAACAATGGTTAGCCCAATCTCTTGTTCAGATAACAGGTGTCAAATCACAAGCCACAGCAAAAGGGATAGAGGTAATTTTAGAAACCAATCAATCAGATCAACTGCAACTCACAAATAAGAGCGAGGGGAACAGCTATATTGTTGATATTCCCAATGCTCAGTTACGTCTACCTAGTGGTGAGACATTCCGCCAAGAAAAACCCCTTGCGGGAATCACTGAAATTATAGTTAGCAATTTAGACGCAAGCACAATTCGCATCACAGTAACTGGGGAAACAGCTGCGCCACAAGTTGAGTTATTTGATGGTGATGAAGGTTTAGTTTTTGGGATTGCATCAACTGTAACTACTTCTCAAACACCACCAACCCCATCGCCAGCAGAACAACCATCAACAGAAAATCAAGATCCCATTGAATTAGTAGTGACAGGTGAAGGAGGTGGTTATCGTGCAGAACAAGCCTCAAGTGCAACGAAAATAGATACACCTATTCGCGATATTCCCCAATCAATTCAGGTGATACCTCGCGAAGTCCTCAAAGACCAAGGTACTATTCGCGTTCAAGATGCACTGCGCAATGTTAGTGGTGCTACTAGCGCCGGTTACTATCAAGGTTTTAGCGAATATCTTTCTTTACGCGGTTTTGCTGCAAATATATTTCGCAATGGACTTCGTTCTTATCAGGATTATGGTGGTTTGATTGAAACAGCTGATGTTGAACGCATTGAAGTTCTCAAAGGCCCAGCATCAGTATTGTTTGGAGATGCACCTCCTGGTGGTTTAGTGAATTTGGTGACAAAACAACCTCTAACACAACCTTTTTATTCTTTTGAGGGAACTGTTGGTAGTTTTAGTACTTATCGAGGTGCAATCGATTTATCGGGGCCTTTAGGTAATAATGAAAACACATTTTATCGGTTCAATACTTTTTATGAAAATGCTGGCAGTTTTCGTGATTTTGTCAATTCCGAGCGTTTATTTTTCGCGCCTAAATTAAAGTTTGCCCTTGGTGCTAAACCACGTCCATCTTGAGAACTGGAGCTTTTTAAACAGCGAGTTGAGATATGTAGTCCTTAATATATAAGCTTTCAGCCAATAATATAAAAACTACAGGTTTCAACCTGGATGAGGTTTAATACTAATTTAACTGTAGATGGTTCTTGGCTGGAAGAAAAACGCACAGCAGATGATGGGACTGTAGCCATAGGCGATCGCCCCGCAAATTTACCCAGGGAGCGTTTCTTAGGTGAACCGTTTCAGAATGTAGAAATAAATGTTACTAATTTTAGTTATTTACTTGACCATAAGTTTAGCGAGCAATGGTCAATTAGAAATGCTTTTCGCGCTCAATTCGTCAATTTAGCACGTTACTATCCTTTACGGGATTCTCTAGATGAAGAAACTGGAGAATTAAGTAGATTAAGTTATTATTCTGAGCGTCGAGATAATGCTTATTCAATTCAAACAGATGTGGTAGGAAAATTTTCTACAGGTTCAATTAAACATCAAATTGTGTTAGGTTTTGACTATACCAAAAATACTGAAAATGGACTTTTTGGAGACTTTGAACCTTACCCATCTATTAATATATTTAATCCAGTATACGCGCGTTTAGAGTATCCAAAGGAAGGAATATTAAATTTCTTCCGTGATGATACTCTCGATAAATATGGGTTTTATATCCAAGACCAAATTGAAATCACACCGCAATTCAAATTACTTGCAGGAGGTCGATTTGATATTTTTGAGCAAACTCGCAGTACACGCAATTTAGGTGAAGAAAAGCAAGAATTTACCCAGTCTGATAGTAATTTTAGTCCTCGCTTAGGAATAGTTTATCAACCGTCTGAAAATATCTCGCTTTACGCATCCTATGCAACCTCTTTTGAACCTAGCTTTGGTGCAAGTCGTAATGGTAACGATCAACCATTTAAACCAGAAACAGGTAGACAATTTGAGGTGGGTGTAAAAGCAGATATTACCCCCAATTTGAGCGCAACTTTAGCATTGTATGACCTCCGCAAGCAAAATGTTACCGTTGACGATCCCAATTCATCCGACCCCAACGACCAAATTCAAACAGGGGAACAGACAAGTAGAGGTATTGAATTTGATATTGCTGGGGAAATTACCCCTGGTTGGAAAGTGATTGCATCCTATGCTTACATTGATGCATTTGTGAGCAAAGATACTACTGGTTTAGAAGGTCGCCGGCGCGATAATATCCCAGAACACGCGGCTAGTTTGTGGACAACCTATGAACTTCAACAAGGAAATCTGCAAGGGTTAGGATTTGGATTAGGATTCTTTTTTGTAGGCGATCGCTTCGGAGATTTAGACAACAGTTATATTCTTCCTAGTTATATTCGTACTGATGCATCTGTATTTTACAAACGGAATAACTGGAGAGCTGCTTTAAATATCCGTAACCTCTTTGACAATACATATTTTACTGGTTCTGAAGGTGGTCGTTTAGGTGTCTATTACGGTGAACCTTTAACATTAATTGGTTCATTTGCAATTGAATTTTAACAAAAAATAAATTTGAATTATGAGCTACCCTAATCAAAAATCGATCAATTTTGTTTGATGTTTAACTTAGGTGGAAAGAGGAGAAAGTATTGCGGTGTATCGTTATCTTAAATCATTTTTGCTAGTGATTGTTACTATTGCTTTGCTTATAGGTTGCTATAGTCATATTTCATCAAATGCAATTTTTGGTAACAGTACCTTATCTACATCTCCTCTCCCCGTAGTTACAAAAGTTGTCAAACATGCTTTGGGAGAAACCAGAATTCCTATCAAGCCACAGCGTATCATTGTGTTAAATGATATTGCTCTTTTAGACCCTGTATTATCTTTGGGTATCAAACCAATTGGTACAGTAAGTTATTTTCCACAGTACGACTTTTTATTTCGTGGCGTCAGCAATGATGAAGCGGCTGGTATTGAGATAATTGGTAATGGAAATCAGCCGAATTTAGAAAAAGTTATTAAGCTCAAACCCGATTTAATTTTGATGCGTGAATATCAGAAAAGTTTGTATAAACAATTATCTGCGATCGCACCTACGGTTATGGTAGATTTACCAGGACTGAATTACTCTTTTAAAGAAAATCTTCGTTTTATTGCTCAAGTGCTAGGTGAGGGTGAAAAGGCGGAACAAGTCATTGCTCAATATTATGAACGAGTTAAAAAGTTGCAAAATTTAATTGGTGAAAGTCTAAAAAAGATAGAAGTATCAGTAATTTATATTTTTGGAGATAATCTGATATCTACCTATTCAGATAATGAAACCTATAATCAAGTTTTTCAAGATATTGGTATACGACTAATACCTATCCTAGCAAATCAAAAACAAGAAACTGTAGTATCAAGTATTGAGGTATTAAATAAGTATGATGCTGATGTTTTATTCGTGATGAATGATGCTCCAAAATTTACACGAGCTTTTTTTCAAAATCCCCTTTTAACTCAACTCAATTCAGCCCAAAAAAATCAGATATATGAAGTCCAAGTAAATAGATGGTGGACATATGGCTTTTTTGGAATCAATAAGCTACTTGATGATTTATTTCAATATCTGGTTCAGCCATAGTTTTGATAAAACCCCAATATTAATTGGTACATTTGTGGTTTAAATTTGACAAAATCATGTGTGGCGTATGAAAGGTTATATCAAACTCAAAGGCTTTACTCGTTGGTTGCGCTTGGGGATGACAATATTTTGTACTTTACTGCTTGCTATAGCTTGTCATCATAGTGATTCTATACCGATGAGCGATCGCACTCCAAACCAAGCTTGTCGTCATGTCGAACACGCTGCGGGAATCACCTGCGTTCCAGAAAATTTCCAACGCCTTGTGACTTTGGATGAAACTGCATTTGAAAATGCGATCGCTCTAGGTGTTAAACCTATAGGTAGCGTTATTTCCGATGATTCATCATACTTGCACAATGAGTTAGTCGGAGTCAAAAATATTGGTAAAAATGGAGAACCGAATATAGAAAGTATTCTCGCACTCCAACCAGATTTGATTTTGGGTTCTGAATATGCAAAAAATATTTATGATTTAACTTCCAAAATTGCTCCAACAGTTTTATTAAAATTTGGACACAGTGGGGAATGGAAGGAGGTGTTTAACAATGTGAGTATAGTGTTAAATAGGCAAGAAATCGGTCAAAAAGTAATGGCCAAATATGCCCAGCGCCTAGATAAATTTAAGCAGCAAATGGGCAAGAATTTAGCAAATCTCAAAGTTTCCGTGGTGCGAGTTTATCCCAATAATATTAACCTTTATCTCCGTGAATCTTTTTGCGGCACTATCTTGCAGGATGCTGGATTATCTCGTCCTGAATCACAACAATTCACCGCATCAGAAGCAGAAAAATTATTTAATAATTCGATTCAAATGTCTATTGGCTATGAATTAATTGAAAAAGCTGATGGTGATGTAATATTTATCTGGACAGGGGAAAATACTACTCAAGGTAATCAAACAGCGCAAAAGAATTTAAAGCAACTGAAATCAAGTCTGCTATGGCAAAATTTAAAAGCTGTGCAAGAGAATAAAGTTTATTTAGTTCCAGACTATTGGATTGGTAACGGAATTTTAGCTGCTAATGCGGTTATCGATGATTTATTTAAATATATTAACTCCTACTTATACATTCCTTAATTATGAACATTCATACATTATTTGTTTGTAAATCGTGCAGTGCTGTTCTCGATCACGAAGATGCAGACGATCGCGCTGAAGGAAATCAACTATTCCTGAAGTTGCTGGAAGCTCAAAAAAATAATTCCACTTACAGCACTCTAAATATTCAGCCTGTGGGGTGCTTGTGGAGTTGTGTTGAAAAACGCTCTTGTGTAGTGAGCTTTGTTTGTCGGCAAAAATATACATACCATTTTGTCGATCTGACAGAGGATAGTACAAGTGATTTGTTGCAATTCAGCCAGCTTTATCAAAAAAGTGAAGATGGATATGTGTTACCCGCTAAAATACCGGGGAAATTGCGATCGCACTTATTAGCACGCATCCTTCCTACACCTGAGTCCATCCCAACCTAGCATTTGTCAATATTTTGATGGTTGCATTGTTACATCCAGGAAGAGCGATCGCACCCTCCTAAATCTGCATAATTTTTAACTCGTGGAAGAATTACTAAAAAATACTCTCAATTATTAAAGCATAATTATTGCCAAAGAGTCGAGCTACTCCTTTAATCTCAAATAAACTAAGCAAGCTACAATGAAGCTTAAGCTCAATATATCCCATTTATAGGGGTATTTGCCTGATTATCTTCGCCAAATATCAATTTTTACTTTTATTTAGCCTGATTTAGCATTCTAGATTAGCTCTAAAAGCGTTATCCTGCCTAGCTTACAGTGAATTTGACAAAAATTCTCTGGATTTACTGAAAATAAATCTCAATTAATCTGATAATATATGCTCGGAGCTTATTGAGATAGATATTCAATAAGATGTATTTGTGCTTTTGAAGTTGCTTGATTTTTGAGGATTGAGAGTTCTTAGGGAACTCAAAAAAATAAATTATTCCGTTCAAGTCGTTGACGGTTGACGGTTAACAGTCAACTGTCAACAGTGAACAATAGTAATGGAATATTTTTTTACTTGGAAGTCCCTTATGTCTAATGATATTGATGTTGTGTGGGTTAGTTCTAGCTTGGCATTACAGCGTTTCGATCAACCGTTACTACAACATATATCACAATATATGAATGTGGCTCAGTGGGAATATCGTCACGATAAAGATGAAGGTAGTTCGATAGATGAGGCTGTCAGTTTATTACATGAGTTTTTGTCACAATGTTCTCATCCCATACATTTAGCAGGTCATGGTGCGGGTGGTGCGATCGCTCTAACTTATGCAAGGCGCTATCCGCAAAAAGTGCGATCGCTCATTCTCCTAGCTGTCGCTTCTCGACCAGCAAATATTTGGCACGCCCACTACTATCTCCAACGACAACTATTTACCATCAGTCGCGAACAAGTTCTAGCAATGAGTGTTCGTAATCTCTTTGGCGAACAACCACATTACACTACTAAAAAGTTAATGGCAGTGTTAAATAAAGATTTAGAGCAATCTCCCTTATCTCATTCCCTATTCAAGTTAGTTGATTTACCTGAAGATGGGGTTTCTATGCCCATGATGATCTGTGGTAGCAAAAACGATTCAATTGTCAATTCCCCTGCCTTACTAGGCTGGTTAAAATGGTTTAAACCTGAAGATTACCTCTGGGAATGTCCAAAAGGGCATCATTTTTTTCATTACTTCTATCCGCAAAAAGTTGGCGAACAAATGTTGAGTTTTTGGCAACCATATCATCTACAACAAGCAATGCAATCTTCAATCCTTTCTTCCAATTTGATAAATTAGTAAGAATTATGAGTTTTTTACTAATGACTATCGTTTCAAATGTACCGTACATCCCAAAGGTGTGAAATTTGCCCTGAGCATTCCCTGTTTCAAAATCAAGTAAATAAATCAGCCCGTAGACGCAACGCGACTTGTTGTTAGACATCGCACTTTCAAATCAACCCAACAAAAAACCCCATCTGTCATTGCGACATCAGGACAAGGTTGAATATGGTATGGCAATCAAAGTACCACTATATATAGTAAACTTGTGTTTTAAATACGGTTCCTGGTTGCAAATCAAAGAAGGGAAATTCTGGTTCAGTGCAACCTAAACAAGGCATACCGGCGCGGGTTTTAGAAGAGACGCGATTCCAGAGAATGCGGTTGCAAGAGGAATGGGTCATAGGCCCGCGACAACCTAAGTCATAGAATAGACAGCCTTTTCGCTGACCAAAGTCAACAGTAGATGCTTTGTAGGCAAAGTGGACGTTCCGAGTACAACCGATTTGGGTAAAGCTTTTAAAGAAGGTTTCCGGACGATGGAGTTCGTCTAAGGTAATGTCTCCTAAGCGCCCGGTGGCGATCGCCACTAAAATTTGGCTAATCCAGTCAGGATGGGCGGGACATCCAGGAATGTTAATTACAGGTAAACCAGATTTAGTGCGGAAGTCTTTACCTAAAAATCCGCCCTCTTCGCGCTTGAGAAATTGCAACCCTTGAGAATCGCTGGGGTTGGGTGACATAGCGGGAATTCCGCCCCATGTAGCACAGTCGCCCACAGCGACAATAAAACTGGCAACTTGGGCGAGTTCTGTTAACCAATCTTTCATCGGGCGATCGGCAAAGCGGTTCCATTCACACTTGGTGGAAGTTTATGATGCCTGTATAACATAGGTTTTATGGCTGTATATTAATAAGGTGCCTAAAGTAGTGCCTATTTTTCCCTTGAGTCATATGCAGTTGCAGAACTTGAGCGTGGTGAAGGGTTGAATGGGGAAACGGTGATAGTAGAAATACTAAATAAATTTAAAAGGGCGCGTTAATAAAAAAATCAGCAAGAATAATGGATATAGGAGATTAACTTAAAGATGACGCAAATTATTCAGGCTGAAAAAGTCAAGTTGTACGTACTTTAGCTCCATTACAACGCGCTAAACAGACAAATTCGTCAAAAACAATCTCGCCATCCCCAATTACCTGAGCAATTCCCCGCCACACAATCAAAGCTGCCAAGGTAGACTATTGCTCTGTCAAGCCTAATATAGTGAATTTTTGTAAAATAAATATCAATACTCCGTAAAAGTTTCAACTTAGTTGAAGAATTAAATATAAGCATTCTCACTAACATATTCGTGTTAGCAAAAGCTAACTATAGCGTTAACTACATCTGCCAATAGATAGATTTAATCAACCAAAAGAGGTAAAGATGAAAGACAAACAAAAAAGCCTAGATGATCTCGATTTCCTGACTGAATTGAGTATGAGTGAGCAAGAACAAATCAGTGGCGGTACTAGTAATGATTTAACTTCAGCTCGAAAACCAATTATTGTTGGTGGACGGGCATCGTTGTCACCTACACCTTATGTACCACCAGAAGATGATGAACCATTACCCCAAACTATAGATCCAACTTCAAGACTAACCTTTTGATTTAGCGATCCCGATCAATTTTTTATTGACAAATTGCAATCTGCGCCGAAGTCTGGTCTTTTAAAGAATGGCAATCATGGGTTTTATCTGGTCAAATTGGTGCTGGTGGTTTAGAGTAGCCAGTTTATTAGCCGTATGTGGGGTATATGCTGCATCCGGAGATTTTGCCAAAGCTCAGATTATCCCTGATTCTACTTTAGGTGCAGAAAGTTCTCAGCTAATCCCAAATGTTAGTATAGATGGTCTTCCTGCTGACCAAATTGATGGCGGAGCTAGGCGAGGTGCGAGTCTATTTCATAGTTTTCAACAATTCAATGTTGGTGATGGACAACGAGTCTTTTTCACTAATCCCGCAGGAATTGAAAATATATTTAGTCGAGTGACTGGAACTAACCCATCAACAATTCTCGGAACCCTGGGTATCAACGGTGGAGCTAATCTATTTTTACTGAACTCCAATGGCATTATCTTTGGCCCTAATGCCAGACTTGACATCCGTGGTTCTTTTGTGGGAAGTACCGCCAATAGTATCAAATTTAATGATGGGCTAGAATTTAGCACCATTAATCCGGCTGCGCCGCCTTTATTAACGCTCAATGTTCCAATTGGCTTGCAATATGGACAAGATCCAGGCAGGATTTTGGTACAAGGGCAAGGTAATGAACTGATAGTTAATCAAGATACTGGTAAAGTATTGGAAGTCAATCGCACTGGTGGCTTGGAGGTGGGGACTGCTCAAACTTTGGCTTTAGCTGGTGGTGAAGTCGTGCTGGAAGGCGGAAGTTTGAGGGCTGAATCAGGGCGAGTTGAAGTTTGGAGTATCCAAGGGGGGGGTTTAGTCGGTATTACCCCAACAAACCCAGGCTGGGAGTTGAGTAATCAGGGTGTAGAGAATTTCCAAGATATTCGCCTCTCCCAAACTGCTGCTATTGATACTAGCGGTGCGGGAGGTGGCAAGATTCAAATGCAAGGGCGGCGAGTAGCCCTAGAAGATGGTTCCTTGGTTTTGTCGCTCACACAGGGTGAGAAAAGCGGCGGAAGTATCAATATCAAAGCTTCTGAGTCTATCCAGGCAAGCGGAAACGCGCCTAATGGTGAAGCTAGTGTTTTTTTAACGGAAACAACAGGTATTGGAAAAGCCGGTGATGTAGAAATCAATACAGGTAGCTTGATTCTCCAAAATGGAGCGCAAATATCATCTAGTACTTTTAATCAAGGTAGTGCCGGTAAAATTGTTGTCAACGCCTCAGAGTTAGTTACAGCAACAGGAATTACTGCAACTGGAAAATTTAGCAGTGGCTTATATTCTGTAACCCGTAACAGTAGTGGTGATAGCGGTACAGTAGAAGTAACAACGAAGCGGCTGGTACTCCAGGATCAGGCTCAAGTAAGCGCTACCACTTTTAGTCCGGGGCGTGGCGGAAATGTGCTGGTGAAAGCTTCTGAATCAGTAGAAGCAATTGGATCTAGCGGCTTATTTGCTTCGAGTCAGAGTAGTGGTGATAGCGGCAGAGTAGAAATTAACACAGGAAAATTGATACTCCAGAATGGTTCACAGATAAATGCTTCTGCATTTAAAGAAGGTAATGGTGGCGATGTGCTAGTCAATGCAGATATATCTGTAGAAGTGATTGGCATTGCCGCAGAGGGAAATTTTCCCAGCAGCTTGACAGCACAAACTCAAGGTGAAGGGCAAGGCGGTACAGTAGAGATTAATACAGGAAAGCTGATACTCCAAAATGGTGGCCAGGTAAGCGCCGCAACTATCACTCAGGGTATTGGTGGCGATGTGCTTGTCAATGCAAGGGACTCTGTGGAAGTGACTGGCATGGCTGAAAATGGGAGTTTTCCCAGCAGCTTGACAGCACAAACTCAAGGTGAGGGGAAAGGCGGTACAGTAGAGATTAACACAGGAAAGCTGATACTCCAAGATGGTGGCCAGATCAGTGCTATAACTTTAGATCGGGGTCTTGGAGGTGATATAATTGTCAACGCTGCGGATTCAGTAGAGGTGATTGGTGTTTCTCAAAATGGTAGGTTTTCCAGTGGTTTGAGAGCGCAAACCCTGGGTGTTGGCAATGGTGGAACTGTGACCATTAACACAGGAAAGCTGATTATCCAAGACAGAGGAAGGGTAACTGCCACAACTTCAAATGATGGTAGCGGCGGTAATATAATCGTAAACGCCAGAGAATCAGTAGAAACAATTGGTTTTACTAGTGGTTTGAGAGTACAGTCACAAGGCGCTGGAAATGGCGGTAGTTTAACAATCAATACTAGAAGGTTTCTAGCCAGCAATGGAGCGCAAAATTTAGCTACTGCTTTTAATCAAGGCAATGGTGGAAATATTAACATCCAGGCTTCAGAAGTAGAATTAATTGGCACGGCGGATACTGGCGAACCTACCACTGTGTTTGCTACTACTCGCAGTGAGGGCAATGGTGGTGAAGTCACAATTAACACAGATAAATTAATTCTCCAAGGAGGAGCGCAAGTAGGCACAGGGACTTTTAGTAGCGGTCAAGGTGGTAATGTTTTTGTCAAAGCTGCTGATATCGTAGAATTGGTTGGCACAGTTCCACAGGTTGCCAATCGAAATTTTTTCCGAGATCAATCTGGTGAACAGTTTCCCAGTGGTTTATTTACTGGCTCTGAAGGTACTGGGGGTGCGGGAAAGTTAAGGGTTGAGACCGAAAATTTAACGCTGCGAGATGGCGCTGCAATTAGTGTGAACAACCAGGGAATCGGAAATGCTGGCGATTTAGAAGTAGTAGCGCGCAACGTTTTGTTAAATAACCAAGCGGTTCTCTCAGCGACAACTACATCAGGCCAAGGCGGAAATATTGCTTTGCAAATTGGTGAGTTGTTGTTATTGCGGCGTAACAGTCAAATTTCCACAGACGCAGGTATTGAGCAAGCTGGTGGTGATGGGGGCAATATTTTGATTGATGGTGGTTTGATAGTTGCAATCCCTAATGAAAATAGCGATATCACAGCTAATGCCTACCAGGGGCGGGGAGGTAATATTAACATTACTACTCAAGGTATCTTTGGTTTGGAATTTCGCGATCGCATAACCTCTTTGAGCGATATTACTGTTAGTTCTCAGTTTGGGTTAGATGGCATCTTTGAAATTGATATTTTGGATGTTGACCCACGCCAAGGATTAACGGAATTACCAGCAGATATTATTGATGTTTCTAGCCTAATTGAGCAGGATTTCTGCCGCGTTGTTGGCAAGGATAGCGAATTTATAGTTACAGGTCGTGGCGGTTTACCTAGTTCTCCCAACGAACCCCTCAGCAATAATGCGCCTTGGGACGATTTGCGCTTAGTAGAGGAAAGTACAGCAGTATCTCAACTCCCCCCAGCATCTAGGCGCGAGCAACCAAATATCAAAGATAATCTCCCAAGGAGAATTGTAGAAGCCCAAGGTTGGATTACTACCCCGAATGGCAATTTGCTGCTGACAGCGGAACCAGTGAGAGTTACTCCGCAAGGGTTTTGGTTGCATCCCTTGGATTGTCAGGCGTGGAGGGGGTGAGGGGTAGGGGGCAAGGGGAGTAGGGGAGATGAGGGAGATGAGGGGGATGAGGGGGATGAGGGGGATGAGGGGGATGAGGGGGATAAGGGGACAAATTCTAATTACCCATTACCCATTACCAAACACCCAACACCAAACCCCAATTACCAATTACCCATTACCAAACACCCATTACCAAATGCTACAGAAATTTGCGATCGCTCTTTTCGGGTTACTCTTCAGTTTAGGTATCCATTGGTTGATGCTGGTTGGTGGTGCGCCAGTGGGGGCAAATCAAGGGTTGGGGTTGATGCAGGTGGGGAACCAATTTTATGATGCTGGGCAGTTTGCTTCTGCGGCAAAGGTTTGGGGTGAGGCTGCACAGGGATATGAGCAAGCAGGGGAAGTTAATCGTCAAGCTTTGGCTTGGAGTTTTATTTCTCTGGCTAGACAACAACTCGGAGAATGGCAAGCGGCTGAGGCAGCAATTGATACTAGTTTATCTTTGCTGAATCAGACAGATAAAGCAAGTTATCGCATCCATGCTCAGGTATTGAATGCTTTGGCGCGGCTACAATTGTTGGGTGGGAAGGGGGAAGATGGGGCGCAAGCGGCGGGTAAAACTTGGCAAGAGGCGGAGTTTTTCTACAGAAAAGCTGGCGATTCGATGGGGACGATTGGGAGTCAAATTAATCAAGCCCAAGCGCTGCAAACTTTGGGGCTTTATCGTCAAGCTAGAAAGTTATTGGTAGAAGTTCGGCAAAGTTTAGAACAATCTCCTGATTCGCGGTTGAAAATTACTGGGTTACGTACTTTAAGCGATATCTTTCAACAAGCGGGAGAGTTAGAAGCTGCACAAAAGATATTAATGCAAGCTTTAACAGTAGCGTCAAAATTAGAATTGCCCCAAGATGTCAGTATGACTTTGCTGAGTTTAGGTAATACAGCTCGTAGCCAAAAACAAACTCAAAAGGCTCTGGAATATTACCAGCAAGTAGAAAAAGTTGCGGCGGGTAAATTTCCACTGCTGGGGATGCAAGCCCAAATTAATCGCTTGAGTTTACTGATGGAAACAAATCAGTGGGGTGAGGCTGAGAGTTTAGGGGCAAAAATTCCCCAACCATTAGCGATTTTACCTCCCGGTCGCTCTGCAATTAACGCTCAAGTTAATTTAGCGAAGAATTTAATTTGTCTGCAACGCCAACGCAGTACACCCATTTGCCCACAGGAGAATCAGTCTTCTCAGTCTCAGGTTATAAATGAGGCATCAAACTCAGTAATTACTTCAATGTTGAATGCGGCAATTCAACAAGCCGAAAACTTGCAAGACCGCCGTACTCAGTCTTATGCTTTGGGTAATCTTGGTCAGTTTTACGAACAGCAAGGGGAATGGCAACAGGCGAAGGCATATACTAACAAAGCCCTCAGTCTCTCCCAGCAGATTCAGGCTGGTGATATTAGCTACCAATGGCAATGGCAATTAGGGCGGCTATTAAAACAAGAAGATAGTCAAGCAGCCATCGCCGCTTATTCCCAAGCTGTGAAATCTCTGCAATCAATTCGCAGTGATTTGGTGACGCTGAATCCTGATATTCAATTTGGCTTTCGCGAAGAGGTAGAACCAGTTTATCGGGAATTGGTGAATTTACTCTTACAAGGCGAGAACCCCAGCCAAGCCAACCTCAAGCAAGCGCGGGAAGCCATTGAAGCGCTACAATTAGCTGAACTTGACAATTTCTTTCGGGATGCTTGCGCCCAAGCTAAACCAGAACAGTTAGATAAAATTGTTGATAGCGCCGCCACTCCCACAGCTGTATTTTACGGCATTGTTTTACCAGACCGCTTGGAATTTATTCTCAAGTTACCCCAGCAAGGGAATTTACTGCACTACAGAACCCCAGTGGATCAAGCCGAGGTTGAGAGTACCTTAAAACAACTTCGGGAAAAGCTAGCCCAGCCTAAACCATCGAAAGACTTACCTAAAATATCTCAGCAAGTATATAACTGGCTACTGCGCCAAGCTGAACCAGATTTAGGGAAAAATAATATTGATACCTTAGTGTTCGTCTTAGATTTTTCCTTGCAGAATATACCCCTAGCTGTTCTCGATGATGGTAAACAATATTTAGTAGAGAAATATGCACTAGCTCTCAGTCCTGGTTTACAACTGGTAGAATCTCAGCCGTTAACGCAGATTCCACTCAATGTGTTAACCGCCGGAGTCAGCGAAGGCCGCACCATTGCAGGTAGAAACTTTGATTCCCTAACTCAAGTTCCCCTAGAACTAGAACAAATTCAAGCCGAAGTAGCCAAAAGTAAACAACTGCTGAACTCCCAATTAAGCGCCGCTAACCTCAGACAAGCAGTAGAGTCAGTTCCCTTCTCTGTCATTCACCTGGCGACACATGGTAACTTTAGTTCTAACCCCGATGAAACCTTTGTGTTGCTGTGGGATCGGTTACTGCGAGCCAAGAATTTTGATCAGTTGTTAGGAATAGGCGATCGCATCAATCCCCGTACAATTGAATTATTAACCCTCAGTGCTTGCGAAACCGCCACAGGCGACAAACGCGCCACATTAGGTTTAGCCGGAATCGCAGTCAGAGCCGGAGCGCGCAGCACATTAGCGACACTTTGGCAAGTAAAAGACGAATCTACCGCCGCATTTGCGATTCAATTTTATAAGGTGTTAAAGGATGAGAAGTTAACCAAAGCCCAAGCTTTGCGAAAAGCGCAACTATATTTAATAGAGAAGCATCCTAATACGAATTATCGCCTACCTTATTACTGGGCACCCTTTGTTTTGGTGGGTAATTGGTTGTAGGAAAGGGGGATGAGGGGAGAAAAGCATTAACGCAAAGCCCAGTTACCGCAAGGAACTGAAGTTCCTTGCTCATAGGGAAAGTCATCTCAAGATGACTAATACCAAATGGAAAAAAGAATGCGACAGATTGTAGGGGCACTGGCACTGCCATGCCCTCTATAATATTTTAATGTGTCGCAAAGATTATTTGAATTGGTATAAATATCCTCAAAATCTTGAGTCTACTGAAGTAGGGGCGGGTTCACAGATAATAGGTGTCAACTTAAGCTAAAAGCGATATAGGGCGGGCGTTGTACAAAAACCCTCGCCCTCATCCCCTCACCCCTTCTCCCCCAGGAGAAGGGGAATTAAATCTCTTGCTCCCCTCTCCCGGTGGGAGAGGGGCTGGGGGTGAGGGCAGAACGTTGTCGCCAAGGGGGTTTCGAGCAAATCCGCGAAGCGCTAAATTTACTGAAGGATTTTCTCAAAATTCTGGAATATAACCGGATTCACACTCAGGGTTCTGATGACTGGCACTTTAGTTTAAAGCTATGGTCAAGGGATAAAGAAAAGAACCTGAAACAGTTAAGGATAATTGTAGGTTGGGTTGAACGCAGTGAAACCCAACAAGCGACCGGAAATGTTGGGTTTCGTTCCTCAACCCAACCTACGCCATTTTAAGATTTTTGACGCTAACTGAACCGTATTGGGGTATAAAGCAATAGTTTTGTTATTTAAAGCTATGGTCAAGGGATAAAGAAAAGAACCTGAAACGATTTGATGAGGTATGGCAAAGCACAGACCACAAAAATCTCAAGAACTAGAAGCGAATTACACTGAAGATGAGGGTGATGCTGTTGTACCCCAAACTAAACTGGCGATATTTCAAGCGCCACCTTTACCTGCACACTTTGTTGAACGCCCAGAATATAGCGATGAATTAAAAACTCGCCTCCTCACAGAAGATAATTGCACCTTGGTAATTACAGCGATTCACGGTTTGGGTTCTGTGGGTAAATCGACATTAGCCGCAGCTTTAGCAGTAGATGCAGAAGTACAAACTCGGTTTTGTGATGGGATTTTGTGGGCAACATTAGGTCAACAGCCGGATGTGCTGTCTTTAATTAGTGGCTGGGTGCAAGCATTAGGAGACTATAGCTTTAAACCTACCAGTGTGGAAGCAACTACTAATCATTTACGGACACTGCTTTATGACAAAGCTGTGTTGCTGGTGGTGGATGATGCTTGGAATACGCAAGATGCACAAGCGTTTAATGTGGGTGGGGTGCGGTGTCAGGTTTTGGTAACAACTCGTGAAGGGGCAATTGCCGATGCTTTAGCAGCCAGCACCTACAGCCTGGATATCATGAAACCAGATCAGGCGATGGCATTGCTGACGAAGAAATTAAGACGGGAAATTACAGATGCAGAACGTCAGTCAGCCGCAAATTTAGCCAAAGGTGTTGGTTATCTCCCCCTAGCGTTGGAACTTGCAGCCGCCGAATTTGCTAGTGGGACGACTTGGGATGAACTATTGGCGGATATTCGGCAAGAGGTAGCGAGATTAACCAGTTTTGACCGACCCGAAGCAGAAGAAATTACCGATGAGGCGAGTTTAAAACGCCTGAGTTTAACGGCATCATTAAACTTGAGTGTCAAGAGAATACCTCAAGAAAAGCAGCATTTCGCTTGGTTGGGGGTGTTGCCGGAGGATGTGAACATTAATAAGATGATGGCGGCGACGCTGTGGGCAATGGATGAGCGTGATGCTGCCAAGATGTTGCAATATTTACGGAATAAGGCATTGCTATTAACAGGAGTACCCCTTGCTGATGGTACGCCTACCTATCGGTTACATGACTTATTCCATGATTTAGCTTGTAATTTGTTAACTGCTGCGCCACAGCCAAAGCGGACAGGAGATTTGCCAGGGTTAGGTTTAAATCTTACTGCTGCTCACGCTGCTTTTTTGGAGAAATATCGGCAGAAAACCCAGAATAATTTATGGCATACCTTGCCTGATGATGGTTACATTCATCAGCGTTTAGTTTGGCATTTGGAGAAGGCGGGACTCTTTGCAGAGATTCACTCTTTATTGTGGGAGGAGTCGGCATCTGGCAATAATGGCTGGTTTGAAGCGCGGGAACAATTGGCACAAACAGGGGGTTACATCACAGATATATCTCGTGCTTGGGAATTAGCCCAAAGGAATTTGACTGCATCAACATTAAGTTTGCAGTGTCGCTATGCTTTGATTACTACATCCCTGAATAGTTTGGCAGCTAATTTACCAAGAGATTTATTACTTGCTTTGGTCAAAAACAAGAAGTGGACTCCCGAACAAGGACTAGCTTACGCCCTGCAAAAACCAAAGCTAGAAGAGAAAATCGACGCGCTGGCAAAACTAGTCAATTATCTGCCACCAAATCTTCAACAATTAGCACTGCAAAAAGCACTTGCTGCTGCCAGGACGATTCAGGATGAGAATGATCGTGCCCAAGCCTTGAGTGTCTTAGCAGATAAAATGCCAGAAGTATTACCAGAAGCACTTGCTGCTGCCAGGGCACTTAGGAATGAGTATGATCGTGCCCAAGCCTTGAGTGCCTTAGCAGACAAACTGCCTCCAGAGTTGTTAAAAGAAGCACTTGCTGCTGCTGTGGTGATTCGAGATGAGAATTATCGTGCCCAAGCCTTGAGTGCCTTAGCAGACAAACTACCACCAGAGTTGTTAAAAAAAGCACTTGCTGCTGCCAGGACACTTGGGAATGAGAATTATCGTGCCCAAGTCTTGAGTGCCTTAGCAGACAAACTGCCTCCAGAGTTGTTGCCAGAAGCCCTTGCTGTTACCAGGGCGATTTGGGATGAGTATTATCGTGCCGATGCCAGGAATGCCTTAGCAGATAAACTACCACCAGAGTTGTTGTTAGCAGCTCTTGCTGTTACCAGGGCGATTCGGGATGAGAATTATCGTGCCGATGCCTTGAGCGCCTTAGCAGATAAACTGCCACCAGCGTTGTTGAAAGAAGCCCTCACCGCCGCTAGGTTGATTCGGAATGAGGATTATCTTACCCATGCCTTGAGTGCCTTAGCAGATAAACTGCCACCAGCGTTGTTGAAAGAAGCCCTCACCGCCGCTAGGGTGGCTCGGAATGAGTATTATCGTACCTATGCCTTGAGTGCCTTAGCAGGCAAACTGCCAGAAGTATTGCCAGAAGCCCTTGCTGTTGCCAGGGCGATTTGGGATGAGTATTATCGTGCCAATGCTTTGAGTGCCTTAGCAGATAAACTGCCACCAGAGTTGTTAAAAGAAGCTGTTGCTGTTGCCAGGGCGATTCGGGATGATTGGAATCGTGCCCAAGCCTTGATTGCCTTAGCAGGCAAACTGCCAGAAGTATTGCCAGAAGCCCTTACTGTTGCCAGGGCGATTGGGGATGAGTGGAATCGCGCCCAAGCCTTGAGTGCCTTAGCAGATAAACTGCCAGAAGTATTACCAGAAGCTCTTGCTGTTGCCAGGGCGATTGGGGATGATTGGAATCGTGCCCAAGCCTTGAGTGTCTTAGCAGATAAACTGCCACCAGAGTTGTTGCCAGCAGCTCTTGCTGCTACCAAGGCGATTTGGCATGAGTATTCTCGTACCCAAGCCTTGACCTTGAGTGCCTTAGCAAACAAACTACCACCAGAGTTGTTGCCAGAAGCTCTTGCTGCTGCCAGGGCGATTCGGGATGAGTACGATCGTGCCCAAGCTTTGATTGCCTTAGCAGATAAACTGCCAGAAGTATTGCCAGAAGCCCTTGCTATTGCCAGGGCAATGTGGTACGAGAATCATCGTACCGATACCTTGAGTGCCTTAGCAGACAAACTGCCACCAGAGTTGTTGCCAGCAGCTCTTGCTGCTGCCAGGATGATTCGAGATGAGAATGATCGTACCGATGCCTTGAGTGCCTTAACAGACAAACTGCCACCAGAGTTGTTGCCAACAGCTCTTGCTGCTGCCAGGGCACTTGGGCATGAGTGGAATCGTGCCAAAGCCTTGAGTGCCTTAGCAGACAAACTGCCACCAAAGTTGTTGCCAGAAGCTTTTGCTGCTGCTGTGGCGATTGGGGATGAGTATTATCTTACCGATGCCTTGAGTGCCTTAGCAGACAAACTGCCACCAAAGTTGTTGCCAGAAGCTGTTGCTGCTGCCAGGGCGATTCAAAATGAGTATTATCGTGCTAAAGTTTTGATACCTTTAGTAGAGAAACTACCAGAAGTTTTGCCCGAAGCTATTGCTGCTGCCAGAGAGATTGAGGACGGAATGACTCGTGGTGAAGTTTTGGTACCTTTAGTAGAGAAACTACCGCCAAAACTACTGCCAGAAGCCCTGACTGCGGCTAGAGAAACTCAGGAGAGCTATCATCGTGCTGAGGTTTTGATTGCCCTAGCCCAAAGATTCCCAGAAGTTGTGCCCGAAGCTATTGCTGCTACGGAGGCTATTCAGGATGAGTCTTGTCGTGGTCATCGTTTAAGTGAATTAGCCGAGAAACTGCCACCAGAATTATTACCAGAAGTCCTAGCGATCGCTCGGAAAATTCAGAATCATTACGAGCGCGCCCAACCTTTGATAGCTTTAGTAGAGAAACTACCAGAAGTTTTGCCAGAAGCCCTTGCTGCGGCTAGAGAAACTCAGGATGACTGTGATCGTGCTGAGGTTTTGATTGCCTTAGTCCAAAGACTACCAGAAGTTGTGCCAGAAGCTATTGCTGCTACCGAGGCGATTGAGCATCAATCTTATCGTGTCCGGAGGTTAAGTGAATTAGCCGAGAAACTACCACCAGAATTATTACCAGAAGTCCTTACTGCTGCTAGAAAGATTCAGGATAACCTTTATCGTGCCGATGCTTTGATTGTCTTAGCTCAAAAACTACCAGAAGTTTTGCCAGAAGCCCTTGCTGCTGCTAGGGCAATTGAGGATGAGCATTATCGCGCCGATGCCCTCACTGCCTTAGCCGACAAACTGCCAGAGGTATTACCAGAAGCACTTGCTGCTGCTAGGGCAATTGAGGATGAGCATTATCGCACCAATGCCCTCAGTGCCTTAGCTTTTGATCTGTCACAAATGCCATCCGCCATACTTTTTCCACTTTGGCGAGATACCCTTCATCAGTTATCTGTTCGCACTCGCCCTAATTTGCTGCAGGATATCAAAGCATTGTTTCCGGTTATCTTTGCATTAGGTGGTGAAGTTGCAACGGTAGAACTTGCCAGTGCGATCGCAGATGTGGGGCAATGGTGGAAATAATTTGTAATTCGTAGTTCGTAATTCGTAATACCCTGCGGGAAGCGCAAAGCGCTACGTAATGCGTAATTTACACCTCAAAAGTATGAAGTGCGATCGCTGCTCGACAAAATGCGATCGCACTTCACCCAAAATCAGCCTTATTTACCAAAATTACCTCATCCATAGAGAACCTTAACTCCTTCACAACCAACGAGATGAGGTTGTCTATCAATGAGTTCTCATCCATAGAGAACCTCAACTCCTTCATAACCAACGAGATGAGGTTGTCTATCAATGAGTTCTCATCCATAGAGAACCTCAACTCCTTCATAACCAACGAGATGAGGTTGTCTATCAATGAGTTCTCATCCATAGAGAACCTCAACTCCTTCATAACCAACGAGATGAGGTTGTCTATCAATGAGTTCTCATCCATAGAGAACCTCAACTCCTTCATAACCAACGAGATGAGGTTGTCTATCAATGAGTTCTCATCCATAGAGAACCTCAACTCCTTCACAACCAACGAGATGAGGTTGTCTATCAATGAGTTCTTCTTCGTTCACAACCAGATCTCATTCACAACCAACCAGCCAATTTTTTGCACCAATTAGTGTAAGTTGGGTTAAGCGCAGCGCAACCCAACATGAATTCTGAAAGCTTAACCGATATTTCGGTGTTGGGTTTCGTCCCTCAACCCAACCTACTCATCTGGTAAAAAATTCGGGATTAAAAGGCGATCGCTAGAAATTACGCATAATCACAGAATTATCACCCCAAGAATTGTTAAAAAAACCTAAAAATCTGTTATTTTCCCTGAACCGAAATCTACTCATTTTAAGACAAGCTAGCAGTAGCAACGCAAAGCTGAATTCAAAATTCGTCAGGAGTAAATCTATTATATGACCCTAGCTAAACGCTCATCTCGGATTCTGGAAAAAGCTCAAAAGAGAGCTTCGGGAATGCAAGCTATCGATCCAAATCTTGATTTTGGCAATTCTAACAGCTTGCAAAATATGCTGGAAATAATTGAGGAATTACGCAATAAAATCAACTCTCATAATACTGCTTTGGCTGGAATTGATGCCTCTAAAACTGATATTGACAACTTAGAAAAAACCTTGAGTGTTGTCTGTGAAAATATGCTGATGTCTGTTGCTGGCAGATACGGAAAAAATAGCTCTGAATATGTGCAAGCTGGTGGTGTGCTCAAGAGCGATCGCATCCGCAAAGGTACTATCACCCGCGTAAAATCGAATGCCAAGAAACCAAACATTGACCCCGTAGAAACAGCTTGAAGAAGGCAGAAGGAACAAGTCAGGAGGGGTTTGGATGCCCTTCTAACTTGAAAATGGGCATGGGGCATGGGGCATTGGGCATGGGAAAGACAGATTTTCATGCTTGGTTGTGCCAAAACCTAGCGTTTGAACGAAGTGAAACCCAACAATGACAAGACTTTGGGTGTTGGGTTTCGTTCCTCAACCCAACCTACATTTTAACAATAAAAGCCTTTCGAGTCCGTCAACCGTCAACCATCAACCGTCAACAGTCAACCATCAACAGCTACACTTCATGTATGCAATGCCTAATCTGTAGTTTGCAGCTGACAGCAAGGTACTATAGGTTTGTTGGCAAACTCTTCTAAGCCGATATCCCCTATTAATGTTTGCCAATCTGTGCGCCAGATTTGTGTTTCTGGTTGGCGACGGCGCATTTGGGCTAATAGAGTTATAGCATCGAACCAAATGCCATTTTCAACATAAAAAATGAGTCGATCGCGATCGCCTAATTGCTGCGAGGGAAGATGATTGTTTAATTTGACTTGTTGAATCCAGCCGTTGACATTGACAGCTTGAGTAACGCGATCGCAATTCATTTTCAAAGTTAAATACCAATGGTAGTTTTTCCCTGGCTCTAATTTCACTGTCGATGGGAGAGTGAGGGCGATCGCTCCTGGTGTACTGGTAACAGTGAAAGTTCCTTGATAAATTTGCTGATAATTTCTCGGATCTGAGTGAGTTTCGTCCCAAATTTCTAATTCGCCTACCTTGATATCTTTGGGCTGATAGGGAACATAAAACCAAAGAGTCGGAGAAGCTTCTAGGGTTAATCCCCAAACATGGCTGATTGTTGGCTCTGGTTCTACAGATGGAACTAAAGCCATCAAAGATTCATTAATATCCAGGGTTGAACAAATGTATCCGTCACGAGTTCCGCCGCCTTTGCGGTTACCTGGTGCGCCGCGTGGTGACAGTGGCGGGCGCTTAAATTTCACTGGGGAATTTTGCGCGAGTGGGGATGCAGTGGGAGAAAGGATTTGTTGGCGATTGGGGAAAGGTTGGGCTTTTGCTTTGTTAGCAGCAGAACTAATTGCAAATAAAGCTAATGCCAAAGCTAATCCTAATTTCCAGGAATAAAACTTAATCTCAGCCACAGTTTCCCTCCTCAAATTTAACCTTTTTCATCTTTGCCCCTTAACCGCACCGTATTGGTTGTGATGATGTAGGCGATCGCCAAAGCAATTGCTGAAGGAATCAAGGGCGCACAAATGCCGATACTAAACCAGCCAAAGCACAGGCTATTAAGAATGATAATGGCTGAGGCGATCGCAATTCGCTGATAAACCAGTGAATGAAATACCCAGAAGCATAAACCCCCCACAACTGCCCAACTCCCAATCCAAACAGCATCTAAGGCTTGCGGCCAAAACCGCAGTAAGGGGCGTTCTTGTTTGGCTATACTCAGCATTTGGCTCACCATTTGGGCGTGAATTACTACACCAGGCATTTTGCCGTTAATTTCGTTACTAAAGGGAGTAGAAAAGCGATCGCCCACTGATGGCGCTACAACACCAATTAAAACTAATCGGTCTTTCACCCATTGGGGTGGAAAATCGTTTTGCAGAACTTCTGTGAGGGTTACTTCTCTAGCTACTTTTTGGGCAGAACGGTAATTTAAAAGGACTTGATGACCGCGAGAATCGAGGTTGTGATAAAAGCCAGTATGATTTTCCAAGGGCTGGAAAACGGTAGATCCAAGCTTTAAGTAACCTTCGGGTGTGGCTTGTGGTTGAATACCTTCGGCATCTAGATAACGCAAGGCTAATTCCGCACTAAAAGCATAGGATGCTTGGCAAAGGGAATCACCTGGATTTAAGTGAAACAAATAACGCCGGACTGTACCATCTGGTTCCACTGCTAAATCGCTAAAGCCGACATTCTCGGCTGGGCTAGCGGGGGGAGAAGCAACGCCAAATTTGTTACCACCCTTTAGTTCTGGTTTACTGACTTCGCAGATTGTTACCAGGCGGGGGTTTTTTTGGATATGGGCGGCTAATTCGTGATGTCCTGGTTCTACGGGGAAATCGCGGTAGATATCTAAACCAATGGCTCTGGGTTGATGAACTTCTAGTTTCTTTATAGCCTGTAAAATTACGCGATCGCTTAGGGGATACTGACGCTGTTGTTGGATATCTTGTTCCGTAACCTTCACAACCAGTAAACGCTGATCAATGCCATGATTAGGTTGTAAGCGTGTCATCTGGTCAAAAGCCCAAAATTCCACAGGCTGAAGCCCACCTAAAAAACGCACCGCCATGACTAAGCCAGTAGCTACCAAGCTTTTCACCAAGATATTGGGTAGATGCTGCCATTCCAGTTGACGGTGAAACTTGCGCTTTTTCCTCGGTCGTAAATCCTGCCAAGTGGGCGGCACTTCCGAAGGATTTTGGTAAATCATTGGTAACCAAGTAGCACCTGGTAAATCCGTAAATTCTTCTAGACGTAATTGAGCTAGTCGCACCGCAGTATATAAAGGTTGTCCAGCCGCATATTCTTTGAGAAATTCTTTGAGAAAAGATTGGGCAACTTTATCTGGGACTATTTCTTGCATGACAATAATAATCGGCACATGTAAATCAGCTAACTGCTGCGCTAGTCCCAATCCTTCACAAGAGTTAAAAATGGCAATTCTTAATCCGTGTTGAATTGCTTCACTTAAGGCGTGTTTGAATTGATCGGTTTCAATACTTTCCTTTTCACTGAGACTAATTCGACCCCTTTGTTCTACCGTTTGGCTGTGTCCAGCAAAAAAGAAGATATCCCAGCCCTTGGGATCTCTCAGTTCGGCAATTAAATCTCTAGCTTGGGGCTGATGACAGAAAACTGACTCAGTTTCTTCTAGATTTTCAATAACTTGGCGATCGCTTTCTAAATTGAGATTTCGGCGATCGCCAAAAATAGCTAGCAGACGGACGCGATCGCTTAAAGTTTCACGTTTAGCATTTTCCCACACTTCATACTCTACCGGGCTGTAGCTAATGCCGACATTGGGGTAATCTGACAGCAAATCCCAACTATGCCAAGGTAGTTTCCATAAAGTTGGTTCTTTGGCTTTGATGGCTAACCGCAGAGTACCAGGCTGACTAGCTAACTCTTTGCTTAACCTTTCGCGGATTTTTTGCCATCCCCAATCCCCCGATGTTTGCAACCATTGATTGAGGTTAGCTTCTACTTGTCGCATCCATTGACAACAGTCGGCGGCTATTTCACTAGTAGCGCGATTTGTTGGTAAGCTTTCCTCAATTTCCCAAGCATCATTGCGAGCGATCGCGGTGAGATTGCGAAAGGATTGTTGCCATAAAAAATACAATCCTTCTATATCTGTGTTCGGTTTCAGCCGACCTTCAATTTCTCCCAAGGGTGAACCGCCATCTTCTCTGAGTTCTAGCGATACTTCAAACCCTTGGTGAAAGTTGCCTCTACCGATTTTGATAACTGCTACTCTACTCATAGTTTTTATTTCTCACGCATAGACGCAAAGAAGAATCCTTGGCGGTCTTGGCGTTATTGGCGGTTCGTTTATGCAATAAAGTCCTCACTCACACATACCCCTTCCAGGGACACCCGCACTTGAAATTGAGTTCCTGGTGGTGGACTAAAGCCGAGTTGCAACAGTTTATCTTTGCCTTCACCTTGTTCATCACTTCTGCTTTCGGCTTGTAAGCGAGTTTCACCGCCAGAAATCACACTCAGTTGCAGATTTGGTGGGAGTTTGTGCTGTTGGTTGATTGGTTGTACTTGCAATCGCACACCAATTTTTTCTTCGGTTTTTGGTCTAATGGTGACGACTAAGGCGACTTGGTAAGTTCCCAACTGTATCCCCAAGTCAATTAACCTCGCTTTACTTACTCCTGCTTGAGGATGTTCAGGCGCAATTTTACCTAGACTTAAGGCTGCTTCCCAACGAGTTTCTTCATCGTTGGCGGTGCGTAATAATTGCGTCAACGCTTCAATAGCTTCCGGGTGTCCAATGCCAATTTGTCCTAATACACCGGCAGCTTGACAGCGTTCTTTTTCGGGGCGATCTGATTGTAACAGGCGAATTAATGGCGCGATCGCTTCGGAAGATACTGTGACATCAGGATTTTCTGCACCGCGAACTGCACTCAATTCTCTCGGTGTCAACAGTGTTTCGACTGCTTGCCACATTTGTGCTACTATGCCGTCTGCTTTCTGTAACCATTGGCGTAAATTCACGGCTGGGACAGTTGCAGTTAAACCTAAACGCTGGTTATATAACTGCTGTCGCCATTGTTCGTTGGTGAGTAATGCTGACCACTGGGCAAAGGGTACTGCTAATCTCGGTGAGTAAATATCCGGTTTGCTGAGTTGCTCTAATAACTCCTGAGCGACTTTTGCCGATAACTGCGGTGGCGCTTCCCCTTGGGGAATGGTTTCTGGCTGGGGGAGAAATAGCGCTTGTGAGAAGTCTTCAGCTAGTACTTCCTGACTAATATAGTAAGTGCGATCGCTCTCATCATAGATTCCCTGCTGCTTGAGTTTTTCATAGCTAGCATATCCCCACACCCGCAGCCAAGATTGCTCAGAATCACCTAAATTGATTTGCACGGCGAGGTAATAATCTTTTCTCCAGCTAGGAATATCCACCCACTCGCAGGGAATAGCAAATTCCTCTAAATCGCTGGTTTCGCTAGGAACCAACAATAATCGCATTCCAGCTAACTCAATTGGCGTACCGTTGACAAATTCCCAGAGAGAGTCCCAAGTAATGTGAGAAATTTTACCTGGAGTTTGATTAGCTTCTTGTAACCAAGCCTCCAACCAAGGTACAAAACTTTTTAAACAAAGATAATTGAGATAAGCTTGACAGCGAGCTGCGGCGTTACCATGAAGTTGAGATTGCTGCCAAGCTTCCTGTTGAAGCTCTTGTGATAAATTCAACCAGAGCTGGTTAGGATAAATAGTAGAAAGTTTTCGCAATTTCAGCATTTTCTGTCCTTAATTTCTCTGGATTTCTAGGTAGAGCACATCTTTTGACAGCCAATCTTCAACCACTTCCCCGACTTGTTGAGTTTCTGACTTGAGGGAAATACCAAAACGGGTATTAATCCATCGAAGAAAAGAACGCTGCAACTGCTGTTTAGCTAAAATCAGGGTTTGGCTGGCATGAGAGTTAGATTTGATGTCTTGCTTTTGAACGTATCGCTGGCATATAATTTCTTGTTGCTGTGACTCTAATTGCTCAAAAGACTTTAATAATCCTGATTGAATAAGATTTTGGTAATAGTTTTTTAACCATGACTTGATATAGTTGGTTTGCCATTGGTTAAGTAACTTTAAAAAGCTTTTTTCTAATTGATTTTGAGCTAAAGTCAGTTTTTGTTGCGCTTGCTGTTGGCTAATGGGTTGTTCTTGGCTGAGAATTTGAGTTAACTCGGTGAGATTAATTTGTTGACCGTAACTCAGTTTCAGAATTTGCTGTGATTCAGGATCTAAGTTAGCGATCGCGGCAATTAATTGCACTTCAATCGGATTAGCAGAGTCAAGATGGGCAAATTTTTCCGTTAAAAATGTTTTAACATAAGCACTGGAATTAATTCGCTCACTTGTTAACTCTTGAAACTTTTCTAGCAATGGCGCTTCTACATTCTTAGAAATAAAGCGCGAAATTGTTCCCTGATGAACACCAATCTTACTACTAAACTGTTCTTGAGTTAAAAGTACCAAGCGATGGGGATAGCACAAAGGCATCACAGCTTGGCGGCTAGATTGAGGAATTTGGCTGCGAACACTGTCTAAGTTTTGCTCAATTGCTGCAATTTCTCTGTGTAAAATTTGGTCTATTTCTGTTGGTTTTTCTTCCTGCTCTAAAGCTTCCCAAGAACTAATACTTTTCAGATCCGGTTGTTGTACGTTAATAGCATCATAAGAAACTTCAGTAATTTGCGAAGATTGCTGTAATGCAGCAATACAGATATTCATCCATTGTTGAATCATTGCTGGCGTTACTGCTGCACCCACAGCTACTTGTAAAGGCGCACCAGGTTGAAATCTTTGAGAATTGTAGTCTTTAGCAGCTTCGACAAAATCAGAAAATTCTGGTTCTGGCCATTTTTCGCCTTCTCTTCTGTTGGGATGGTAGACGCGATTATTTTTGTAAACAGGCACAAAATAGCGCCAAGCAAAAAGATACTGGGAAATTTCCGGTTCTTTTGAGCCTGAGTTTTTCAGTACTTCTGTGATTCTTTCTTCCGCCTTTTGCAGTTTTCGGCGACTAGTCAGATCTACATCACACAGCAAATGCCATTTTGACTCCCAATTTACATAGTGGCGCATGATATTACGCAGCACCCCTAGCATATAGGTTTTAAGATTGGCTCGCGTATCATTACTAGTCTTGTACTTATGAAGATATTGCTGTAACTTCTCCCGATTACAAAGGTGTTCGTTAGTCAGAGCATACAAACTTTCCGCATGAGCCGCGTAAAAAGGCAGACGATACCAACTGCGCCAAATTAGATAACAGCGATCGCGATCGAAGTAAGCTAATAAGTGCCAGTGAGCCAGACGCTTCTCTAATTCAGGTTGGGAATCGTCATTAATAATTTCGCCAAAATAATGCGCGTAGTCGTTCACATCCCAATCAGGATGTAATTGCACCAGCTTTTCCATACGCGCCCGCAACCGATTTTGCATCAACCGTTTAAAGGGAGGATGACCGCCAGTTGCAGTAAAGTCATGTAATGTCCAGAATTGATCGCTCATTGCAGAGATTGTTCGCTCCATGTTGGTGGCTTGCTTGTTAAAAGCAAGAAACCAGTTTGACCGAAACTAGTACTGCTACCTTGGAAGTCAAAAGTCAAAAAACTTATATTTTCGGCTTTTGCAACCTTGGGAATGGTAGATTTCTTTCTGCCGTGGTGTACTAGTATCAAATTAATAAAACCAGATGTCAAAAGGGTTTCTGAGTTTGTAACTGTTGCCGAATCTGAGAAAACTGGAATAAACTCTTTTGCTCATTTTAACTTTGGGGTTGTTTTTACTCATCAAGCTTTTACAAATTGACAATCAACCAGATTCATAGGTTTGAATCCATTTATCTAGTTATTGCCTGAGTATTGCTTGCTTTATGCACTTATCTGAAAATACGGCAGAAGGCACAAGCCAGTAAATCTGTTTTGCCCAATGCCCAATGCCCCATGCCCCATGCCCATTTTCAGCAATTAATTTTTTAAATAGCTAGAAGCTTTTCAGGGTAATGGTTGCAGCTACTTTTCCTTGACAAATAAACAACTTTTGCATGAGGTCAAGTACATAAATTCCAAAAAACAACCCTATTAACTCTTATGCAAGGGTTCAAAGCCAACTCAAATCAAGTATAGGATTCATATTTGATTTTTGAAATACACGTAGGGGAGCCACTGCGTTGTACGGGTTTCCCGGATTAAAGCAAGTGGCGTTGGGCATTGCCCACCGAAACCCGGATATGGTGGGCAATGCCCACCCTACTACTAAGAATAAGGATAATTTTTATGTTTAATCGTTTTCGCAGTTCCATTCGTTGGGCGCTAGTACCAGTGCTGGCGGCGGCATTAAGCGCAGGCGCAGCGCAAGCGCAAGACTTCCACGATCCAGACTCTATTGCTTGGAAGTTCCGCTACGGTTTATCTGATTCTGCCTATTCTCAAGCTTGGGAGCAATACAAAAAGGAAAATTTCATCCCCATTGATATCGAAATGGATAATGGCGGGGAGGATTATTCCGGTGTTTGGCAAAAAAACACGGATGGGCGTGGCTGGGTAAGCTGGCGCAAGCTCACCGATGAGCAGTTTCACAAAAACTGGGACGAGTATCGCAAGAAGGGCTATCGCCCAATTGATCAGGATGCGGAGGTAATCGGCGGCAAGCTGCTTTATTCCTTGATTATGGTGCAAAACAAGGAAGGACTTGATTGGATTTCCAACCGCAATCTTACCAGCCAGCAATTTTCCGAAAAATTCGCCGCCAATAAAGGGAAGTATAAACCGATTGATGTCGATGCGATCGAGGTCGGCGGGAAAATGCTTTACTCAATCATCTGGCTGGAAAACAAACCAAACCAGGGCTGGGTCGAACTACGCGATATGACACCAGACAGCTATGGGCAAAAATTTGAAGAATATCGTCAACAAGGTTATCGCGTTGCCGACCTCGATTGCTACAACCGCAATGGTAAACTAAATTACGCTGCCATCTGGGAGAAAAACCAAGCGGGACGGGGCTGGGCAGCGTTGCGTCAGATGTCTGCTCAAGAATTGCGTAATAATTGGCATAAGTATTCTGACCAAGGTATGCGTATCGTTGATATTGAAATCTGCCCCGCCAGCAGTGGTAGGGGAACCGAGTACGCCGCCGTTTGGCGCGAAAATGACGATCGCTATGATTGGCGGGGGCGTGGACAGGCCGAGCAGGCATTATCCGCCTATGCCAACAATTCCGGCATTCCCGGTGTTGGTGCTGCCATCATCCGCAATGGCCGCGTCATCTTCCTTGGTGGGGCAGGTTTTGCAGACAAGGACAAGAATATCACCGCCCATAGCGGCACAATCTATCGCCTTGCTTCAGTGGCTAAGGCTGTGACTGGCACATTAGCCTACGATCTTGAACAAGCGGGGCTGATTAATCTAGACACTCGCACCGACACAATCATTTCTGGCTTGGGAACACAGCACACCCATACCGTGCGGCAATTGCTACAAAATACAGGCTGTGTCAAGCATTACACAAATGATGGCTTAGATGACAATGGCACCCAAGTGCAATACGCTAATGCTCAAGCTGCTTTGAATAATCATCTGGGTGGGGCGATGAAAACTAATGCCTGGATCATTCCTGGTTGTTCGACAGGAACACGGAACTATTCTACACATGGCTACACCCTGGCGGCGGCGGCGTTAGAGAGAAGGACAAATTCGACCTTCGCTAATTTGATTAAAACCCGAATTGCCGATCCGTTGGGTCTGGATACATTACGGGTAGAAGTGCGCTCCTCGCCCAATTCATCAGGTGAACGAGCAACAATTAATTCCGGCAATACAAAGGTGAGTCAAGGGGATTACGAGAATGTGAGTTGGAAAGAAGGGGGTAGCGGTATGGAATCCTCAGCCCGTGACCTAGCTTTATTTGGCGATGGAGTTCTGCGTAACCGCTATTTCCCCCAAGCCACCCGCGACCAGTTGTGGAGTGGTGGAACTGGAAACGGACGCGCCAATGGTTGGACTTTGAATTCTGGGGCAACTCAAGTTAGCAAGGGCGGCGACAACCAAGGATCTGATTCGCACATTCGCATTGATATCGCCAATGGGATAACCGTGGTCGCTTTGACAAATACCAATCCCCCACCCGTCGATACTAGTGCGCTGACGCAACAACTGTTGAATATTGCGCTTAACAATCCATAAGCATACATCTATGCGTGAAATTGTAGGTTGAAAGTAAATTGTACTATTAATTCGATTTAGCGATCGCCTGTGGCTTCTGGTAAAGTGACAGGCGATTTTTTTTTGAGATAAAAACAGCTTTGACAGGGGGTCAAATGCATAAATCCAAAAAGACCACCCCATTAACTCTGATGAAAGGCGATCGCTTTCCCTAGATTGTCACCAAAGGAGAACATCATGTCTGAGAAGAAACAAAATATCCAAGAATCACTCGAGCAAATATTGCAAGAAGTTGACAACAACCCTGCACATTTGATCGAACTATCTGATGCTGAACTTGTTGAAATTGTTGGGGGTGCTTATTTAAGAGCAGTAAACACCATACTACCAGAGCAGATGTCAAAAATTACGCCTAACTTCACTATAGGGGAAGAAAATTGTGGGCCAGGCTCATGTCATTCAGCGTGTAATTCTTGGTGTCATAACTGGTGTACTGACACTGATTGAATGTTTAAGTTTGGTATTTTTTGCCAAAAGTCGTTTACAACAATCTGTGTTTTAATTTCCCAGAAAAAAAGGAGACGAGGTTTATGTTCCCATATCTTAATAAACCACAAGACCAACTAGAACAGATGTTGAAAGAAGTTGAAAACAACCCCTCTGTTTATGTTGAATTGTCTGACACAGAACTAGTTAAAATTGTTGGCGGAGCTTATATAAAGGCAGTAGCAGCAATGCCACTTAAGAAAACACTAACACTGACTGCTGAATGCACAGGAGGCGAATGTACAGGAGGCGAATGTACAGGGGGTGTCGAGTGTGAAGGTGGTTGTGATGTTTGCACACCATAAAATTGAACTTGCAAAGGTACATGAGACAGATTAACTTTTAGTTTCCTAAGCTATCTCGTGCAGGTTTATTTATTTAGGGGAAGAAAACTTCCCCTTTCCTGACATTGCTCTTAATGATTTATCTGAGATGACAAAAAAAAGACGCTATTGATTAAGCTTCTCGTTTATGAGTTGTCATAGCTGCAATCGCTGTTGAAATCATACAAAAGGTTCGGTATTGCAATAAATATTTGGAATAAAAGTCATGTCAACAAAATTTCAGTCTTGTTCTCTCAACAAAGCAATCAGTTATGAAAATTATGAGGTTGTGCATCGATTTACGAGACTTTATGAAATCAGCTTAGATGAAGCAAACGATATCTTTTTAGAAACCAAGAAATGGCTTTGGCTAGCAGGTCAACCAAAGTCACATACGATAACTATTATCGATCCTTTAATCATCATTGATGAAATGTGGCACAATTTCATCCTCTTTACACGGGAATATACAAACTATTGCCTTGATTGCTACGGTCGCTATATTCATCATGCGCCGACAACTCAGCGTGAAAAAGATAATCGTCAGAAACAATTGAAAGAAGATTCAACCCGTGCCAGGGAGGAACAAATGCAAAAGCTACTTCAACAATGTGCATTAATTTCCGAAAATTTAGGTACAGCCACTTTGCTCAAGTGGTTTGTCGAGTATCCCGAAAGATATAACGCAGAGTTTTTTAACAATGGCCGTAAAAATGTCTCTATATACTATACGCCACCATCAGATCTGCAAGCTTTAGCTACTCATATAAAAGCTGGTCGAATTCTGATTAAAAACTGATACTAAGGGTTTTTATTGCTGGGGGAAATTTTCAGCGCGATCGCCTGTCATCTTACCAGAAGCCACAGGCGATTTTTTTGTGCTTTGTTAATTCAACCATCAAACTTCAAATTTTCTCACAAGTCAGATTGTATTGCTATCCAAACGCACCTTGTGAAGTTTTGTCGCTGAAAAATATAATAGCTATAACCTAATCAGAGTAATAGTTTCAGCTTTTATTGGCTATAAATACAGCTTTTACATGGGGCTAAGTGCATAAATCAAAAAAGACTACTCCATTAACTCTAATGTAAGGTTTCAAACCCCAATGATGTCAGGCGAAGGCTCTGAGATCAATGCCATTTACTACAGCTTTATAGCTATAGCAAAGGCACTTCTACTTGGAGTCAATTAATAACCTATATTTTAGCCAACTTTGGTTGAGGTGAGAATCTTATTTCTCTGTTTACACACAGTAATCTCTAAGAGGATATTAAGCATGTTGTACAATCCGAACAAAAAACAATTAGAAACCAATCAATCGAAACTTATCGATAAGAGAAATTTATGGGAAGAAATTCCCGAAAGCTTTGCATCTAAGGTATCCGGAGGAGGTGGTCAAGTATTAGTAACTAGTGGTGCTCAAAAAATTAGTTACATGGCGGATTTGACTTGTGGAGAGGGTGGTGTTGATCCTGTTGATTATGGTGGTTAATCTCGAATAAACAATGCATCTTTGCCTCTAATTAACTTTTGCTCTAGTTTTGCTAACAAAGCAAGAGCATAGGTTGACATATTTTTTGCACTGCAAACATTGAGTGATAACTCACAAAGCAAAGCGTTGCATATTTGGAAATAATGTTAGCGATCGCTTTGATTTTAAAATTTTATAGCCAGGTAATTTTAAATTCTGCGATCGCTTTTTCTTATCCGAAGACTGCCCAACGCGTCCCTTGTCTTCTCATCTACGATACAAAAGTCACGCATCAAAAAGGTTAAGTGTCCGTAAGTAGCAACAATGAAATACCAGCTTGTTAAACAACATAGTGAGGAAGACTGTGGTGCTGCTAGTTTAGCAACGATTAGCAAATATTACGGTAAAACTTTCACTATTAACCGTATTAGAGAAACTGTAGGAACTGGACAACAAGGAACCACATTACTAGGTTTGAAGCGAGGAGCAGAAAGCCTTGGTTTCAATGCACGGGCAGTCAAAGCCTCCCTGGAAGCTGTCAATGAAAAAGCTATTCCTCTACCAGCTATCATTCACTGGAAAGGCTATCATTGGGTGGTTTTATATGGCAAGCGCGGTAATAAATACGTTGTTGCTGACCCTGGTGTAGGTATTCGCTATTTAGAAAAGAAGTGGCTACTAGAAGCGTGGACAGATGGAGTTATGCTGCTCCTTGAAGCAGATCCAGTGCGCTTTTTTACTCAAGAAGATGAGAAAGAGAAAATCGGTGGTTTTGGGCGTTTCCTGAAACGTGTTTGGCCATATCGTGTCATTCTTGCCCAAACTTTGTTGCTTAACTTGGTTTTAGGTCTGCTTTCCCTGGCTTCTCCTTTTCTACTGCAAATCCTCACTGATGATGTGCTAGTTCGCGGAGATATGGAACTTCTGACTAGTGTTGTCATTGCGGTGATTGTGATGCGCTTGGTTAGTAGTAGTTTGCGATTAGCACAATCAAATTTGATTGCTCACTTTGCACAACGCCTAAAACTAGGGCTAATTTTTGAATTTGGAAGACAAATTTTACGTTTACCTTTAAGTTATTACGAATCTCGCCGTAGTGGCGAAATTGTTAGTCGCTTAGAAGATATTCAAGAAGTTAATCAGTTAATTTCTCAAGCTGTTGTGAGTTTGCCTAGCCAACTTTTTATCGCTCTAGTTTCCTTAAGTTTCATGCTGTTTTACAGTGTGAAACTCACAGTTGCAGCTTGTGCGATCGCGCTTTTAATGACTGTCTCTACAGTTGTTTTTCTACCGACGCTACAGCAAAAAATTCGCAGTGTTTTGGTTTTATCAGCCGAAAACCAAGGGGTTTTGGTGGAAACCTTCAAAGGTGCGATTACTCTGAAAACTACGGCGGCGGCTCCGCAATTCTGGGAAGAATTCCAAGGTAGATTTAGTCGTCATGCTAATTTTACCTTCCGCACTATGCAAATTAGCATTATCAATGGTATCTTCTCAAATTTAGTTTCTGGTATCGGCAGTATCGCTTTGCTGTGGTTTGGCAGTACTTTGGTGATTAGTCAGGAATTAACTATTGGGATGCTACTGGCATTTAATAGCATGAATGGCAACTTTACTAACTTTATTGAAACTACTATCGATTTTGTGGATGAATTCACTCGTGCTAAAACTGCTACCCAACGCCTGACGGAAGTGATTGAAGCTACCCCAGAAGCTTTAGATCATCAGCAAAAGCCTTGGGTGACAATTAAGAGCAACGCAGACATTACCTGTACTAACCTTAACTTTCACCATGCAGGCAGAGTTGATTTATTAGAAGATTTCTCTTTAACTATTCCTGGTGGTAAGGTAATTGCTTTGATTGGTAAATCTGGCTGCGGTAAAAGTACTCTAGCGAAATTGATTGCAGGTTTATATCAGCTTCAGTCTGGTAATATTCGCTTTGGTATTTATAACCTAGAAGACCTTTCTTTAGAATGTCTGCGACAACAAGTGGTGCTAGTTCCCCAAGACGCACACTTTTGGAGTCGGTCAATTATGGAGAACTTTCGCTTAGGTTCACCGAATATTACCTTTGAGCAAATTGTCCAAGCTTGTCAGATTGCTGGGGCTGATGAATTTATCAGCAAACTCCCTGATAAATATCAAACGGTTTTAGGGGAATTTGGCGCTAATCTTTCTGGTGGTCAAAAGCAGAGATTAGCGATCGCTCGCGCCATTATCAATAATCCCCCAGTATTGATTTTAGATGAATCGACTGGCGCACTCGACCCAGTAAGTGAAGCTCAAGTTTTAAATCAGTTGCTCACTCACCGCCAAGGACAAACCACAATTTTGATTAGCCATCGTCCCAAAGTTATCCAGCAAGCTGATTGGATTGTCATGCTGGAGCAAGGAAAATTAAAAATTCAAGGTTCGCCAGAGACTTTATCTCATCAACCAGGCGAGCATTTAGACTTTCTTGACGGTGTTAATTTATCAGTCAATGGTTTTACCAAAACTCCCGCCAGCTTTCATCTTAATGGAAGTTCTTCAACCAGCATTCGCTAATATTTACCAAAAAAAACTGTCATGGTTAGCTACTTAAACCCAAACTCTCTACCCTCAGTTCAAAGCAGTGAATTTCTGCCGCCAATTAGTCGTTGGGTTACACTAGGCAGTTTAGTACTTGTTGGTGGTGTAGGGGGAGCGATCGCTCTTGCTTCTGTAATTGAATATAAAGTAACAGTTAAAGGACAAGCCACTGTCCGCCCCACAGGAGAATTGCGGCTGGTACAAGCAGCGACAGAAGGTCAAATCACTAACAGATTTGTCAAGGAAAATCAGGCAGTTAAAAAAGGAGATGTACTAGCTACTATCGATGACTCCCGCCTGCAAACGCAAAAAAGCCAACTGCAAAGCAAAATCCAGCAAGGACAACTGCAATTATTACAAATAGATGCTCAAATTAAGGCGTTGAATCGGCAAATTAAAGCAGAAACAGAACGCAAAAATCGGGCAGTGACTTCGGCTCAAGCCGCACTCCATCGCGCCCAACGCAATTATCGAGATCAACAAATTATTGCTCAGGCGGAAGTGGAAGAAGCTCAGGCGAACTTAAAAGGAGCGCAACAAGAATGGTACAAGGCACAGGTAGAACTGCGCTCGGCTCGTGCTAACTTACAATCAACACAAGCAGCCTTGAAAGCAGCCCAAACTAAACGCGATCGCTATCAAAAGGTCGTGCAAGCTGGAGCTTTATCGCTCAATCAATTAGAGGAAGTGCAGTTAGAGGTTGCACAACAACAACAAGCTGTGGAAATCCGCCGCGCCAGTATTGAAGCGCAACAACAAATTATTGCCCAGCAAAAACAAACTGTAGC
This sequence comes from Tolypothrix sp. FACHB-123, assembly GCF_014697075.1. Taxonomy (GTDB): domain Bacteria; phylum Cyanobacteriota; class Cyanobacteriia; order Cyanobacteriales; family Nostocaceae; genus Aulosira. The sequence goes on along the minus strand of NZ_JACJRE010000015.1, from coordinate 15,455 downwards.
CGCCTTACGCGCCAAACTGCAACGCGCTCAAGCTGCACTTAACCCTACTGATGCAGAAGTGGCGATCGCTCAACAGACTATTGCCCAAGAAAGTGCTGGCGGTCAAGCCACCCTCGCAACCCTCAACCGCGAATGGGAAGCACTGTTTCAGCAGCGAATTCAAATGCGGAATCAGCTGCAACAAGATACTAAAGAACTGCAACAAGTGGAAAACGACCTCAGCCAAACCAAGATTACAGTTACCGAAGATGGGATAATCTCTGGGCTAAATTTACGCAACCCAGGCCAATCGGTGCGGATGGGCGAAGAAATTGCTCAAATTGTCCCTAGTAATGCTCCTTTAGTAATTAAAGCTGCCGTTGCACCTGAAGATGTGAGTCAGTTAGAAACAGGTCAACAGGTACAGATGCAAGTTTCTGCCTGTCCCTATCCTGACTACGGTACTCTTAAAGGCGTCGTCAATCACATCTCTGAAGACACCTTTAAATCTCAAAAAAGTGAGGCTTTGCCCAAGGTTACCAATTCTTCTTTCTACGAGGTGACAATATTGCCCGATACCTTGTCCTTAGGTAGAAGTAACCATCAGTGTACTATTCAGCCGGGAATGGAAGGCAGAGCTGATATTATTTCTCGACGAGAGACAGTCTTGAAATATATGCTTAGGAGAGCTAGGTTAATTACAAACTTGTAGAGTTTTGCCCTTCAAGGGGCGAAACTCATCGCAAAACCAAGCCAGCTAAAGGTTTGGGAAGCACAGACCCCTTGAAAAATTTGGGTGCTTATTGAGAATGAACTTGTATAAATGATAAAGTGTACGACTGGGGACAAATAGTGGAGCTAGAAACTGGAAAAATAAAGAGGAGTTGGGGAAAGCAAAAATTTCAACCAAAATTAGTTTAATTTTTTGTATTAACCTTTAATATCAATCTCCAACACCCTCAACACCTTTCCTTCCAAGTCCCTCAAATAAGCCCGCTTCAGTATAAATATTAACTAAATAATGTGGAAATTTAAAGCTTTAGGAAACAGCAGATTGCTCAAATTCTTTATCAGCCTGAGTTTTCCTACTGTTAGTCAGATAACAACAGCAGAATTTGCTGCTTGGTTAATTGACTGTGCAAAACTACAGCCACTTGTCCTTGACGCACGAAGCCCAGCAGAATATGCAGTCAGTCACATCAGAACAGCTGTGCATATCGATCCTGTTACACCCGACCTCACAGCAGCCTCGACAGTTTCACTAGACACACCAATAGTCGTATATTGTTCGGTTGGTTACCGTAGTGCCAAAGTTGCCCAACAGCTTCAAAGGGAAGGTTTTTCTCAGATTTTTAACTTAAGCGGTGGTCTGTTCCAGTGGGCAAATGAAGAACGACCCATGTTTAAAGACAACGGACAGCCCACCCAACTTGTACATCCTTATAATGCCATTTGGGGAAAATTGCTGAAAGCTGGCTACCATGCTTAGTTATTTATTCTCGCGCAATATTTCACCTTCACCTTTGTTAATATCCCACCTGATATATTAGACCCGTCCTAGAACTTGCAAGCCAATATTTACAAGGCTTTGAGAGCAATCCTTGCAGATTTTCTTTAAACGTAACAATTAGGGTTTGATATCGTTACTGATAGTTTAGAGCCAAAAAATGAAGTTATGCATTCCAGGCGATAAGCCTGCGGCATGGCTTCGCTTACCGCTAATTATTATTAATTATAATTACCTCGTTAAAACTAAAGTACCAATTCGTAGCCTTACCAAACCCTTCGGGTTCGCAGTCGCCTGCGGAGGGAAACCCTCCCGCAGCGCTGACTCACCGCAAACTGTTAAAATTATTTCTTTATAGATATTTGAGTTCAGTCCAAATCTTTGTGAAGTTATTTTAAAAATTCTCACCAGCCTGATTAAATGTTCGATAAATATACGTTTACTTGACAGAATTTTATTTTCTGCTTTTTGTTGCTCGCTGAGTTGTTGTTTTCGTTTTTTCTTATGAGGAGTCGTAATATTCTTCCCACCTTGATATCCTTTATCTCCCTCAAATTTTTGTTCAGAATCAAATTTTTTCTGTTGTTTCCTAAATAAATTAATGTCTGATGTTGGCCCAGGAAATCCTACTAATACATCAATAATATCTTTGCCATTTGGCAGACCTACCAATTGACTTTTTAAAGTATGTTGTTTTTTCTTGCCTGAATAAAACTTTTTTTGTTCTTCATTGTCAGATGGTCTATTAATAGGAGCCAGCCGCGTGCGGGGGTTCCCCCCGTTGAGCGGACTGGCGTGCTGCTCTAGGCTATCAACTAAGAGTTGAAAGTTCGTCAAGATTTCTTGTACCATCATGAAATTTCCTTCTTGCTCCTCCACCTGTTCTAGTAAGCTTGATGGCAGAATTCCTCGGATAATATTTCTCCAGTAATGAAAAGTAACATGAGCCTCACTCTTAGATATACCAAACAACATCCCTAATATTTCAAAGGTGGGTATCTGTCTTAAATAAAACAGGCATAGACATATTTGCTCGGAATTTGATAATATTTCTTTCCGTCCTCCCCCAGGATAATTAATCCTGACTTTTTGCTTTTCTTTTTCCTCTTGAATTTGAAGATGTTCTTTTAAAGCTGATTGAAGTAACGCTTGAAACTGTTCGTGACTAATGCCCAAAATCTGTTTTGTTCTCGATGGGTATTTTTGGATATAATCAAAGACAATACACATTTTAAATCAGAGTGGTAGACTGACAATTTTAATTTCTACCACTTTTTTGTGCCTAGATTATATTTTGGATGAGTCTAATACTGTCGCTTTGAATAGCTTACTTAAGCGTAAAGGTAAACTAATACTTAATTAAAAAATTCAAAACCGACGTGAAGCTGGCGCGACAAATGAAAGTTGTTCGTAGAGAACAGAAATTTTGCAACTCAAAGCTAATCTAAATTTATTGATGGAGAACGCTACAAATGAGAATTGAGTCAGAGAAAGAATTTTGGTTACGCCAATTAGATGAATACCGAGAAATTGTCCGTCAAAGAAAACTAAAGAAACTCAATAGCCAAAACAACTCGCCCGTCAATAACAATACGACGGACAAGTTTGTTTAGTATTCGTTTTTTATCCTCAAATGTGCGACTATCCCAGTATTCATGGTCGCGGAACATCTGCACCATTTCTTCTCGAACAAACAGGCTACGTTTTGTGATATTTTCGTGAAGACTTAAGATACTAGCGATTTGGTCACGAATGCCATCTTTGGCTTGTTCTACAAAAGGATTAGTAGGTAACTTTTCCAATCCCGCTAAACTTTCTCGCAGTTCTCTAACTTCTGTGGGTTCAACATGCTTGTCTTCTCCAAAATCCACCATACCAGCTAATCTAGTAGCTTCACTGACTAGCAAATCAGCTACCTGGGAATCTAAACTTCTACTACTAAGCATTTCTTTAGCATCGCAACGTCCTAGTGCGTAGTAGGTACATTGATAGTAAGCTGTATATTGCCCATTGCGATCGCGTCGGGACGACATCCGGGTTAATGCACCGCCACATCTACCACACTTTAATAAATTGGCGAATGGGTTAATATCTTCGGTTCTTGCAGCCCACTTATTGTTGCGATTTCCGCGAATAGTGCGTTTTATTTGTTCGTGTTGTTCGCGGGTAATTATCCCCTCATGAGTATCCCAGTTGCAATCCCATTGATCAAAATGTTTGATTTGTTTGCCTGATGGACTAGATGTCGTGACATTAAATGGCGTTCCGCCTGCATGTACTGGATTTACTAAAAAGTTTTTTAGCCCAGCAGGTGACCACTGTAAGCCAGTCCAAGGGTATCGTTGATAAGTTTTTTTATTATTTTGCAATAAATCAATTTGCTCGATATCATCGGGCATAATCCGATGATTACCTTTTGATTTTGTACTTTTAGCATCTACTTTCCCACTTACCCCAAACATCTCATTTAATATATTGCAAGTTTTTCTGGCACTACCACAACTATCAAATACTTCAAATATAAATAAAGCCAGTTCCCAAACTCTGAAACTACGATTACTTTCTAGTAGGGAAACACACCAACTTTCATCCTTGATGTAGGAATCATCAACAACCTTCCACCCAAACGGTGCAAACCTATGGCTTTTCCTCTGCACCATACGATGTTTGCGTTCGGCAGATACACGGCTGGATAACATTTTGATTTCAAATTTACTGGCGGCTAGCAAAATATCAATCGTTAACTCTCCACCTAAACTTTCTGTATCAATTGTTTGGTCTAGTGCTACTAGCCTAATCCCCTTACTCCGCAATACTTCCAGCAGTGAGTAAAACAATTTTGATGATGACCCAATTCTGTCAATCCTAGTAACAACTAAATCACTAACAATACCCTTTGGTGATATTTTTAAATCATCAATTAATTGCTGCAATCCATTACGCACTTCAGTTGTACGGCTTTGAATATCCCAGTAAAAGCGATCGCATCCTACATTCTTACCCCTTTCTAGCTGTTTTTTCAGCGCGTTGCGATCTTCTTGTTGTTCGACAGTTGAAACTCGACCATAAAACCATTTTTCAGGCATAGTGACAATTTTATATTCTATAATGACTATACCATGTCCTTCCTGAACGCCGAAGAACCAACAGTATGCGATTTAATTGCCGATTTTGGCATCAAAGTGCTTTGGCATCCATCCTTAGGTTTGGAACTGGGTGATAATTTACAACAACTACTGCACGATTGTATTTCCGGAAAAATTCCTCTAGACATCTTGGTATTTGAAGGTACCGTTGTCAACGCCCCCAATGGAACAGGGGAATGGAACCGCTTTGCCATACTAGCGAAAACCCTAGAACTACTGCTCTAATTGGCTTGTCATCAAAGTATCTTAACGGTCTGAGTTAGTCATTTACTGACAAAATAGTACAGTATTAGTCACTTATTTAGGCACTTATGGGACTAGATATCACTAGAGAGTTAAAGCAGCTAAACTCGCGGTTAAAGGCTGGTGGCACAAGAGTTACGGTAGAATCACGGGGTAATTCCTTATTATTGCGTGGGACTTTTCCACCGAAGCCGAAATCTGGGAAAACTAAACCTTATCAGCAGCGATTATTTTTAGGCTTTAAAGCAAGTTATGCAGGGGTAAAAGCAGCAGAGCAAAAAGCTAAAATTGTTAGTGCCCAGTTGGAATTGGGGACTTTTAATTGGTCTGATTGGCAGGAAGATGAAGATAAAGAGCAGCATTTAGAGTCGGTATCTGTTTGGATAGAAAAGTTTGAGCTTGACCATTGGAACAAGGTTGAGAAAAATCGTAAATCTCTGCGAACTTGGAATGATTCATTTATCAGAGCTTTTGCAAAATTCCCTAGTCTGGATGAACCATTAAGTTTAGACTTGATACTGGCTGCGATCGCATCGACAAGTCCTGACACCAAAACTCGCCAAATAGTTTGCCATTCAATGGCGCGATTAGCCATTTTTGCCGGTATTGGTGGTGTGGATAAGATTCGAGAATTGACAGGTAATTATTCGCCAAGGTCGGTTAATCCGAGAAATTTACCGAGTGATGAAGAAATTGCCACTGCTGTTAACTCAATTAAACATCCCGGTTGGCGTTGGTTGGTAGCAATGCTCGCTACATACGGATTGCGATCGCACGAAGTTTTCACCCTGGATATGTCAGAGTTTCCTATTCTTCGGGTGTCTTCAGATACAAAGACCGGAGAACGGCTAGCTTACCCAATGTACCCGGAATGGGCTGATGCTTGGAACTTAAGTAATGTAATTCACCCCCCAATGTCTCAGAACCACGACAGAGGGAGAACACCGGGACAAAGAGTTGCTAGGTGGTTTTGGGACAGCAAATTAAGTTTCCGGGCATACGATTTGAGACATGCCTATGCGCGGCGGTGTTTCGAGTTTGATATCCCCACTAACCGAGCAGCGAAGTTAATGGGGCATTCAGAAGCGATGCACTGCAACACTTACCGGGCTTGGATCGACGAAAAATATTATCGATCCAAGTTTGAAACTGATGTTTTTGGAGAAGGAAAACCCAAAGCACCTAACGTTCAGCCGCTGGAGTAGAACGCCATTCGAGGACGGCTGGTAAATTTATTTTGATGCTTCTTAATTTTGAATAGCTGGGTGCATCATCAATGAAGTGGATACCCTCGATCCAATCTCCAGCAGCAATCCTCCGTTGGATCGACTTATAGGAGAATCCTTTACCCAACTTTTCACTAGCTTGACTAATTGTCAGCAAGTCTTCGGGTCTTATCGTTGGCTTATTTTTTAATTTCATGGGTATGAAGGGAGCACTTTTCCCAAGTTAGCTGAAGTTGGGGAATGTTTGGGTTCGTTGCGAACCGAAGGTCAGCATAGCGATCGCATTTTTACTTTTACTTTTTAACCACCCCAAAGACTTGAGGGCATCAATCACCCTAAACTGGAATGGTTGTCCTATCTCGAAAATTCAAGGTTGAAACAGTCACTGAGAATATCGCCAACTTTTACTATCGTGTTTCGCTCCGGTCTTAAAAACTCTTCTCACTGCCCCAATCATGGTTTTTTGGATGAAGGCATCGAATAAAGGCTCTGTAGTACCAACTGCCGTGATGCTTACACCAGACGAAATTCAGCAGATATTCAAAGAGCGATTTAGGGATTTCCAAGTAAAAAAATATTCCATTACTATTGTTAACTGTTGACGGTTCACAGTTAACAGTCAACGGTCAACAGTCAACAGTCAACAGTCAACGACTTGAACGGAATAATTTATTTTTTGGAGTTCCCTTAATCTGCGTTTGGCTAAACAAACGATCTATCATGGGATACTCGATCCACTTCCCAAAGCACTTTTCTGCATCTTAGAAAAGAATTAACTTTTTGGCTTGTGTCGTAAGTGCGCCGAGCAAGACCGCTGATATTTTAAATACAATGAGTAACCCATACAACCAGCAATATTAAAGTAAGGATGATTGCTAGAGTTGCAATTAGCCTAAACTCGCCCAAGCCAAACTTTTTTTTCAATCAGTTCAGCAATTGGATGTTTAGTTGTGGCTCCAGGATCAGTATCGCGATGCCATTCTTGCCAAATACCTGAGGCGAGTTGAGAAAACTCACCCCCTACTTGATACCAACTAGGATTATCTTCTCTACTCCAGAGTTTACATAGTAAATCTAAAACTTTCTCAGAAGTAAGGTTTTTCATGGGGTTTAATTTGTTTTCGTTGGATTTAGTTAAGCTATCTTCTTCCCGAAAAACTCTACTAAGTCCTTCTTTGACGCTGAAATTGCTCAGCTTCTCAGAACACCTATAAATATTAAAAAGTGCGTCACAAATACGTCTATTTAAACTTAAATATACAGCGCCCTTGAGTGCCTTTAAAAAAAACTCCAACGCATTGTTAGCATCATCTTGAATTAATAATAAATATTCTCCATCAAGCAAATAAATTTCTGAAAGTACAGCTTGCCAAAAATTATTACTGTGCCCAGCAGTTAAATCCGTTTTAGCAAGTTTATCAGCAAACTTAGATGCCTGTTTTGGCAAAATATTTTCTCCTAGTCTGATCCAGGCTCTACCTGCAAATGCTAGCCATCGAGAAGCTCGTTGAGCTAAACCAATACGTAATGCGTAGTGAGCGGCTCTGAGGAAATTTTCTGCGGCAACTGAAAGAGAGCTTTTGTCATCAGCAAGATAAAACTCTATGCGGGCAACATTTCCATACATTTCTGATAATGCTAGATACACATCCCAACCAGGATCTTTGTAACAATATCCTAGTTTAATTGCTTCTTTAATTTGACTGTCCCATCTTTCTAATCCCAGCCACTGACTTCTTTTAGTTTTATCAAATAAGTTCGCCTCGTGACCACAAGAAAGCTCGTACAAATAAACTTCCGATTGAATGAGAGCTTGGATAGGAACAAGTTCTTGTTTAACTTTTTGGTCTTCCTCAAGGACTTGGTTCATTTCTTGAATCAGCAATTGAGCGTTACGGATGTTTCCTTGAAAATTGGATTGCCTTAACTCCAAGCGTTTTGTGAGAAAATAGCAGCGATAAAAGTTGAGTCGATATGAAAAGTAAATATCCTCTTGAGGAATTTTCTTCAATTCTTCCCTGGCTGTATAAGCAATTTTCTTAATCTCAACTGTTTGACATTCTTCATCAAGAAATTGAAATTTTTGAAAAGCTCTTCTGGCTCTAGTTAATCGCTTTCTTAAATCAGAGAGAGCCTTACAGGCTGAAGTATAGATTTGCAGATCCAGTTTTCCCGATGTAGTTTGATCGCCTATCCATTGTTTAGCAGCATAGACGATCGCTTGTAGCATAGTAATCATCGAGTCCCGATCTACCCAAATTCCTTGATAATGGGGTCTATTGCCGATAATTACTGTCGTTTCCACTAAAGAATCAATACTGCTGTCTAGGGTTTTAGTTGAGATGCTGACGTTTGCTACATGCTCTGCCAAGCCCATGTGTAGACTCAAAGCACCGATCGCATTTTCAACGATTGTATTGCCAGAAGTGTACATCCATTCAATCAGCTCGTGAGATTCGCCATCATAACTAAAGCTACAAGTCACTAAGGCCATAATCACGGGAGTGAGGGAATCAAGAGACTTAGCTTGTGGTTGCATTGTCAAGCATGAACCTGGAGTTTTCAGAGTACATTCTGCTTGATGACCTATTTGTACGAATTGAGCGTATAAATCACAATATTCCTCTTCTGCATTAACATATCGAGATAAAGTTTGAAACTCTGTCTTTTGCACTCTAATGTGAAGGTTGGGGAGATTTTTTAGCATTTGCTCTTTGATCGCAATGCTGATGAATAATCTGATAGCTTCTTGCTTGGTGAATTTTGTCTTACCACCAGCTTTCAGTCTGTCCCTAGTCCGCTCTAGCTTGTCAATTACTTCCAGTCTCAATTTTAAACCCAGTGTTGGGTGCGATTCCCAAAGATTATCAATCAGAGATGTTAAATAGTCCTTCTCTTGATATTTAAAATGTCCTTTGTTAACAATTGCTATTTTGTTATTTGCGATCGCTAAAAACTCTTGAGTCGTAGGTACTAAGTCTTCAACCTCTAAAAACTCAAGCAATGCAACTACTTGCGCAATTTGAAAAAACCTTTCTGGGCTGACCTTAATAATACTAGCGTTATTTGGTAAAAAACCAGCAGACTCTAATAGTTCATCAGTACCAATCTCTCCTAATAATTCTCTGAGTTCGTTAGCATGAGGATGAGCTTCGATGTCTTGGGAGTTTTTTTCACCCTCTGCTTTTAATTTTCGCTTCGATGGTTTACGGTTTTGCAAAGTTTTGCAAAGTTCTATTAAGCCTTGACGGTTAACTGGTAACCTTTCTTTTTCTTGATTGAGAAATTCAATCACAACTGGTCGGCTAACATTCATTCCTTTTGAAAGTTCTACCTGGGTTGCTCCCATTTTTTCTAGGAAGAAGTGAAGCATCTTCCTGAGTTCTTCTTGGTCTTCGATACTTTCTTTACTCATATTCTTGATTCTAGGGCTAGTATGTGTCAATACGGTTTACAATAAATCAGAAAAATATTGATTATTTGTATTTTCTTATACAAAAAATCTTAAAATTGCGCTTTTTTTACGACATGTTGTTTAAACTAGGCTCTATCATCATATCCATTTCTTATACTGTATATATAGATACATTTTGCTAGCGAACTCTGGTTTTAAATTGACATGTACATAATTGTTTGCTAAATAATTATCTACCCTTTCTTGAGCAGTAGAAAGTTTTCTTAACACTGTGAAAAGAAGACAGCTAGGTTTAAACAAGTCAATCAAATTGAATTAATAGAAATTCAATGGCGGTCAGAGTCAAGGCTAAGACAAAGTTGAGTGTTGTTGTGAGGATGTGAAGAGTTTCCTGATTCCGTTACAAAACCTAGCCTTTAAAATGCAGCATCATCTAATCCGAAAGTTAAAACGGTTTCAGCATTCGCCATTGGTAGCCCACAAAATTTAAGCTTTATTTTGCAAGTGATGGGAGCATAACTCTAAAACATACACTTTTGGGCACTTTTGGGCTAAAAATAGCCTTGCATGAAAGTATTTGCAAACAATTGAATTAAATATTTATTCGCAAAACATCGATATCAATCACCAAATCGATGCCGCAGCTTTGCATATCCATTGCTAACAGATACCGCCAATTAATTAACACCAGGAGAGTCCAAAATGCCTAAATTTGTGGTGTGAATTCAGCTTTTGCTCATGACAAATAAATTGAATTACAACTAATCTGATTGGAGTTTATAGCCATGACACCAAGACACTATAGTTTGCTGTTGCAATTTACTGCTCAGTTTCTCAAATATTTTTTGCTGGGATTATTCGCTTTTGCGATTGTGTGCATTTTATTCATTAGTTTTGGCGCTTCACATACTGTTGTTATGCTACTGCCGGTTGCAAGCAATTGGTTTTCTAAGCTGGGAATTATCTTGTTGTGTTTAATCATGACAACCGTCATTTTAGAATCTTGGCGGTAAATATTGCTTGACCCGAAACCCAACGGGGTAAGCAGTTGTGGAGTGCGTTCGTCCTTGAGGTTGGTGTAGGTATCCCCTGTGTTCTCCATCAAGGAGCGATCGCACTTATCACTACACCCACCCAACCTTTAGTAATTCATCACTCACAGGAAATGTATATGCCTAATTCTCAACATTTTCCAGAAGATTTCAAAGCATTTGAACAGCAAATTCTCCAATCTGAAAACCAAATAGCCAAAGCTACAACTGAACTCTTTCGCTTAGAATTAATTCTCGATCGCATTTGTCATGAAATTAAAGATTCACTGGGGTTTGATTTTGTCAATATCTCTCTAGTTATGCCTGCATCAAACACTATTGAAGCAGTACATGGAATTGGTATCGGTAAAAATTGGGTGAATCGAGCCAGACATTACCTGGAGGATGATCCAGAATTACGAGATATTCAAGCAGATATAGTTAAAGAATGCCACACAGAGATTATCTCTGGACACAATAAACGCTTTGATAGTTGGATATTTGAAACATTTGACCATCAAAATCTTGTCCGCATTTTTACGCCGATTATTCTAATTCGAGATGAAAGCGGCAAAACTCTAGAAGATTGGTTTGAACAGTATGATTGGCAAGAGAATTTTGTTGCCAAGCAAATTGGTACTGAAAAGCAACATACTATTATCACTATGAAGCCAATACCAGGTTATGCTCCACCTAAAGTAATTGGCTCTGTAGAAGCAGGTTATGAGAATTGTGACACCAAAATCACCCATCAACAAGCGATCGCATTAGCTAAACTTGTAGCTCGAAGAGCGCTAGATATTCGTAAAGCACGTCTGCGTTACGTATTAGAAACTGTTGCTGAAAATGCTAGGCACATTTTAAAAGCTGACTTCACTACACTACACTTTTTTTGGGAACCACAGAAAAACCATTATATTTACGAAGTTTGTGCAGGCTGTATTGATCATTTAGTTCTTAAAGACTTTCCACCGCGTAACCCAAGTTTAAATGGATTAGGTTGGCAAGCTATTATTGAGGGTAAACCTAAATTTTTACCGGATTTACCCAAAGCAGACGAAAATTCACAGCCAAGCTCTTTTAACCCAATAGCTCTTCAAGAAGGTTCTAGAACTTATGCAGCTTTTCCCTTATTACTAAATGGTAGCAACGCAAGTATAGAAGAAATAACTGCCCTTGATCGAGATAGTAGTAATCATCAACAGCCAACTAGCCAAGGGCAACTAGAGCCTATTTGTGTAGGAGTTTTATACGTACACTTTCAGCGCGAACATCAATTTAATTCAGGCGAGTTGCAATGGGGAGAACTGTTTGCTCGTCATGCAGTTGATGCCATCTGGCACGCAATCACCTATCAACAAATGCATGATAAAGCACGCCAATTAGCCACTATTCATTCAGTTGCTCAATCACTCAGTCGGATACCAGAAAATGCCGATTTATTAGGACATATTGCCTGGAACACTTTAAATGTCCTTGCAGCCGATGTAGTGACTATCTATGCATATATTCAGACCGAAGATCATTTTTTACCTGATGTTAGTTATGCAGGTCGTCTGAAAGAAGAGCAAAAAATGAAAGATACAAAGCTTGATCAGCAAGATGTACCATTTTTACTGATAAAACATGGAGAAAATATCTATGCTTCAATAGTCTCAAATGAGCCTATATTTAAAGACTCAGCTTTTAGTCAACGAGAAAAAATTCAATCTGTAGCTGGAGTTTTACTCAGGGTAGAGCGAGACATCGTTGGAGTTATGTTCATTAATTATCGGCGACCTCATGATTTTTCGGGCGAAGAGAAACAAATTATTAATACTTTAGCTTCCTCCGCCGCAACTGCTATTAAAAATCAACGATGGTTACAGACATTAAGCAGTATTGACCGTAAGATTATTACTACATTAGAAGAAAATGAACTTTTGAAATTGATTGTACAGCAATCAGTACAAATCACTGGAGCCGAATTAGGAACCATTCGGTTGTTAGATTCTGTGAATAAATTGCTAGTCACGAAGGTTAGTTATCCTGAAAACATACCAACTACTCAAGCTCCAAAATACGGCACTCTAGACAAAGGAATTACAGGTTGGGTTGCAACTCATCGTCAGCCTGCATTAGTGAATGATGTTCAGTCCGATATCCGCTATCAACCCTGCTTTACTAATGTGCGCTCAGAATTATGTGTGCCTTTGTTAGATAAGGATCGTGGTGTACTTGGCGTACTTAACGTAGAGGGACGTAAACCACAAGAATTTGACCAAGGGGATTTACGCAGGTTAGAAGTTTTAGCAGATCTAGCGGTGATTGCGATCCAAAACGCAGAAACCAAAGAGCAACTTGTGAAAACAGAAGCAATAGCTACCTTAGGTGAACTAGCAGGCCCGTTAGTTCATAAGATAAATAATTATGTTGGTGCTATTCGGATATGGGCGCAAGATATCCTTGATGAAAATGATGATTGCGATCGCCGCAAAGCATTTGAAATTCTGTCCTTAGCAAATAAGGTTTTAGAAGATGCTGAATGTTTGAAGATTTGGCTGCAAGAACAACGTCAACCTCTTCATCTCAAAAAAGTAGTAATTCAAGCAATCAATCGCATTGAGATAAGTTCTAATATTCATAAAAGTTTGCACATTGGTGCCAGCTTACCTGAAGTATTCGCAGGTAAACAGCAATTGATATATGTCTTCGATAATCTGATTCAAAATGCTGTAGATGCCATAGTAATGAAAAGTAAATTAGGAGGTGAGTTATCAATTGAAGCTAGAACTGACGCAGAAAGTTTTGTCATCATCAGTGTTATTGATTCTGGTGTAGGCATTGCCCAAGAAAATTTAGAAAAGATTTTCCAGTCTGATTACTCAACAAAGAATGCTAGAAGAGGCATGGGTTTTGGATTATGGTGGACAAGATTTTATGTTGAGCGATTAGGAGGAAAAATCTTAGTTAATAGTACCCTTGATGTAGGAACAAAGTTTTCTGTGATCTTGCCAATTTACAAATCGGGTATCTGAGTTTGTAGCAGCAACTAAATTTACAAAATTAACTGGCAGGAATTTAGATGAAATATTTGAAAGTGCTTCTGGTTGAAGACGGCTCAGAATGGCAGAGTATTCTTCAAGAAAAGATTCGTCGCGCTCTGCAAGATACTAATAACTTAGATATTAGAGTTTTGAAAACTTTTGCTGAAGCTTATAAATCTCTTGACGAAAGCCAATGGGATTTGTTAGTTACTGATATTGGTTTAGGGGATTCATCGATTTCGTCGCAAAAATTGGGAATTCAATTAATCGAATTAGCGAGCGAACGACAAATACCAGCAATAGCAGTCAGCGGAACGCCCCATTTAACTACTCAAGATTCTGCTGATTTAGTTACAGAGAATGGAGCTATTTTTTTTAGTAAGCAAAATTTTGATAGTAAAAAGTTTATTGCTAAAATTCAGGCGCTGATGTGTAAGCAGCAGGATTTAACGATGAAGATAATTTTAATTCTGACATCAAGTCCAGTTAATGAAGCAAGGCTGCGTTTAGACAAAGAAGTGCATGAAATTGATGAAGGTTTACGTCGTTCCGAGAAGCGTCATCAATTCAAATTAGAGCAAAGATGGGCTGTCAAAGCTGATGATTTGCGGCGAGCTTTGCTAGATATCGAGCCACAAATCGTCCATTTTTGTGGACACGGGACTGGTGAAGACGGACTGTTGATCCAAGATGAAAATGGCAATTCAAAACTTGTCAGTACAGGCGCTTTAAAAATATTATTTGAATTATGTGCTCATCATGTCGAGTGTGTTCTGCTCAACGCTTGTTATTCTGAGGTACAGGCAGATGCTATCGTCGAGCATATTAATTATGTAATTGGTATGAGTAAAGCTATTGGAGATCAAGCAGCGATTAAGTTTGCTACAGGATTTTATGATGCTATTGGGGCGGGTAAATCAGTGGAGACTGCTTATAAGTTTGGTTGTAATGCCATTCAATTAGAAAATATTCCAGAACACTTAACTCCTAGACTGAGAAAGAGACAATAGTTTAATAATGCCCACTCAGCAAAATTAGAATCTCCCAAACTTAGATTGTGGTTGGATAAATGATACCTTGTAAAGAGCGAGATTCAAGTTCTCCAAATTTTTTGGATTAACACCACCAAGCCAAATTTTTATTTAATTTTCCTTAACTTGAGTAATTACCGCTTCTGCCCTCGGTGTTTTTACTCCAATAAAATACATGGGACGTTGCTGATAATCGCTGTTGGGTTTAACAAAAAGTACAGGCTCTTGAAAATTACCTTGCTCAAAACTTAAAGCATTGACATTGCGAGCAATATTCACAAATGATTCACCCAAAGTTAGATTTCCACTTTGCTGCCAGAGATACTGTGTCAAAGTATAAGTAAATAGTCCTGCATAAAAGTCATTAAAGCTGGCATCGATGGCAAATTGATCGCGCCTTGCACTTGCAAGCACAACTCCTTTAGGTATTCCGATTCTCCGTTGTTTTTTAAATTCCTCTGTTGACAAACCTAACACAATCTGCGGTTCAGTTGTGATTGCCAGACTAAATTGATTACGGGAACCGAAATGTGCGATCGCTTTCTACAGTTAAGTTGTGTTCAGGTGACAAAGTTAATAACTCGACCGGGAACGTAAACCACACGCTGAACCTCCTGATTTTTGAGATACCATTGAACTGCTTTTGTTTGCCTGGCGATCGCTATTGCTTCCGACTGCGAAGCCTCTGGTGAAACGGTAATTGTAGTCCGAGTACGTCCATTGATCTGCACTGCAACTGTCACCTGTTCGGTAATCAAAAATTCTGGCTCGAACTGGGGAAAAGTCTGCTGATGAATCGAGCCTGATTCACCCAATTGCTGCCAGAGTTCTTCAGTCACATGGGGTGCAAA
>NZ_JACJRE010000149.1 GCF_014697075.1 Tolypothrix sp. FACHB-123 | reverse complement strand
GCGGTTACGCTGGGTTGCTGGTGCTTCTTTTCTTGCGTCTTGTGATGCCATCTGTGTCGTTTGAAAAAGAAAGTGATTAAACTGCAATCAAGACCATAATAGGGTTCTTGGCAACTTTGGGTGATGATGAAAAGTTAAGCACTTGAAGTAGATTTTATTTGAGGCGTTTTTACCAACGATCAAGAACTAGCGGTAGAGACTGCTTGGCGTTGGGAATGGGAACTCGTTCTCAAATATGGAACAAGCTGAGAGTCTTGGCTTACCATTTACTCTTTTAGCTGGTGAGGATACCGCCGCATCATCTCCTGTACTTCCAGCGTATCCCCCGAAGGTATATACACGAACCCGCCAGTCATTGCGATGCCTGCCTGCGGCGGGCATCGCAATTCTCTGCTTCCTCGCCCACCCAAAGGGAGCGCTCACTTCGCTTGTTACGGTATTCTTACCCATAATTTTTTCGTCCCACTAACTGCATTCACAGGGATACTGTCGCATCATCTGTTGCAAATCCACAGGCTCACCCGAAGGTGTATAGACAACCTTACCAGACATTGCTGCAACTATCCTTTTTTGTTTTGCCCATTCATACCAAGCAATTACGTCTGCCGTCGCTGTATTTTGAGGTTTCTTGCCTTCTTTACAAGCAGTGATAAACACGCCAGTGGGTGAGTTGACTGATTGCCAAGTTTGGAGTGCTTCTTTGAGATATGCGATCGCCCCAGGCACATTCGCCCAATATTTCTTCACCACCCCCAAACATGGCTCTGGGTTTATTCTTAATCGCCGTAACTCGGTACAGACCTCAGCAATCTCGTGCTTGCTAGGCTTATACGTACTTGAATCGACTTCGACTTCCGGCTCGGAACATTGTTCTTTATGAGGGTCTATCCCACCCGTTGAGTCATCTTGTTCTTGTTCATCAACAACGTGAGTAGTCTGGGGTTGCTCTGGTTCTCTTGTTTGGTGAGCTGGCTCATATAAGCTTTCTTCTACCCCCTCATCCTTTACTTCCCCAACAGCAGTGTTTTGTTGTGGTTTAGTAGTTTCAGGATCTGATCTATGGTGTTGTTCTGCATTGAATTCTGAAGGTTCAGTTTTGCACTTGCGGTGTTCCAATAGACTATTAAGTACATCTTGGTGTAATTTATACTGCCAAGTTTTATCTTGCCCATTACCAGGATTTTTTTGCTTCTCGATAATACCCATTTCCTCCAAAAGAGCGATCGCACTCCTAATGACATGAAGACTATGCTCACCCATGAGGTCAGCGTAAATTCGCTTGAGTGGCTGGTAAACCCAAGGGGTGCGGTGATTTTTGAGCTTCCACTTTGTCCAATGTCGGAAATACTCAATCAGCTTGGCAGCACAGAAGTTACCAGTAATATCCAGATATTCCCGCCGCAATATCACCAGCACAGATGCTTTTTCGGTAGAGACAACAGCACTCATCTTCTACCTCCTACATGCGGACGAAAAGTTAAGTTAATTCTTGTGCTAACCAATTTCTTGGTCTTGGGAACTTGATGAAGATGAGTAGCCTGACAACCAGGGTGCATAATCAGCAAACTCCCATGCTCCAACCAGAAATCAGTTGGCTTGCCCCCGATGGGCTTTATCTGAAACTTCCGCTCTGCACCCAAACTTACAGATGCGATGGCTGGATTAACACCCATCGACGATTCATTATCTGCGTGCCAACCTATACTGTCCTGTCCACTTCTATACTGATTGCCAATGACGATACGGAAGCTGTAGCCAGTCAGTGAAGTAATTCTGTCCCTCAACTTGGCCAGTGCTTCTGTCCAAGGCAGGGGTTTTAGTAGCACGCTTTTGGAATACAAATACTCACAACCTTCGTCACCGTAGATGCATTCCAGCCGGGGCACAAGTAAAGTTTTACCCACCATTTTGATTTGGTTCTGCTGCCATTGCAGCTTTAGGCAGTGTTGGTATAACACGCCAGCTTCTTCTTGGCTGAGGAACTCTGGGTAATAAGTGACTGGTAAAACTGGGGTTAGTTCATTAAAAAGGGACATCTGTATCATCTTGTTCTCCTTGTAACCAAAGTTTTTTCAGTGCTTCTTGTTTTGCTGCTTCTAATTGCTGTTTCTCCTGGGCTGATGCCTCACCGACGAGCTGCTCAAATTCTGCCCGTTGTTTTTGCTTCAATTGCTCAGTAGTCACAGGAGGTAATGCCAGTTGCTCATTTGTCCTTTGCCCAGAAGGACGGAAGTTACGACGGCGATACAAAAAGCGAAAATGACGTTTGTCCTGTGGGGCAAGCTTTCGCCATACTTCTTCATTCCAACCTGGGGGTATGAAGTCAGCAGATGGGGGTAGGAGGTTTTGGATTTGGGATTGCAGCTGGGCGAAATTTTGTTCTAGTTCTTGAATTTTTTGTTGTAGCTGAGGAATTAACTTTATTGATTCTTTGGCAATCACTTCGCATTGGAGAAAGGGACTTCCAGAAAATAAACTATTCCATTAACAAGAATGATAATCATTTTAAGGGGGGAATGAAGGGGCTGCCGTCGGCAGCCCCTTCATTCCCCT
>NZ_JACJRE010000148.1 GCF_014697075.1 Tolypothrix sp. FACHB-123 | reverse complement strand
AATAAATCGCCTTGAATAAAGATAAACCTCTATGGTTACGCTTGGTTTTTAAACTAAACTGTTTAGTTTGCACTTGGTGACAGCTTCGCCAGCTCTTCCCCAAATAACAGCCATAAAGACAGTACATAATTAAGTAGGTTTTTGTTGATGTTGTTAAAAGTTATTCTTTCTATTGGCTCTATTTTTTGATAAACAAACCCTAAAATCAGTCCAAAAAGCCCAGAATTAAGTCCAGAATTAAGCCCTAAAATCAGTCCTATAATCAGCCCAAAAAGCCCTATAATCAGCCCAAAAATCAACCTATATTTAAGTATTTTAAATTTATAATTTAAAAATGCTGGCTGCATTTCTTCAATCAAAAACTCCGTTTTCGATTCTAACTGCATTTGATGAGCTAACCAAACAAGCCACATTCGCGTTTTTCTAGTATTCGGAGGTTTGGTCTTAAAATATGCCCTACTGTTAATATCCCGTGTCAACATCCGCCCTACATAGGCATCTAACAAATACTGAATCCGGTCTGCTGTAGAGTTCAAAAGCTGCCATTCTTCAACAGATATTTCTTGAGATGATAAAACAGTTATACTAATTAGTAAAGGAGTTTTAACTAACTCTAGTAAGTCTAAGTCGCTACTGATGGTTGACCAAAGTTCTATATAATTTATCGAATTTAGATAATCAAAAATTTGATTGTTGGTTAAAGGCTGTAAGTAAATAGCCCCATTTAGTTGTAATTGAGAAGCGTAGTTACTATATTCTTCACTCCGACTACAAACAACGAGATAAAGCGGTCTAGTTTCACTAGCTAAAAACTGATTGATTGCATTAACACAAAGTTCTTGGCGCTGTGGTTCAAGTTCATCCAAACCATCAAGCATTGGTAGTAATTGGTGATTGTTTACCCACTCTTGACCAAGCTTTTTTGAGACACCATATTTAGATTTGAGTTCTGCCACCAACCAATCAGTTATAGATTGTCGGTCATCTTTCCACGAGGACAAGTTGAATAAAACTGGAACTGGATATTCAGGCTGTTCTTGGGCACGTTTAATTAATTCTTGAGCCAGTTCTAATTGGGTAGTCGTTTTCCCAGAACCCGGATTACCTAAAATTAAAAGTTTACCTGCAATTTCTTGGGAGTCAAAAACTTGCAAAATTGTTGTGGTGTTTGGGAGAGGTTCAGCAGGCTTTAAGCCAATTCTTATATCTGCATCCCAAGGGCGTTTTACCTGCTGGGGTTGTGATTCCATCCCCAAATTAATCAGCACGGCATTGTGTAGAGATTGCCTTAACCGCGCTGTAACTTCTTCCTTGACTGTGGCTAGTAATATCCGCTCGTTCTTTGGTCGAGCAGGGTTGCCTATTGGTGTTGTTGTCTGCTGCCCAAAGAAAAAATTTAAGATATCGCCGCCTATACGCCCAGCATTAACGTTCTCAGCATTAATCAACCCGCCGCCAAATTGGGAGTTGCGTAAGTCAGTATTGGAGACTTCTTTCTGGTCTTCTGACTCTGGCATAGGTGAATTTTGGTGTTATTGGTTGTCTTTCTTAAGAAAGCAAATCACTGTTTCTTGATGAGTACGGGAGTTAAATGTTCTGGAATTCCATCTAGTTGAATAACGCTGCACCCCAGTTTATAAGCAAATTCAACTCCTTCTCCAGCCCCAAGAGCATTGTAAAACCCTGTTGCAAATTTGACTGCTGCTTTATCGCCAATTTCCTTATTCATTCCAATTACATAAGGAATATGTTTTGCGATCGCACTTGCTTGCACTTCCGAGTAACAGGCGTTGAGAACAACACACTCAATTGTGGTGGAGAATAACTCAAAGAGTTTAGCCAAGGCTACTGTGTCCACTAATTTCAAATTTCCTGCTTCATCCTCCAGGGCTAAACCATCATCCCCTGAACCATGACCGCTAAAATGGACAATTTGGGGTTTGAAGTCTAATAGTGCTTGGTAAACGTCCTGAACACGTACAGCCCAGCGTTGCTTGATGTCGAATAGTTCCCGTTTTTTAGCTCGTTGTAATCCAGCGTCTATTTCTCGTATCTCTTCATCCAATCGCAATTGTGAAGTGTTCTTAGGATTGGATGCCAGAATTAAAATAGTTTTGACCGCAGAATTGTTAGTTTCTGCTTGTGCTACCTTCTGCTGTTGTTGACCATAGTTTGTGATATCACCACCGATTTGTTCAGCATCTACTGTATCGGCATTGACTAAACCGCCCCCAAATTGAGCGCCTTGCAAGTTGAAGTTAGATTGTTTTTTAGAACCTTCTGGCATTATAGTATCACCTTGATTAGTATAAGTTTCAACATAAAAACTAGGACGTTCAAGTGTCGTAGTTATCATAGTTTCTAATCTACTGATGTGGTATTCTTTTTCTGCTATTAATGCTTGAAAATCTTTTTCTGCTATTGCTTTAAGTTGGTTATAGTTTACAAAATATTCTTTACTCAATTCAGATTTATTAGCTGTTGCTGCTGTTTTAGCCCGAAGCAAGATTCTGACTTTTCACGGGATGTGGAAAAGAAAGAGTGGTTCGCGATAGATTATCGCGAACCACTTCCTATTCTTTATTATATTTGGAAGTTTCTTCGACTAAAT
>NZ_JACJRE010000147.1 GCF_014697075.1 Tolypothrix sp. FACHB-123 | reverse complement strand
GAGAACGGATCATGGATGATCAAAATCAATCATGGATTGAAACACATATATTTAATTAAACGTCAACCCTAATTGTGCCAGTTTAAGGTGCGTTTGCCCTGTGCTCCCCCCTAGCGGAGTATGATGTACGTTATTGGAAAAACGCATTATCAAGAACGAAGCTGTAAGCATTTATGCCTAATGAGTCAAGATGGGGGGAATTAGTCTCGCATTTGGGACAAAAAAATGAGCCGAGCCTTATTAACCGCTCGACTATCCATGATGCCCAACAATTTAACCACCCCAGCGAGGCTCATTTTTCCAGTCTTACCCCCGTTAAGGTAGAGTTAGAAGCGTGTTTAGATGCGCCAATAACTAGGTATTTTGACGCAGAGCTTCAGGGCGACCCCGATGTGTTGGCGCAGCTGTTGGCAGATAAGCGTAACCCTAATACTCGACGTGCTTACGAGAAAGATTTGCGGGATTTTTTTGTGAAGATGACGGGCCTACCGCCAACTGGGGATAGCGTGCTGGAGTTTTTGCACTTGCAGCGAGAGCAAGCGGTGATGGTGGTGTTGAAGTACAAGGCGAAACTCATAGCTTCATCTTTACGGGAAGCAACAATTAATCGGCGGTTGGCGGCGATTAAATCCTTGGCCAAGATGGGGCGGAAGTTGGGGGTGTGCAATTATTCCCTGGAGGATGTCTCCGGGGAGAAGGTGAAGGCGTACCGAGATACACGGGGGGTTGATAGCAAAGCGATAGCAGTTGTGATTCAGCAGTTTGATAGGGAGACTTTGATTGGTAAAAGGAATTATGCGATTTTTTTGGTGTTGTGGGGTTTAGCTTTGCGCCGACAGGAGATATGTCAGTTAAATGTGGGTGACTTTGATTTTTATGGACGCAAGTTGAGGATTTTGGGCAAGGGAAAGGGAACGAATGAAGAGTATTTGGATATGTCCAAAGATGTGGCGACGGCGATAGCTGATTGGTTAATTGCTAGGGGGGATTTAAATGCCAATTTACCAATTTTTACGGCGTTAGATTTTCATAATGAAGGGCATAGATTGACTACGGATGCTATCTATAAAATAGTGAAGGCTGCTTTTAAGAAGGCGGGAGTGAAGAAACCGATGTCACCCCACAGGGTGAGGCATTCGGCAATTACGGCGGCGCTGGATGCAACTGATGGGAATATCAGAAAGGTGCAGAAGTTGAGCCGTCATGCTGACCCGCGAACGTTGATGATTTATGACGATAACAGGAATAAAGATTTGTGGGAGATGTCGGAATTGTTGACTCTTATGTTGAAGAATTATGAGTGATAAAAATTAATCATACATAGAAGTGAAAATTTTATTTGACAGTAAATAGAGAAACAAGTATGAAAAATATACAGGTTATTGATGGAGCGATGAACTGTGCTTATGATATTTTTGCGGCAACAGATGAAGAGTTTAAATTGATATTTCCTAATGAAGGACAAGATATACAATTTGCTGAAGATATATATGACAACGAGTCGGCGCAAATGGTTTTAGCCAAAATTTGGCAACGGCGCTTGGATAAAAAGCTCGTCAATGGAATACACGGTACGTTGTTTTATCAACTGCAACATAAAAAAAAGTTTTATCCTAACTTTAGAGAAGAAGATTTAACCATTAACCGAGGCAGAGCCTGATTGTGGATGGCGGCATTGATTAGCGATATTCCAATAAGTCGATATGGTATTCCCAACTGGGAATCATTTTTTTACTGCGAAACTTCGCAATCATAAGAGGAACTATAGTAAATTACTATTATCATTCGACAGGTAATTAAATCGCCACGCATTTTTAGAATCAGAAAATGCCAAGAAAATCACGAGAACGTTATCCCCAAAATTGGTCTGATATCGCAAGTGAAGTTAAACAAGGAGTGGACTGGCGATGTACTAAATGTGGCTTACAATGCATTCGCCCCGGTGATGATACATCTAAACTTTCTCGCTCCCTTAGAATGGCTTTAACGTTAACGGTGCATCATAGAAATTTCATGCCTGAGGATAATCGTCGAGACAACTTATGCGCGTTATGTACCGCTTGCCATCTTAGTTTTCATAACCGGCGCAGGGGGAATGTATCGCCGGGGCAACTGTCTTTATTTTGAGAGTTGTTTAATCAATAAAAGAAGCACACGCTATGCTCAAATGATGTTGGCTTACACTACCAAAATAACTAACTGGCTGTGTCAAGCTGAGTAATCCACTGATTGATTTGGTCGCGTTTATCGGTACTTAGTCGCTCAATTGCTGCATAGATAGCTTGTTTTTTATAGATTTGCCATAAATCAGAAATCATCCCCATATCTTCACAGATTTCCAGGTCAGCCGCTATTACTGCCAGATTTTCTTCGGTCAACCATTTTTGAATTTCATTTTCATACTCTGCTTTCATTTGGTTGAGTCGGTTTCTTTCGCTTACAGACAAATTACTCCAAATAACTTTCTTCACGCCGTCTGGACGACGAGACATAATTTGGGTGACATCTGACCATTCTTTGGCGTTGCGAACTTTAAAGGCTAGACATTCTATGCTAGATTCAAAAGTTTGTTCTGGGCAACCTAGTAGTTGAATAGCGTAAAGTAGTTCGGTGAGAGTTAATTCTTGACAATCTAAAAACCAGCTTCTAATTGTGGAATTATAAAACCCGTATTCCGCACTTCATTATGAAGCATAAAGAACTACATAGCTGTACTGAAGCAAAAGGTAAATAATAATACAATTAAAAACCAGGAACCAGACATTTA
>NZ_JACJRE010000146.1 GCF_014697075.1 Tolypothrix sp. FACHB-123 | reverse complement strand
TCTGATGCAGTCAGTGAGGGGTTACCTGTAAAGATGGCAAACTCTGCTCCAGTACCAAAGCCAGATGCAACTCCATTTTGATTGTAAAAGAGCGTTCCACTACTTTGGTTGTAAACAATTTTGGCAGAGCTAACGGCAGCTGCTGTATTGCTGCTAACTACAGCGAATTCATTCACAATGCTAAACCCATTACCAGCTATGCTTTGCAAAGCTGTAAAGGTAGTTTTATCCAGGATAATTTTATCGCTGCCTTTGACGAAATCCGTAATGCGATCGCGGCCAATAGCTGCACTGCTAAAAGCAGCATTGGTGTTGTAAAGAAAGAAATCACTGCCATTGCCACCTGTTAAGATGTCATTACCAGCGCCGCCAATTAGGGTATCGTTACCATCTCCGCCAATTAAGGTATCTTGACCACCTTCTCCACTGAGAGTATTATTGCCGGAGTTACCTGTAAGAACGTTGTTGAGGGAGTTGCCTGTCCCTTTAATTCCTGTGGCGAGCAAAATCAGGTTTTCTAAATTAGCACCCAAGGTATAGCCTTGGGCGGAAGTATAAGGGGCTTGAACCGTATCGATTCCTTCGCCTGCATTGATAGTGTCATTTCCAGCGCCACTATTAATGATATCCTTGCCACCAACAGTATTAATGGTGTCATCCTTGCTCGTGCCGATGACTGTAAATTCCTCAGTGTTATGAAAACCAATGAAATCTAGGCGAGTATTATTTGTACTGCTGACTTGTCGTGAGGCAAAGCCATAAGTGCTACTACCAACAAAACGCATACCAGTACCAGTATCACCAACGGAATAGTCTAGGATCAGGCGGTCAATACCATCACCACCATAAACAGTGTCACTACCTAGTCCGGCGTTAATTGTGTCATTACCTGCACCAGTTTGAATGACATCATTAATCCGCAGCACAGCACCGTTAACGATTCCCGAATGGGTAACAATGTCGTTACCACTGCCGGTAGTAATCGAAAATCTCTCAAAATTGATGGCAGTCACAACACCAGAAATATTGATATTGGTGAGGTTGGAAAGGTTAAGGTTAGCCGTTTGGGTCGAAAGGTCAAGGGTGAGGTAGTCTAAGCCAGAACCACCATCTAAAGTACCACCAACAGCAGTCACGCTATCATTACCAGCACCCGCTTTAATGACATTTTTGCCATAGAATGTTTTGATGGTGTCATCTTTGCTAGTACCGATGACGGTGAATTTCTCAATATTTTTGAAGGCGACGTAATCCAATAGAGAACCATTTTGATGTCGATTAGCAGTGCCTAAATTAGGGTTAACACCACTATTAAAAGACATCCCGCCCCCAGTATCACCAACAGAGTAATCAACAATCAGGTGGTCAAAACCTTCACCACCATCAACATAGTCATCTTTACCTAGTCCGGGGTTAATGGTGTCGTTACCAGCACCAGTGTTGATATTATCATTACTCCGAAACACTGCGCCATTGACAAAAACTGGTCTGATAACAGTGTCGTTGCCGCTACCTGTGGTAATTTCCATGATGTTAGTATGTTGTTAATGTGAGTAAAAAAGAATGCTCTGCAAGTAAGCTAATCCATCTTAAAGTTGCATAATTCTTAGCCTCAGAAAGATGCTTTGAGATTAGGATGCAATTTGAATGATTATTAGCTTATTTCGCAGTCATACCATTTCGATATGAAGATGCATATGATTAGCCTGCGGAGGCAGGCTTTGTTTATTTAGCCCCAGGCTTCTAGCCTGCGGGCGTTAATGTGCAACCTCACATAGAATTGGTATCAAATCCGATAATTGTGCAAAATACCGCAAATTTTTGACCAGAAGGCTTTGACTCCGCTAAAGCCTCCGGCTATCGCATTAAGAACAGCACTTTAAATTTATTTGATAATTTGGATGAAGAAGTGTTCGGCGGGTTGCGTCATTTTGGAAGTTAGCCAGGAATTAGAGATATCAGTTAACCAACTAAATCTCCGCCACAGACACAGCTATAATTGCCGTTAGAACATACACCATGATTAGCTGCACAGCGATAACAGTAAACGTTACGACAATCAATACAAATGGATAGATTTTCTAATTTGTATGTTTCACTACAAAAATCACAATATTCTCGCACACGCAGCATTTTTGCATAATTAACATCGCCAATTGCTTTTCTATTCGCTGCGGCGAACTCTGCTATATCTTCGCTATATCCTTCCTTTTTTCCTCCACGACTATGACACCATAGATAAACAAGCATACGGTCGTAATCTTGAGAAAATAGATATGCTTGGTTTTTGTGATTATCTTGCCAAAGCTTGACTGCTGATTGCATACGTTCGCGAAAATTCGGCATGATATTCTCCCAATTAATATTGTTTGTTACTCACTAGATTAGTGGATAGGTAGATAATTATTGTAGGTATCTGATGCGAATGAGGAAAGCTAAAATTTTCTCAGCTATTCTGTTTTTAAGTCTCACAATCTATCGTGAAGTTTATTGACAATCAACAGTCAACATATGATATTTCACCAATCCTCAACGGATTTCTAAAAATATTGTGAATATTAACTATAATTAGCAACAATTCCTTGAGCGATTTCTGCTACCCTTTGCACTAATTCTTGTGGTGCTTTAACTTGAACATTACCGCCAAACCCAACAATCCATCTCCATAAATCAAAATCATCTAATGTCCAATGAGGAAATATTGCTTGAAAACGATGGGGAAAATTGCGATCGCCTGTTTTATTCAAGCAAAATAAAGACTTGGGGAAATTATTCGTTGTCTTGTGAATCGGTGGTGACATTTTCATCTGGGCGAATCTTTTTGTTCCTTCGGTAATAAAGGGATAAATGCGATCGCTAAACCAAAGTTCTACTGTAACGCAGACTTGCATTCGCTTATTGACATCAGAACTAAGAAACAGTTTTTGATCGTTGCTGCTATTCCCCAAATGCATACCTGCACCAGCTTTAAACAACTTTTGTAATTTTTGTAATGCTTTTTCTTGTTCTGCGCGGCTGCGTTGTTGGCTTTGGGGTTTACCTAAAAATAATCTATCTAGACGTTCAAATCGCAGTAAACCAAAGGTTTCACCACTCACGCACTCATAACCTA
>NZ_JACJRE010000145.1 GCF_014697075.1 Tolypothrix sp. FACHB-123 | reverse complement strand
ATTCGCTCAACAATCAATGTATTCATCCTGAAAATCATTGAACTGACTCATCTACCAGTGCATTATTTGCCTTCACTTTAAATTAAGATGCGTTTGCCCTGAATCACCACCTTAGAAGAAGCTGAACAACCTGCTGTGATTGGGGTTGGTTCTCTCGTTGCCCATAGCGATCCTTACCGCACTTTGTATGCAGCCAAAGGAGAAGTTATTGAAGACTTCGGGGATGAGGTTTGGGTGGCTTGGGAACATTGGAAAGAGCAGCCCAAGAAAACAGACCGATATTTTAAGGATGAATTGCGGCTGTTGTGAAAAGGAGCCAGAAGTCAGAATTCACAAATCAGAATGCTCAATATTTAAAAAGCTAGGAGTCGATTAATATACAACTTTGCACTCAGGTCAATTCTGGCTCCTGACTCCTGAATTCTTAGTAAAGCTTTTAACTTCCAAACAAAGAAATATAAATATCCAGAAAACAGCCCTGCGATCGCCGTGGGTGAAATTTCCGTGCGTCAAAATAGGAGGTTGAATTATGACTATAACTGCTACCCGTAAAGCCAAAAAGCCTGCCAAGGAGAAACCCCAGTCTCCATACAAGCGACTACATGTAATTATCCCAATTGAAGATATGTTGTGGGCTCAAGAGCAAAAACCATCAGTATCGCAATTATGGCAGGAGTGTTGGACATCCGATCCTTATGGTTCTCGGTGGATGCCCTTGTCTACAGCTTTGGGTTACAGTACTTTTATTTGTGTAAAGAAAATTCTCTGTGAAAGTGGGTTATTCATTTTCAAGCCGGACAAGTCGATACAAGACGGACGCGAGACAGTTGGCTGGATGGTGCGAAATTTGCATGGCAGCAGGATGAAGGAGTTTTGGGAGAAAGTCAATGCTCAAACCCAACAAGCAAATTCTACAAAACAACAATCAAATGCTGAGTCCACAGAGAAGAAAGCTGGCTCTGAAGAAATGCGTTGTAAATATGCAGCGTCTATCTCGGACAAAACCGAGCCAGGACAAGGGTTCTACGAACCCTCACGAACTGTTCAAGAACACCTCACAAACTCTTCAGTAGAGTTTGTGAGGTGTTCTTCTTCCACACAAAATAAAAATTTGCATTGTGAGGAAACGGCGATCGCGCCCTTTGGGGGCGCGTCGCCTCAGCCAGTTGAATGCGTGGAAGAAGAAAAAGAAGAGTTACCGAAGAAGAATACATGCGTCAGGAGCCAGAATTCAGAATTGAATTCTGTGCGACTGGTGGATGAATCGTGGTTTAAAGCCCCAGATTTTAAGACGCTCGAAGACTCGCTAACGCTTGTGGATGAAGTGCCGACTCAATCTGCTTCGTTGATAGAAGAAAAGCAGAATTTGGGTGTTGAAGCGATAGTCCCTCATGAAGACACTAATTCTGCTGCGCCCGCAGCCTCTAGTTTTGAAAATTTGGTAACTCAAAGTAGAGAACCAGCGCCAGCCAGTATTGAAACTTCGCTGGTGGTTGAGAATGAAACGTTGGGTAATGAGGATAAAACCGATCGTGAAGGCACTGGTTGCGCGTCGTTCAGCCCAGAGTCTGAGAAATGGTCGAATGAGGCGATCGCCCAGAGGTCAAAAGCACGACCCTGGCGTATGGAAAAGTTAAAGCTAGCAGAGGTATTGAAAGAAAATCCAGGGTTTGAGTTCCTGAGGGAATGTTGGGAGGATGACCCCGCTTTGCAGATTGTGATTAAGGGGTTGTTAAGGAAGTTTCCGCAGTGGAGTTATGTAGCAGTGGATGGTGTGTTGGTTGAGTGGAAGGAGTAGCAGCAAAAACGCCGTTTATTCATTCACCCTACGGATGACGCTCCTGTGTCGCTAACGGCAGTTCCTTTAAGCGGGGGAACCCTACCAACGGACTGCCTCAGCAAGAGCGAATATCTGCATAGCTAAAATTTATCCCTGCAAGATGAAATATTCGTATCAACATAGCAGGCCTTTAACGCACCTTTGTCCGTCCTGGAGTATCTGGTGATCCATGAGATTGTTCACTTGCTGCATCGTAATTATGACAATAGTCTCTCTTCATGCTTTGAAAAGCTCATATCACAGGAATGCAGAACAAATTAAAGTCCGTTTTTGTTAATCAGGAACGGCTAGTTAAGTGAAAGTGAATATATAGGTAAAACAATCAGTGAAAGTTGAGTAATTCTATTCAGAATTAGCGCCAGAACCCAGATGTATAGGCAGCACTGTTGAAGCATAACCATCTCATTACCTAAACTGCCTTCTAGTTCTGTTCTGGCGTGACAGAAAATCTTACCAAAGTTGTTATATAAATTTTGTACTTTGATTTAATAGCTCTAAGCTTTTAAGGAATAGTGCCATGAAAATTGATGAAGAAAGCTACAAACCTTCTAGAGAAAAAGCGATTACTTATTGTAAAGACTTAATCGAGTATTACAAAAGTTGCAGGAAGAAGTTTCGTAATGCCTGGTATGGCTCACAGGCTGCCACTGTAATTTTAGCTGCTGCAACTCCTGTTCTTATATTAGGAAATGCACCAAAAGTACTACAAGCAATTCCTCCCACATTGGCTTCTATTACTGGTGGTCTAGCAGTATTTCGGTGGCAGGAAAATTGGATAATTGGGAAATCCACTCAAGAAGCTCTGGAAGCTGAGTTAATAGCTTTTGAGATTGGTGTAACAGAATCTTATCGAGTTAGTGAAGACAAAGCAGTTGATAATTTTATCACTCGCATAAACACATTACATTTGGCTCAAGTAAAAGAGTGGAGCGCCATTCTTATGAGAAATAAGCTACTTCTAAAAAACAGTGAAGATGGTGAGAATAATCTGGAAGATTCTACTTTGATTTAAGAATTTAAAGACAAATTCTAAATCCCAGCATCACTTGCTCATGGTTAACGCAGTCCTGCTTTTGCTGTGGTTACGCACTAAAGTCAAATCTAATTTTAATTATGGTGATGCTTTTTTGGAAAGCGCATTTTGCAATCGAAGTCTAACAATACGCTTTCCACTATAGTAATCAATTCACTAGTTTCAAATCTTCGCGCTTGGTGTTTGAGCCAACCATCTTGATCAAGTGCTGATTCAAGTAGCTTTGCGCTGAAACAT
The DNA here is from genome assembly GCF_014697075.1 of Tolypothrix sp. FACHB-123. Lineage (GTDB taxonomy): Bacteria > Cyanobacteriota > Cyanobacteriia > Cyanobacteriales > Nostocaceae > Aulosira. The sequence continues at coordinate 5 of NZ_JACJRE010000145.1, read as the reverse complement.
AAAGG
>NZ_JACJRE010000144.1 GCF_014697075.1 Tolypothrix sp. FACHB-123 | reverse complement strand
AGATTGTGGAAGATGTCAGCAACATGACTGAAGAGAAAGTCAGACTGCTGGGAGAATTCCAGCCAGAACCTTGAAAACTGCATAGTAACGCGAAAATAGCAGGCAGACACAGACATTCAAAAAATGAAGGAAAGTGTTTGCAAAGAGCAAGCAAATGTATTGTTGTGGTCAAGCTAATAAGGGCTGATGGTGGATACCTAGGCACACAGAGGCGAAGAAGGACGTGGTTACCGACGAAATGCTCCGGGGAGTTGGAAGCAGACATAGATCCGGAGATGTCCGAATGGGGCAACCCTAAATACTACCTGCTGAATATATAGGCAGGAAAGAGCCAACCCAGCGAATTGAAACATCTTAGTAGCTGGAGGAAGAGAAATCAAAAGAGATTCCCTAAGTAGTGGTGAGCGAAAGGGGAAGAGCCTAAACCATTTGGTTTACCGAATGGGGTAGTGGGACAGCGAGAACGAATCTGGCGGTTAGACGAAGCAGCTAAATACTGCACCAAAGAAGGTGAAAGTCCTGTAGTTGAAAACTCAAGGATAGGAGCTGAATCCCGAGTAGCATGGGGCACGAGGAATCCCATGTGAATCAGCGAGGACCATCTCGTAAGGCTAAATACTACTGTGTGACCGATAGCGAACAAGTACCGCGAGGGAAAGGTGAAAAGAACCCCGGAAGGGGAGTGAAAAAGAACATGAAACCGTCAGCTTACAAGCAGTGGGAGTCCGATTAAACGGATGACCGCGTGCCTGTTGAAGAATGAGCCGGCGACTTATAGGTACTGGTAGGTTAAAGCGAGAATGCTGGAGCCAAAGGGAAACCGAGTCTGAAAAGGGCGATAATCAGTATTTATAGACCCGAACCCTGGTGATCTAACCATGTCCAGGATGAAGCTTGGGTAACACCAAGTGGAGGTCCGAACCGACCGATGTTGAAAAATCGGCGGATGAGGTGTGGTTAGGGGTGAAATGCCAATCGAACCAGGAGCTAGCTGGTTCTCCCCGAAATGTGTTGAGGCGCAGCGGTAATGAATATATCTGGGGGGTAAAGCACTGTTTCGGTGCGGGCTGGGAGACCGGTACCAAATCGAGACAAACTCAGAATACCCAGAGCACACATTGCCAGTGAGACAGTGGGGGATAAGCTTCATTGTCAAGAGGGAAACAGCCCAGACCACCAGCTAAGGTCCCCAAATCATTGCTAAGTGATAAAGGAGGTGAGAGTGCATAGACAACTAGGAGGTTTGCCTAGAAGCAGCCACCCTTGAAAGAGTGCGTAATAGCTCACTAGTCAAGCGCTCTTGCGCCGAAAATGAACGGGGCTAAGCAATGTACCGAAGCTGTGGGATTTATCTATCGATGAATCGGTAGGGGAGCGTTCCGTCGTAGGTAGAAGCAGTAGCGGCAAGCAGCTGTGGACGAAACGGAAGTGAGAATGTCGGCTTGAGTAGCGCAAATGTATGTGAGAATCATACACCCCGAAACCCTAAGGGTTCCAGAGCCAGGTTCGTCCACTCTGGGTTAGTCGGGACCTAAGGCGAGGTCGAAAGACGTAGTCGATGGACACAGGGTGAAAAATCCCTGACTATGGTATGGGAGCATTGCTAGGGACGCATGAAAGATAGCTACACCCTGATTGGTTTGGGAGGAGTTTACGAACTCCGAGTAGTGAAGGATAGTGCCAAGAAAAGCTAGAAATGTGATGAACATATCGTACCCGTACCCGAAACCGACACAGGTAGGGAGGTTGAGAATACCAAGGGGCGCGAGATAACTCTCTCTAAGGAACTCGGCAAAATGGCCCCGTAACTTCGGAAGAAGGGGTGCCCACCTAAGACGTGGGTCGCAGTGAAGAGATCCAGGCGACTGTTTACCAAAAACACAGGTCTCCGCAAACTCGTAAGAGGAGGTATGGGGGCTGACGCCTGCCCAGTGCCGGAAGGTTAAGGAAGTTGGTCAGGGAGAAATCCTGAAGCTGACGACCGAAGCCCCGGTGAACGGCGGCCGTAACTATAACGGTCCTAAGGTAGCGAAATTCCTTGTCGGGTAAGTTCCGACCCGCACGAAAGGCGTAACGATCTGGATGGTGTCTCAGAGAGAGACTCGGCGAAATAGGAATGTCTGTGAAGATACGGACTGCCTGCACCTGGACAGAAAGACCCTATGAAGCTTTACTGTAGCCTGGAATTGTGTTCGGGCTTCGCTTGCGCAGGATAGGTGGGAGGCGATGAGATATTCCTTGTGGGGGATATGGAGCCAACGGTGAGATACCACTCTGGCGAAGCTAGAATTCTAACCTAGCACCCTGACCGGGTGTGGGAACAGTTTCAGGTGGGCAGTTTGACTGGGGCGGTCGCCTCCTAAAAGGTAACGGAGGCGCGCAAAGGTTCCCTCAGCACGCTTGGAAACCGTGCGGCGAGTGTAAAGGCATAAAGGGAGCTTGACTGCAAGACCGACAAGTCGAGCAGGTACGAAAGTAGGCCTTAGTGATCCGACGGCGCAGAGTGGAATGGCCGTCGCTCAACGGATAAAAGTTACTCTAGGGATAACAGGCTGATCTCCCCCAAGAGTCCACATCGACGGGGAGGTTTGGCACCTCGATGTCGGCTCATCGCAACCTGGGGCGGAAGTACGTCCCAAGGGTTGGGCTGTTCGCCCATTAAAGCGGTACGTGAGCTGGGTTCAGAACGTCGTGAGACAGTTCGGTCCATATCCGGTGCAGGCGTAAGAGCATTGAGAGGAGTCCTCCTTAGTACGAGAGGACCGGGAGGAACGCACCGCTGGTGTACCAGTTATTGTACCCGCAGTAAACGCTGGGTAGCCAAGTGCGGAGCGGATAACCGCTGAAAGCATCTAAGTGGGAAGCCCACCTCAAGATGAGTGCTCTCACTACGTTAAGTAGGTAAGGTCACCTGTAGATTACAGGTTGATAGGCTCTATGTGGAAGTGCAGCAATGTATGAAGCAGAGGAGTACTAACAGACCGAGGGCTTGACCTCTACAACTATTGGTTTCGCGTTACTTGCAGTCTTCAGGGTTTTGCGAATTTTAGATTTTAAATTTTAGATTTTGGATTTATTATTCCAATCTAAAATCTAAAATCCAAAATCCAAAATCGACAGGTTTTCCTGGTGTCTATTGCGCGGTGGAACCACTCTGACCCCATCCCGAACTCAGAGGTGAAACGCTGCTGCGGCGACGATAGTTTGAGGGTAGCCTCCTGCCACAATAGCTCGATGCCAGGTTT
>NZ_JACJRE010000143.1 GCF_014697075.1 Tolypothrix sp. FACHB-123 | reverse complement strand
TCCAAGCACTGACCAAGCCCAGTCAAAATCTATAATCTGGTTACTGTTGTGCAACTGTTGAGCCAGTTCAAATGTAAATACTGGTGTCATAAAATTGCTCTAGTTAATAAATTTGAAAAGTATTAGCAGAAACTTCTTTTAGTAGTGTGTTTGCTATGCCAACAAGACACACTTGCTCCCCTTGAGCTATGCTCACGCACTGTGTGGTGTCGGAAAATAAATTGGAGTGAGCAGCAGTGAAAATTGCTGCCCACAGTTGGTTTTAGACTGTTAGCAATTTTTGACCTTGGGCTGCGCCAGAAAGCAGCGATCGCCATTCTTTAGGGCTGAGGTGTTCAAGAAGCCTGTATCCCAAATATTCATCAGCTGCGCTCTCGGACAACAACTGCACAGCATCTGCTGCCGAGTTACATGGAATACGTTGATTGTCCTGTGCTGCACGTACTACCCACCAGCGACCATCAGTGCATCCTACTTCACCCAATTTCACATCACTCTGGTAAATGCCATCGTCCAGCATTTCAAACCCATAGTTCTCGCACGCGCTGAAAATCTCAGCCATGATTTCGTTTCCAGTAGCCCAGGGTTCTTCAGGTTCTAGCTGCTCTTGCAATGGTAGTTTGCCTTGCTGGTACTGCTGTTTAATATAGCTGTGGCATCTAGCCGGACTGATGTCGCGGAAAATCTCAATACCGTTAATCATTACCCGCCAGTATAAATTCTGGTAATTGCCGTGGTCGTAGCTAATACTCGCTACCAATTCATCCCCAACAAATGCCTCTTGGTCATAAAATGAGATTTCTAAAATTGTTGGGGCTTCTGGTACTTCGGTTTCAGTTTGTGGGTTAAGTTTTCCATCCTTGTGCTGCCATTCGATGAATCGTTGGCATCGGGCGATTGTGGTATCCCGGAAAATCTCTTCACCATTCACCATAACTACCCAAGGTTGCGTAACAAACTCGTCATAGTCGTAGGCAATGTAAGCGACCAGTTGCTTGAGTGCGTAAACTTCGTAGTGGTAGCAGTTGATTTCTACTGTGGTCAGTTGTGGAGCTATGGTTTCGGCTTGGTCTGCAATGTACTGGTCAAGTTCGGCTTGGGCAAGTGCTTGTTCGTCAGGGGTAGGATTAACGGCTGTCTCAACTCTGATTGCCTGATAATCGGCGATCGCACTCATCCAAGCATCCTTGCACCGCTTGTCAAGTACCTCAACTGTGCAGCCGACTTCACAATAGATTTGCTTGAGCCGAGCTATGGATTTGTGTTGCAGCTGTTGATGGCTATAAGTTGTATATGTCATGATTGATGAGTCTCTAAAAGGACAGAAGGCGCTCAAGATTCGCAGTCGGGAGCGCTTTCTTTATTTATATGGTAGCACTACTTTAATGCTACTTAAACATTTTTATTATGCTAAGGTAGCGTTACCCTCATGCTATAATGAAGGGAGTATAGTTTTGGAGTAGTGCTATGGTGTTATCGGTGGTTACAGCCAAAAAGCGAATGTCGCTTTATTTGGATGAAGCATTAAAGTCTGACTTGGAACGGTTAGCCAAGATTCGGAAGCGTTCTCTATCAAATTTGATAGAAGTTATTTGCGAAGAAGAGCTAGAACGCGCTAGGAAGAGTGGAGAATTCAAGGATGCATGACCTTAAGTCATCAATCTTTACGCTGTAACTTCATTTCAGCAGCAGTAGAAACTGTAAATAGTAGGTCATATTTACATAAATTGAGGCAAACAGATACTAGATACTCTAATGGAACCGACTTTGAGTAAATTAAAGCTAATTTCAGTATTAGTATGGTTAACACCTAATGAGGAGGCATTATAAGTCAATGAGCAGAAATATTTACCGTCATTGCCAGCAAAATGACATTTAGCAGAGCAATACAAAATCCTTGTGATTGCTACCCTGCTGGAAGGCTCCGCCTACATTCTGCTCTCCTTCCCCTACAAAGACACTAGGCGAGCGGAAACGCTTGAGAGCGAACACTCCATTCGCACATTTGTGTAACTACTTAAGTATTTTTGTTCCTGCTCAAATTAACGTATCAATCTTGCCATCACTTGAGCTAGAAGAGGTGGATAAATGAACAACCCACCCCGTAAGCGCAAAAAAGCCACCTCTACATCCAGTGACTTACAACCAACAGTTAACCCACAAAATATCTCTTCCCAGGACAATCAAGATGTAGTAACCATCGATGTTCCTGCTGTTGAAGTTCCAGAATTAACCCCAGAAGAACAGAGCGATCGCTTGCACCTCGAACGCAAGGTAGAACGGGCATTTTTTGAGGCTGGTAAGGCATTAGCAGAATTGCGCGAGCGCAGACTGTACCGTTCAACCCACCGCACATTTGAGGAATATTGCCGCGATAGATTTGGGCATAGCCGCCGCCAGTCTTATCTTCTAATGGATGCAACTGTTGTTTTTGATAACTTGGTTGAAAAATGTGATCAATTTGATCACAAATTGCCAACAGCAGAAGGACAAATTCGCCCACTCACTAAGCTAGAACCCCAGCAGCAACAGGAAGTTTGGCAACAGGCAGTACAGAAAGCTGGTGGAAAAGTACCAACTGGAAAAATCGTCAAAGGTATAGTGCAACGCATTATGGAACGTACCCAAATACCCAACACCTACCAGTTGGGTGAAGTCTGCCAAATCTTAGCCAAAGACAATCCCGAACTCAGGGGCAAAGGCGGTTGCTGGGCGATTGTCACTCAAGTAAACGACTTCAGTTGCACCGTGAGGACTTGGGATGGAGAACTGACCCTTGGGCTGAAGCATCTGAAGTCTTATGAATATCTACATGAGGATTGTCAGCAGATGCAAGAGATATGCGAGCGTATTTCACGGGTGTACTCCAGTGGGCTTGAGGAATCGGTGCAGAGGTTTTTGGAGTCTTTGGGGAAGCTGAAGCGGGCTTATTTGACGGGGTTGGAGGAGAAGGTGTTGAGGGTGCTGGAGTCGGAAATTCAAGGTTGACGTTTGTTAAATAATATTTGACAGTTCTGCTCGTTACCTCTGGTTGAAATAGGCTATTTATGTAATGCTAAGGGGATTTAGGAGATGCCAAAAAACAGCCAGAGCAATTATCAGGGTAATCTTAAACAAGAAGCCTCTGTTGGTTCGCGCATCCTTGAAGCACTTACCGAAGGTGAAATTTCCCAGCTACTCGACTCCTTATTTGTGGTTTTATCCAAAGAACAGCGAGAAACTGCATTTGCTCAACTGCAAGCGAATACCCAGGAAACTTTAACTCAAATCATCACTCCATCTCAAACAGTAGAACAGGTAAAAACAAGCCAAGAACGACCAACTTCTTTAGCAAAATTAGCTCAAACTTGGTCGCAACTATGGGAACAATGGAATCAGATTATTTGGCAAGCATCCCAAGAAGAGGGGAA
>NZ_JACJRE010000142.1 GCF_014697075.1 Tolypothrix sp. FACHB-123 | reverse complement strand
TCTGATGCAGTCAGTGAGGGGTTACCTGTAAAGATGGCAAACTCTGCTCCAGTACCAAAGCCAGATGCAACTCCATTTTGATTGTAAAAGAGCGTTCCACTGCTTTGGTTGTAAACAATTTTGGCAGAGCTAACGGCAGATGCTGTATTGCTGCTAACTACAGCGAATTCATTCACAATGCTAAACCCATTACCAGCTATGCTTTGCAGGGCTGTAAATGTAGTTTTATCGAGAATAATTTTATCGCTGCCTTTAACGAAATCCGTAATGCGATCGCTACCAATAGCTGCACTGCTAAAAGCAGCATTGGTGTTGTAAAGGAAGAAATCACTGCCATTGCCACCTGTTAAGATGTCATTACCAGCACCGCCAATTAGGGTATCACTACCATCTCCCCCAATTAAAGTATCTTTGCCACCTTCTCCACTGAGAGTATTATTGTTAGAGTTACCCGTGAGAACGTTGTCGAGGGCGTTGCCTGTCCCTTTAGTTCCTCCTCCCACTAAAATCAGGTTTTCTAGGTTAGCACCCAAGGTATAGCCCTGGGTAGAAGTATAAGGGGCTTGAACTGTATCGATTCCTTCGTCTGCATTCTCGATAATGGTGTCATCATTTGAAACATTCACAATGTAAATATCGTTACCAGTACCACCCTTCATCACATCTTTGCCTGAATTAGCAATCAGGGTGTCATTACCAGCACCACCTTCAAGAGTGTCATCTCCATTACCACCGTCAAGGGTGTCATTACCAGCACCACCATTCAAGATATTTTGACCTTGATTGCCAGTTAACTGATTATTCAGGCTATTACCAGTGCCATTAATTGCAGCTGAACCTGTGAGAATCAAGTTTTCTAGATTGGCTCCCAAGGTATAAGTAATAGAGGCTTTAACTGTATCAATTTCCCTACTGATTATGGAGGTTTCGGTGACAATATCTCCAGTGTTGTCAACAATGTAAGTATCGTTACCAGTAGCGCCAGTCATGCGATCGCTATCTGCACCACCATCAATGATGTCGTTACCTGTACCCCCATCAATATTGTCATTTCCAGCGCCTGTATAGATAGTGTCATTTCCAGCGCCACTATTAATAATGTCGTTGCCACCAACAGTATTGATGGTGTCATCTTTGCTCGTGCCGATGACTGTAAATTCCTCAATGTTATGGAAACCAATGAAATCTAGGCGAGTATTATTTGTACTGCTGACTTTTCTAATAGCTGTGCCATAAATGCTACTACCATTAAAACGCATACCAGTACCAGTATCACCAACAGAATAGTCTACAATGAGGCGGTCAATACCATCGCCACCATAAACAACATCACCATCATTGATACTTCCACCAGCTAGTCCGGCGTTAATTGTGTCATTACCGGCACCAGTTCTAATAACATCATTAGTTCGCAGTACAGCACCGTTAACGATTCCCGAATGGGTAACAATGTCGTTACCACTGCCGGTAGTAATCGAAAATCCCTCAAAATTAATAGCAGTGACAACACTAGAAATATTGATATTCGTGAGGTCAGAAAGGTTGAGGTTAGCTGTTTGTGTGGAGAGGTCGAGGGTGAGGTAGTCTAAGCCGGAACCACCATCTAAAGTACCAGCAACAGCAGTCACGCTATCATTGCCAGCACCCGCTTTAATGACATTGTTGCCATAGAATGTTTTGATGGTGTCATCTTTGCTAGTACCGATGACGGTGAATTTCTCAATATTTTTGAAGGCGACGTAATCCAATAGAGAACCATTTTGATGTCGATTAGCAGTGCCTAAATTAGCGTTAAGACCACTATTAAAAGACATACCGCCCCCCGTATCACCAACGGAGTAGTCTATAATGAGGTGGTCAAAACCTTCACCACCATCAACAGACTCATATTTACCTAGTCCGGGGTTAATGGTGTCGTTACCAGCACCAGTGCTGATAATATCATTACTGCGAAACACTGAGCCATTGACAATAACTGGTCTGATAACAGTGTCGTTGCCGCTACCTGTGATAATTTCCATGATGTTAGTATGTTGTTGATGTGAGTAAAAAAGAATGCTCTGCAAGTAAGCTAATCCATCTTGAAGTTGCATAATTCTTAGCCTCAAAAAAATGCCTTGAGACAGGGATGCAATTTGAATGATCATTAGCTTATTTCGCAGTCAAATCCGATAATTGTGCAAACGATCGCAAATTTTTTCCACAGAGCGATCGCTCCGCCAAAGCCTTTAGCTTTTGGTTAAGGCATCAATAACAGCACGTTAAATTTATTTGATAATTTGGAAGAAGAAGTGTTTGGTGGGTTGCGTAATTTTTGAAGTTAGCCAGGAATTAGAGATATCAGTTAACCAACTAAATCTCCGCCACAGACACAGCTATAATTGCCGTTAGAACATACACCATGATTGGCTGCACAGCGATAACAGTAAACGTTACGACAATCAATACAAATGGATAAATTTTCTAATTTGTATGTTTCACTACAAAAATCACAATATTCTCGCACACGCAGCATTTTTGCATAATTAACATCGCCAATTGCTTTTCTATTCGCTGCGGCGAACTCTGCTACATCTTCGCTATATCCTTCCTTTTTTCCTCCACGACTATGACACCATAGATAAACAAGCATACGGTCGTAATCTTGAGAAAATAGATATGCTTCGTTTTTGTGATTATCTTGCCAAAGCTTGACTGCTGATTGCATACGTTCACGAAAATTCGGCATGATATTCTCCTGATTAATATTGTTTGTTACTCACTAGATTAGTGGATATGTAGATGATTATTGTCGGTATCTGATGCGAATGAGGAAAGCTAAAATTTTCTCAGCTATTCTGCTTTTAAGTCTCACAATCTATCGTGAAGTTTATTGACAATCAACAGTCAACAGTCAACATATAATATTTCACCAATCCTTAACGGATTGCTAAAATTATTGTGAATATTAACTATAATTAGCAACAATTCCTTGAGCGATTTCTGCTACCCTTTGGACTAATTCTTGTGGTGTTTTAACTTCAGCATTACCGCCAAACCCAACAATCCATCTCCATAAATCAAAATCATCTAATGTCCAGTGAGGAAATATTGCTTGAAAACGATGGGGAAAATTGCGATCGCCTGTTCTATCAAGGCAAAATAAAGACTTGGGCAAATTACTCGTTGTCTTGTGAATCGGTGGGGACATTTTCATCTGGGCGAATCTTTTTGTCCCTTCGGTAATAAAGGGATAAATGCGATCGCTAAACCAAAGTTCTACTGTAACGCAGACTTGCATTCGCTTGTTGACATCAGAACTGAGAAACAGTTTTTGATCGCTGCTGCTATTCCCCAAATGCATACCTGCACCAGCTTTAAACAACTTTTGTAATTTTTGTAATGCTTTTTCTTGTTCTGTGCGGCTGCGTTGTTGGCTTTGGGGTTTACCTAAAAATAATCTATCTAGACGTTCAAATCGCAGTAAACCAAAGGTTTCACCACTCACGCACTCATAACCTA
>NZ_JACJRE010000141.1 GCF_014697075.1 Tolypothrix sp. FACHB-123 | reverse complement strand
ATAGTAATCAATTCACTAGTTTCAAATCTTCGCGCTTGGTGTTTGAGCCAACCATCTTGATCAAGTGCTGATTCAAGTAGCTTTGCGCTGAAACATAAAGGTTATCCCAAATTACCGGATTGCGGCAGATTTTAGTCCCAACAGTATTCCCAGCTAATTTTTCGGACACCAAGTATTTCCTGTAATAGTTAGTCCACAGATGTTGCAGGAAATCAAGAGCGAACTCATCAAAAGGAATAATCCAATTGTACTGCTCGTCCAAAAACACCCGATAAGCAGCAACAATGGGCATAGCAATATCAGCAGGCGCGCTAAACCCAAAGGAATATCGGCTATCGGGCAAGAGCGTATTCTTGCGCGGGTCGATTGAGGCTAAGTCAATGATTCCTTTTTTTCTGGGTTTGGTGATATGTTCTTCAATGGTCTTAAATAATTGTTGTTCAATCCACAATGCTTTTGGCAGTAGCGGCAGTAATTTCGATAGTCTTTGCCTTTCCGCTTCACTCAAGGACGGTGTATTACTGACAGGTGGGTGTTTGGTTCTGCTCTTGCTGTCTGGGTTGTATTTGTTTCTGTCCAGGCAGTTCATCAACTTAATCAAATGGTTGACGTTACACTGGGGACTTTTGGGCGCACCGCTTTGGTTTTGGTAATAAGCTATGCGGAATTTGGTTTCTTGGTCACGCTCTAGTTGCGCTAAAAACTGTTTAATGAATTTGTAATCACCCCTAGCGTTTACCTTTGAACGCGCATCTACTGGGGCAGATGTATTAGATGCTAAGGCGATATCTTTGGCTTCATCCTCGCTTAAGCCAATATGAATGGTAACTTTAACCCTGGCTTTCGAGAGGTCAAAGTTGTAGCCTCTGGCCTGTTGAAAAGCCAAAACCGTATGCCCCCCGTTAATAATGCCATCGCTACCGCCTTCAGGTGCCTCAAGGATTTCTAAGTCTAGCTGTGTCTTTTTACTGTTAGGCTTAACCTTATTTGCACACAGCACGATGCCGCTATGCCGCTCAAAGAATTTGTCAGGTTCAGTGGTCAATGAGTCGTAGATTTGTCTGTAAGTGGAACTTTTGCGGTTAGGTTCTCTGATATTTGGCTCTAATGGAAGGTCAGTGGGAAAGGTATCTACATGGGCGGTAGCGACAATGCAGTTGGAATTTGCGTTGAAGTACTGATCTACTTTTAAAGCCCAATTTTTTGGCATAGTTTTTCTAATGTAAGGAGTGCAGCTTCTTCAAAGAAGAATACAAAATTCAGAATCAAATGGCACGAAAGAAATTTCAAATTAGTTATGAAAGCGATCGCCACAACCCGTTAACTCCCATCCACTAAGATTTTGGGTCATCCAATTTAACTGACGTTACGCTGGGAGTGGCGTGATGCTTTGATGGGTTGTGACTTTCGGTAGTAGTTGTTGTATGATTCTGCGATAGTAATTTCTTTATTTACCGAATTCGTGAATTTTTGTGTATGTCCCGTCTCAATCCAGACATGGTTCGCCAGTATCTACAAGAAATTAGCCGTTTTCCCTTATTGAGTGCCGAACAGGAAATTGCCTATAGCAGACAGATACAGCAGATGATAGCTATTGAGCAAGCCACAAGTGCGCTCAAGCAAAAGCTGCATCGAGAACCGATGAGGGCTGAATTGGCGGCGGATGTGGGTAAAGATGAAACAGAATTAAACAGGATTCAACAGCTAGGTCAACGAGCTAAACAGAAGATGGTGACATCGAACCTGCGGTTGGTGGTTTCGATTGCGAAAAAATATCAGTGGAGTAAATTAGAACTGCTGGATTTGCTTCAAGAAGGAGCCATTGGTTTACAAAGGGGTGTAGAAAAATTTGATCCCAATCGAGGTTATAAATTTTCCACTTACGCCTACTGGTGGATTAGAGAAGCAATCATGCGAGCTATTGCAGAAAAATCTCGCACAGTACGCTTACCTGTGCATTTGACTGAAAAATTTGTTCAAATTAGAAAAGTACAGCGAGAACTATCCCAAAAACTGGGTCGAAGAGCGAGTACTGAAGAAATTGCACAAGTTATAGGGGTAGAGCCTCAACAGATGCGGGAATATCTAGGGGCATTTCGTCCGTTAGTGTCTTTAGAAAAGCCTGTAGGCGAAGAGCGAGAAATGGAACTTCAAGAACTCATACCTTCAGATAGCATTTCTATTGATGAGCTTGTTACCCAGGAGTGTTTGCGTGAAGACCTCACAAAGTTGTTGGCATCTCTTAAACCTCTCCAGAGGGAAGTTTTAATTCTGCGATATGGACTAGACAGCGAGCGCCAACTAACTGCACAAGAAGTTGCACAACAGTTAAATATCAGTCCCCAAAAAGTACGCCAAATCCAACAACAAGTCATGAATACTCTACGTCGCTTTCCAAACGATATCCGATTGTATTTAGCTTCTTGAACTGCATTGTCTCCCCACCAGGTTGATGACTGGTATGATTGAGGATATAAATAAGCTTATAGCCTAGTACCACAAAGCCCAATTCAAAATTAATGCAGTGTAAGATTTTTGTTGATAATTCAATAACAATCTCGAAACAAAAATTGCTATAAGAAAAAATTAGTAATTATCATAAAAAAGGAGTCAGAAGACAGAATTCAGAATTCAGAATACTCTACCCATAAAGGGATAGAGTTTTAATTATTGTTGAATATTCAATACTAGTTTCGCCCACTAGGGGCAAGGTTTTAAACCAATATTCATCCACCAGTCGCACAGAATTCATACTGAATTCTGACTCCTGATTTCTGAATTCTGCTATATAAAAGTCATTTAAGAAAATAGTAGCAAGGTATGAGGTTAAATGCCGATAAAATACGTGAATAGAAAAGAACAGATATATTATCTTCATCAAGGGATGACCAAAACTGGTAAACCAAAGTATTTCTTTTCTATGAAAAATGAAGGGCATGTAGTTGAAGCTATGCCTAAAGGCTATGAAATCTATGAAAATCCTAACGCTCAGGTTTTTCTGAGAAAGGTCCAACCTAAAATTATTAGTGATGAAGAAAGGTCAACTGTAGAAGAAGGAATAAAAAAGTTTTCTAGTTTAGAATCCTACCAAATAGATATAAAAAAAGAGACTATTACTGTATATACAGCAGATCAAGACGTTAATCTACTATCAGAATTGCTAAACTTTGGTTCAAAAGATAAATTGCGAGAAGCACAAAATAGACTTCTTAAGTCTATTTCTTACTCGCCCATGCTTCAGTTTATTTTGATTGATGAACAGAAGCGGATATTTATCACCCAAAGATATTGTTTTTTAGGAAGAATTGATGACTGGATTGACATAGGGAATCAAGGCACTCTTCAGGAGCTTGTCAAAAATTATGTAAAACATTTAGGACAAGAGTCGTTTTTTGAACTCCATTAAGGAATATTTCACAAAATCTAAAATAGGTTCTAAAATCGCCAGCTATAATGTAGCTTCTGAGAAATTGCCTAAAATAGGAAACTGCAAGCGTACTATTCAAATCTACTTCAAGTTTTGATATAGGTACTTGAAACTTCTAACAGAGCAGCTAATATCAATTTGTTGGGTCAATTCAAATCCAACTTAATTGAGTCCCTATTGACGATAGACAATGCCAAGCAAGGTAATCAACGTTAAAGAATACACAGTTCGAGCGCATCAACGCTCAATTCACACTCGGATTTTTAACTTTGTCTGTAAGCAGTGCGAACAACCGAC
>NZ_JACJRE010000140.1 GCF_014697075.1 Tolypothrix sp. FACHB-123 | reverse complement strand
GCGGTTACGCTGGGTTGCTGGTGCTTCTTTTCTTGCGTCTTGTGATGCCATCTGTGTCGTTTGAAAAAGAAAGTGATTAAACTGCAATCAAGACCATAATAAGGTTCTTGGCAACTTTGGGTGAGGATGAAAAGTTAAGCACTTGCAGAAAGATTTTATTCGAGGCGTTCGCGCCTCCAAAGCAAAGATAGCAGAACTATTTCCAGCTTTCTCTGTAGTTTAACCGCTGCGATGGCGTACCCGCCCGCCGCAGGCATCGCGTGGAGCAGTCACAAAGCATCAGTGCGATATATGGATTCAATCAACTCTTCAACTTCTTCTTCGTCCAAGCATTGTTTCACCTGGGTATTGAACCACTTGATCTCTTCGGGTTCTGTGTTTTGGAGTTGGTAAACCAGTAGTGTTCCTGCAACACGGGCAAAAGTTACGGGTGATGGGGAAAGGTGGCTCAGTAGTTCGGATGCATTCTGGTATATTTGCATAACTGATGTTTCGTCCAAAGGAGACCCCAATTGAGCAGAAAGCTGTTTTAGACTCTCTTGAATAGATAAATGAAAGTCTGGCTCTTGTTCCTGTGAAATAGGGTTACTCATAAATGCTAACTAATTAGTGCAACAACTTGACAGTCTAGCCTGACCATTTCGGCTCGAATGTCTACCATATTTTCACAGTTATTGAGTATCTTCATCGGCTAAAAAGCATAACTGATGAGATTAGCCTTAAATTTTACAGTAACTGAGGAAAGATGTTGATTCAGAATTCAGGATTCTGAATCAATAAATGGGGGATTCAGACCTGCCACTAATTGCAGACCGCTAAATCTTCAAGAAGTGCGGTCTCTGAAACCCCTGCAATTCATCCGCCCTTCTGGTTCAGCAGTTGCTCATGGGAGATAGCAACTGCCGTAAAACTTTCCAAGACGGATTGGGAATTACTTTCTGTATTAGATTTCTACCAATCCATATAAGCTAATCCTCATTAAAATTACATCATTTTCATGTTAGTAAAAGCAGCAAACCCTCTCCCTTACTCCCTTCCTGCGGCTTCAATGTGCTTTGTTATATGTTTAACAGCTTATCGCCATTATTGTTGAAATTGGTATTAGTTGGCATATAGACAGCTAAGTCTGGGAAATAACTTGAAATTTTGCTTGAACGACGATGTCATTAAAGTCTTTATCACCACCACCTACAAGGTCTTCAAACCCCCAAGTGTTGTTTCCTAAGAGACGAATATGATCTACGCCATCCTTATTAGCTCCGTGGTAGCTAAAGTACACTGACACATCATTACTAATATCTGAGTCAAGCATTTGCTGCATTGTACCGTTAGCAATAATGAAGGGAGCGAAGATAGAACCACCTTGCAAAAGATAGCTCATGCCTTCACTTTGGTGATTAAAACTCATGCCATTGGCTGAAGCACTACGTAGGGCTGCTTGTGTGTAACCGCTATCTCCTGGATTGAGCAATTGACCTGTAAGGGTGTCTAATACTGTACCTTGTTCATTTTCTACTTGATAGAAGCCTACAGTATTCTTATAAGCTGCTTCGCTCTTGACAATGGGCAATACAGCTTGAATTGATTGACCCTTAAAGTCTGTAAAATCAATTAGCTCTCGCTCAATTTTGCCTTGTAATTTGCTACCCAGAGGAAGGGCTGTTTCTGTGAGGCGTACATCCAGCGTTAAGTCTGGGTTAGAATCGCCAAGTTGGTCTTCAAAAGTTAGGCGGAATAGATTACTATCTAGTTTTTGAATTTGTAACCCATTATTAACAGCAGAACCAAATAGAACTTTCTTCCCACTGCTTGGATTATTTAGTACTTCATCAGTACTACCATCCTGAACTAAATAAAATGAGAGTAATCTACCTTGGAAGTTTTCTAAATAGCGTGTTGGGTGGGGTACAAACTCATCAGGAATGACAGAAAATATTGTCTGGCTGCGGCTGAGAGCTGCTTGTAAATAACCAGGGTCATTGGGGAGTAAGCCATTGACACGCATAGATGTATCATCTACAACAAACAATCCCATCTCGTGAATGTTGCCTTTACCAATGTGTTTGCTAGTTAATGCCAACTCTAACTTGGCACGATTAAGGTCTCCATGTAAGCGCAGAAGGTTATTACCCTGTTCGCTGACAGTCAAACTAGGCGCAAGAGATTGATTGCCAAAGTTAGCATCTGTAATATTTTCCCCAGGTGCAACCGTGACCACAACGGCTCCATTAGAGTTGCTATTGCTGGCGGGAGCCACACTACCAGATGGAACAGCCGTAACCGACATAGCCTTGGGAGAACTGCCTGATTTCAAAGCAAGGATGCTTTCGCCTAAGGCCAGCACATCTACGCGAGGAAAAGTTAGACCAGTGTTGATGACATTATCATCTTCATCATCGCCATCTTGAAGCATTACCCCAGTTGTTTGCAGTAGATTGCGGAACTCTTCAACGCTTAACTTGCGGTTTAATTCCCGCATCGCCAGTTCTTGAGCTAGCAAAGATACGCCAGCGATATAGGCTGATGCTTGGCTAGTACCGCTCAGGGTGGTGTTACTACCTGTGGCGTTAGCTCCTACCAATTCTGTACCAGGAGCCAGAATATCTAGTAAATTTTTGTTTCTTTGAGAAAAACTAGCAATGCGATCGCTCGCAGTACTATAGTCAATGGCTCCATTCTGCGTTTGCATAGTTTCGCCAGCATTACGGCTCCAAACTGCTCCCACAGCAATGGTATTAGCATCAGCAGCAGGATAAGCTAAACCGGGTTGCTCGTCATACTGAGCAAATTCATTGCCAGCTGCAGCAGTAACAATTATATTCTGGGCAGCGAGGGCGGCTAACTCATCGTTAATGTTGTATCGCCCATCAGCATTTAGCCAATTTTTCTCATCGCTCAAAGATAAGTTAACGTTGGCGACATTGTACTTAGCTGCATTCGCTTGTACCCACTGTAAAGCTTCCTTAATAGCGGCGAAATCTTTACCCACCCGCAAAGCAATCAAATTGGCACCAGGAGCAACACCAGGGTAAATTTTATCAGAAGAAGCAATAATACTGGCAATGTGGGAGCCATGACCATCTAAATCGGTAGCATCCAGGTCACCATCGACAAAATCTTGCTGATAAATAATGCGGTCTGCAATGTCATTTTTATTAGCATCAAGACCAAAGAAGGGATGATTAACATCAATTCCTGTATCAATTACAACGGAAGTAAACCCTTTGCCATTGATGTCTGCAAATCGCGGATCGTTACGGAACGCATCTAAACGAGTCAGAGCATCAGCAGCCGCATTCCCTGAAACTGCCGAATTATTAGATGTTGGCGACAAACCAATCACCTGTGTCTGTGTTGGGAAAGTTTGTTGCCATCCTTCCTGTACTACCTGCCTAACAATATAAGTACCTTGCTCAATGTCGCTAAAGCTGTAGTTTCCTTGGCTGTCTGTGAGGGCGTTAATTTCATTGGTATCGAATTGGCTATTATTGTTGGTATCAAGATAAACCTTCCAAGCAGTGAGGTAAGATTCCTCAGTTTCCTTGATTCCGTTACCGTTAACATCATTGAAAATATGACCGCTGATACTGCCAAAGCTGGTTGCAAGATTAGCAAACGATAACAAGCGGCTATTAACAGATGCTTTAGAAAACTGACCCAAGGCCGCAACTAAAGAATCGGACTCCGTGAGATTTTGTTTGGCAGTGAATTGCAGATTAGCGATCGCAATTGCGGTAATATCGCTGGTGCTGTAAGTAATCTTCGAGGAGTTGCCAGAATCACTGTATTTTTGAATTCCATTGTTCTGGCGCTCTAAAATTAACTTCACTCTGCCACGAGTATCTTCTTGAACTAATTTCCAATCCTGTGCTAATTCCGGTGGTAGCTCAATTTGATTGAGTTGCAATTTCGTTGCATCATAATCAAAATAGAGTGTTACTCCTTCAAATTGAATTAAACCCGTATTCCGCACTTCATTATGAAGCATAAAGAACTACATAGCTGTACTGAAGCAAAAGGTAAATAATAATACAATTAAAAACCAGGAACCAGACATTTA
>NZ_JACJRE010000014.1 GCF_014697075.1 Tolypothrix sp. FACHB-123 | reverse complement strand
AGCCTTTCACCTTTCGGCACATCCGGTATTAGCCACCGTTTCCAGTGGTTGTCCCCGACCTGAAGACAGATTCTCACGCGTTACTCACCCGTCCGCCACTAACTCCGAAGAGTCCGTTCGACTTGCATGTGTTAAGCATACCGCCAGCGTTCATCCTGAGCCAGGATCAAACTCTCCATTTTGTATAGAACGTTTGTTTAGCTCTCTTTGACTGACTTTAACCTCAGTCTGGTTATTTTCTTTACTTGACGCAGGTATATGTTATATACTGGCTTTCAAACTATAATATTTTCAAGGTTCGGCGTCCTT
This sequence comes from Tolypothrix sp. FACHB-123, assembly GCF_014697075.1. Lineage (GTDB taxonomy): Bacteria > Cyanobacteriota > Cyanobacteriia > Cyanobacteriales > Nostocaceae > Aulosira. The sequence continues at coordinate 144,194 of NZ_JACJRE010000014.1, read as the reverse complement.
TCAGCGTTGCTTTTTTCGCTCCGCTCTCAGGCACTTATCCAATATATCGAGCCTACTTTCGTTTGTCAACTATTTTTTTGAGAAAAATTTTTTGACTTGATTTTGAAGTCCCATAGCTCCTCACAGTGCTGGGTTTAAGTCACAATGGTTGATGCACTGTGCTGACGAAGGAAAGGTGGAGCGTGAATTTTCAGTCGGTAATAGCTTCATTGCATGAATTCTGGGGTGAACGCGGTTGCTTGATTGCCCAACCCTATGACATTGAGAAGGGAGCAGGTACCAAGAATCCCCATACGTTTTTAAGGGCGTTGGGGCCGGAACCTTGGGCTGTTGCTTATGTAGAACCTTGCCGTCGTCCTACTGATGGACGCTATGGTGAGAACCCGAATCGCTTTCAATACTATTATCAGTATCAAGTTCTGATTAAACCTTCGCCAGATAATATCCAAGAGATATATCTCGATTCTTTGCGGGCGTTAGGTATTCGTCCAGAAGATCATGATATTCGGTTTGTTGAAGATAACTGGGAAGATGCGACTGTCGGCGCTTGGGGTACTGGCTGGGAAGTATGGTTAGATGGGATGGAAATTACTCAGTTTACATACTTCCAACAGTGTGGAGGAATTGATTGCCGTCCTGTGTCGATTGAGATTACCTATGGACTGGAGCGATTGGTAATGTACCTCCAGCAGGTGGAAGCGATTACTAAGATCCAGTGGACGGACAATATTACTTATGGAGATGTGTTTCTCCAAGCGGAAATTGAACAGTGTACTTATAATTTTGAAGCGTCGAATCCAGAGATGCTGTTGACGCTGTTTAATTTATATGAGCAGGAAGCAACACAGTTGACCGAGCAAGGATTGGTTTTACCTGGTTTGGATTATGTAATTAAATGTTCCCATACTTTTAATTTGTTAGATGCGCGTGGTGTCATTTCGGTGACTGAGCGGACTCGCTACATTGCGAGAATTCGCCATTTGGCAAGGAAGGTGGCTACTTTGTATGTTGAGCAAAGGGAAAAGCTGGGTTTTCCGTTGCTGAATAACGGTGTCAATTAATATTAGCGGCTCAGACTGGGGATAAATAAGACTTGATGCCAATCCTGAAAACCTCCCGCAAACAGGGAGGTTAGGTATTATTTTATAGAGCAAATACTGAATATTGTGTGAGAAATGGTGAATTGGAGTGAGTTGTTAGAACCAATTGCTGCTTGGTTTCGTTCGTTGGGATTACCCTATCCCATTGTGCATTGGGGACATCCATTTATGATGGCGATCGTTGTGTTTGTGATGGGTAGTTTTGTTGCAATGGCTGGTTGGCGGGGAAGAGTTGCTGAAGATAAAGATCTCGCGATTAAAAGTCGCAGCGATCATCGTAAATTAGCACCTTGGCTATTTTTCTTTCTGACGGCGGGTTATACAGGTGGGGTGCTGTCTTTGGTGATGCAGCATCAGCCAATTTTCAAAAGTCCCCATTTTTTGACAGGTTCTATTGTGCTATTACTCCTACTGATTAATGCTGTAATTTCTTTTAGTGGATTTGCTGGAAATAAAGCGGTATTACGCACAATTCATGCTTATTTAGGTAGTGCAGCAATTTCTATTCTGTTTCTCCATGCATTCTTAGGCTTTAATTTGGGCACATCTTTTTGATAGAGTTATGGCAAAAAGTTCTATAAACTAAGCCAGTGCTTTCTGAATCTGGAAGTTACTGGTTCTAAAAACAAAGCCCGCATCTGCGGGTTTCATTTTATAGTTCAGAAAATATTTGTATATAAATTCTTATGGTTCAGGCTGGCGGTGTAATTATCTGTGTTGGCTATATTCTAGGGCTGCTATTTACAGCTATACCTTGGGGTGGTGTTTGGATTTTGCTTCTGGCAATTTTGGGTGCGGTTGTGTTGAGAAGACGTGATCTCAACTTACGGAAAGTTCGGCAAAAATCCGAGCATGGGGAGATGAAAACCAAGCTTATATCTGGGATTGGACAAAATATTCTCGATCCGAGAATCTTGTTAGCTGCTGGTTTGGTGGGTTTGCTGGCTACTTTCTATTTTCAATGGCGAGTACCAGTACCGGGAGCAAAAGATATTAGTAAGTTTGTGCCGCCTGGAAATAATAATAATCAAGAACAACTGGTGATTGTGCGTGGTGTAGTTACAAGTGCACCACGCTTAACTCGCAGTCAGCGAGGACAATTTTGGTTAGAAGCGACTCAGCTTGATGAAGTAAAGAAGGATGATGGCCCGGTAGGGGTAAGTAAGGGAGTCACGGGTAAATTATATGTGACAGTGCCGATACTGCGGGCGACTGGTTTATACCCTGGTCAACAAATTGCAATCACGGGAGTTTTATATAAACCAAAAGCAGCAGCAAATCCTGGTGCTTTTGATTTTCAAAAGTTTCTCAAGCAAGAGGGCGCATTTGCGGGTTTGACGGGGAGACAAATTAATATTTTAGATGAGGAGCAGCGGAAATGGGGATGGTGGCAAATTAGGGAACGAATTGTGCGATCGCAAGTTCGGGGTTTAGGAATCCCGGAAGGGCCCCTTGTCAGTGCGATGGTGTTAGGTAGCAAAGCTGTTGATTTACCTTATGATATCCGCGATCTCTTTGTCCAGGCAGGATTAGCTCATGCTTTAGCCGCTTCGGGATTTCAAACTTCTTTGATTTTGGGTGTAATCTTACAACTTACAAGACGCGCAAACAAAGCAACTCAACTAATTATTGGTTGTTTGGGGTTGATTATTTTCTTGAGTTTAACGGGTTTTCAGCCTGCGGTTTTAAGAGCAGTAATTATGGGTTTTGCGGCGTTGGTGGGATTGGCTTTAAAAAGGAAGGTGAAACAATTCGGCTCTCTGGTACTGGCGGCGACTTTATTATTGTTATTTAATCCTTTATGGATCTGGGACTTAGGGTTTCAACTGAGTTTTTTAGCGACGCTGGGATTAATTGTGACAGTACCGCCAATAGTGCAACGCTTGGGTTGGTTACCACCGGCGATCGCTTCTTTGATTGCTGTTCCTCTAGCTGCAACTATTTGGACTTTACCTTTGCAACTGTTTGTTTTTGGTGTTGTGCCATCTTATAGTTTATTACTCAATATTATTAGCACTCCCTTTATTTCTGTTTTGAGTATAGGCGGAATTATTAGTGCCCTAGCAGCATTAGCTTGGCCAGCAGGGGGGAGTTTTGTAGCTGGGTTTTTGCACTACCCCAGTGATTGGCTGATCAACTTAGTGGGATTTTTTAGCAAGTTACCGGGAAATTCTCTAGCTGTTGGGAGTATTTCTCCTTGGCAGATGCTGGCTCTTTATACAATTATTTTATTGGTTTTGTGGGTACGTTGGTGGCGGCAGCGTTGGTGGTTTGCAAGTTGTATTGCTTTAGGTCTGGTGCTGATTCCAGTGTGGCATTCTGCTAACAATTTATTTAGGATTACTGTACTTGCAGCAGGTACAGAACCAGTTTTGGTAGTTCAAGACCGAGGAACAGTTACCTTAATTAATAGTGGCGATGAAGGTACTGGACGTTATACAATTTTACCGTTTTTACAACAGCAAGGGATCAATAAAGTTGATTGGGCGATCGCAACTGAGTTCCAGGATCGTGAAAGTAGTGGTTGGCTGGATCTAATGCAACGATTACCAATCAAAAGCTTTTTTACTTACCCTCCCAAACCAGAAAATGTCCCTGAGACGCAAATAATTCAACAGGAAATGCAAAAGCGTCAAGGTATTTTTCAACCTTTGACAGTTGGTCAAGCAATTACTGCTGGCCCCGTAGTAGCACAGTTACTCAATGACCAGTTCCCAATTTTACAATTACAAATTCAAGGGCAAAATTGGTTACTCGTAGGTAACATGAAGTTGAAGGAAATACAGCAGCTAGTCCAATCGGGAGGTTTGGCGCGTCCTCAGGTGCTGTGGTGTGTGCCAGAGTCGTTGAAGGATTTGGTTTTAGCGTTACAACCACAAGTTGCGATCGCCTCTTCTGCGGAACTGGAGCCTAAAGTGTTGTCGGAACTTAGCCAAAGTCAGACAAAGCTTTTCTTTACAGGTCGGGATGGCGCTATTCAGTGGACGCCGAATACTAATTTTGAAGCCTTTATCCAAGCTACAGAAAGTAAATCTTCTGTGTTGTAAAGGTATTGAGTTTGGTGTAAGGCGATCGCTTTGTTGATTATGATGTTAAAATTGTTTAGGATATGCATTTGCATTTCCGATAATTCACAGGTTTTTGATAGAAAAAGATGCTCTAATCTGTGAGTTAATAGCTGGAGAGGTGTCCGAGTGGTTGATGGTGACGCACTCGAAATGCGTTTTGGGGCAACTCAACGGGGGTTCGAATCCCCCCCTCTCCGTTTTAAAAATTTTGAGTTTTACACCGTTGAATAGGTAAGAGTTAATTCAGAATCTGCATAAGCCAACTACAAAACAAGAGATTACACGAAAAAAGCCGACCTTTGTTTAAGGGACTTCCAAGTAAAAAAATATTCCATTGCTATTGTTGACAGTTGACTGTGAACCGTCAACTGTCAACAGTCAACGTTTAACGGAATAATTTATTTTTTGGAGTTCCCTAAATATGCGATAGAACTTCTGATGTCTTGGCACAGCGATCGCGCAATGCAAAAATTCCCCTACATGAGACAATCAGAGAACAGAATCGCAACAGTTGCGATTAGAGACATAGAAGGAAAAAAGATGTCTGAGAATTTGAGAAGCCAGGTTGTGACGCAAGGGGTGCAGCGATCGCCTAACCGCGCTATGCTGCGTGCAGTTGGGTTTCAAGATGAGGATTTTAATAAAGCCATTGTTGGTATTGCCAATGGTTACAGTACAATCACCCCTTGTAATATGGGGATTAATCAACTGGCGCAAAGGGCTGAGGTGGCTGTAAAAACAGCTGGTGCAATGCCACAGGTATTTGGCACCATTACTATTAGTGATGGGATTTCGATGGGAACGGAAGGGATGAAATATTCCCTGGTGTCGCGAGAAGTAATTGCAGATTCAATAGAAACCGCCTGTACCGGACAAAGTATGGATGGCGTATTGGCAATTGGCGGATGTGATAAAAATATGCCAGGAGCGATGCTAGCGATCGCGCGGATGAATATTCCGGCTATTTTTGTTTACGGGGGTACGATTAAACCCGGAAATTATAATGGACGCGATTTAACTGTTGTCAGTTCTTTTGAAGCTGTAGGTCAATATAGCGCTGGTAAAATTGACGAGAATGAACTGTTAGAAGTCGAACGTCGTGCTTGTCCTGGTGCTGGTTCCTGTGGTGGGATGTATACGGCTAACACCATGTCTTCGGCTTTTGAAGCGATGGGCATGAGTTTACCTTATTCTTCGACAATGGCAGCAGAAGATGCGGAAAAGGCTGATAGCACGGAAAAATCTGCAATAGTCTTAGTGGAAGCAATTCGCAAACAGCTTTTACCCCGCCAGATTATCACCCGCAAATCTATCGAAAATGCCATATCTGTGATTATGGCTGTGGGTGGTTCAACAAATGCAGTCTTACATTTTCTGGCGATCGCGCGCGCTGCTGGTGTAGAACTAACTTTGGATGACTTTGAAGTTATTCGGGGTAAAGTTCCAGTATTGTGCGATTTAAAACCTAGTGGTAAGTATGTTGCTACAGACTTACATAAAGCTGGCGGTATACCTCAAGTGATGAAAATGCTACTGGTGCATGACTTATTACATCCAGATTGCATTACTATCAGTGGTCAAACAATTGCCGAAGTTTTAGCAGATATACCAGATGAACCACCTGCAAACCAAGATGTGATTCGTCCTTGGAATAACCCCATGTATGCCCAAGGACACCTAGCAATTCTTAAAGGCAATCTTGCCACAGAAGGGGCTGTAGCTAAAATTACTGGGGTGAAGAAGCCGACAATTACCGGCCCAGCCAGAGTATTTGAATCGGAAGAATCCTGTTTAGATGCAATTTTGGCAGGTAAAATTAAAGCCGGTGATGTAATTGTCATCCGTTATGAAGGCCCTAAAGGCGGCCCGGGGATGCGGGAAATGTTAGCTCCCACCTCAGCAATTATTGGTGCTGGTTTAGGCGATTCTGTGGGATTAATTACCGATGGGCGTTTCTCCGGTGGTACTTACGGTATGGTAGTAGGTCACGTTGCACCGGAAGCTGCTGTTGGGGGTGCGATCGCTCTTGTCCAAGAAGGTGATAGCATCACAATTGATGCCCCGGCGCGTTTATTACAGTTGAACATATCCGATGAAGAATTAGCTCTTCGTCGTGCAAATTGGCAACCGCCTGCACCCCGTTATACCAAAGGAGTACTGGCTAAATATGCCAAATTAGTAGCTTCTAGCAGTTTGGGTGCGGTTACTGATTTAGATTTGTTTAATTAATTCGTAATTAGGTTTAAATTGCCAGCAGAATCTTCCCACCCAATTGAGACAAGGAGGTGGAAAAATTCTGCTCTCTTTTTAAATTGTGGTCAGACAATTTCACTCGATCAATCGTAAAAATATCTGCATTAGGGTAAGAGAACTTTAATTAATATTTAAGGCTTCATCCAGCAGAAAACTTGATTATTTGATGCGGCTAGGGTCAAAATTAAAACTAAAAAAATTACAGTAATTTTAATTAAAATAGTTATTTATAAATATTCCGTGAATTTTGACATTTATAACCTTTTCTTAACCTTAAATAAGCAAATTTACGGCGATTATGAATATTTAGGTAAAACTACTAAATAGTCGCTATTTGTGAATTGAAAATAAAAAAATTAATTTGTTACGACCTATTTTTAGATAGGCCGTTATTTTATACAGACTCATTGATAATTTTACAAATCTCGTTGAGAACAGGCAGATTTTAACAGGTTTTTGAATGTGCTATGTTGCAGCATTTTTGCAAAGTCTAGAAAAATACACCCTATTCATTAATTCAATTCATCAGGAGATTTGTAATTATGACACTTAATTCCGGCAATATCGCATTAGTAAGTGCTAATACTGCTACCAAGAACTTTAACGTTTTACAAAAATTAGGCGGCGTCACCAGTGTCAATGGTGCGGAAATTTCTGCTTTCGATCCCCAAAGTGATCGCTTGTATGTAGTTGCGGCTAATACGGTTGAAACTTACAGCCTCAGCAATACAGGTACACTTAACCTCATTAGTTCTTTATCCCCAGGATTTACCTTAGATGCAGAAACAGAAGCTATTCCTAATAGCGTAGCAGTAAAAAATGGCATTCTTGCTGTCGCTTACGCCATCCGAAACACCAGCAATAACCCCATCCCCAACGCCCAACAAATAGGACAGGTAAGTTTTTATAACGCCGCCGATGGCACATTTTTAAACTCGGTGGCGGTTGGTGCTTTACCTGATATGTTGACCTTCACACCCGATGGTAAGAAAGTATTGGTAGCCAACGAGGGAGAACCCAACAGCTATGAACAAGCTACTTCTGTCGATCCTGAAGGTTCTGTGAGTATTATCGACCTTTCAGGAGGTGTAGGGAATGCGACGGTTACCAATGCCACATTTACTAGTTTTAATGACAAAATTGACCAACTAAAAGCCGCAGGGGTACGGATTATCGGGCCTGGTGCTACAGTAGCACAGGATGTAGAACCAGAATATATTGCGATTTCTGGTGATGGAAAAACTGCCCATATTACTCTGCAAGAAAATAATGCGATCGCAGTTTTGGATATTGCTAGCGCCACTATTACCGATATTTTGCCATTAGGGACGAAAAATCATAGTTTACCGGGTAATGGGTTGGATGCAAGCGATCGCGATGGGGCGATAAATATTCAGAATTGGCCTGTGTTTGGCTTGTATCAGCCGGATGCGATCGCTAGTTTCACAGTTAACGGACAAACTTACTACATCACCAGCAACGAAGGTGACGCCCGTGACTATGCAGGATTTAGCGAGGAACGTCGGGTAGGTGATGGTAAATATGTCCTCGATCCCACCATTTTCCCCAATGCTGCAACTCTGAAGCAAGCCGCCAACTTGGGACGATTAAACGTCACAACTGCTACAGGCGATACTGATGGCGATGGCGACTTGGATCGCATCGAAGCTTTTGGGGCGCGTTCCTTCTCAATTTGGGATGCAAAAGGTAAACAAGTTTTTGATAGTGGCGATCAACTCGAAAAAATCACAGCTACCTTAGTTCCAACCTTATTTAATTCTGAGGGTTTAGCTGCTGGCTTTGACAGCCGCAGCGATAATAAAGGCCCGGAACCAGAAGGTGTAGCCGTAGGTGTAATTAATAACCGTACTTACGCTTTTATTGGCTTGGAACGGATTGGTAATGTCATGGTTTTTGATGTGACAAATCCTTATCAGCCAACTTTTGTTGAGTATATTAATACACCAGAAGATGTTAGTCCGGAAGGGTTAACTTTTATCTCTGCTGCTGATAGCCCCACAGGGAAGCCGTTATTAGTCACGACGAATGAAGTCAGCAAAACTGTTGCGGTATTTGAAGTTACGCCACCAAATCAAATTAGTGGGACATCACGTAACGATCGCCTGAGAGGAACTAACGGTGTCGATATTATTCAAGGTTTAGCTGGTAAAGACTCCCTCAGCGGTGGTAACGGTAATGATATTCTCTCCGGTGGTAAAGACAAGGATCGTTTAAGCGGCGGAAATGGTGATGATATTCTCTACGGAGATGAAGATAATGATACCTTGCTAGGCGGACAGGGAAATGACAGTTTATTTGGCGGTACTGGTAACGATCGCTTGGCAGGTGGAGACGGTAACGATAAGCTGTATGGTAATGACGGCAGAGATTCCTTACTCGGTGGTGATGGCGATGATTGGCTAGTAGGGGGTAAAGGAAGGGATACCTTGACTGGTGGTAGAGGTAGCGATCGCTTTTACTTAACGGAGAATGGTAGAGGTGAGTATGATCGAATCACCGATTTTAAACCAACAATAGATACGATCGTTATCTCCAAATCAGAATTTGCTTTGAGCCAAGATTTAGGTACCCTAGACACCAGTGTATTTAGATTAGGTACGAAAGCCATGACTGAAAGCGATCGCTTTATCTACGATCGCAATAAGGGAAATTTATTTTTTGATGCAGATGGAATTGGTGGTACAGCCCAAATTCAAATAGCCCAGTTATCAAACAGGGTAGCACTGACTAGTGCCGATATTACTGTAATTGCTTAACCTCTTCCTCAAACAGCCAGAGAATCAATCAATTCTCTGGCTCATATCTCCACTGAATAATTTGTTCAATTTCGCTCGGATGAAATTTGTCCATGTAAAATTGGCATGGTAAATAATCCCCAAGCTAAACCTGTAATCAAGCCAAAAGGCGTAACAATATAATTATTAAAACTCCACCAGTCAAAAACCTGGGCTGCTAATTCTAAGGGATAAGCCATCATTAACACGCTGGCTAAAGCTACACCACTCCAGCCATACTGACTTAACCAATAAAAACCTTTCCCCCCAGTTATCCCATATAACAGCCGCGTTATTAATAAACCACTGACAGTCCCGTAACAACGCATACATACAGCCATGATATGTGGTGGCGCTAAATCTAAGCCCATATCTGGTTGGGGACAGACATGAAAGCCCATAAAATAAATGATATTAGCAATTACTCCCAATAGCCACGATCCAGAGGCAGCAAGAAAGGGAGCGGCTAGCGGGCCTATTACCATACCCGCTAGCAGAAAATCAGCGATCGCACTGACCCAATTAATTTGCAACTCTCGTTTGAAAGCTACTCTCATCATTCCCTTTCTTACCTTTAGCGCTGTGTGTTACGTTTCTTAACGTACCACTGCCTGATAAGGACTTGTCAACTTATCAAGCTGCTGGGTTAACAGACTGAGGAATAAGCCCACATCTGTCACCACACCCACCGATTCGATGGAACCGCGATCGCTTAATTTGGTGACGACAGCCGGATTAATATCCACACATACCATTTTTACCCCAGCCGGAGTCATATTCCCCACGCCAATGGAGTGGAGCATACTCGACAGCATCAAAATCATCTCCGCACCTGCTAGATTTTCGGCGTATTCCTGCTGTGCTTTGAGTAAGTCCATTTGGGTGTCGGGTAAAGGCCCGTCATCGCGAATCGAGCCGGCGAGGACAAAGGGGACATGATTTTGGACGCATTCATACATCACCCCATTCTTAATTACCCCAGCTTCCACAGCTTTGGCAATACTGCCATGACGGCGAATGGTATTAATTACCTTCAGGTGATGGCGATGTCCCCCACGCACGGCCACACCCCGCTTCATATCAACGCCGAGCGATGTTCCCATCATATTTTGCTCGATGTCATGAACAGCGATCGCATTTCCGCCTAATAGCGCCTGAACATATCCTTCCCGAATCAACCGTGAGAGATGTTCGCCGCCACCAGTGTGAATCACCACAGGCCCGGCTGTGACAACTACTTTACCGCCAGCATCGCGAATTTTACGTAGTTCCCAAGCTACTTGTTCTACGACTAATTCCACCCGGCGCTCGCTGGAAACCCCAGCAGACATAAAGCTGAATTCTTGGGCGTTGCGCTGTTCCCGCGATTCGGTTTTGCGGATGGTGCGGATACCTTGGACATCGACAATCACCTGTTCGCCTACTTCTAAGTCGCGTAAGATTTTACACTTGGCAACGTAACCGTCAGCAGATCGAGTAATTGCGATCGCGCCATCCATACGCTGATTTTGCACCTTCACCCACTGACCATAAATTCGTACTTCTGTGGGATAAATTGTACTCACATAAAAATCATCTGGGGCGACACCAGCTTGAATTACAGGCTCTAGCTTCGCATCTCGCTCATCTTGGGGTAAGTCTACCGCACCCAAATCGATTAACTGCGAGATAATTTCTTCCATCACCTCGTGGGATGGTGCTGATACCTTGACTTCAGCGGCTGAGGTACTTTGGCGCTGTTCTCCCAAGTTAAAATTCAGAACTTGGAAACTACCACCTGTATCGACAATCAAGTCTAAAGCCCGGTTAATTAAGCCAGAATCAAGCAAATGACCTTCTAAGCGGATTATCCGGCTTTCGACAGACACATTTGCATGAACTTCTTCTCTGACTGGTTCGGTTACCCGCAGAGTTAGACATTTAGCCGCACCACCAGCTTTGAGGAATTCTGTGAGCGGCGTTTCAATAATTTGGAAACCCACATTTCCCAGGCGGGATTTTAAACTATCACTCGCCTTGTTCATAATCACGATGCTGTCTACATTCACCGCATTACAGGCGAAATTCACCGCATCAGCTTCTTCTATCGCAATGCGTTTTTCTGCTGCTACCCGCATTTCAATTAAGCGGTTGGAGTAGGAATCAAACGCACCGGGGTAATAAAGTAAATAACCGTTAGCTAACGGACAAAAGCAAGTATCTAAATGATAAAAACGCTCATCAATTAGCCGTAGGGATAGTACTTCAATATCCAACCACTTCGCCAAGAAGGGGTGAGAATCCAATTCGGAACGGAAGCCGTAACCCGCCCATAACCAGCGTCCTTCTCGATCTAGCAGTGCGTCTCCCGCACCTTCAAAGGGTAAATCTTTGGGGAGGACATGAACTGTATAACCATTGGCTTCAAACCATTTTTGGAAATAAGGCTCTTCTCCCTGACGTTCTTTGTGTAAAAAACGACTCAGAACAACATTATCGCCTAACACTAAGCCAGCGTTGGCGGTAAATACCATGTCAGGCCAGCCTTTTTCCGGTGGGACTAAATCGACAATGGCGTGGTCTTTGATTACGTGGTAGAGTTTTTCCCACTGTTCCACAGCGCGATCGCGCGATGATTTGTGGATATTCCCTTCCATCCAGGGATTAATTACATAGTCCACATCGTAGTGGTCAGGAGCGCACATCAAAAAGCGAATCGGGGAAGTCATAAAAATCTTACAAGCGTTGAGATGCTACAAGTTCTTTTAGATACAGACTCTTGCTGTACTATTTTGTCAACTTTGCTACAAAATGTCTGTATTCTGCTAGTTCAATCCGATACAAAAGTTTGCTGTTACTTTTTCTCTTAGCTAACGAAATCCAGTGCAGAAAAGGCACATAAAAGTTCAGGTGTCAAATCACCAAAGGAGTAATGGTAGGAAACTGAAAGTTCAATGTGGTGACATTGTAGCGCTAATTGGTTCAGGGAACTAAATATGACAGACTTAAAATTTACAGTTGATGACGATCCCCAGCCAGAGGATATTCGTACTGTTATCAATCAACTTGTTGAATACAATAATGCTCTGCAAATAGAAAAAGATGTATACCAACCTCTAGCCGTTTTCATCCGAGATTCAAACCAGGAAATTGTCGGGGGTTTGGTTGGTAAAACTCAGTGGGGATGGCTATTTATTTCTCACCTGTGGGTTGCAGAAGCATTGCGGGGTCAAGGTTATGGAAAAAAACTTATAGTTCAAGCTGAAGTTGCAGCTAAACAACGCGGTTGTAGTTACGCTTATCTAGATACATTTAGTTTTCAATCTTTGGGTTTTTACCAACGCTTGGGTTATCAAATATTTGGCGTTCTCGATAATTTCCCACCAGGACATCAAAGATATTTTTTAAAGAAAGAAGTTTAGCTGTTTGTAGCTAACAGTTGTGATGTGGCTAAAATTGATATTTATTTAACCATTGATTAACTTTTATTTACTTATAAATTGTCTAAGCACAAACATTGCTTGTGGCGGAATTTGTGTAACTAAACGAATGGGAAAAGCTTGAGTTGAAGCAAACTGCGCATAATCTGGTGTGAGAAAAACTGCGTATTTTTCAGCTTCAGGAGTTAGTTGTGCGGCGAAAGATAAAGCGATCGCTTGCAAGTATTTACGAATATCAGCAGCTTGCTCGCCTACTACTTCCCCACCAGATAAAGGAGTATTAAGTCTTTGCTCTTGATCTAATGTTGTACTGGGGTCTTTAACACTTAAATGCGTACCGCCAAGGACACCCACTAACCATTTAGGGGATGGCATTTCTTTAAATCCAATAAACTGTTCTGGTAAAGCGGGAACAGTTTTATCTGCGGAAGCAGCCCAAATTAAAGTGGGTATTTGCAACTTACTCAGACCATTTTTACCAAACATTAAAGATGTCGTTGGACTGAGTGCGATCGCTCTTTTAATTCTGGTATCTCCTAATTGATATCTATTGGCTGGTAATTCTTGCGCCACACATTGTAATGTTTCCCCAAAACTCAAGCCAGTAACATTCTTTTTGCAACGTTGCTTGAGATTTTCTAGTTGCAATTCAGCGCCAGCAATAGATAAAGCAGTACCGCCACCAAAAGAATAACCGATTACCATTGCATTATCAGCTGCAATCTTTCCTTGTAATGGCTGATTGGGTTTTTGGTTGAGTTTTTCTAGTTCATCGAGGATAAAACTAATATCTTTAGGACGTTCTAAAAACTCTTGAGGTTGGATCAGCCTAGTATTATTCTTAATTGCTAAATTTGTATATGTAGCATTACTCCCAGGATGTTCTAATGCCACAACTATATAACCGTGAGAGGCTAAATGTTCTGCGAGGTAGCGCATATCTGTACGCACCGAACCAAAACCGTGACTAAAGACGATCACAGGTTTTTCCGCAGTGGAAGCATTTGACCAATAAATATCGGCGGGGATTTTGCGGTTACGTTTTTGGTCATTTAACTGTAAACCCAGAATCTGGAATTGTTCGTTACCGCGTAAACCGGGATCAAAGGGAAAAGCTAATCGCGATGTAGTGGGGTTAAATTGAGGAGCGATCGCCAGCATAAACTGTTGCGTCACCCAAAAGCCAGAGTTCAAATTACTGGCAACTGCAAATGCTTGGGGTAAATTAATTTCTAGGCGTTGGCTAGGATAGGCTTTAATAAACGAAAGTATAGAAAGACCTTGAGGTGCAGTAGAGCCTAAGACAAATCCGGCTCTGAGTGCTTGTGCGCCGGCTTGGTCTTTTCTCACTAAAGCCGTCGCCAGATCGTTGAGAATAGTTGTCCCTATCTGGGTATTCAGCAATCGACTAATAGTCACCACATTCAGCGGTAGCTTAGTTCTGAGCGCTCCTAAGATTAAGTTACGGTCTTGTTCTGATAGCCTGTTGGTAAAAGATTCCAAATCCCTGGGAAATTTTCCAGTTTCCGCAGCCTTTTGCAGATCTGCAACTGCAATCGATTCTGCAAACAGACCAAATCGCACCACAACTGTATCAGCTGCTGTAGCAGAGGTATTTGTCCCCAAAATTTGAGCGATCGCCAATGCCCAAAACCAACCTGTAATATTTTGGATACTTCCCCTGATTCTTCCCTTAAACATCGTTATTTTCCCACGCTTAGGGGAATATAACTGAAATTTGTCTATTTTGCTACCCATATTGTAAAAAATTTTAGCAGCAGACGGGGGTTAGGGGCTAGGGGGTAGGGAAGAGGGACAAATGACAATTGTACAGACAAGGGTTATCGCATCTCTGACTATTGACTAATCAGTGTTGAATGCCACAAAAAATTAGTTGATTATCACTTATTTTAATAATATAAATTTGCTTCAAAAGTGATTGTGATGAGAGCCTTGACCTAATGAATTGTGGCTCAAATTACTGATTATTTCCCTATTACCAGTTTCATCTACTGACACATTTCATAAATATTCATGGTTGACTTTATGCACCGTCAACTCATCTATGTCTTAGTCTTCATTTTCTCACTAAGTACTGTAACTCTGTTGTGGCCTGTAAATGATTCTCAGTGTAATTCAGAAGCTTTCCTCGCATCAGATATTCAAAAATTTCAGGTACAAGCTACCAAAGTTGTTGTTCAACCTTGGCTTGGTGAACATAATGTATATGGTATATTCATGGTTCCCGATAAATATAAACAAGCGCCATTTTTTGTATTAACTGTAAAAGGATTTGGTCATGAATGTTCCAAACCTTTTGGTTATCGCCAAAAATATGATGATATTTCTGCCGAACCTGGTACACATTTAGTCAGAGACTACATGAGGACTCGGACTGCACTGCGGCTCATGCTTCAAGGTTTATATTGGCAAATTAACGATAAACAAAACTGGACTCTGACTTATCCTCAACATCAAGATAAGTAATTACTTTAGGGTTTAAAATCAATATTCAAAATTAATCATCCCCATAACGAAGTTTGGAGCTTGTATCTTTTTAATTTTCGGTCAAGGAACCCGAAAACAAGACGAAAGTTGCTTCAAGGTACGCAAAACACGGAAATAGGAACCCTGAAGTTGCTTCAAGGTACGCGAAACACGGAAATGGGAACCCTGAAGTTGATTCAAGGTACGCGAAACACGGAAATAGGAACCCTGAAGTTGCTTCAAGGTACGCGAAACACGGAAATAGGAACCCTGAAGTTGATTCAAGGTACGCGAAACACGGAAATAGGAACCCGGAAGTTAATTCAAGGTACGCGAAACACGGAAATAGGAACCCTGAAGTTGATTCAAGGTACGCGAAACACGGAAATAGGAACCCTGAAGTTGATTCAAGGTACGCGAAACACGGAAATAGGAACCCTGAAGTTGATTCAAGGTACGCGAAACACGGAAATAGGAACCCTGAAGTTGATTCAAGGTACGCGAAACACGGAAATAGGAACCCTGAAGTTGATTCAAGGTACGCGAAACACGGAAATGGGAACCCGGAAGTTGATTCAAGGTACGCGAAACACGGAAATGGGAACCCGGAAGTTGATTCAAGGAACCCGGAAGTTGATTCAGGGTACGCGAAACACGGAAATGGGAACCCGGAAGTTGATTCAGGGTTGACAACAACAGTTCTTACTGAGAGGTTGTTAGTAGATTAACCTCCTTGTTGAGTTGTTAAATTCGCCTGATTTTCTAACAATACATTAGTAATATTCAGCACGATTTGGGCTGAACCTAGAAAAAAATCACGGTCAATGTTTTCTGCTACATCGCTAGGTTGATGATAGTTAACATTACGCAAATTAGCCGTATCTGTTACTAGTACAGCACCTATATCTTGATACCAAAATGGTGCATGATCGCTGCGTAGGGTGTCTGGTGCTAATAACCCTTTTAAAGGAATAGGTAATGTTAAAACTGATGGAAAATTAGCATCATCTTTATTTAAAGCTGTCGCTGGATTAGACTGGGAATTTTGAAAAGCATTCAGCAAAGGTAAATGTTCTGTATCGCCAACTACTACTAAAAAGTCACCTTTATCGCTTGGTGGTTTAACTGGTAATCCTGTAGGATACTGCTGACAACCAACTGTGTAACAGGCGTAACCTACCATATCCATGACAATCGCACCTTGAAGATTTTTTAACCTGGCTTTTTGGCTGACAAAAGCTTTACTTCCTAAAAGTCCGGCTTCTTCTAAATCAAAAAATGCTAGCTGTAATGTTTTAGGAGTAGGACGAGAACCAAGAACTCTAGCAACTTCCAGCATCACAGCCAATCCACTGGCGTTATCATCAGCCCCAGGAGAACCAGCCACGGTATCATAATGTGCACCTACTAAAATTGCACCAGCTTGTTTGTTAGTTCCCTGGCGTTCAGCAAAGATATTTACACCGTTAGGAAACTTTTGTAATTGAGGTTTCCAGCCGAATTTTTGGAGTTCAGTTGTAATATAAGTGCGAGTACGCGATCGCTCATCGTTGGTATAGCGCTGATAATTAAGCTTTTGAATATGGGTAAATAGCTGAGCCGCCGACACCTGCAAATCCCTAGCTATTGGTACAGGTAACTCGGATGGGGTATTTTGATTAGGGCTACTCTGTGCAATTATCGGTGAAGGAGGCTGTTTTAATAACTGATTATTCGCAGTACCTCTAGTCCCAACAACCACAACTACCACTAGGAGTAACAGCGCTAGCCATATCCATTTTTTCATGCGATCGCTCCTGTGCGTCTCAGACTTAAAAATAGCGCAAACAGTAAGTTTGACAGCTAGTCTTTTGACAGAGTGACTAATTTCCCGTAAAGTTCCGCACTATAAAAGCAAGTTATTTTTACCTTTTTTAATCCAAAACTCAGCACCAATGACTCAGGAATTTATCTATGATTGATTTATTACTCATCACAATCCTGGGGTTTTTGGGTAGTTTTGGGCATTGTTTTGGCATGTGTGGCCCTTTAACAATGGCGTTTTCCTTACCGCACCAAGAAAAAACCCGTGATTGGCGACAGCAATTAAAATTTCACATCTTACTGAACTTAGGGCGGATGTTGAGCTATACCCTAGTCGGTGCGGGGATTGGCGCATTAGGTTCAGTCTTGATCGAAGGGGGACAGTTAGCAGGTATTGGTAGCGATTTACGGCGTTGGATTGCCATTCTCACAGGTTTATTATTGATTTGGTTTGGTTTAGGACAAATAAAACCCGATTTACTCCCCAAAATCCCTGTTTTACACCCTTTATTACAAGGAAAATTACACAACCTTCTGAGTAAAGAAATGGTCAATATTTCCTTACAAAGCAGATGGTGGACACCTGCACTATTAGGAATGACTTGGGGTTTAATGCCTTGTGGATTCTTGTATGCTGCCCAGATTAAAGCCGCTGAAACTGGTAATTTATGGATAGGTGCAGCAACTATGCTCGCTTTTGGACTGGGAACTCTACCAACCATGTTAGGTGTGGGTGTTTCTGCTTCCCTAGTCAGTCAAGATAAGCGCAGTCAGTTGTTCCGCTTGGGTGGTTGGGTAACTCTCGCTATTGGTGCTATTACTTTACTGCGAACCGGCGACATAATGGTCGATTACACCGGACACGCCGCCTTATTCTGCTTAATTTTAGCGCTGATAGCTCGCCCGATTAGTGGAATTTGGGCTTCACCTTTGCGTTATCGTCGAGCTTTGGGTGTGGGAGCTTTTGTTTTATCTGTAGCGCACACTCTCCACATGATAGAACATTCATTAAAATGGAATTTTGCTGCCTTTTGGTTTCTGCGGCCAGAATTTCAATGGAGTATGGGCGCAGGTGCGGTAGCATTAATCTTGATGACTCCCGCCGCTTTGACCAGTTTTGACTTCTGGCAAAAATCTTTGGGTAAACGTTGGCGACAGATTCATCTATTAAGCGTACCTGCTTTACTCTGCGGTGCAATTCATGCGATCGTTATGGGTTCCCACTATCTGGGTTCTGCACAATTAAATGAGGGGAATAAATTAGCAACCGCAATATTGGGTTTTTTTACCCTCTGTGTGTTGTTGGTGCGTAGGGCAAAGCCCTTGCCGTAGGCATCGCGCTATGTTTGGTCAAGGTTGTCCATAGCTAAATTTTATGTTCCGCCCAGTAAGTCGCGCTAAATTTGGTATACCTGTAGTTTTTTTATTACTCCTAGCAGTAAATAATCCTCATCCTGCTTCTGCCCATACAATCAAAGTAGCAGGAGATGTTGGTGCTACTCTCCATATTGAACCGAATGATAATCCGCAAGCTGGTAAACCTGCACAAGCTTGGTTTGCACTAACTCGTAAAGGTGGAAAAGCGATCGCCCTCAAAGATTGTGATTGTCAGTTAGCAATTTACGCCCAACCCCACACAGCCGGAGAACCACCACTGTTAGAACCCCCATTACAAGCAATCACCGCCGAAAAGTATCAAGGGACACCAGGCGCAGACATTACATTTCCCAAACCCGGAGCCTATCAGCTAGTACTGAAAGGTAAACCCATAGCTGGCGGGAATTTCCAACCCTTTGAGTTAAAGTTTGATGTAACTGTAGCTGCAAGTGCGGTCAATGTATCACGAAGCTCGCCACAAGTCAATAAAGAAAATGATCAAGATGTAGCCCAGCCTCAATCTTCATCATTACCCTTGTGGGCGATCGCCGCCGGCATCTTTGCCAGCTTAGGGGTTGTGTTAGCTGTGATGCAACGGCGGAAGGGGTAGGGAGCAGGCAGGGGGGCAGGGAGCAGGGGGGACAAAGAATTTTAGATTTTAGATTTGCGATTTTGGATTCTAAAATCTAAATCTAAAATCCAAAATCCAAAATCCAAAATTGTTTCAATGCCCCATGCCCTATACCCTTATTTATGCCTCTTCTGATGCCAATCCCAGGCGTGTTGGACAATCTCTTTGATGCCTGGGTATTTGGGTTGCCAACCGAGGATTTCTCTGGCTTTCTCAGCACTACCAATCAAGGAAGGTGGATCTCCGGGACGGCGATCGCATTCGGTGATGGGTATATTTAATCCTGTTACCGCCTCAGCAGCCGCTATGACTTCTCTGACGGAGAAACCTAAAGCATTACCAAGGTTGAAAACTTCGCTATTGCCGCCTTTTAATAAGTACTCTAATCCGGAAATATGCGCATCGGCTAAGTCGCTAACGTGAATATAATCTCGAATACAAGTACCATCAGGTGTTGGATAATCAGTACCGAAAATAGAAATAGATTCGCGTTTACCTAACGCTGTTAGCAATATCAACGGGATTAAATGGGTTTCTGGATTGTGATCTTCACCGAGTAAGCCAGTGGGATCGGCTCCGGCGGCGTTGAAGTAGCGAAAACGCACTGATTTTAAACCATAGGCCACATCGAAATCCGAGAGAATCCGCTCGACCATTAACTTAGTAGCACCGTAAGGGTTAATCGGATTTTGGGGATGATTTTCGGGAATGGGTACAACATCCGGGACACCGTAAGTTGCACAAGTAGAAGAAAATACAAATTTCTTAATAGATGCTGCCTGCATTGCTTCTAACAGCACCAGAGTACCCACAACATTGTTGCGGTAGTATTTTGCCGGATCTGTCACTGATTCCCCTACATAAGCGTAGGCAGAGAAGTGCATCACCGCATCAAACTTGTGAGTTTGAAATAATTGATCGAGCATGGGGCGATCGGCAGTGTCACCTACTACCAGTTCCACTTGCAGAGCTTGCTCTACTAAGTCACGATGCCCGTACACCAAATTATCGAGGATCACTACCTCATAACCCGCGCGCTTCAAGGCCAGGACTGTATGAGAGCCGATATAACCAGCTCCTCCAGTTACCAAAATTTTCGGTTTTGCAGACGACATATTTGTTCCTGTTGAGTTATAACTACTCAATTAATTTAATTTACTGGTGCTACATTACTCATCTATAAAATTTTAAATAATAGTCGCAGTGTCGGAAAATTGCACTAAAATCACTACGACGGTAGTCTTTGGTTGTGAGGTATGAGGTATTTTAAGTCAGGTAACAGTACGATTACAATTTGACGAGAAAATATATCCGCTGCCCGAAACCTCAAGGCTAACCCTTCAGGATTCGCATTTTGCTTTATACCGGGGAACCGATCTAAAGCGATAGTTCACCGCATCGGAAAATTTGAGAGTTAATCTACTATGTTTCTACTGCTAAGCCGGGTATTACTGTGGCTATTAATTGGCACTCTTGTATACTCTTTTTTCCAAAGATTTTATCCAACAGGGAGTTTTGTTGGACGATTAGTCATAGTTATTATGTTGATCGTTCTAGCGCTGGCGTTCATTAACCCTAATGAACCAGCTGTGGCTTCTTTGTGGAGGTTAATATCATTTCCGCTCAAACCACTGGGAGCATCGGTGTTGATGTTAATTTTTGCTGCCCAAAGAATCAAGGGGGGCGGAATAGATAAACCAGGAGGATACTTACTAGGTTGGGCACTGACAATTTTATTGTTAGCTAGTACACCTGCGATCGCTTACTTTCTGGTGCGATCGCCAATAGCCACAACAGCAAGTTACCCTGTTGAGAATGTCAGATTGGCTGCTAATTATCAACTGGCTCCCACATCCGAGACTTTAGTGGCTTCGCTTCCCACACCGAATGCTAATGTCTCCGATGTCATCGCGATGAATCCACTGGGTATAAAAGTTCCGCCTTACTTATTGCAGAATCCTCAGGAAATTAGAACCAGAGGATTACGACTTGAAGATTTTGTCCCTAGTGCAGAAACTCTGCAACTCACAACCCAAGCTTGGGAAAGTTATCTCAATCAAATTTACTTCTTCTTGCGTGGTCGCCAATCATAAAGTCTCAAAATAAAAATTACAAGGCCAAGCACTATGTCTTGGTGGCTGGCCTTTTTCCCCGATCATCAGAAAAATGGGTAGAAACCCCGTCTTTCAAGGACGGCTTTACATAGATCATGGTAAAATAGAGATGGTCAATGACCCACCCGCGACGATGGAGACATAAACCCTAACACCAAAGTTGGCGATACTTCGCAACGGGGAAGAAAAATCGGTAGACCGGGAAAAGAGGATGGGGTAATGGACAGTCCAACCCTGGAATCAAAATATACCAGAAATTTCTGTTTGAGATTTCGATACATGAGAACCGCAGGGCTTGCGGGGATAGTCTGTGGAGCGAACATAAGACCAAAACTCCTTGTGGGTGGAGGCAGTTGCTATGAAACAGAAACCTAAATCGTGAGATTTAGGAATCACCGCGCCTTTTGGTCGCTGAGGATGTCAATTCTGCCAGAATAAAAGGAGGTTCGGTAAATTTACTTGCAAGGGTTAATTGTCATTTGCCAATTCCTTGCGTCCCCTTTTCTCTGCTCCCCTGCTTTTTTTGAATGGTACAATCTCGACGACTGGCTAAACTGGGTACTTACCTGCGTCCCCACTGGCGGGAAGCTGTATTGGGTATTCTGGCTTTGTTAACTGTCAATGGATTAGGTGTTTATATTCCTTGGCTGATTCGCGCTTGTGTTGACAAACTTTCAACAACCTTTAGCTGGAATGAAGTCTTAAATTATGTAGTCATTATTGTCTTGCTCAGTTCAGCCATGTGGCTGATCCGGATGGCCTCGCGGATTTGGCTATTCGGTGTGGGACGAGAGGTAGAATTTGACTTAAAACAAAGAATTTTTGCACATTTACTCAAGCTAGAGCCTGCTTACTTTGCTACTCATACCATTGGCGATCTAATTAGTAGAGCTACTAGCGATGTTGAAAATATCAAACGGTTATTGGGTTTTGCTGTTCTGAGTTTAGCCAATACATTCTTTGCCTATACGTTAACACTGCCAGTGATGTTAACAATTAGTGTCGATTTGACTCTAGCTTCTCTGGCAGTATATCCCTTGATGTTTTTGTTGGTGCATCTATTTAGCGATCGCCTGCGCAAACAACAAACAGTAGTTCAAGAGCAACTTTCTGAGATTAGCGAACTCATCCAAGAAGATATTAGCGGTATTGCTTTAATTAAAATTTACGCCCAAGAAGAAAACGAGCGTCGCGCCTTCGCTCTCAAAAATCAAGAGCTATTAACTGCTAATTTGGAATTAGCAAAAAGCCGCAATACATTATTTCCCTTAATTGGTGGTTTAGCTAATATCAGCTCTCTGATAATTATCTGGCTAGGTGCAACCAGAATTTCTGCGGGAACTCTGGCGGTTGGAGATTTCTTAGCACTGCTGATTTATGTAGAACGTCTGGTTTTTCCCACAGCTTTGTTAGGCTTTACCATCACTGCTTACCAACGAGGTGAGGTAAGTATCGATCGCTTAGAGTCAATTCTCTCAGTTGAACCAAAAATTCAAGACACTAGTGATGTCATTCATTTACCCAAAAGTGAAGTTAAAGGCAAGCTAACAGCGAAAAATTTCAGTTACACTTACCCTGCTGCTGCGAACACAGCTTTAGATCGTGTCAACTTTACCATTAATCCTGGGGAAACTGTAGCCATTGTCGGCGCTATTGGTTCGGGAAAATCGACTTTAGCTAATGCGCTACCGCGGTTATTAGAAATTGGAGCGGGACAGCTATTTTTAGATGATATAGATATTACAAAAATAGCTTTAGCAGATTTACGCGGTGCGATCGCTTATGTTCCTCAAGATAGCTTTCTCTTCAGCACCACCATCAAAAATAATATCCGCTACGGCGATCCCATTAGGGAACAGCAGGATATAGAGATGGTAGCCCAGCAGGCTCAAATTCACGCGGAAATTAGCAATTTTACGCACCAATATGAAACTATAGTTGGCGAACGTGGAATTACTCTTTCTGGTGGACAACGTCAGCGTACTGCTTTGGCTAGAGGAATGTTGGTGGATGCTCCTGTGTTAATTTTGGATGATGCTCTCTCTAGTGTAGATAACCAAACAGCTACACAAATTCTCAAAAATTTATCTACTGGTACTGATAAAAAAACAGTTGTTTTTATCACCCACCAACTCTCTGCTGCTGCCGCTGCTGACCGCATTTTTGTCATGGAGAAAGGTAAAATTGTGCAGACTGGAAACCATCTAGAACTCGTTCAGCAACGTGGTTTGTACAGAGATTTGTGGAGTCAACATCAAATCGAAGAGTTACTCCGTTAGGGTTTAAGCAGTAGAGACAATTTTTTGTACTACGAGTATAATTTGTCAAGCAAATAAATTGATAAATTATACTTAGTAGATATTTATGTGGAACTTTTTACATGATTTCTTTGTTGATGGTGCGTTTATTCCCCACGGACACTGCTACCTTTGGAAACCAGAGTTAGTATCGCTACATATCCTCTCAGATGCTTTAATCGCTTTAGCCTATTTTTCTATCCCCATTGCGCTGATTTATTTTGTACGCAAACGCGAAGATTTGCCTTTTAAATCAATAATGTTATTATTTGGAGCTTTTATTATTTCCTGTGGTACAACACACTTAATGGAAATATGGACGCCTTGGCATCCTACTTACTGGTTATCTGGTTTAATTAAAGCAATTACAGCTTTTATTTCTGTTTATACAGCCCTTGTATTATTACCAATAATTCCCCAAGCACTGGCTTTACCAAGTCCAGCACAACTAGAAAAAGCTAACAGCGAACTGAAACTTGCATTGCAAGAACTAGCAAATACTCAAGCTCAACTAATTTACACAGAAAAAATATCTTCTTTAGGACAATTAGTTGGGGGTATTGTCTATGAAATTAACAACCCAATTAATTTTATTTATGGTAACACTACAGTAGCTAAAGAATATGCCGATAACTTGCTAGATTTAGTTTCGCATTATCAAACTAATTATCCCCATCCCCCAGGAGAAATTCAAGCTTTTTCTGAAAAAATCGATCTTGATTTTATTCAAGAAGACTTACCTAAAATTTTATCTTCCATCCACATGGGAGCCGAGCGAATTCGTAAGCTAATTTTAGGTTTACGAAATTTTTCACGGCTAGATGAAGCCAATATTAAAGAAGTTGATATTCATGAAGGTATTGATAGTACGCTTTTAATTTTACAAAACCGCTTTAAAGGTAAAGCAGAGCGTGCAGATATTGAAGTTATTAAAGATTATGGTCGTTTACCTAAAGTAGAATGTTATCCCGGACAACTGAATCAAGTATTTATGATTATTATTAATAATGCTATTACACGTTTGAAAAGTGCTGTTAATCAGCCTTTACTTCAGATTCATACTGAGGTTTTAGAAGACAGTAATCAAGTTTTAATTCGGATTATTGATAATGGTTATGAAATTCCAGAAGAAGCATCAGAAAAAATATTTGAATCTTTGTTTACTAAGAAATTTAGCGGTAAAAATATAGGTATGTCTATTAGCGATCAAATTATCGCTCAACATGGCGGTCAGTTAGATAGTATTGCAGTATTACCTCAGGGTTTAGAAATTAGAATTCAAATTCCTATGAGGATGAAATCTGCGGAATTATTAAAAATTAAATCAACAGATAAAATACCTCCCTCTAGCTCGACTATCAGTTAAAACTTGTGTAATCGCAGCAATGTTAAGTAGAATCGCCGAAATAATGAAAGATTTTTAGTCAGAAATAAAGTCCTCACTACGAAATGAACTGACAAATTTTTACATTGCTTAATATATTTTGAATTTTTCACACCGACTTACTTATGTAAGTTTACGTATTTTCTATTATTGATAGTCAAGATTATGTTAGTTTTTTGAGTTAGTTGGGTAGCATAAGTTATCAAAAAAAACTTATTTGCTATAAACTCGATGCTAACAATTGACTTATCAACATCAGGAAACGATATAAAACATCGTCATACTGTGGCGATCGCTTCTCTGGCTACCATTAGCTTATTGGCTTCCTTAAGCGGATTTCACGGACATCCTGCTATTTCTAATTCCTGGGAAGGTTTGCTTTGGGGAATAGCAGATCCAGCCATTAACTTAAATCGTTTGGTTAGTCTTATAGCTATTGGCTTACTTTCAGCAGGGATGGTGCGTGGCGCATTGATTCCCGCATCTTTTGGCGCAGCCGCAGCTTTTGGCATGGTGATTCATTTATTTCATCTCAATTTAGGCGGTGCAGAAATTGGCATTGCTATTTCCACAATTGCTTTTAGTGCCATGCTGATGATAGTAAATAAACCAAACTCAATCTTACTGGCAGTGCTAGGAGCGATCGCAGGTTTTTTACACGGCTATGCTGGGGTGGAATCTGTAGTAGATACAGGAATCATACCCTTGGTAATTTATGTAATGGCTTTTGCCTTAACTCAATGTACCGTGCTGATGAGTGCTAGAGAAATTTACTCAATCTTGCCCAATAAAATTACCTTTGCTGGTTTAGCTTTTTGTGCCATCGGTATTGTATTTTTTGGCAATGCAATTAATTTGATTTAATTTTTTCTGTGTACACAACGCTCCTCTCACTAATTTTGAGGACTAAAATCCTCACTATGAATCTCATATCAATTCAAATAATGTTCGCGACACATATATTATTCTAAGGGCACAACAATATTGTGCCCTTACCAATCTTTCACCTTCTTTTCGATAATTTGTGCCATTCATCACACAGGCAAAAAAATAGTTCTCTAGCCATGATTTTCAAGTTAGTCAATCACGAGAAAATCTCACAACCAAACATAAAAATTTCTTTTCCCAGTCAACAGTCAACAGTCAACAGTCAACGCTATTTTCAAGCTAGCTTAATAACTCATCAATTTGTTCTGGGATTAATTCTTGTACATTACTGAAAACTACCGCCGCACCAGCTTTAAGTAATGTTTCTACATAAGCATCTCGACGCGCTGGGGTTTCTTGGACATGAGGTGGTAAAACGCCGATACCAATCCAATTCCTCTGTGGATGCAAACCCCTTGCTTTGGCGACTGTATACATGTCAGCTACAGTATCCCCTACATAAAATACAGGTGGTAGGTTTTCTGAGCCATTTTCTAATATTTCCACAGTCGCAAATAGTCCTGTAGGGTCTGGTTTACCTGGCGCATCTTCCATCGCAATCAACACTGGAGAGTTTAAACCGAGGCGTTTTTCTAAAATATAATTAGCAGAACCACGAGTAGCACCGCTAAAAAATCCCCAAGCAATATTAGCTTGTGTTAGTTGTTCTAAGTAGCTTGGTTGCAATAATAAAGGTTCGTCACAAATATAACCAGTAAAATTATTGGGATCTGTACCTCGGTAACGAGATTGAAAGAAAACCACAATAGAATTGTAGTCAAGTTGTATTTGAGCGCGAGATTGTCCTTGAGATTCAAAATAACGATAAGTTAATTCTTGAGATGCTTCCCAGTCGTTATTCCAAACCCCTTCGGATTTTAACTGGTCAATATCAATTGGTGTCGGACGATAAGCTTGATTGGTAAAATATTCAACAGTATCTGCGATCGCTCGCCGATAGGAACCGCTAACATCACGAATCACGCCATCAATATCAAACACTGCGATCGCTTTTGGTGAATTTGGGTTTGTCATAATTTGGGGCATAGGGCATAGGGCATTGGGCATTGGAAATCAATTGCTTGCCCATGTGTCTTTTAGAGAAATTATCCCATTGCTTGATAATTCGCCAAACTCCATTCGCCCACTTCTTTACCAGCCGATAAATTTCTAAATCTTCAAAATCAAGCCGTCTCACATAACTAAAATAATATTTGTAATTCCCATGCCTTATGCCCCATGCCCAATAACTATTTACCCATCTGGCATGGTATTGCGTTAAAATAAGCGATCGCGAAGTTAGTAAGTAATGCTTGGATATTTCCGGAGGTTTGATTGACCAAGTTTATTTTGAAAATTCTTTGGTTGGATGAGAACGTTGCTCTTGCAGTCGATCAAGTTGTTGGTAAAGGCACTAGTCCTTTAACCAAATACTTCTTCTGGCCCAGAAATGATGCTTGGGAAGAGTTAAAGAAGGAATTAGAGTCTAAACACTGGATTAGCGATTTAGATCGGGTTGAGTTACTCAATAAAGCCACAGAAGTGATTAACTACTGGCAAGAGGAAGGTAGAAACCGCCCAATGGCAGAAGCACAGTTGAAATTTCCGGAAGTTGCCTTCACAGGTAGCGCCTGATATTTCCCCTTTAGCTTTCCTGCTGTGCAAGTTGCCACAATTTGATGGTTTTGTCCTTGCTAGCACTAGCAATTAATTGTGCAGCTTGACTGACAGCAACGGTAGATACAGAGTCTGCATGGCCTGAGAGAGTAGCGATTTCTTTTGCTGTGCTAACTTGCCAAAGTTTAACAGTGCGATCGCGACTGGCACTAATCAACATTGTGCCATCAATCGTAAAAGCCACTGCTAAAACAGACCAAGAATGGCCTAACAGTGTGGTAATTACCTGACCAGTGTTTACCTGCCATAATTTAATTGTGTTATCGTCGCTACCCGTCGCTAAAATTTTTCCATCGGGACTAAATGCGACTGTTAAAACCGCCCATGAATGACCTGAAAGGATTCCTAATAAGGTACAATTTGGGCGGTTTTTAAATTCTTTCGTAATTTCGTGAGATGCAAAAAGCACATCATTTGTAAGCAATTCCCACAAACGAACTGTGCGATCGAGACTAGCACTGGCTAAAATTTGTCCTTGAGGACTAAATGCGACTGAATTTACCTGTAATTGATGTCCGGTAATAGTAGAAATTTCTTTACCAGTATTTACATCCCAGAGTTTGATGGTTTTATCCCAACTACCGCTAGCGAGAATTTGTCCATTGGGACTGAAAGCCACCGATTTGACGGCGTGTGAATGTCCCACTAAGGTACAAATTTCTTGAGATGTATGAATATTCCACAATTTAATTGTGCGATCGTCGCTAGCTGATGCCAATATTTTGCCATCTGGACTGAAATTAACTGATTTTACAGCTTGAGAATGTCCTGACAAGGTATTTATTAGCTTTTGGGTGCTTAAATTCCATAATTTGATAATTTTCTCATCACCACTGGCTAGAATTTTGCCATCAGGACTGAAAGCTAGGGAATGAATCTCAGTATTTACGTTACCAATTCCCTGTAGCGTATGTATGCACTTCCAGAGAGGCTGAGGAGGTTGGGAAGTGCTGAGAGATGGAGATGAACACGAATCAATTCCCATTGCTAGCATAACTTCATCAGCAGATTGAAAGCGATCGCGACTAGCCTTATGCAGCAGTTTAGTAAGGATTTTGGTGAGGCGGTCGCTTACCGTGGTGCTAAGATACTGTTGCCAAACCCAGCAATCATTAGCTATATCGTATAAATCAAATGGTGAAATCTGGGTCATCAGGTGAATACAAGTAACACCTAAGCTGTATAAATCGCTAGCAAAAACAGCCTTTCCCTTTGTTTGTTCTGGTGCGCTATATTCAGGACTACCAATACAGTCTTTACTCATCCACTGGTTAATTTCGCTAAAAATTTGGGTAGCAGCAAAATCAACTAAGACAAATTTTTTTGAATCCGTGAAAATTATATTTTCTGGTTTAATATTGCAATGAATAATTTGGCGATCGTGAATAAATTTGATAACTGGTAATATATCTGTTAAAAGTTGCCAAATTTGATTTTCACTAAAAGCATCTTCTGCTTGTAAAAGAATTTCTAAATTACTACCTGCAATAAACTCTTGTACTAAATAGCAAGATTGCTCATCTTGAAAGTATGCAATTAAAGACGGAATTTGTGGATGCTGATCTAGTATTTTTAACTGTTGTGCTTTGTATATAAATGCTTCTGATGTTTGATATCGCAGTGATAATTGTTGTACCACACAAGGAACTGGAGGAAATTGATTCTCATCTACAGCAAGGTAGGTTTTGCAGAATCCCCCTTTACCAATTAACTGAATTAAACGATAACGGTCTTGTATCAGCAATCTTTTACTACCAAAATAATCCGTTAGACTAGATCTAACATAAATTTATAAATAGCTGTATAATTTCTAATTTGTAAGGCCGTAATTATTAAAGATAATTAATATTTTTTATCCAAAAAATTTGATTCACCCCATGCCTTACTCTGGGTAAAGTATGGGATGAATCAAGGACTAAAGCAAAACTTTTAATTGGCGATAATGCACCCTGCTGTTGTAGTTATTAGGCTTTATAACCTTTAATTACTTAAGCTTTGGGTGAGAGGTAGCTGGTTAACAGAAATTAAGCAACCAGCTTATTTATTCTTGTGGCTTTGTTTACCTGCTTTAGAATGTTGCTCTGGCGTACCACCACGAGTGCCTTTTTCTTCATTATCATCAGCGCTCTCATTTTCTTGCTTGCTCTTGCTACCTTTATGAGAACTCTTACCACCTTTGCTACCAATTTCAGCCATATGTTCTCTATCTTGGCTTACAGCTTCTCCACCTTTGCGGCCAGCTTCGCGAGCTTCTTCAGATGTAAACTCGTGAGCAGTACCTTTCTCATGAGCAGCATGTCCACCTTTACTAGCGATTTCACGCTGCTTATCTTCATCCATAGAAGCAAAGCCACGCTTACTTGTGTCTGACATTTTAGAACTCCTTGTAGCTAACTAAAGCTGGAAAAATTTTTAACAAGTTGAAACCTTAATTGGTTTCTTGTGTCAAATAATCTTTTTTTAAGTTAGCTATCCAACTCAGTAATATTCATGTCTCCTTAGGGAGAATCATTTAAGTCTGATGCACATCTACAGATATAGGCTAATAAGCAGACGTATTAAGAGATTATTTTGTCTAGGAGTTTTTGAAAACTGAAGATTAAATTTATAAATGGCTATTTAGTTATTTTAAGTTAGTAAGCAATCAGAATATTGCAGAGCTTGCTTACTCAATTAATCGAGAAAATTTTGATAATTTCATCATTTTTTAGATTAAAAAGATAGATTGCACAGGGCGATCGCTCTACTGACAATTGCAACTAAAATTTAGTCAAGAGTGCGGCTGCGCAATCCCCGGTGATTCAGCATTTACTGTGAAAAAAAACCAGCTACTAGCAAAGGTAACAGGATGAGAATAGAGATAATCAGAACTAGTGTGCCTGGATCGATGTTTAAAAATTTTTTCTGCGGTTCTGGCATTTTGCACCTTTGCATCAATAGGTGAATACACTCAGCCTAAACTATTTTAAACCCTCGCTCCCAGTAATATTAAAGTCTACTTAACTCTATTTAACTCTACTTAAACCTACTTAACTAATGAGAAAACTGAATTTGGTCTTTTAACTTTGGCAACAGTGCGCCGAATTGCTGGCTGATTCGCCATTGAATAGCCCATAAAAAGAATGTTTTGCCGTTCTTTAGCTGGAAATGAGACTGTGTGGATTAATCCATCTTGCTTCCACATCAGGGAAGAAAAAGGTAGCTTTGGACTTTGTGTATTTCCATCTAAAAAATAACCTTGCATATTTTTTCCTAGGGAAATAGGATCACCTGTAGCTTTATGTTTAGCAAACTCGTACAGCGCAGTCACAGCATTAGGGTTATCTGCGCTAAAAGTTCCTACTAAACAAGGTGTAGTAGCAGCTTCACAATTAAACAAGCCGATAGTCAAACCGCGAGGGCTGGGAAAAACGCGCACAGTTAGTTGACTAAGCAAATTGCGTAGTTTACCGTCGTAGGCATCGCTAACATTGCTTAAGCGAATTTCTTCGGGTAAGCGTATTCCATAACCAGCAGGGATGTTTTGCTGAATTTCTGGTAACTGAGCCGTAAAAACTTCTGAAGGAAGAGCAGTAGCCGGAATTGTACTGCCCAAAACAGCTAGAACAACTGGTAAGGTAACTAAATTACAACGCAGCATGTTTTAACCATTTTTCTAAGTGGATAATTCAAAATAAATGAAAAAATGGTTAAAAGGCTTTAGAACAATTACCTATTAATTTCTATCAAAAGAACACAATCAATATTTACCCATAGACTAGTGGAAAATAGGGAGATTGTTGACTGTTGACTGTGCTTACTTAGTTACATCCTGAACAACTGACAACTGACAACTGTACGGGTGGGTTCACGAATATCTTCGCCGATCAACGATAATCTAAATAAACCCGCCCCTACTAACAACTGACAACTGACAACTGACAAATTTAAAAATCTACTCCTCGTTTGAGTTCTACGCCTTGATTTGCATAGTGTTTATGACAATAAACCTCAGAGTGAATGCTAGCTAAATCGAAGTATGACGGTTGATTTTGACAGCGCCCGGTAATAATTACTTCCGTATCGCGAGGTTTACGGAGTAAGGCTTGAACAATCGGTTCTACAGGGAGTAATTCTAGGTCAACGGTAGGATTGAGTTCATCTAGGATGATAGTTTTATACAATCCCGAAGCGATCGCAGTTTTGGCAATTTCCCAACCTCTCTCGGCTTCTACGTAATCTAATTCTTGCCGGGAATTACGCCAAACGATCGCATCTCGACCACAACGTTGATGATCTACTACTTCAGGATATGATTGCTGCAACGCCGCGATCGCTGCATCTTCGGTATAACCGCTACCACCTTTGAGCCATTGCATAATCATCACGCGGGTAGAACCTGGATGATTTATACCTCTACCTATAGCTTGTAAGGCTTTACCTAAAGCACTAGTAGATTTACCCTTACCGGCACCAGTGTAAATTTCAATACCATCAATTAACAGAGCTTTAGCTGTTGGGTGATGTTGCGGTTTCATTTCCGAATGTAAATCAGCAATATCTAGCAGCTTTTGCGGCGCAGCTCTTCCAGTCGCGATAATTTCTAAATCTTGGGGTTTGGATTTAAGTGTGGCTACCACCTCATCAACTGGGAGCAAACCTAAATCGAGAACTGGGTTAATTTCATCTAAAACCACAACTGAATATAAACCAGAGGCGATCGCACCTTTAGCTACATCCCAACCTCTAGCAGCTTCCACACAGTCGAAAGCCGTGATTTCATCCGGGCCAAAAAATTCGGCTCTCCCAGTCCGGACTTGATCGATTAAATGAGGGAAACCTCGCTGTAAGGCAGCAATTGCCCCATCCTCATCATAATCTCGCTCTGGCCCTTTTAAAAATCTTAATAATAAGACACGGTTGGAATTACTAGGTGTGTTAATTCCCAAACCAATTGAGCGCAAAACCACCCCTAAAGCTGCTTGGGATTTTCCTTTCCCCGCACCATCATAGACGTGAATTTGACCAGTGAGCCGTTCAGGACGCACTTGCGCCGTGCGAATACCGATACCGTTCCTTGTCATGTCGCGAAAAGCTGTAATATAGCAGTTTTTAATCTTAACGAATGTCTTGTGCTCTCAGATAGAGCAGTTATCATAGCACTTACGTACATGTTTCTGGAGCATGTATGAGATAATTTCCCCCATCACTGTGGTTGTGCCAGTTATACTCTCTAAAGTTAACCTTTGCAGTTAAACTTTTATGTTTGAAATGTTTGAGCTTAATTTGTTTGAAAATTGGGACTTTCCCCGAGTTTTACCCGTAGGTGCGATTTTATTTGATTTACTATTTATACTTATGGCTATTTCCATAGAAGCATATTGTTTTAATAGTAGATTAAATTTTGATAAAAAAACTAGCATTTTTTATGCTATTTCTATCAATCTTTTTTCTAGTGTTATTGGTTGGGTTGTATTTTTTCTGATCCAGCCAGTCTTGCCAATTCAGTTGAAATCAGAATTAATTAATTTTGTATTTTTTAACAGTTTAAAATCTTCTAACACACAATCGTTAGTCATTTTAGCTGCCTTTATTATTTTTTTTGGTACTTTTATAGTAAAAGTTTTACTCTTAAGAGGATTCACATTTTTACTTAATGAAAATTTGGGCAAGAAATCAGAAGATAATACGCCGAATCAGGAGCGGCAGAAGTGGAGATATTTAAGCAGAAATAAGTTTATCAGTAATCGCTTAGTATCTACGATGTTAATTGCTAATTCTTTAAGTTATAGTGCGATAACTCTGGTGTTATTGTTCCGGATGAAGTAGCCGTATTTTTCTGAATTGATATAGATAACGAGATCGCGATCGCTTAAAGCTCTAGAGGTGCTGGAAACTATGAATACATTATTTAAAGACTTATTGGGTTTAACCAACTTTGTTTCTGATATCTACGCAGGAATTAAGAAGTTCTTCGTTCCTGAAAGAGCTTATGCTTGGCAAACATTAATCTATCTGAGTATTTTTTCTTGGATAATATCATACTTTGCCACTGGGTCTATTAGAGATACAATTGCATTTTTTGGTTGGTTATTTCTCATCGCAGGTACAGCTTGGTATACTACCGATGACCCAGCCAGAATTCCTGGGACTTATATGCCTGTAGGCGCAGTTATAACGGGATTTTTAGTCAGTGTTTTTGCATTCGGTCACAACGATAAGAATGTACTCACAACTAATACAATTGTTTTTTGGCCGACAATTTCCGCATTAATTACGGCCATACCAGAGTTTTTTGAAGGAAGCGGTACTGATGCAAAAACTCAAATTCCTAAACCAGAGGATCGGCAAAAAATTGTTGTCTTAGTGGCTAGCTCCATGCTCCTAAGTTGCTGGATTCAATTTTACTTTGTTGTCAATAATTGGGTCGCAGAATATCCTAGTTTGTTATCTGATGATTTTAAACGTAGTACCTTCGTAATTAGAACCGAGTCACCACTTAAAGTTTCTCCAAATGGGGCTGCAATTTTGAAAGAAATGCAACCAAAAGTAGAAAGAGAAATTAATAAACAGCCTTGGTCGCAAGTGGAGAGATGGTTACAAAATGCTAATGCAAATATCGCCAATATCGGTCAGAAAGTACTGCAAGAAAAGCGGCTAAAAGATAAAGAAGAGAAGAACCTATGGCGGATTGAACCGCGAATTACTAATCCTAATCCTCGTAAAAAAGACGAATATAACCTAGATATACTCAGTATTTGGACTGGGCCAAGTTCCGACCCCAGGGGCTATTATTTAAGACAATCCTGTCAGATTCGCCCAATTGCAGAATCTACGAACCGAGGAACTACTCAAAAACCTGAGCAAACTTCCCTAATTGCAGAAATTGAGTGCGGGCCTATTAGTAAACCCATTGTAGGTGTACCTCCCGCCCAACGTTAACTATAATCGTCAAAATAATTTATCGTCTGCTGTTTGTCTCTAACCGAGAATTCCGGTAGAGACAATTTTTAATTCTTTATTTAAAATTTGGGCGTAGATGTTTTTTGGGTATCAATGGTCAATGGTCATGGGTCATTTGTGATCAATTATTTCCCCATGTCTTTTCTCTAGTCCCTAGCCTCTAGCCTCTAGCTCCTAATAATATGATGAATTTCAGCAGAATCTTTGTGATGGCGAGTAATGTATTTCAGGAAGTTATACGCGATCGCATTTTATATATTATCGGTTTTTATACCCTCATTCTCGCGGCTGCAATGCGCATACTCCCAGAAATTGCAGCTACTACTGAAGGCAAAATCTTCTTAGACTTTGGTATGGCTTTAATGGGCGTTATCGGTTTAATCGTTTCTGTGTTTGTGGGTACAGGACTCATCAACAAAGAAATTGAAAAACGCACTGTCTTGGTATTAATTGCTAAACCCATCAGTCGCAGCGAATTTATCACTGGTAAATATTTCGGATTATCAGCTGTGCTAGCTGTACTCATCACCATGATGACGGTCATTTATTTAGGATTTCTCCAAATAGCACACATTTCCCATGGGATAGCTAGTATTTTGATAGCTGTCCTGTTCTTATTTCTACAAATATCCTTAATTAATGCTGTAGCTATAAGCTTTGGTTCTTTTACCAGTTCTTTGTTAGCGGTAATTTTAACCTTTGCTGTTTATTTAATGGGCAATATTTCTCAAGATTTATTAAAATTTGGTCGTCTGAGCAGCAATCCCGGTATTGAACGTCTAACTCAAGCTTTGTATTTAATTTTGCCTGATTTATCAAGATTAGACTTAAAAAACGAAGCTGTTTATGGTTTACAAGCATTACCTAGCCCAACAGCGCTAATTGCTAATGCTGGCTATGGGTTGCTTTACAGTTCCATGCTGTTAGCGATCGCTATCTTAATATTCTCACGCCGCGAGTTTTGATCGCATACCTAGTAGCCAGGACTTGAGTCCTGACTACAAACTGATACACCCATAATGAAATAAATACTTAAATAAATGCTATTTGCGGTTCCTGAATTGTACCGTCGGGCATAATCGCGTCCCGCAGTTTGGTATAAATTATTTTGGTTCCCCAAAGCCTCGCTTCAGTTAAATTAGCTGATGTTAAATTAGCCCATGTCAGGTCTGCACCAATTAAATTAGCATCAGTTAAATCTGCTTCTAATAAAATTGCACCACAGAGCTTTGCACCTGCGAGATTAGCGCGGATTAATTTCGCTTCAATTAAAGATGCTTCAATTAAACAGGCTTCACTGAGGTCAGCTTCGCTCAAATCGACGGCACATAAAGAAGCTCTAGAAAAATTAGTACCACAAAATTGCGATCGCCATAAAACTGCTCCACATAAATTCGCTTGTGTTAAATCAGCATCAATTAAATTTGCTTCAGATATCACCGCTTGAATTAAATTTGCCTCACGCAGGTTAGCACCCCTGAGAATAGAACCTGATAGATTTGCACCACGCAAATCCGCTCCTAAAAAGTTAACACCACTCAAATCTACTGCTCTCAGGTCGATTCCGCTCAAATCGCATCCACTGAAATCCCTACTTTGACTGAAAATTAAGTCCTGTTTGTCCGCATAATTTCTCATGGTATTACCTCAAGGTGTAAATTATGGCAACAGTCTATTGTGTAAGTTACTGTATATCGAGAGTACACTCCAAAAGCGAATAATTAGAGTAGTAAATCAAGAATAATTTCCGAAAAAATTCACCAAAAGCGTAAAAACAGCCTTTCAAGCCATTTTTTCAACAAAAAATGCTGACATAAGTCAGGGAAATTTGATATATAAACAATTGTTATTAAACTTACAGGGCAAAACTTGTCAACAGTTAACAATCAACACTCAACAGTCAACGTTCAAAGGTTTTCCCTGCCTCCTAAATTCTCCACTACCGTCCACAGCAACCCAAATGTGTTACCCTAGTATGGCTCATTAATCTCGCACATCCAGGAGTTCGGGTGTTTCCCAATTGAGAAATACGCCTGGGTGGAGGTTTAACCCGAATCGGAGTAAGAATATATGCCAGTCGTTTCATTGGCTCAGATGATGGAGTCAGGGGTTCACTTTGGGCATCAGACCCGCCGTTGGAACCCAAAAATGTCTCCGTACATTTATACTTCCCGCAATGGTGTACACATTATCGACTTGGTACAAACTGCCCAGTTGATGGAAGATGCATATGCTTATATGCGTACACAAGCAGAACAAGGTAAAAAATTCCTCTTTGTCGGTACTAAGCGTCAAGCAGCAGGAATCATTGCCCAAGAAGCCAGTCGTTGTGGCTCCCACTACATCAACCAGCGTTGGTTGGGTGGAATGCTCACCAACTGGACAACTATCAAAACCCGCGTAGACCGTCTTAAAGATTTAGAACGCCGCGAAGAAAGCGGAGCATTGGACTTGTTGCCCAAAAAAGAAGCCTCAATGTTGCGCCGGGAAATGGCGAAGCTACAAAAATATTTGGGCGGGATTAAAACCATGCGGAAAGTTCCCGATGTAGTGGTAATTGTAGACCAACGGCGGGAGTATAACGCAGTTCAAGAATGTCAAAAATTGGGAATTCCCATTGTATCGATGTTAGATACAAACTGTGACCCCGATGTAGTAGATATTCCCATCCCAGCAAATGACGACGCTATCAGATCGATTAAGCTGATCGTCGGTAAATTGGCGGATGCGATTTATGAAGGTCGTCATGGTCAGTTGGATGCAGAAGAAGATTATGAGGATTACGAAGGCGCTGAAGAAGATTATGACTATGACGACACTGAGTTGTCTGGTACATATCCCAGCGAAGACGAAGACGAAGAATAATTAGTTAAAGGATGAAGTATGAAAGGTTCAAACTAAAACTTCATACTTCATACTTGGCAATTCATCGTTTTTTGATCCCCAGCCCTGAGTAAGATAGAAATACTCAACACCCGTGAGCGATTACAACTCGAGGTCAACTAGGAATTGAGGCAACATGGCGGAAATATCTGCAAAACTAGTCCAAGAGCTACGCCAAAAAACCAATGCTGGCATGATGGACTGCAAAAAAGCACTAAAAGAAAATGACGGCGATATCGAAAAAGCCATAGATTGGTTGCGGCAAAAAGGCATCACTTCAGCGGGTAAAAAAAGCGATCGCGTTGCAGCTGAAGGTCTAGTAGACACCTACATAGAGTCAGGCTCTCAGGTAGGTGTACTGATAGAAGTCAACTGCCAAACCGATTTTGTTGCCCGTAACGATGCTTTTAAAGCTTTAGTTAAAAATCTGGCAAAGCAAGCAGCCAAAGCTGATAGCGTTGAGACTTTATTGACTCAACCCTACATTGAAGATGGAAATGCAACTGTAGATGAATTCATTAAGCAAACTATTGCCCAGCTTGGTGAAAATATTCAGGTGCGTCGCTTTGTCAATTTTTCCATAGCAGAAGGCAAATCGGGTATAGTAGACAGCTATATTCACACTGGCGGTCGAGTTGGTGTATTAGTTGAGGTGGAATCTGAAACTGCTGCTGTAGTTGGCAATGAAGATTTCCAAGCCTTAGCACGGAACAGCGCCATGCAAATAGCTGCTTGCCCCAATGTCGAGTATGTCACTGTAGACGAAATTCCCGCGGAAATTGCTGAAAAAGAAAAAGAAGTAGAAATGGGGCGGGAAGATTTAGCTAATAAGCCACAGAACATCAAAGAAAAGATTGTTCAAGGACGGATTGAAAAACGTCTTAAAGAATTGGCTTTGCTAGATCAGCCTTTCATTCGCGATCAAAGCATTTCCGTAGAAGAGTTGGTCAAGCAAGTTAAGTCTAAAGTAGGACAAGATATCAAAATCAAACGTTTTGTGCGCTATGTCCTAGGTGAAGGCATTGAAAAGCAAGAAAGCAACTTTGCTGATGAAGTCGCTGCACAAATGGGCATCAAATAATATAGTCATTTGTCATTCGTCATTTGTTATTAGTATTAACAACAAATGACTAAGGATAAATAGCTTGTTAAAATACAGGTCAAGCAGACTCTGCTGGCCTGTATTTTATTTTTGAGAATTCTTTTTATTTTGAAGAATTTGTTGTCAAGACTTTAGTGCTATGCAGTTGACTGTTGACTGTTGACTGTTGACGGCGGTCACTGAAGCTCACTCGAAGTGTTGAATGTTGATTGTGACTGTGAACAATAGCAATAGAATATTTTTTTACTTGCAAGTCCTAAGAGAGAACTCACAAATGACAAATGACCAATCCCTCACTATATCTGCTAATGGGATTTTTAGCGATCGCCTTCGGCAATTATCCCGCTATAGCCCAAATTACCAATGATGATACTTTAGGGACAGAAAGTACCGTAATTACACCCAATGTTACTATTAAAGGTGAGGCTGCCGATCGCATAGATGGCGGCGCAATCCGGGATAGTAATTTATTTCATAGTTTTCAAGAATTTAATATTGATGCCGGAAAAAGGGTTTATTTCGCCAATCCCCCAGGAATTACCAATATTCTTGGACGAGTAACAGGTAATAATCCCTCAAATATTTTGGGCACTTTGGGTGTGGATGGCAATGCCAATTTATTCTTCATTAATCCTCATGGTATAGTTTTTGGGTCTAATGCCAGATTAGATATTGGCGGCTCATTTGTCGCCAGTACTGCTAGTAGCCTTAACTTTGCTGATGGTTACCAGTTCAGTACAGCTGTATCTTCCACAAAATCACTGTTAACTGTCAGCGTTCCTACTGGCTTACAATTTGGGACAAAGCCTGCCAGTATCGTTAATAGTACAGTTAATGGTTTAGAAGTCCAGCCAGGAAGAACTTTAGCTTTGGTTGGCGGTGATGTAATTTTAGAAGGTGGAATTGTTAGCACCATTGATGGGCGAATTGAGTTAGGGAGTGTTGCGAGTAATAGTTTAGTTAGTCTCACACCCATACTCACTGGCTATCATCTCAGCTATCAAGGCGTGCAGGAATTCCAAGATATTTTGCTTTCACAGCAAGCTAGCGTTGTTACAAATGGTAATGCTGGCGGTAACATTCAAGTGCAGAGTCGTCATTTGCAGATTCAAGATGGTTCGGTGATTCAGATAAATACCTTAGGGACAGGGACAGCCAGCAGTTTAACGGTAAATGCTTCCCAGTCCCTAGAAGTCATCGGGGCTGCACTTAATGGTCAAAATCCTAGCGGTATAGCCACGGCGACAATCGGTACTGGAGATGGGGCTTCCTTAAACATTAATACTCCTGTGCTGCGAATTCGTGATGGGGCACAAATTTATACTTTCACGAATAGCCAAGGAAAAGGCGGAGATTTGACTGTTAATACTTCTGCTGTCGTAGAATTGAGTGGTATAGTCCCCTCTCCTAGCATCTTGATAGCTACAACCCAAGGGCCAGGAGATGCAGGTAAGTTAACGATTAATACTCCTGTGTTACTAATTCGCGATGGTGCAGAGGCTTCATCTGGAACCATATCAGATGGACAGGGAGGAAGCGTGATTGTCAATGCTTCCGAATTAATTCAAGTAATTGGTATTTCTCCTAATGGTAGCAAGCCCAGTGCTTTAATTGCTGTGACTCAAGGTCAAGGCGATGCAGGTTCCTTGACGATTAATACTCCGGTGTTACAAGTTTTGGATGGGGCGCAGGTTTCGTCTTCCACTCGTTTCTTCGGTAAAGGGGGAAATTTAACAGTAAATGCGGCAAAATTAGTCCAAGTAATTGGAACAGCAGTCAATGGTCAATCTACTGTCTTAGTTTCGCAAACTGAAGGTCAAGGAGATGCAGGTTCTATAACAATTAATACTCCTGTATTTCAAATCTTAGATGGGGCGCAGGTGGGATCTGGCACTTTTGGCGCAGGAAAGGGAGGAAGTTCCACTATCAATGCTACGGAATTAGTACAAGTTCGCGGTACTACACCCAATGGTCAGCGTTCTAGTGGTTTATTTGCTTCCAGTAGACAAACAGGAGATGCGGGTTCTTTAACAATTAACACTCCTATATTGCAAATCTTGGATGGAGCGCTGGTGTCAGCTAGCACTTTTGGTTCTGGGAAGGGCGGAACTGTAGCAGTTAATGCTTCAGAATCTGTAGAAGTAATTGGTACTGCCGCTAATGGTATAAATCCTAGCAAATTAGATGTGCAGGCTAACCGTAGAGCAACGGGAGATGCTGGTTCCTTAACTATCACTACCCCTGTATTACTTGTTCGCGATGGGGGACAAATTTCCACTAACACCTTTGGTTTGGGAAAAGCCGGAACTTTAACTATTAATGCTTCCCAATTAGTGCAACTAACAGGAACCTCAGCTAATCAGCAAATTTCTAGCGGTTTGTTTGCACAAACAGAAAATCGAGGAGATGGGGGTTCTTTGAGAATTCAAACTCCTGAGGTACTAATCTCTCATGGAGCACAAGCCACAGTTGGTAGTACTGGAGAAGGGATTGCGGGTAATTTAAGCATTACTGCCGATAAAATCAGGCTGGATAACAGCAAGATAACAGCCCAAACCCGCTCTACTAATGGAGGTAATATTTCCCTAGATATCAAAGAATTTCTCATTTTGCGCCAAAATAGCCAAATCTCCACAACTGCGGGGACTGCAAATGCAGGTGGGGATGGTGGTAACATCACGATTAACTCTCCATTTATTATTAGTGTTGCGCAAGAAAATAGCGACATCACCGCCGATGCTTTTCAAGGTCGAGGCGGGAAGATTAATATTTCTACCCAAGGAGTTTTTGGACTTCAGTTTCGCGCGCGACAAACTGATTTTAGTGACATCACTGCTAGTTCGGAGTTTGGGGTTGCAGGTGTAGTAGAAATTAGTGACGCGGATGTAGACCCTTCTCAAGGACTGACAGAATTACCTACAGATGTTGTCAACGTTGCGGGATTAATTAATCAAAATCTTTGTGTGGCTGCGAGTCAGGGTAGTGAATTTATTGTCACAGGTCGTGGTGGTTTACCTTCTTCTCCTCGTGAAGTCTTAAACCCAGATGCAGCTTGGGAGGATTGGCGAT
The DNA here is from genome assembly GCF_014697075.1 of Tolypothrix sp. FACHB-123. Lineage (GTDB taxonomy): Bacteria > Cyanobacteriota > Cyanobacteriia > Cyanobacteriales > Nostocaceae > Aulosira. The sequence goes on along the minus strand of NZ_JACJRE010000014.1, from coordinate 102,866 downwards.
TAGTACAACCACAAATTTCATCAACACCAGCAGCTAGAACTAGCGATGAGCAACAGCAGCAACAAGATGATCCATTGCAGAAAATTGTTGAAGCTCAAGGTTGGGTCAAAGGTGCAGATGGTGCGGTGAAGTTGATTGTTGAACCTGTTGTAGTTACACCTGCGGGTAGTTGGTTTAATGCTCCCAATTGTCAGGGGTTGAGGGAAAAAGCATGAAGTTTTGGCGCTTGATATTGATTGCAACTTTGAGTTTGCTGTTTACTTTGGGTATTTCAGCTTTATTTCCGATTACTGCCCAAGATTCGGCGATCGCACTTTTGCAAGCTGGAAAAAAATATTATGATGCTCAACAGTTTGCCCAAGCTGCGCAAACACTGCAACAGGCGGTAAAAATTTCCCAAAATGCCAAAGATGTGCTTCAGCAAGCGCAAGCTTTAACTTTTACATCTTTAGCGCAGCAAAAATTAGGTCAATGGCAACAAGCACAAGTAGCAGTTCACGAAAGCTTGTCCTTATTAAAAAATTTACCACCCGGTCAACAGGCCGATCAAGCCCGCGCCCAAGCTGAAAATGCGCAAGCACACTTGCAACTAGCCATAGGTAATGGAGAAGCGGCTTTAGAATCTTGGCAGAATGCAGAATTATTATATAGTCGCTGTGGCGATCGCACTGGCGTTATTGGTAGCCGCATGAATCAAGCTTTAGCGATGCAATCTTTAGGGCTTTATCGTCGCGCCAACAAGATTTTAACTCAGTTAGAACAACAAATTGACCAACAACCAGATTCTGCATTTAAGGTCACTGGCTTACTAAATCTGGGCAATATTTACCGCCAATTGAGGGATTTAGAACATTCTCAAGAAATTTTACAAGCTGGTTTGGCGATCGCGCAACGAGTCGGTTTACCCCAAGCTGAAAGTCAAGTCTTACTCGCTTTAGGTAATAGTGAGATAGCTTTAGCCAGAAGAGCAAAAGCAGTTAAAGATACAGAATTGATTCAAGATTATATCCAAAAAGCCTTAAATCGCTATCAACAAGCAGCCAAAATTGCCACTTCACCACTTATCCAAGCTCAAGCCAAGCTCAACCAAATGGCTGTATTAATTGAAAGCGAACAGTTATCATCTATTACGACTTTAGTACCAGAAATTACTGCTGTTTTACAACAATTACCGCCTAGTCGCTCCGCCATTTATGCGCGTGTCAATTTTGCACAAAATCTGATTAAATTGGATAGCACAGCTAAAGAGATTCCCCAAATATTAAATGTAGCTGTTGAACAATCTCAAAACCTAGCAGATCAACGAGCCGAATCATATGCCCTGGGGATTTTTGGTGAGTTATATGAAAAAACATCTGCATGGGAAAATGCTCAAAAATTTACTCAATCTGCTTTGATAATTGCTCAAGCGAGTAATGCTTCAGATATTACTTATCAATGGCAATGGCAGATGGGAAGAATTCTCCAATTTCAAGCAGAACAAAAATCAAATAATCGCGATGCTAACCCCGAAGCAATTAATTATTATATCCAAGCTTTTAATACTCTCAATAATTTGCGCGGCGATTTAGTTGCTCTCAATCCAGATATTCAATTTTCTTTCCGCGAGACTGTAGAACCTGTATATAGACAATTAGTAGATTTATTCCTGCGCTCTCCAGAACCCAGCCGCGAATATCTCAAGCAAGCTCGTAACATTATGGAAGCCCTGCAATTAGCCGAATTAGATAATTTTTTTGGCGATGCTTGTGCTAAACCAGTAGCGGTAAATATTGATAATTTAGACCCTAACGCCGCAGTTATTTATCCAATTATTTTACCCGACAGATTAGAGGTAATTATTAAATTACCAGGTGTAGATAATTTACGTCGTTATGGCAATCAAAATGTTTCCCAAGTTCAAGTAGATAAAACTGTTCAACAACTGCGACAATCTGCTGAAAAATTAAGTACTAGCCTGATTCAGCTTAAAAGGCAATCTCAACAATTATATGACTGGTTGATTAAACCTTTTGAAACCGAATTAGAAATTACTAGTAACCGCGAACAAAGCCAAATCAAAAACTTAGTATTTATTTTAGATGGTTCACTACGGAATTTACCGATGTCCATGCTTTATAATGGACAAAAATATTTGATAGAAAGATACGCAGTCAGCGTTACATCTGGATTACAATTACTAGAACCAAAACCTTTAAAAAGAGAGAATTTAAATGTTTTAATTGCTGGTGCTACTAATGCTCCTAGCTTCCAAAAAGAAGGTTTAGGAAATATAGATAATGTCGCTTTAGAAATGACAGGAATTAAACAAAGAATTGAACGCAGCCAAATTCTGGAAAATCAAAATTTTATTCAAGAAAATATCCGTCAACAAATTAATTCCCATCCTTTTAATGTTGTTCATTTAGCAACTCACGGTAAATTTAGTTCTAATCCAGAACAAACTTATATTTTAGATTGGCAAGAACGCATTCGCGTTCAAGATTTAGATCAATTACTACGTTTAGATTATCAAAGAAGTAATAAGCCAATTGAGTTACTAATTCTTAGTGCTTGCGAAACAGCCAAAGGTGATAACCGCGCTGCTTTGGGATTAGCCGGAATCGCAATTAGTGCCGGCGCACGCAGTACTCTGGCTGCAATTTGGCAAGTTAATGATGCTTCCACCGCTGAATTTATGATTAGGTTCTACCAAGAACTTAATCAGCCCCAAATTACAAAAGCAGAAGCATTACGTAATGTTCAATTAGCGTTTCTTAATCAATTTCCTCAGACAGATTTTCATCGCCCCTATCATTGGGCATCTTTCATTTTAGTAGGGAATTGGCTGTAATTTGAATTTTAGAATTTAGATTGGGAATTTTGGCTGAAAAAGCTGGATTTATTGCCAATTTCCCACCAAAACGTAAGGGGCCCAATAATATGGATGGGGAGGAAGATTTTTTAACTCAGGAAAAGGTGGATTCGATTTTAAAGATTCTAAAAGCGATAGTTGAGCTTTTCTAAATGCTTCTATTTGTTTGGTTCCTGGCTGTTTCAGGTTTTGATAAAATTGACCCATGAATAAGGCTGTAGAAGTATCTCCTACAGGCCAAAGAGTCGCCAGAGTACTACGCGCACCTGAACGCACAGCCATACCAGCTAAGCCTAAAACAGCACGTTCATCACCAGTAGCAGTTTCACAAGCACTCAGCACTAACAATTCTACTGTGGTACCTGTTTCTTTCAATAATTTACTCAATTCATCAATACTAATACTTTGACCATCTCCAGTAATAATGAAATTTCTCTGGGGATTGGAACTAAACAATCCATGAGTTGCTAAGTGAACTACTGGAAAATTTTGTTGCAAATTTTTTTGAATTGTTTTAGCAGTAAACTCTTGATTGAGTAGTTTTTGAGAACCGGGGAAAGTTTGTTTAATTTGCTCTAATTCCTTGGGTACGTTAACTAGTGCGGCAAAAAACTCTCCTTGGACTTTAAGTTGCTCACTCACTCCTGCTGCTAATACTCTTAACTGTTGTCTTTGCAATTTTTGCGGTGAGATGAGTTGCAGGCTAGGAACTAAGGCGACGCTATATTTCTCGATGAGATATTTCTGTCCATCATAAAGTGCTGCTATGGGTACTCTTTGTAATCTCCCGTTTAAGACAAATACTAAATTTTTAATTTGGTTATTGTTTAACTGATTCTCAAAAGGCTTAATTAGCCAGTTATAAACTTCTGCAAAAATTGGTAAAAGCGTCTCAATATTTTCTTTTAATTCTCTGGGGTTGGGGTTAGATGTTGAGAAAATATTCCGAGCAGAGTTATTAATACTACTGTTATCTAAATAATCGTAGAGTTTATCTAGAGTCTCATTTACTTCTGGTTCAGTGATGGGAATTTTTACTGCTTGTAAAGGTTGTCCTGCTAAGGAAAGAATTACTTCTATTCTATTTGGTAAAACAATCGGATATACAACGGCGGCGGTGGGGTCAATATTATCAATTTGGACGGCAATATCTGTGGCTTCGGAACAGGGGTCTTGAAAGAAGTTATCTAATTCAGCTAATTGCAAAGATTCTATAACTCTGCGGGCTAACTCTAAACTATCTAGAGTTTTTTTTGTCTCAACTTTTTGGCGATTAATGTTAGGATTGGGAACTATGAGGTAGTTTAATTCTTCATTGCTGAGATTTGATTGCAATAGCAAATCTACTAATTCTGTATAGACAGGTTTAACTTCTTGGATAAAATCAAATTGAACGTCTTGATTGTTGGCATTTAAATCGCTACGCAGGGATTGAAGAGTGTTGAAAGCAGCGGTGTAAGCTGCGATCGCGCCTTTGGGATCTCTCTGTTTTCGCAGTAAACTTCCTAACTGGGATTGCCAAAGATAAGTAATTTCCCTAGCATCACCATTAATATTTTGTTCCTGAGCTAACATCAAGGCTTGCCGCGTAAGTTTTGTAGCCTGAGTTAGCTCACCCTGTTTATAGTAAAATTTCCCTAGGTAGCCTAGGGCATAGGTTTCAGCTCGTTTATCTTGTAAATTCTGCGCCTGTTGCAGTGTATTTTTTAATAAATTTTCCACTTCTGGTGTTTGGGCGCTTTGCAGTAAAGATTCAGCAAAGTTAATCTGGGCATAAATTCCAGGGCGACTGGGAGTCAAATTAGCTAGTTGCGGTGGAATTTGACTTTGCAAAGCTTGAGCATTTTGACTCAGTTGCAATTGTAACTGGGCGTTAAAATCTTGGGCGCGCTGGATTAATTTAGATTCAGTGAATCTCGTCCAAGAAGCAATCCGGCGGTTAGTTTGTTCACTCCACCATTTTTGTAGTTCCAGTAATAGCTGAAAATGATTGAGTTGGGCTTGAATTTTGGGAATTGGTGGTGCTGATGCTATATTTACTGCTTGCTGATAGTAGTTGAAAGCTTTTTGGTAAGGCGCTAGTGCATCAGCAACAGATTTCCGATCAATAATTTCTGTAACTACATCATAGTCCCAGCGATCGCGGATTTGGTTACCTAAAGTGCGTTCGGTGTTAGCTAAACTCAGTAACACAGCGCTTTTTGCTGGTGATTCGCTCAGCGATGCTAAACTTAGCTGCAAAATTTCTTGCGATTTTTGCAATAAACCCTGTCTGCGCAACACATCACCAAGACTCTGTAACCCAATGGCTTGAGTGGGAGTTAGGGAATCTTGCTGTTGTGCAAGATTTTTCTGGAGTTGTTCGATTTGGCTGACACTACAGTTAGGGTTGGGAATAGCAAAAACTTGCAGTAAAGCCTTGCAAGCTTTGGGATAAAGTCCTAAATCTTGTAAAGCCTGGGACTGATTGATCAGGCTTTTAGTCATTCCTTCGCGATCGCCTATTTTCTCATAAGTCTCAGCCGCTTTTTGCCATAACTGTACTGCGGCTTCTAAATCTCCAGCATTGTATCGCCGTTCGCCATCTCTGGCTAACTCTAAAGCCCTAGAATCAGCATTTTGTTGAGAACAAGAAGATTCTGGAGAACAGTTAGGACGCGATATCACTTGTAAACTAGGAGAATGCGACCAAGCAGGGATAGTAAGACTTGATAATAATCCTAATAAGCCGGAAAAAATAAATATTAAAAAACGACGGTACTTTTTATAAATCATATTTGTTAATAGTCAGTTGTCAGTTGTCGGTTGTCAGTTGTCTTTCTCATTTGCTCTCATTGCTAGCCCCTAGTATTCTGTCAATTTTTTTGGTAGTGCGGGCATCTTGCCCGCGTGAGCGAGACGCTCACACTACAGTCCCTCATTTCTTTTCATCGCTAGCCCCTAGTATCAAAACGCTTTATACTCCAACTGAAAATATAAACCGTTGTCTTGCCATGTCCGTTTGTTGGTATCAAGATTTACCAATGGTATGCCCCAATCGAAGCGTGCTGTAAATTGCTCGCCCATTTGCCATAGCAGCCCCAATCCCGTACCTACTAAGGTATTGGGCTGGGAATTTTCTCTGCCTGTATTCCAAACAGTGCCAAAATCAATAAATGGGGCGACTTGTAAAGTTCCTTTGACTTGGGGGAAGTTGGCGATGGGTAATCGCAGTTCTGCGGAAGCAAAAAAGCCATTATCGCTAAGTAAAGCGTCTTGGCGATAACCCCTTACTGTTCCTTGACCTCCCAAGCTAAATTGTTCTAGGGAAAGTAAAGAGGTAGTCGCCAATTGTACATTGGAACGCAACAACAAAGTAGGCGCAATCGCAGTTTGGGTTTTTGGCTGAGCGAGAAGGCGTAAATATATCAGTTGTCCTCGCCAAAGAAAATAACGGCTGTCTGGTTCGCTGTTATTAACGGTGGCGTTAAAGGCTCCAATTCCCAAGTTAAATTCGGAACGGGCGGCGAAGACTTCTTGGCGACTTCGTTGTAGCCATTCTTGAGCAAAACTCAATGCTGATAATCTTGTTTCTCCTTGGTTGTCGGCTCCAGGAAATAAGGGAAAATTCACGCCTTGAATAGAAGAATTACTTTCCCTTCTAGCGGCGGTGAAACTTAATGTCAGTTCTTGGCTAAGATCTGGAGTGGCTCTTTGCAGAATGGGTTGACGAAAAGAAAGTTCAAACTCACGGGAATCTACGGCGATATCCAACTCATTAAACGGCGGTTCGATAATTTTGTTGTTACTAATCCGATAGTTAAAACCAATACTGCCATTACGGGCATTGACTGGCAAGGTATAACCGCCTTCAAAGCTATTGCTACCATCGGTATTTTTGTAAGTAAAATTAAAGCGATCGCCTAATCCTAAAAGACTAGCTTCTGATATGGCGATACTACGTTCTAAACTGCCAACGCTGGGGTTGCGATTATTATTCAGATTGAGTTGGGCGCTAAAAGTTTTCGCCCCCCTGACGGTGACTGTCAGTGCATTTACACCAGGCCTAGTTCCAGCGGTGAGTTCTGCATCTAAGCTTTCAATTAAGGGATTGAGTTGCAGCAGTTGCAACGCTTCTTGGAGACGGTTGATATTTAGTGGTTTATTAGTTGCGATCGCAATCCGACTGCGGACATAATCAGGGTTCAGCCGTCCTTTGATGACATTGACTTGAATATCTGACAACCCACCTTCTACTACTTGAACTTTAATCACCCCAGAGCGAAATTCCTGTGCTGGGATGTAAGCACCAGAGGTAATATATCCCCTTTGCACATACAATTCGGTGATTTGATTAGCGGCTTTCAGCAGTTCGGCAAAAGTAATTGGTTTGCCAGTAAAATTAGCGATCGCAGAATTTAACTCCCCTTGACTAAATGCTGTATTTCCCACAAACTCGAACCGCTGCACAGTAATGGTTCCAGGAATATCTAAAACTTCATCAGGGGTAGGCGGTGGTGTAGATGGAATTTGAATTGGTGGACTTGTTGGCGGTAAGGGATTAGGTGGGGTTTGTTCTGGCGGCTTAGGCGTCACCGGATTAATCGACTGGGCGGAAGCAGAGTTGGTGTAATACAGCAGATACAACAGCAGTATCAAGCTGAAACAAGGAGATAAATTAATTCTCTGTTGCCAAACATTAGTTCCCACAGTAATTTTTAGACTAGGATCTTGCATTCTCCTCTGCGACTCTGCGTGACATCAAAAATTTACTTCATTTCTGGGAAAATCTCCCTAAAACCATCAGATCCAATCATTTTATTGCTGACAGTTAGATGAAGTTAACCCAGAATTATAAGGACTCGAATTTGGCGATTGACTGGCGAGAACCACCACACCTTGCTTATTCACATACCACCCTCTTGCAGGTAGGGGTAATTGGGAAGTAGACTGCACCTCTGTAGCTGCACTAGCAGCAGGCTCAAAACTAAATAAAGCACCACTACTTAGCTGTTCGCTAGGACGAGGTGGTAAACCTCCACGTCCAGTAATGGTAAATTCACTGCGGTTTTGACTTGTTGTTGCCCGACAAGCTTGCGCTACCACTTGTTCTGGTTTTGCTACCTGTTGCGGTAAATCCACAACTTCAAAGTTACTTTCTACCTCTGGCGTGGTGATGCTGATTTCTCCTGCAATTCCGAGTTGAGAACTAGCACTAATTTGGCAAGTCGGACAGACAAAGAATCCTCTGGTATTGATGCTGATATTTCCGCCCCTACCCGCAACCGCATCGGCAGTAATCTTGCTTTCTTCCAGCAACGCCACAAAGTTGGCAGGGCTAAAGCCTGTAATATCAATGTTGCCACCATTACCAGTACCACCCGCTGTGGCAGATATCTGGCTGTTATTACGCATGAGTACAGAACGTGTTTGCAGGGAAATGTTACCACCTTCACCAGAGGTAGTAGCAGCGGATATAGCTCCTTGATTATCTAGAAAGATGGAGTTAGCCACAACTTGCATATTGCCGGCATTTCCCGTTCCTAAACTTTGCACATCAATTTTTGCCCCATCGCGGACAATCAAGCTATCTGTAAAAATTCTGATGTCGCCAGAAGCCCCAGTAGCTATCAGTTCTGGTAAAGTAGCGCGACCCGCTGCCGCCGATATGCCCCCTAATGTCAAATCCCCAATGGTGGTACCACTGAGTTCAATCGACTCGGAAGCGTTAACGGTTAAAGTTCCCCCTATCCCCGCACCCAAGGTAGCAGTTGATGCATCTGCCCCATCCCGGAGAATCAATTTCTTGGTATTAATCGTTAAATCCCCTGAGCGGGAAGCACTAAAGCCTGTGGTTCCCAAACCACTAGGAAATCTCGGATCGGGTAAAACTCCCGCAATTTCTACAGATTCGCGAGCATTAACAATAACATCGCCTCCTGCACCCCCTAAAGGAATGACGATATTGGGAGGGAGGGAAGATCCTGTATTACTACCAATCACCCCGTCTTCAACAAACAAATTGCCAGTGTCAATTCTAATATCACCACCCTGTCCTGTACCAAAAGTTGTGTTGGTATAGATTCCCGTTAGTAACGCGGCTCCTGGTGGAGTTCGCTGTATTTGGATACTATCAGCAGCGTTAATTTCAATACTTCCACCTTGACCGTTACCGAAGGTGGCGCTGACAAAAGTACCGCCATCTTCCAAGAATAACTGTTTGGTAGCAACTTTGATGTCACCTGCTGTACCCGTACTGCCAATGACGTTTCCTGTTTGAATGGCAGAACCATTGATTTGGATAAAATCGGTGGCCAAGATATTTAGATCCCCACCGACCCCCTGAGTAAATGTTGGGTTAAATATTATGGCTCCGTTACGCATAACTAGGGAACTAGTTTCTAGATTGAGGTTACCAGAACTACCTGCACCGGCATTGCTCATAAAAATGCCTGTTCCTCTGTCAGTAGGCTGGAGTGAACCTAACAGCGCTCCTACTTGAAAAGTGCCTTGCATCTGGGCAAATCCAGTACCCACTATTTCTACTGCGTCGGTAGCACGGATATTAATATCTCCTCCCGTACCATCACCAAAAGTAGATGCAGATAAGAAGGAGCGATCGCTAATCGTCAATTTACCCGTATCAATGATCAAGTTCCCACCAGAGCCAGCACCTTTATTGTCTGCCGTAATCGTCCCTGCACTATTTAGCAAAATAGAGCCTGCATTCACTCTTAGTGTTCCTGCATCCCCTGTGCCATCATTCCTCACGGTCAGTTGCGCGCCATCTGTGACCATCAAGTTTCTAGTGTTAATCGTCACATCTCCTGAATCACCACTGGGCACAGCGGGCACTCGCAATAACTGTTGCAAGCTCTCATCAACGATGTTAGCTGAGGACACGATCAGGCTAGGATTCACAGAGCCAGGAACTGTGCCACTAACTTCTACAGCGTCTTCTGCGTTAATAATTACGCTGCCAGCAGTGCCACTAGCTAAGGTAGAAGCATCAACTCTCCCGCCATCTTTAACAACCAACCGCTGAGTATTGATTGTCACACTTCCAGCCCTACCCGGGCCGCCAGTACCTGCTGTCACGGCGCTAGGGGTGAAAACACCAGGCGTGACACCGATCAGTTCTACCAACTTCGCGGCATTGATCGTCACATTCCCACCAGAGCCTGTACCAGCAGTGACCGAGGCAATACTTCCCCCTGAAAGTGCTGTTAACTGTTGTGTTGACACAGTCAACCTTCCCGCATCACCAGCCCCAAAAGTTGCTCCTGTAATATTACTGAATCGGCTGGGGTTAACTGGTGAGAACCCCAACACTTTCACAGAATCCACTGTGTTGATCTCAATATTCCCACCGGGCGCAGCGGTGTAGGTAACCGCAGAGATAGCCGCTCCATCTTGAATTAATAAGTTGGGGGTAGAAACTGTAATATTACCGCTTCTACCACCGCCAAGAGTTTCTGTAAATAAGTTGCTGGAAATTTGGCCGTTAGCTGTCGTACCGATTAAGGATAAGGAATCAGACGCTTTAACATTAATCCCACCTGCTGACTCATTACCCAGAGTTTGAATTAAGACAACTGAGCCATCCTTAATGCTAATATTTCTTCCTTGTAGCTGAATTGAGCCGCTACCTATACCACTGGTATCTGCTAAAGCTTTTTGTGATAAGGAAATATCCTGAAAGTAGGTCACTCCTTGATAGCCTAAATTCCAACCTTGAGAATTAGAATCGAGACTTACCAAGCCTCCAGCTACGCTACCTAAATCAATGCGTCCGCCTTTAGCTGTAACAGTTCCACCCTCAAAGTTAATGTTCCCGCCTACCAAGGCTAGGGTTTTTCCTGGTTCCACCTTGAGTCCAGTGCTATCCCCAATCGTAAAGGGTGAGAATATCGGGCTTTGTAAAGTTATGTTATGTCCATTCCCTTGGACGCGAATCCCTTGGGGGTTCTGGCCAAATTGCAAGCCAATGGGCACGCTAATAGTTAGTTGGGGGGAAGCTGAATTGCTGGCACTAAATTCAGCACCATCAGCAAATTTGACGCTATTGGCTGTACTTGCCAAAAATGAGCCACCAATCCTGAGTTGGGCTTGGGAGCCAAAGTTAATGCCACTGGGATTGATCAGGATAAAATTAGCACCATAGTTTTCCCGGATAAGTCCATTGATATGGGAAATTGACCCACCTGTGACTCGGCTAAAGATGTTGGTAACATTATTTACGTTGGCTGTGTTGTGAAAAAAAGCCTCACCACCCTCAGGAACCGTGAAGTCTCGAAAGCTATGGAAAAGGTTACTACCTAATTGCGTTCCTCCGGTAATTTCAAAGCTTGTGCCAGTTTGAGTAACATTACTAGGATTAGGAAGTGTGGTATCTGAAGATATTTGTGCAGTGGCAGAAAAACTAGCAATTAAACAGCAAATATAAACACTACCAGTAGCGACAATTTGGCGAGATATTTGTTTCATTATGCATAGGGGAAATGAAGCCCACGTAAAAATTACTTAAATGTTTTTTTAGTTTAATTTCAGTAAATCTAACTAAAAAATAATCATAATATTATTGAGTGTATATTCAAGCCTAAATTTTGGTCAATAAAGGGAGTGAAGCAATATGAATAAGTGGCTGTCTTGGGTAAATCTAGGGATGACTCCAATATTAGCTATGGGTGCGATAGCAGCAATGTCTGCGCCCAGCAAAGCCAACGATTTCCAAGTCTCTTGCAAGGTTAACGCCAGTACGCCAACAGTAATTTTGACGTTAGTTCAAGCTGGAACTACCAAAGATTACACTATTTTAAACTTTCTGCCACAATACTTCTCGCCTACGGATGCTTGGCAAAAGTGCGAAAATACAGCTAAAACTTTACAGAATCTTTATGAGACTGGTAGTTCCAAATATTTAACGACTGATAAGCTAAACAATCAACCTGTTGTTTGTGCTGTAGAACGCAGAGGCATCGGTTGCGATCACTATAGTGCGGAAATATTATTTAGTTTTAAATCATCTGAGAACCCCTCTCAAGCTTTATATGAAATGTTAGGTAGGGATTTTAAACAAGCACAACGTCCCGATGTCCGGACTATTAGCCGTACTTATACGGAGACTAAGCCTTTTTGGTGGCCATTTTAACTAAAGATGGGGCATGGGGCGAGTAACTAGCAGAGGAGGAAGAGAAAGATTATTTTTCTCTTCCTCCTCTGTACCCCTGCTTTTGGTGACAGAGCAAAAGCAAGGTGCTGCATTCTCGGCTTTTTTGTCTTTCCCTTCTGTTTAACTAGGGCAAGCTCTTTTACCTTGTTCTGCGGCAGGGTAATCTGGTTTAAGTTTTAGGGCTTGATCGAAAGCAGCGATCGCTCTTTGAGCTTGTCCGAATTTACACAGGCTTAATCCCAAATAATACCAAGCTTCAGCTTTTTCATTATTAGTTAACTGGGGACGCTCAATCAAAGAGTAAAATTGCGCGATCGCTTGATCGTCTCGCTTTAAGTTTTGCAAGGCAATTCCTTTACCGCGTAAGGCAATAAAGTAGTTAGGATTGTATTTTAATGCTTGCTCGTAAGCTTTGAGAGCGCCTTCATATTCTTGCTTTTGCAATAACACTCTGGCTTGATAAGTCAACCCAATAGCTAGTTCTTTGGCATTTGCATCTTTGCGTTCAGTTTCCCAAATCTGTTTTAATAACTTGATTCCTTGATTAATCGTCTCTAGGGCTTTATCAGGTTGTTTAAGCGTAATTAAAGCTTCGGTTTTATTAATCCAGAACACGGGATCTTTAGGGTTAAAGCTGATTGCTTTATCAAAAGCGGCGATCGCTTCTTCAGATTGTTTCAAATTATACAGTGCTTCTCCTCGGCAATTCCAGGCATAAACTGCTTCTGGGTTGATGATAGTTGCCGTCGTGCAGGATTCTAGCATCTGGTTATAATCTTTTAGCCCCGCTAGTGCATAACCCCGATTAGTCCAAGATTGGTAGTAGTTGCTATCGAGTTTTAAAAGTTTGTTATATTTTGCGATCGCTTCTTGATGCTTTCCTTGCTGTAATAAAGCATTACCTTGTTTGAAAATTGTCTCTACTTGTAACCATCTAAAAACACTGAAACCTAAAACCATGACGCTAGAACCGCAAACCATTAAACCAGCTATGGCTAGCAACACCAAGAACCGTTTAGTTCCTTTCGGTTCAGGTGAAGTAACAGTATTACCGACAGTCCAAGTATGAGTAGCTGGTATGGGATTATATATAGTTGTTTGCGCCAAAGACGCACGAATAATTTTCTCTAACTCCAACTTTACCCAATGGCGATTAAAAACTGCTTGATAAATCCGGTTCCCCAGTTTTAGCTTGTCTTTTTTGAGAATTACCAATCCTATCCGTAGTAGTTCTGCTTGTTCGCGACTGCGATCGTCATTGGGGATTTCTTCTTGTTGCCAAATCTGTTGATACAATTCCAACAGCAATAAGGAGTCACACTGATGATTATGAATCAGACTTTCGTGTATGCTTTGCAAATGTTCAGCTGCAACTTGAGTTTCCCAATTTTTAATTAAACTATTTTCTACTAGCTGTTGCACTGTTGCAGCTTCTGCACCTGCGGCAATAAAAATATCTGAATCAGCCAGTATTTGACATATTTTTTGCGTCAGAATCGGTTGTCCATCTGTCCATGACAATATTTCTGCAATGACAATTTCAGGACAAGCAGCCTTTTCGTCTAATTTATATAATTTAATATTGCTGGGGCTAAATAATCTTAACCTGACTGATTCCTGCTCGATCCAATTGCGATCGAAAACTGCTTGGTAAATGCGGTTGGCAACTTTTAATTGATCTTGTTGTTCTACAATTAATCCCAAACGCAACAATTCTGCCTGAGCAGAACTGCCGTTAGTGGGGACTGCACCCTCTTGCCAAATTCGTTGATATAATTCCAACAGCGATAAGGGATCGTATTGCTGATTGTGAATTATACTGTCGCGGATGTATTGCAAATGTTCGGAGGCAACTTGAGTTTCCCAATTGTTAATCAGCCTATTTTCTACCAGTTGTTGCACTGTTCCAACTTCTGAACCTGCGGTGAGATGAACTACTGACTCTGCCAGTAATTGACAAAGCTTTTGCGTCAAAATCGGTTGCTCGTTTGTCCAGGCTACCACTTCTGCCAGCAATACCTCCGGATCGCTAGCTTTTGCGTCTAATTCGGCATTTTTGCGGCTAAATAATTTTATTTTTACTGATTCCTGCTCGATCCAATTGCGATCAAAAACTGCTTGATAGATGCGGTTAGCAACTTTTAGCTGGTTTTGTTTCTGCACTACCAATCTTAAACGCAACAGTTCTGCCTGTTCTGGACTATCATTGCTATTGATTTCGCCTGCTTGCCAAATTCGTTGATATAATTCCAACAGCGATAAGGGATCGCATTGCTGATTGTGAATTATACTGTCACCAATTCCTTGCAAATGCTCAGCAGCAATTTGAGTTTCCCAATTTTTAATTAGGCTATTTTCTACTAGCTGCTGCACTGTTGCGGCTTCTGCACCTGCGGCGATCTCAACTTCTGATTCCGCCAATAAGCGACAAAGTTTTTGGGTGAGAATCGGCTGTCCATCTGTCCAAGCCAGCACCTCTGCTAGTAAAACTTCTGGATTGCTAGCTTTCTCATCTAATTTAAATAGCTTGATAGTACTACGGCTAAATAGTCTTAACCTTGCGGATTCCTGCTCTATGGAGTTGGCAGCAAAAGCTGAATTCTCAACAGGGTTCGAGACTTTTAAGTTGTTCTGCTGTGGTAGTACCATTTCTAAGTTTAACTTTGCGATCTGCACTGGACTTTGTGAACTTGGAGATGCGCCCTGCTGAGTAAGATATTGCTGTAATTGGGACTCTAAAGCAAGATGTTCCAAAAAAAATTTAATTGTCGTGGGTTTCAACCAACCCTTAAGTACTGCTAATTCGCCAAAGCGGAGTTTCTTCTGCTGTTGTTCCACTAAAATAGTGGTGATTTGCTGCTGATTTAACAGCCCAGCTTTTTCTAAATATTTTCCCAAAGGCTGTTTTGTTTTCTGCTCTAGTAAAGTCGGCCACTGCTGAGAGAAAAAATCAGCCGTTTCTTGTTTCAGCCATCCGTGCAACGCTAAAATTTCACCAAGCCGCAATCCAGTAATGTGGGACTGCTCTTGCAAAGCAATCTCTAACTGTTCAGATGAAATGAGGTCAGCCTGTTGTAAAACTTTACCTAGCGGCTTCATAATCCCCAGGGATATTAAGTTATGAAAATAAGCGAATTGATGTTTTTTTAATTGATATCAAAAAATTATGATACCATTGTCACTTAATTTTGACTATTCTCATTTCTGAATTAATACTAATTCTTCATAAAATTATCCTGGGGTAAGCAAGCAGCTTTGCATCCATATCTATAACTAGCCAGCTTTAGCTTGTGGATATACTGCTAGCTGCTGCCTCAGTCAGAACGGAAAATATTTCCATAACTTAATTTCCTGATGTTGCTGCATATTAATTTTTTGACAATTATTACTTAATCATATTTCTCTATAAAGATACACTTATAACATGAAAATCTTTCTTTTCCATGACGCCAGTACTCTACGAGAAACCGCCCTCCGGGCGTCTACGCTCAAGTCGGGAAACCCGCCCACGCGAATGGCTCCCCAATGCCCATTTTCAGCTTAGTACGCTTTTAGGCAAACTAATTCTTCGAGCTAAAAAGCCTCCGGCGAAAGATAAAAACTTCATCCGGAGGATTTTCTCATCAGAGGAAACTTGAGCTAATTAACTTTGAAAGTCTCTACAGTTGCTTGTAATTCTTGGGAAATTTCTACAGTTTGTTTGAGAGATTGGGAAGCTTGATGAGAGTAGGAGCTAGTGAGATTTGAAACTTGATAAATCTCCTGCATAAGTTTGCTGACTGCTTGCGATGTGTTGACTTGAGACTCAGTTGCTAAAGAAATTGACTGGACTAAATCATCAATTTGTTGGGATACTTGGAGAATTTGATTCAGGGAATTTTTAGCATTTTCCACAATGGTAGTACCTTCAACTACCTGATTAGTTCCCAATTCCATCGCTGTCACAACTTCATTGGTTTCCCGTTGAATTTTATCAACAACTTGTGTAATTTCTTGAGTCGCTTCCGAACATCTAGCAGCTAGAGCAGCAACTTCTTCTGCAATCATCGCAAAACCTTCGCCTTCAACACCCGATCTTGTAGCTTCTAACCCTGCATTAATTGCTAAAAAGTTAGTTTGCATAGCTATTTGATTGATCAAGGCAACCACTTGGGAAATTTGTTGAGAAGATTCCCCCAGACGCTTAACTTTCTTAGCTGTGTCGCCAATTGTTGAGCGCAATTTAAAGATATTTTGTACAGCCTGATCTATAGCTTTGCCATTTTCTTGGACAGCACCAGATGCTGTGTGGGCAACTATTGCCGCCTGTCTAGCGCGATCGGCAACAGTAGTAATGGAGTCCTTCATCTGGTCTATACTAACTAAACTCAAGCTGATATCATCTGCTTGTTTGACTACAGTATCGGCAAGTTGGTGAATGGCGACTTCGTTTTCGCTAATAGATGTATTCACCTGAATTGCAGATGTTTTGACTTTGGTGACAATGGCTCTGAGACTTTCCACAATGGAATTGAAAAAGTCAGCGACAGTTCCCAATTCTCCCATTGTCACTTCCGAACGTACAGTCAAATCACCTTGGGATGCACCTTCAATATCTTTGAGAAGAGTGAGGATTTGCTGTTGTAGAGCTTCGTTGTATTGGCGTTGTTCAATTACAGCTGTTTCTGCATGGAAACGGGCGGTGTCTATTTGCTCTAGAAGATAGGATTGCTCTAATGCATAGCCTACGGGAATTGCTACCTGTCTCAACAATTCGATTTCTAATTCTTGCCATTTACGAGAACTAGAACATTGATGAGCAATCAACAAGCCATATAGTTTATTGTCTAGCAAAATGGGTGCAACTAAATTTGCTTTGACATCAAATTTTTCTAGTTGATTAATATGGCAATCTGTTAACCCAGCCGCATAAATGTTTTCTAATGCTTGTACCCGTCCATTCTGGTATTTCTGAACATAATCATTGGCAAAACAAGGATCGGCAATCTCTTGTCCTAAAGTGCTAGACCAATCATCATCAACGGATTCAGCAATAATTTTACCTACCCAATTTTCGTCAAAACAATAGATCAGCACCCGATCGGCGTTAATGGCTTCTCTAATACTGGTGACTGCTACATTGAGGATGTGTGTTGTGTTGAGGGAACCACGAAAACTAGCAGTAATTTCATTGACTAGCTCTGATAATTGAGCTTTATTTTCTAGGCGAATTGCTTGCGCTGTCATCGCATCTGCCATGCGATTAAAAGTACTAGCTAATTGCCCAACTTCGTCGTTAGTCAAAATCTCACTGCGAGCATAGCGATCGCCACGAGCAAATTTTTGGGCTGTTTCCTCTAACTGCTGGAGCGGGTTGACTATTCCCCGCTTTAACATAAATGTCCAGAAGATGATGAGTATTAACGCTATGTTAATTGCGGCTACTTCTACCCAAAAACTATTGGCTAACAATTGATTTAACGCTGTTTCTGGAGTTCCTCGAACTAAAATAGCTACAGATTTTTCATCAAAAACATTGGTGGCTTGCTCATCTGTTTCCAGAATTTTATCGGGTACAGCTTGGGCCGCCATTGCATAAGTTTGGTTACCTAATTTAATTTTGGCTGTAACTGGGGTACCTTTAGCCTTTGCTGCTGCTGTCAATAAAGCTATGTCTTGTTGAGGTAATTTAACGTTACTTTGGGCTTGATTAATATTTGTCTGTTGACCTTTATCTAAAGATGTGGCTAGGGAGAATTCACCGTTGGGTTGGCGTACATAAACCGCACTGTAGCCCCCGGAAGTAGCTTTTAATGTATCTTTGACAATCTGGTCTTTACCATTGACAATATCGCCAGCAATTAAAGCGCCAATAACTGCTTTGGTGTCAGGATTTTTGATTGGTGTTACTGTATAGCGAATCAAAGCATTTTGGTTGTTAAGACCGGAAGGTAATATGGGTAATTCTTTACTCAGTTCTTCTAGACTAATAGTTCTGCTAGCTTTAATTGTTTGGGGATTAGTGAAAACATCACCAACTAAATTATCAGGATTGAATACTTCACCATTGCGGTTGGTATTAGCATTGGCAATAATCTGAAAATTCTCCCCGACTAAGGTGACATATTCAATTTTATTGACCTGACTTTGACTAGCTAGTATTTGCTTGACTTCTGCTTGTAATTCCTGGCTTAAAGTTTGCCCTGATGAATGTAAAAGCGCTGCTTTTACAAGTGTGGGGTTTTCAGCTTGACCCATCAATCCTAAAGCCATTTGATTGACTTTATTGTTGTAATTAATATCTGCGATCGCTAACTCTGATTTTGCTTGCTCCAGAGAGATATTTTGTAAACTATTAGTTATTAAAGTTCTGCCTACTATACTGATACAGCCAATACCTATTAATTGCGATGCTGTTAAAGCAATCAGTTGCTTGTGATTAATTGAAAGATTCGCAAATCGCTGAAATAAAGATTGCTTGACTGCTTGGTAATCAGCCTTTTTGGCTTGGATTTGGGAAAAAAATCCGGAAGAATTGCTATTAAATTCAACATTAAATTGTGATTTTAACGAAGATAGCTGGGATTTGCCTACCAATCCATTTTTAGCGGGATGTAATCCATTGTTCATAAATCAATTTTTACCTGTCAGTCAGTTAGTCTACCCCAATTAACACAGTCAACTTGCTCAACTACTTGCTTGGGAAAATAGAAGAGTCAACTGCCAGCCTGTTTGTCAAAAAGGAACTTTAAATGAAAAGAAATACTAGTTATTTATCACTGAAGCCGTATGGAAGCTATACCCTCGATAATCTAGCAGTAACGGCTACAAATAATGTATAAATAGCCACAATAGCTGATTGTGCTATTTATTGCATACTAATAATATAATACTACTATTGGTATATGTACATAAATTAATAGCTAATTCGTACTTTTTTAAGTTAGTTTTACTCACGAAAATTTTATAAAAATTGCTTAAAAATGCTTTATAATAGTACGTCTTTCATTTTTTAAATAAACTCTACAAAGCCTGCCTGGATTGTTTATACCAGTAATGAAGAACCATGAAAATTGCTAGATTTTGTGGTGGACATTCTTGCTTGTTCTGTAATTCACAACAATTGTCCCAGTTGCCGAAACTGAAAGAGCAGAATGAAATATTTTGCAAAAAATACCACTATTATTATGTTAATGTCAAGTCGCTAACCAGCTAAATGAGGGTTGGTTTAATTACGTTGAAGCAAAGTGTGTGACATGGATATTTTATTTACTTGTAGGGTATAAGTAATAGATTTTTAACATGTCTAATCTTTGGAAATTTTTGCAGAAATATATAGACAGAAACTAAAATTTACAGTTAGATAGGTATTTTTGTCAAGTCGATAAAGCGAGCGTGAAAGTTAGCCATTTTTACATACAAAATACATAAATATGGCTGAGATTGTTGTGATTAAATTTAGGTTAAGACTATAAAATGTGGCAGGTTTATCTATAATCTTTATAGAAAATATATGCTAATCAAAATTTTATAAATAAAGTCAGAAGGCATCCTTAAGGAAAGTTGCAGCGATGGTCAGCAACCATGAACAAGATGGGGATGAGGTAGACAACTCCAAGACAGCAGTACTAGCCATTTTTCTAGGATAGATTCTCCCCATTCTGCCGATGTCATTGATGAGTAAAACAGGACAGGATATGAGCATCTAAAAAAACTGACGGTGAACATAGATGTCTTCATTACTAGAATTGTCTAATAGTTTGGCTGATACCGTAGAACAAGCGGGAATTGCTGTAGTTGCAGTGAATGCTGGTACCAGGTTTTCTCCTAGCGGGATTCACTGGCGTCAAGGCATTATTGTGACCTCCGATGAGTCACTGGGGCGTTATGATGAAATTACGGTGACTTTAGCCGATGGTCGTTCTGTGGCTGCTACACACCTGGGGCATGACTCTAGCACTGATGTTGCGGTATTCCAGCTAGAAAATGTCGAAACTCCTGTAGCCAAAATCGGTGATGCCTCTAGACTAAAAGTCGGTAATTTGGTATTAGGCATAGCTAGAAGTAGGGAAGGTGACTTGCGGGCGGCTTTAGGTGCTGTCAGTGTAGTTAGTGGCGCATGGCGGAGTATGAGTGGCGGTAATATTGACCAATTCATCCGCCCGGATATTACTCTTTACCCAGGCTTTGCTGGCGGATCTCTGGTAGATGCAGCTGGTTATGTAGTGGGGATGAATACATCAGGAAGGCGAGGGACAGCTTTAACTATCCCAGCAGCTACAGTTAATCGTGTGGTTGACCAATTGCTGGCGAGAGGTCATATTGCAAGGGGTTATTTGGGTGTGGGAATGCAACCTGTACGCTTACCAAATAATCTGATTACAGCTTTAAATTTAACTGCTACTACTGGCGTAATTGTGGTCAATGTTGAATCTGGAGGCCCCGCTGACAATACAGGTGTACTGCTAGGGGATATATTGATAAAATTCGATGGTATGACTGTCAACGATACTGGTGATGTGATGGCGTTACTTAATAGTAGCGATCGCGTCGGTCAAACTGTCCCTGTACAAATAGTGCGGGGTGGAGTGTTAGTGGAAATAGCGATCGCAGTTGGCGAACGTCCATTTGAGCAATCCTCACATCCAGAAGGTGCAGAAAAACCTGATGCTTACTCCCATCACAGACGCGGGAGACATGGTAAAAGAGGTGGGCGATAGTCAATAGTCGTTTGTTCTGATACTCTCCACCTTTTGATGAAGATGAATACCACAATAATTATGCAGTTCAACGACGAATTAGCAACCCTCGCTGCTAAGTTAAGCCAGGCTGTGGAGGCGACATGATCCGGGTGATGGTCGTTGCTACTTCTCCTGTGGTGCGGGTGGGTTTAGCAGCTGTTGTTGGGAGTGCAAGTACTCAGATGACGGTGGTGGGAAGTGCGGCTAACTTAGATACTTTGATCGAGGAAGTTGGACAATTACAGCCTGATGTAGTGCTGCTAGATTTAGGTAGCAATCCCCAAGGATCAATGTGGGAAAAATTGTTGCTGATTCAACAGGAACAAGATGCTGTAGAATTCTTGACGATCGCAGAAGCACCAGAAAGTATTGATTTAGAAGCTGCAATCCGTTCTGGTATCCGGGGGATATTACCTGGTGACAGTACAGAGTCAGAGATTATCGCTGCGGCGATCGCGATCGCTCAAGGTTTAGTGGTGCTACATCCAGATTTTTTAGCGTTACTACCCATGCGGGAAAAATTGGCAACTAACCCCGTAATTACTTTGACGCCAAGAGAAATTGAAGTATTAGAAATGCTTGGTTCTGGCTTAAGCAATAAAGCGATCGCTAAACAATTGCAAATTTCTGAGCATACTGTAAAGTTTCATATCTCATCTATTTTTCAAAAGTTGGCTGTCTCTAGCCGCACGGAAGCTGTGACTGTTGGTGTCAGGTTGGGGTTGATTATGCTTTAAGAAAACTCCCAAAAATAAATAACAGCTTCACGGTTGACTGTTGACGGTGAATAAATTGGCGAAACTGCAATGAACCTATGTCTCAATGTAGGACAATTGTATTAATTTTCGGTCATGATAGATTTATTGACTAATTGATTGGTGAAGTCTGCGGTTGAGAAATTAGATCCAAGTCTCCAGTCAAAAATTCTATAATGTCAGACGCTAATTTTATTCCTACAGTGACACAAGAATCTCTTTACCCAGAATTATCTGAGCGATCGCCTGTTACTACCTTTCGCCAAGAAGCGATCGCCCGGATTCGCAATAGTCTGCGTCCGGGACAACAGCAAATGGCTGATTGGTATGCTGGCCCCTTGGCTGTTTCTGCTGTCCCTGGTGCTGGTAAATCTACGGGTATGGCGGCGGCGGCGGCGATTGCGATCGCCCGTCAGTATGAACATGCAGCCCAATCGCGCCAAGCTTCTCGTCGCCAATTGGTAGTAGTGACTTTTACACGCTCTGCCGCTGCTAATATTAAAGCTAAAATCCGCAAATATTTACGCGATGATTTATCTCTACCCCAGACTGGCTTTGTCGTTTATACCTTACACGGTTTAGCTTTAAACATCGCTAGTCGCCATCCGGATTTATCTGGATTGCAATTAGAAAACGTTACATTAATTACACTTAACCAAAGTCACCGCTTCATCCGTACAGCAGTTGAACATTGGATTAGCAAGAATCAAAGTACTTATTTACGTTTATTAGAAGGTAGCCAATTTGACGGTGAAGAGACAGAAAGATTACGTCGTCAATCGGTATTAAGAACAGAAGTTCTACCAGACTTAGCAACTACAGTCATTCATGAAGCCAAAAGTTCTGGTTTATCACCAGATGATTTACGAAATTGGAGTCAACAAACCACAGACCCATACACAATTTTAAATGTAGCTGCTGGCTTGTATGCAGAATATGAGAATTTAATGCGATCGCGTGATTTTATCGATTACGACGATATGATTTTAGCTGCTTTGCGCGTTCTTGATAACGATAGCGCCCGCCGTATTGAGCAAAACCAAGTTTTCGCCGTTTTTGAAGATGAGGCGCAAGATTCCAGCCCTTTACAGACGAAATTGCTGGAGATTTTGGCCAGTGACGTGGGGGACAAGGGAGATAATTTTTCACCTAGTACTCAGCAGTCGCCGATTAATTTAGTCCGAGTTGGCGATCCGAACCAAGCGATTAACTCTACTTTTACCCCAGCCGATCCGATTTATTTTCGGCAATTTTGCGAAGAGTGCGATCGCTTGCGTAAATTGGCGACAATGGATCGAGCTGGGCGGAGTACACGAATTATTATTGCAGCGGCGAACTTTACCTTGGAATGGATCAATAGTTTTTACGGAGTCAAGATGCAGCAGTCATCCCATGACTCTATAGCTTCCCTTCCCTTCCGTCCCCAGAGAATCAGCCCTGTGGATACTGGCGATCCCCAACAAGATGCAAACCCCGTACCAGTCGGATTGGGATTAGAACTTTATACTCCTCGCGATATTCATCACACTGTAGAGTTACTGTCTAAGCGGGTGATTGACTTATTTGCTGAAGACCCCTCAAAGGTAAGTGCAGCAGTGTTAGTCCGGGAAAATCGCCAAGGACGCTGGTTAGCTGAGGCGCTAGAACCAATATGCAAAGAGCATAAAATTACACTTTATGATGTAGGCGAACGCGATCGCCGTTCTCAGATTCCCCAAGAAATTTTAGCTTTATTGCAATTTTGCGATCGCCCCCATTCCCCAGATTATCTCAAAGCTGCCCTTGAGGTTATGGTAGAACGCCAGCTAATTCCCACCCAAGACCTCAACGCCCTTGCTAGTTTACCAGAAGAGTTTTTATACCCTGGCCCCTTAACAGCACCGCAATCAGAAACAGTCCAAAAATCTTCACACCTGTGTCGGAGTTTACTCCGCGCCCGGTTAGAACTGCCAATCTATCAATTAATTCCCTTTTTGGCTTTGGTTTTAAGTTACGACCAAGCCGAACTAGCAACTGCTGATAAATTAGCAGAAAGAGTAAATCAGCAAACAGCTGGTAATAGTTCAATGGGATCGATGCTGTCAGCTTTAAGTGAAATTGTCAGTTCCGAACGATTTGAAGCGGTAGAAACCGAAGATTTAGAAGCACGTTACACCCGTACCGGTCAGCTAACAATTATTACTATGCACAAAGCCAAAGGGCTAGATTGGGACTATGTATTTCTACCATTTCTCCACGAAAATTTAATTCCTGGTCGGTTTTGGGTTCCACCACAAAGCCAATTTTTAGGTGACTTTACCTTATCAGAAGTGGCTCGCGCGCAAGTGCGTGCTGCTTTACACAATCAATCGCGTATACCTGAAGTTCACCAAGCATGGGAAATCGCTAAACATCTCAAAACCGCTGAAGAGTACCGTTTACTTTATGTAGCGATGACACGCGCCAAACGCTTATTGTGGATGTCAGCTGCGCAAAAAGCACCCTTTACATGGAGTAAACCGGAGAATTTACAAGAACAAGCACCCTGTCCAGTATTTCCTGCCTTAAAACGCCAATTTCCCAATTCTGTAATTTCTCTAGAGACGGCGGTTAAATCTGGTAGCTAGCAAACATTAATTATAAGGAGGCTGAAAAAATCAGCCTATGACTGCTCATTCAGTGATTTTTTAGGAGTTGACATTGGATGAAGCCTGCTTTTGCCAAAGGCGATCGCGAATAATTTTTAATTGCTCCTGAGTACTAATGGGGCTACGCGGTGATGGTAGTTCTGTATTCGGCCAAGTAGGTAAACTATTACAGGGACAGTATAAAGCAGGCATTCCCAGATTGCGCATAGCTATTGGCATGTTGCAACGACTACAAGGAAGCATTTCCCATGCAGGCGTCAGTAATTCGCCTATAGTTTCATCAGTTCCTTCTAAATTACACTCACTTGCCTGAGCGTAAATTTCCTGCCAACAGTTTTCAAATTCTGGACTATAGCGATCGCCTTGTAGCACTGGCTGTGGCAACAGATATGCCCTACCATTGCCTACGAACACTTTTTTGCCTAACTGAAACCAGTAGGCTAAATATCTTTTAACGTCTTGTTCAGTTGCCATACTGTTAATTCTAGATTTAAGCTAGGAATTTTAGGTCATTAAATCTTGAATAAACCATTAAGAAGCTAGATACATCGGTCAATAGTTAGTTGTCAGTTGTTGTATCTTATCCTCCTCAACCACGTATAGGTGGTAATGGTGAACCAAGAGTGCTGAGATTTAAAACATAACCACCAGTAACTAAATATACAATATCGCAAACTATTCCCAATTGCCGGACTAAAGAACCGAGGCGATCGCGAAATAGCCGACCGCTAGGATAAGCGGGAACTAAACCCCAACCAACTTCCTCCGCAACAAATACCATATCTGCCGCAACCAGCTGTACAGTTTCTAACAATTCTGCTATGGTGTTGTCCCAACTAATTTCGTCTTCCTCTAAAAAATTAGCTACCCAAGTGCCCAAAGAATCAACTAGAAGGCAGGTGTTTGGTGTGGCTGCGGCTAAAGTCGCAGATAGTTCCATAGGTACACTCAGGGTTAACCAATCCTGGGGACGCCGATTTTGGTGTGCTTGAATGCGTTTTTGCCATTCTTCATCACCAGGATATTCTGCTGCTGTTGCCACATACACAACCGCCTTTTGTGACTGCATAGCGAGAGTTTCTGCCCATTCACTTTTACCAGATCTAGCTGGCCCTGTGACTAAGATAACTTTACCCAAAGCCCTGTCCTTACGCTGTCTAATTGATATGGGTTACAATGTCTAAACTTAATTTTTACCTTGCGGGATGAGATTGTTGGTTTTAAATATCTTTTAAGAGATAAAATTAGCACCAGCATCATTGATGCACAATTGGCATAAGCCAAAAATCCCAACAACCCCATTCTGAATTATTTAACACTACTGGGGACAGCAAATTTCAGGATATTTTTATGAAAGCAGGCTGGAAACGTATTGAGGCAACTCTACACGATTTAGGGACTAAAACTGCCGCCGACAATGCTGAAGCAGGGGCTTCGCCAAAGCGGCCTTTCTCCTTTAGAATCAGCGTTGGGGCAACGGAATCTCAAGATAGTGATGCAACTCCATCATCAGAGGAGCTAAATACACAAGGAGCAACAATCGATTTAAGTGCAGATCCCCAGGGTAATTTTTCTGACGCTGAGCAAGTATTTTCTCACCATCAGGGGGTACAGGCTTTTACGACACAAGAAACTGGTGGTAAAACACCTAGCCTACCTAAATTTAAAACCCCTACCTTTAGTAACCACCGTCACGCAGCCAATCCAGGATTGGCAATGAACCTGCTCAAGGAAATTGAAGAACAGGTTGTAGGATGGGAGAAAGAACTCAAAAGCATCCTCAAGCAAATTCAAGACGTTTATTTAGAAGGGCCGATTGTCAATGGTTGGTTAGAATCCAATCCCAAGGAAACAGAACAGGGAGGAAAAGCCACCTTACGCCATGCAGAAGTCGATCGCCTCATGGATTATGTAGAAGAAATTTGTGCCACAAATGCCAAGTTATCTCAATCAGCCCGGACAGGTTATCGCCTTTGTGGTGTAGATGATGCCGGTAAAGTTTGGACACGTCCCTGTCCTCCAGATCAAGTGGCAACTGTAAGTATGGCGATCGCGCGTTACCAGAAGTTGCGCCAACTGTTAGGGCGCAAGCAATACCTGGAAACCCGCCTGGGACAACTAGCTGAAACTCTGGTGATTTTACACAGTCATATTCAACAAACTTGAAGTTCTCAAGATTATTTCCGAAGAAACTCGGTTGGTGAGTCTGTAATTTTTGGGATAGATTAGCAGGCATTAGGTAAATATTTAATCTTGTCAGTTGTCAGTGGTCAGTGGTCAATAGCAAAGATGTTTTTAAGCTGTCTATCACAAGACAGAGTATTAAACTTTTTGCCAAACAACTGATCAGTAACAAATGACAATTAATATATGTTCGCGTAGCCTCCCCTAGGGAAGCGCAATCAAAACCACATCCACAATTGCTACCTATGCCAGCTATTCAAATCTCTGCCATTATTTGCACTCACAATCGAGACACCTATTTAGGTGCAGCAATTGATAGTCTGTTGGCGCAGGATTTTGCAGCTGAGTTTGAAGTGGTGGTAGTAGACAATGGATCGTGCGATCGCACTTGTGAAGTTGTAGCCCAAAGAGCCAGCAATCCCCGTCTCAAATATGTCTTTGAACCAATTTTAGGCTTATCTGTAGCCCGTAACACCGGCGCAAAAGTTGCTAGTGGGGAAATTCTCGCCTATCTAGATGATGATGCAGTGGCGAGCGATCGCTGGTTGGAAGTTTTGTATCATGCCTACGAAAATAACCCAAAATTAGCGATCGCTGGTGGTAAAGTTACCCTTTTATGGCCGCAAAACATTCTCCAACCACAATGGTTATCTCCTGGATTAGCTGCTAACTTGGGTGCATACGATTTAGGGGACAACACAATTTATATTCATCAGCCTGGTTTAACTCCTAGAGGCTTAAATTATTCGCTCCGCCGTTCTTTTTTAACAGAGATTGGCGGTTTTGATCCCCATCTTGGCAGAGTGGGGAAAAATTTATTATCAAATGAAGAACTACAAATGACAGAATACGCCCTCCAAAAAGGATGGCAAGTCGCTTATCTTCCAGAGGCGCTAGTAGCTCATAATGTTGCACCAGAACGTTTAAATCGTGCTTGGTTTCTTAAACGAGGTTGGTGGCAAGGTATTAGCGAATGTTATCGCGAACAAGTTACTGGTAAAGCAGGTATCAGCCAATTACAATGGGGTAGCGAAAGATTTATCAGGGGTTTATATAAGGCATTACAACATTTCTTAGATCCAGCAGAACGCTTTGACAAACTTGTTTATGCCTATGGTCAAATTGGTTATTTAAATGCTGCTATTCAAGGAATGTTATCTAAATTTATTGCAGAATATAGGAAACAGAAGCCAGGAGATAGAAGGAAAATTACGGAAATTTAGACACCTCAGTAATTCAAGTTACTTCAACTTCAATTCTGCTTGGTGTTTTATTTTTTCTCCTATATTTTAAAACAACTAATCTTGCTTCTGGTTACGGTATAAATACTTCTGCTATCTGCATTTATTCATAAAAAATCTATAGAAAATTTTGTATGTCATCTAAAATTCCAGTTTCTGTTTTAATTCCTGCCAAAAATGAAGAAGCAAATTTACCTGCTTGTCTAACTAGTCTTCAGTTGGCTGATGAAATTTTTGTAGTTGATTCCCAAAGTCAAGATAATAGTATCGCTATTGCTGAAAGTTTTGATGCTCATATCGTGCAATTCAAATTTAATGGTAGCTGGCCGAAGAAGAAAAACTGGTCTTTGGAAAATCTACCTTTTCGTAATGAATGGGTGTTAATTGTCGATTGCGATGAACGAATTACGCCCGAATTGTGGCAAGAGATTTCTCAAGTAATTAAAAATGATGAATACACTGGTTATTATCTCAACCGCCGTGTATTCTTCTTAGGTAAATGGATTCGTCACGGTGGCAAATATCCTGATTGGAATCTGCGTTTATTTAAGCATAAACAAGGTCGTTACGAAAATCTCCATACAGAAGACATTCCCAACACTGGTGACAACGAAGTTCACGAACATGTAGTTTTACAGGGAAAAGTCGGTTATCTCAAAAACGATATGCTGCATGAAGATTTCCGCGACCTTTACCACTGGTTAGAAAGACATAATCGTTATTCCAATTGGGAAGCTCGTGTTTATTATAATCTGCTCACTAATAGAGATGAAGGTGGAACTATTGGTGCAAATCTCTTTGGTGATGCTGTACAACGCAAACGCTTTTTAAAAAAATTATGGGTACGTTTGCCATTTAAACCTTTATTAAGATTCATTTTATTCTACATTATTCAGCGGGGTTTTTTAGATGGCAAAGCTGGATATATTTATGGACGCCTCTTAAGTCAATATGAATATCAAATAAGCGTAAAACTCTACGAATTACGTGATTATGGCGGTACGTTAAATACGGAAAAATCTCAACCTTTACCATCATCTTTAACACCAGAAATTGAGCAAACTGCCACTTAAGGGGCGAGGAATAAGTGCAGGGAGACAAGAAACCAACACAGAAAACTGACTAATGACTAATGACAAACCTTTTGTAGATTTACGCAAGTACGATCAATCGTGGTTTGATCGTGGGCGGCCGAGTTGGTATATTTTACTGTGGTGGTTTGTGCAGGCGATCGCTTTTCCTCTGACTCCCCAACCATTAAATAATCTCCGTTGTGTATTACTACGGCTGTTTGGGGCACAGATTGGCAAAGGCGTATTTATCCGCCCTACAGCCCGTTTCACCTATCCCTGGAAAATTTCTCTTGGCGATTATAGTTGGATTGGTGATGATGTAGTTTTATATAGTCTCGATCGCATTTCTATCGGTCAACACTGCGTAATTTCCCATAAATCTTATCTTTGTACTGGTAGCCATGATATCCATGACCCTGCGTTTGGGTTGAAAACAGCTAGCATTACTATCGGTAATGGAGTATGGATAGCGGCGGATTGTTTTGTCGGGCCAGGAGTAGAAATTGGCGCGAATGCTGTAATTGGCGCTCGTAGCAGTGTTTTTAGTAATATGCCATCAGGGCAAGTTTGTCTCGGTAGCCCCTGTCGCCCTCAATACTCAAGATTACCAGAATCTTCTGATTAGGCTGCATGTCCTTCTTAATTCTGTAGTCAGGACTTTAGCCCTCAAAATTAGGGAAATCCAAAAAATAAATTATTCCAAATTGTCGGGAAGGGGTGGGATTACCTCGCCCCGATGAGTTATGGGTTTGGTAATCTTTAGGAGAACTTTATTCAATTTTGAGGTTAAAGGGTAAGCGTGCGTAAACCCCTTGGGGATCGTTCATCTTTTGCAGAGTTGCTAATTCCTGTTGCAGTTTATGAAATTCAGCCGTCAGGGGATTTGATGGCTTGATTTGTGTGGCTTTCATTCCTAAAACACTTTTTGTTTCTTCAGTAGATATGCCAAAAAAGCGTTCTTCAAAACTGCTGTTTTGAGGATATTCTTTAATTTGCCAATCTTTTCCTAGCTTGGCTTGTTTAGCAGCATATTCTATAGCAGTGTTCAAACCACCAATTTCATCAACTAAACCAATTGCTTTGGCGGCTGTACCCGACCAAACTCTACCTTGGGCAATTTCTGCTACTTTTGATTCTGGCAGTTTCCGGCCTTGGGAAACTTTATTAAGAAATAGATTGTAAATTCTGTTGACGCTGCGTTGGTAAATTGCTAACTCTTGGGGCGATTTGGGGCGAGATACGGTTTGAACGTCAGCATAGGTTGCAGTTTTCACGGAATCCCAAGTAATACCGTTGTCATTGGCTAACTTTTGTCCGTTAAAGAGTAAGCCAAATACACCAATGGAACCTGTAATTGTGTTGGGTTCAGCAAAAATTCGGTTGGAGTCGCTAGCAATCCAATAACCACCAGATGCAGCCATGTCTCCCATTGAGACAACGACTGGTTTAACCTGACGAGTGAGTTTGACTTCCCGCTGCATAACTTCGGCGGCTGTGGCGCTACCGCCAGGACTGTTAACGCGCAAAATTACGGCTTTAACATCATCATCTTGCCTTAATTTGTTGAAGATTTTAGCAAAGCGATCGCCGCCAATTTCCCCATCGCCACCTTTACCATCAACAATTTCGCCTTCGGCATAAACTACAGCAATTTCATTTTTCGATTTGCGTCCTAGCCCGACAGATTTTGCAGGCACTTGGGCATATTGATTTATACTAATTTGCCGGAAGGTTTTATCATCTTTATCGCTAGAGGTTAACTTTTTCAGGTCGTTAACCACCTCATCAACATAAGCTACCCGGTCTACCAAACCCCTAGATTTAGCTGCCGATGCTTCTAATATTGCTTGATTATCTGCGATCGCTTGTAATTTTTGTGGGGCAATTTTCCGACTTCCACCGACTGCATTGCGCCACTCTGACCAAACATCGTTTAATAATCTCTGTGTTTGTTCGCGGTTCTCTGGACTCAATTTGGTCAAGATAAACGGTTCGACTGCACCTTTAAATTTGCCCACGCGCACAACCTGAACGCCAACACCAAACTTTTCTAACGCACCTGCAAGAAACATCGGTTGCGAACTTAAACCGTTGACTTCCATCATTCCCAGCGGATTCAATACAACCGTATCTGCTACTGAACTGAGATAATATTCGCGTTCGCCCCAGTCTTTACCATAGGCGATAACTTTTTTACCTGCCGCCCGGAATTTCTCTAGTGCTTGGCGGATTTCTTTTAAGGATGCATAACCGGCGCTATTAGTTGCGTCGGTGCGCGTCGCATCCAAGTAGATACCCACAATTCGCGGATCGCGCTGCGCCTTTTCTACAGTCTCCAGAACTTGACGCAGTCCCATTCTATTTTCTTCTACACCTGATAGCGCTCTTTGAAATATAGGATCGGCATTGGGTTCGCCATCGGTGATGTTCATTGATAAGTCAAAAACTACTACAGACTTATCTTTTACCTCCGGCCCGGAATCGCTAGAACTAGCTGCGGCAAACAATATTAATAATAGTCCAGTGGCACTGATGCCACTAAAAATAATCAGTCCGAGTAAGCTGCCAACTAAGCTGGCAAAGGTTTGTTGGAGAAAATTACGCATTTCAGTTAATAATTAATAGTTAATAGTTAATTAACAAAAGTTTTATTTTTTTGATAGTTACAGATAATTTTTCATTCTTTATTCCCTAACAGCTAAAAGCCATTATTTATTTAGAAATATATGTCTAACTGACAAACTTTATGCTGTTTGTTAAACAACTTATCACTATTGTAGGCGTTTTGATACTTTGATGCCGTAACTGTTTCGATTGGTGTTAGGACTAAAAGTCCATAACGCACTCAACAAAACTTGTCGCTGATTTTGGACTCTGTACAGCAGTTGAGTAGCCGGAGTGTGCCCTCTGCCTTCCATCTTCTATAATTTATAAATCCTGCACAACTAAATTCTAGGCATGAAACTGTGACCGAAACTGGAAGCTACAAAGATACTGTAAATCTACCTAAAACTAATTTTGATATGCGGGCAAATGCACTCAAGCGTGAGCCGGAAATCCAAAAGTTTTGGGAAGACAATAAAATTTACGATCGCCTCAGTGAAAATAACCCCGGCGAATTATTTATACTACATGATGGGCCTCCCTACGCAAACGGCTCGTTACATACTGGTCATGCCTTAAATAAAATTCTCAAAGATATTATTAACCGTTACCAACTGCTACGGGGGCGGAAGGTGCGTTATGTGCCTGGTTGGGACTGCCACGGCTTGCCAATTGAACTGAAAGTTTTGCAGAATATGAAATCCGCAGAACGGCAAAACCTCACGCCGTTACAACTGCGGCAAAAAGCCAAGGAATTTGCCCTGACTACAGTAGATGCGCAACGCCAAAGTTTTAAACGTTATGGTGTTTGGGGAAATTGGGAAGATCCTTATTTAACCTTGAAGCCGGAATACGAAGCGGCGCAAATTGGCGTATTCGGGCAGATGGTGTTAAAAGGTTACATTTATCGCGGCTTGAAGCCAGTACATTGGAGTCCTAGCTCCAAGACGGCTTTGGCGGAAGCGGAATTAGAATATCCTGAAGGTCATACTTCTCGCAGTATCTATGCAGCTTTCCCTGTCACCAGTCTTTCTGAATCTGCTCAACCATTGCTAGGAGAATATTTACCAGATTTGGGTGTGGCTGTGTGGACAACTACACCTTGGACAATTCCCGGTAACTTGGCGGTAGCGGTAAATGCTGACTTGAATTATGCTGTGGTGGAGGTTTCACGCCCAGATGCAGAAACTCAAAGTAATTTTAAATACCTAATTGTCGCGGCTGATTTGGTGGAACGGTTAACGGCGACTTTGGGCGTTGATTTAACAGTAAAATCCACATTTAAAGGGCAAGAATTAGAACATATTACTTACCGTCATCCCTTATATGACCGGGAAAGCCCAGTTGTGATTGGCGGCGATTATATTACCACTGAGTCCGGTACTGGGTTGGTACACACTGCCCCAGGTCACGGTCAAGAAGACTACATTGTCGGTCAGCGTTATGGTTTGCCGATTCTCGCGCCAGTGGATGATAACGGTAACTTTACCCAAGAAGCGGGAGAGTTTGCTGGGTTAAATGTGCTGGGTGATGGAAATCAGGCGGTAATTGATGCCTTATCTGGGGCTGGTTCCTTACTCAAGGAAGAACCTTATCAGCACAAATATCCTTACGACTGGCGGACGAAAAAACCGACGATTTTCCGCGCGACGGAACAGTGGTTTGCTTCGGTGGAAGGATTTAGAGAAGAAGCACTAAAAGCGATCGCTTCTGTAAGATGGATTCCCGCCCAAGGTGAAAACCGCATCACGCCAATGGTGGCGGAACGTTCTGATTGGTGTATTTCGCGTCAGCGGGCTTGGGGCGTGCCCATTCCTGTATTTTACGATGAAGCTACCGGGGAACCCCTGCTAACAGAAGAAACTATCAACCACGTTCAAGCAATCATTGCTGAAAAGGGTTCTGATGCTTGGTGGGAATTGTCGATAGAGGAATTGTTACCCGAACAATACCGCAATAATGGCAAGTCTTACCGCCGAGGTACAGACACAATGGATGTGTGGTTTGATTCTGGTTCTTCTTGGGCGGCTGTGGCTAAACAGCGATCGCAATTAGGCTACCCTGTAGATATGTATCTGGAAGGTTCCGATCAACATCGCGGCTGGTTCCAGTCAAGTTTGCTTACCAGTGTGGCGGTGAATGATTGCGCACCTTACAAAACTGTTTTAACTCATGGCTTTGTTCTGGATGAACAAGGGCGAAAAATGAGTAAATCACTGGGGAATGTGGTAGACCCCCAAGTGATGATTGTTGGCGGTAAAGACCAGAAAAAAGAACCGCCATACGGTGCTGACGTATTGCGGTTGTGGGTTTCCTCTGTCGATTACACCTCCGATGTGCGTATCGGTAACAACATCATCAAGCAGCTAAATGATGTCAGGGGTAAAATTCGCAATACTGCGCGGTTCTTGTTGGGTAGCTTGCATGATTTTGACCCCGAAAAAGATGCAGTACCTTTCGCCCAATTACCAGAACTCGATCGCTATATGCTGCATCGGATGACAGAAGTATTTCAGGAAGTTACAGAAGCCTTTGACAGCTTCCAATTCTTCCGCTTTTTTCAAACAGTGCAAAACTTCTGCGTCGTGGATTTATCCAACTTTTATCTCGATGCTGCCAAAGATAGACTGTACATCAGCACCCCTGATGGTTTCCGCCGTCGCAGTTGTCAAACAGTGCTGAAGATAGCTTTAGAGAATTTAGCACGAGCGATCGCTCCTGTGTTGTGTCACACAGCTGAAGATATTTGGCAACATCTCCCTTACAAAACACCATATAAATCGGTGTTTGAAGCTGGTTGGGTACAATTAGCAGCAGAATGGCAAAATCCTGCCATTGCCGAATTCTGGCAACAAATCCGCCAACTGCGTACTGAGGTAAATAAGGTATTAGAACAAGCCAGAATTGAAAAGTTAATCGGTTCTTCCTTAGAAGCCAAAGTTCTGCTATATATCAATGACGAGAATTTACGCGCTTCTGTAAAAGTACTGAACCCAGTCAAAGGTAACGGTATCGATGAACTCCGCTATTTGTTCATCACCTCCCAAGTGGAAGTATTAGACACACCCGCAGCCTTAGAAGGATTGAAATATAACCTACAATCAGATACTTGGGCTATTGGTGTAGTCAATGCCGATGGCGAAAAATGCGATCGCTGTTGGAATTATTCAGTTCATGTAGGAGAATCAAAAGAACATCCTCTATTGTGCGAAAGGTGTGTTGATGCCTTAGCAGGTGAATTTTAAGTCTGAGGGATAGTTATTTTCTAACAAAGTCTGAACGGAGGAAACCTCTGTTCAGACTTTGTGCTTTATTGGCTGTGTAATTGATTATTTATCCTTTTTCTTGCTCATTCAATACTCAGAGGTTGTTTTAAAAGTGATTGGCTATGATTTAAATAATTTTTCATTTCCCTAACTCCCTGAAACAGGGGAATCTCACAAAATTTACTACATCGCCCAAGACTTTTAAAACATCCTCTCAGTCCAAGAAGCAGAAAAGAAATAATAAATCATTCTTTATACCCCATGCCCAATGCCCCATGCCCCATGCCCCATACCCAATTCTAATTGGAGAAAATTATGGAAACTAAAGATAAAATCCTTAAAGGCCACAAACGCCAAATTCGACTTTCACGTTGGCTTGCCAAAGTTGGTTATAACAGTCCCATTGGCAAGTTCCTCCGCTTGATTATGTATTATCAGGATGGCTTTATCTTACTCAAAGCCTGGAGAGACTTTCTTAATATCCGCCGGGAAAATATTGGCGACAAATACTTTGCAGTAGATCACGCAATTATGCACGCTTCTCACTCTTTGGTCAGAGATTTGATGCATGTCGAGCCACAATTGCGGGGTAATGATTTAGGGATTATTAGAATTTACGCTTCTAGCTACATGCTCAATAACCCCTTGAGCTTAGGAATGAATGGTAACGAACATACAGGAGTGCGTGCTGTCTTCTTACAAGCATTACCAGATCCATATGCACAAGCAGAATTGTTAGGACAATTAGTTGATCAATCCCTAGCAAAAGCAGCTAGAAAAAATCAATTACATATTGGCAATGATTTGCCAAAAATGATGGTGGATATTTTGCACCAACTTGTTTTTCAGATTTCTTTATCTGAGGAAGAAATCACTGCTTCAAACGCTTATATTAAAGGGTTGGTTCTTTCATCCTTACCAACTTTTGTTAGCAAGTATCTTCTATTTTCTAAAACAGGGCCAAATATTCGCCATCGTCAGCGATTAATTGAGCGATATAAACAATCTCCCAAATGGGCATTATATATGCAAATTGCTGCCCAATATCGGCTGAACGAACACCAAATTGCTAACAGCTTATTTGATATGATTCATATCGCTGGTACTGCGGGAACCAGTGCGCTGTTAGGTTCTGTAATTGGTATTCTTTGCTTGAATGATACCTTAAGAGATGAAGTATTAACAGAGATTAATCGTGTTTGGGATGGACAGAATAGTCCTAGCGGCTACGCTTTAGAACAGTCAACACTCATTCATAAAGTAATTTTTGAAACCTCTCGTCTTTATCCCCCAGTGCGATTTGTGAGTCAACTCACCACAGACAAAGGCACAGTAGAAATTGGTGGAAAACAATGTCCATTCCAAAAAGGTACTCGCTTGCTCGGTTCTATCTTTAGTGCTAATCGCGATGCTAACAGATATCAAAATCCAGATAATTTTGACGTAACGCGAGATTTCTCTGATATTTTATCTTGGAACGGCGAAGGACATGAACGAGCTTGTCCGGGTAAATCCTTATCTATTGGCATCATTCAAATGTTCTGTTTCTATTTGTTGAAAAATTATCAATGGAACTCAATTACAGAAGTAAATTGGGATTTTGAAAAAGTCACTGCTGTGACTCCTAATAATTTAATCCTACAAGGCTTTACCCATCAATAGCGAGGAAATAACTTTCTTGCATAAACCTTCTACCAATTCTCTATAAACTTGCACTTAATAAATGCTTCTTTTTTCTTGGCGTACTTGGCGTACTTGGTGAAGCAGTCCGTTCTTGGGGGTTTCCCCCATGAGGAACTGCTGAACCCGAAGGGCGGTTAATTAAATAAATATTTAGTGCATTATAGCGAATTGGTATTAGTATTTTCAAGGTGAAGCAGAACATCTCGCCCATGAATTCTTCAGTTATCTCTTCCTCTATCTTCTCTGCGCCTCTGCGGTTAAATAAAGAAATTTTCAACCACAGAAACGCAGAGAACACAGAGAGGAAAAATAAATTTTATCGCTCACCTTGATAAGGCTAATTCTCAAACCCACATCCTATTTTATACACGGGAAAGAACTAATGATTAAACCTATCGAAAAAAAGCAACTCAACAATATTGCTACTTGGATGATTCCGACTGTAGAAACAAAATTACCCGCAATTCTTCAGGGTGTATTCTTCATGGATGGCAATCCTTTACCTGATGATTGCATCACATTTTACAACGTAGAATGGGACACCCAAGACTTGAGCTTATTTCTTCCTGTGTTTGCTCCCTTACAGTGGACTTTTCATAATTCCTTTGCTGGTTGGCTATTACTAATTGGTGCGCAAATATCTCGATTTAGCTACAAAGTTCAATTTGAAGATGAAACTTTGCAGCGATCGCAAATCATTGCTTATGCTTTTGGCTTAAAAATTCCCAACTGGATCTTAAATTTTACAATGATCAAAGACGAGAATTCTCCCAATGGTGAGATTTGGTATCGTAAAAATACTTTTTTCGGCAGATTCTCCGGGTTGGGAGATTATACACTGCGTAAAGTTGTCGATGCCGATGGTAAATATACGCCCGCCTTCTCCGACATGCTTAGTAAAGTGAATAATGAATGTTTGGTAATTGTCAATAACTCATGACTCCTATGAAGTCCGTCCAATTAAAAAAATAACCAATCACTATGCAGGCAGAGGGGTAGGGGGTAGAGGAGGTAACTAAATACTCAATACCCTATGCCCAATGCCCAATAGCAAAATATAGCACCATCAAAGAATAAAAGCGATCGCACTTTTAACTCGCCCAAATATCACGCCATTTAACTGTACCTTTATCAGCTAAAATCCAGCGACGGCTTACGAGATTTTCACGCACAGCTGGTTGATTTTGTCGCCAGAGAGCATATTTATAAGATATTGCTTTACCTGCGCTTTCATTAAAGGGTATTTCGCCAAACCAAGTATTTTCATTGATATATTCTAAGGCGTAGGCTTTGCTAATATCCCAATTGCCTAATTCTGGACAATCGCCTGTAACTACAACAGTATCACCAGGTTGAGTTCTCAAACCATTTACCTGTGCCCTGACAATTGTTTTGCCTTTAACTCGCTCGCCTAAATAACTAAGTACAATTAATTCTTGATAATGTAGCTTTAAACCAAAAATTTTGCCATTTTTAACTTCAATTCGCCGTTGAGTGACTATACAGTTGTATTCGCCATCTTCTAATTCTGTATTGTCTACGTTAATAGTAACTGTGTCTCCTTTATTCATCGCGACAAAGCAACGATAATCTCGATAGCTGCGGAGATAACAATAGATATTATCTGTAATATATTTCTGTTTTTGGCTCCCCAAAGAAACGGCAGGATTTAAGCGGCGTAATTTAGATAATAATTGAACATCTTGATAAAGTTGAGTATCTGTATCCCATTTCTCCATAATTGGACGATTATAAGGATCATTACCACCATTAATATTATTGTAGAGATATTGCTCTGTTCCATAATAAATACAAGGAATACCGCGACTAGTCATAATTAACGCCATTGCTAACCGCAGCTGTTGCGGATTGGGGTTTAAGCTTTGAAAGCGCGGCATGTCATGATTATCAATAAAGGTAATCAATTCTGTTGCGGTATTGTAAAGATAATCAAGATTGAATATATCTTGAACTAAATGAAATCCTCCGGGTGCATTGTAGGCTAAAGCTTGGCGAATTCCTTCACATAAGCCAAAGTCTAAAATTGACATTCCCGACTCATTGGCAAATTTAACAGAACTTTGCTTTTTGGGATTGCTAAAACCCCATTCGCCAAAAATAAATACAGATGGTTTATGAGTTTGAATATCGCTATTAAATTCTTGCCAAAACCAAATAGGCATGTGCTTTACTGTGTCAACTCGTAAAGCATCTACTCCTTTATCTAACCATTGTTTAATTGCAGTTTTAATATAATTTCGGTAATCAGGATTACTTTCATTAAAAGTTGCTAATCCTGACATTTCGTAATAAAGCAATTGGTATTCATCTTCCCAATCGGTAATTTCTGGATTATGGTGATACCAATTATTTATATCATTATAGTAATCGGCAATTAATACGCCATCTTCGTAAAGTTTACCTTTTTCGCCGTTAACATCGGGGCTGCTGTGATTGCATACAATATCTAAAATTAATTTCATACCACGCTCATGTAAGCCGGCAATTAATTTGTCTAAGGTGCTACTTTTAAATAAAGAATTTTCTTCATGAGGTGCTAAAAAACGGGGATTAATCCGTTTAAAATCTTTTGTCCAGTAGCCATGCATGGCAGCATTATCAAACTGTAATGCTTCTACTTGCTCAAATAAAGGAGAAATCCAAATAGCTGTAATACCCAGGTTTTTCAGATAATCTAGTTTGTCAATAATTCCTTGTAAATCTCCACCCCAATATTTACCCCATTTTTGTTTTGTGGGGTCATAAAGTTCTGGATGAGCACCTGCATTGTTGCTCGGATCTCCATCAAAAAAACGGTCTACAATGATGAAGTAAATAGTTTCTTGGCGAAATTCTATGGCTCTGGTAAAGAGAAACTCAAAATCTGAAACTGTTTCTGATGCAACTGTGTCTGTATGAAATCCAGCAGCAGCTTTAGTAGCTTGAGCTTCAATCTCAGAAGGGGATGAAGGAATTTGCACCATAATTTTCTTAAAAAAGCTAAAGGTTTGGTGTGATATTGTTTTCTCTAACTCAAACAAATTTTACATGGCGGTGCGTGTTTTTAGCTAGCTATAAGTAAAGTAGAGGGCACAGCAGATCTTAACTAACCTGGAACCTGGGACAATCAATTTAGGAAAGGGCTATGTAAAAATTCATTGGGCAATAAGATGTGTTCCTTCCGCTGCCCGTACAATAAATCCAGAGTAAATCTTTAAGTTTTTATTTCCTAGTAGAATGTCCCAAGTTTTGGAACAATCGATTCAAATTAATGCTCCAGCTACGGTGGTAGAGCATTGTATTACTGATTTAGGGCTGATGCATCAATGGCTGAATCCAGTTTTACGGTGCGAAGCTGTGGGTAAAGTCTGGAGTACAGATGTAGGTAGCCAAAGTCGGTTTATTATTCAAATTCCGGTGATTCAACCGACATTGAACACTGTGGTTGTAGAACGTCAACCAGGTTTAGTGGTTTGGGGTTTTAAAGGATTTTTTCAAGGACGCGATCGCTGGGAATGTCAACCCATCTCTGGGGGAACAAAGTTATTAAACCGTTTTGAGTTCGATATTCCTAACCCCTTAGTAAGTTGGGGTTTTAATACTTTTGCTGCATCTTGGACAAAACAAGATATGCAAGCTCAACTCTACCGTCTCAAGCGAGTGGCGGAAGGATTGGATAATCGTTAATTGTCAGTTGTCAGTTGTCAGTTGTCAGTTGTCAGTTGTCAGTTATTAGTTGTTTGTAGGGGCGGGTTTATTTAGATCATCGTTAATCGGCGAAGATATCCGTGAACCCGCCCGTACATTTGTCAGTTGTCAGTTGTTAGTAGGGGCGGGTTTATGAAAGATCATCGTTGATCGGCGAAGATATCCGTGAACCCGCCCGTACATTTGTCAGTTGTCAGTTGTTAGTAGGGGCGGGTTTATGAAAGATCGTTATGGATATTTGAGGATCTCTGTAAACCCGCCCGTACAGTCATCAGTCATCAGTCATCAGTCATTGTGTTTTTTCATCTTCCCAATTCAGTTAGTAAGCGGCGAATAGCGATGGAGTCTTCTGCATCAGGGACTTTGGTGAGGTAGGTTTGCAGATCGTCGGCGGCTTGGGGGTAGTGGCCGAGTTGATAGTAAATCAGGCCGCGATCGCGTAGTTCTACACTGATACCAGGAAATAATAGTAAAATTCTTTCTACGGTAGCTAGGCTTTTTTCTAGCTCTTGTTTTTTCAGATAAATAAATTTTAAGTTGGTCAGCATTCTGGCTAAAAATTGCCGATTGCTGACTGGAGCTAAAAATTCTGGTTGTAGCTGTACGGGTTGTTGAAACATTTGTGAGAGTCTTTCTTCGCAATCTTGGGCGAATAAAACTTCACCTTGATGAAAAGCATC
Organism: Tolypothrix sp. FACHB-123; assembly: GCF_014697075.1. GTDB lineage: Bacteria > Cyanobacteriota > Cyanobacteriia > Cyanobacteriales > Nostocaceae > Aulosira. Next base: position 62,320 of record NZ_JACJRE010000014.1, on the reverse strand, counting down.
AACAAAAATTTCCATTTCGGCAATATCGGGACGGATGAGGAAATGTCCCGGCATTCCTATGCCTACCATTGGGAAATCAATTTGGCGGGCAATTTCTATATAAACTAGAGCTAAGGTAATGGGAATCCCTAATCGGCGGTCAATAACATCATTTAAAAAGCTATTACGCGGATCGTAGTAGTCTACTTTATTGCCAGTAAATCCTAAGTCAGCATACAAATATTGATTGATACTTTGAATTATCCGCAGGGGGTAGGATGTTTCCGGCAAGCGTTCTTGTAGTTCTGCTGCCATTGTGTCGAAGGCGTTGAGATATTCTTCGGGATCGAGGTGAGGATATTCTTCCTGTGCAATATATAAAGCTGCTTTTACCAGGTTGATATGCTCGTCAGGCTGCTGAATCTCCTGATAAAAATATTGTCGCGCTGACGAAAAATTCATAAGCGATCGCTCGGTCGAGGTGTAAGGATGAAGCGAGCCAACTGGTAACAGTTGGTGTAACTACTTTTATTTTAAAACATCACAAGACTACTAATACAAATTTGAAAAATCGGGTGACAGATTGTCGGGGCTAGGGGAAAGAGATTTTCATGTTTGGTTGTGTGATTTTCTCGTGATTAGCTGACTTGAAAAAGCAGGCGAGCAGGGAGCAGGGAGCAGGGAGCAAGGGGGATGAATCAATTTTTCATTTGTTTTGCTGTACGCAGTTCATGACGGCTAGTTAATAAGAAAAACGGCAATTAAGAATGAATAATACTTTAAGAAAATAGAAGTACGTTAATGATGCAGGAGCGTTAGGCAGAGGGCAAAATATAATTTCTCCCTTCTGCCTACTGCCTACTAGCCTCTGCCTTTCTTCGGTCAATTAATAGTTAAAAGTTGCTCAATCATTGCTGTGAGTTGTTTGAGTTTAATTGGTTTAGCCACATATTCATTAGCGCCAGCGGCGATACATCTTTCGCGATCGCCAAGCATGGCCATTGCTGTTAAGGCTACGATGGGGATGGTGGCTAGTTCCTGAGTTTTACGAATTTGTTTAATTGCAACCAATCCATCCACAAGCGGCATTTGGATATCCATAATAATTAAGTCGGGATGATGGCTATAGGTGAGGTCGATTGCTTCTTGGCCATTCTTTGCCATGAGGACACGATAGCCTTTGGCTTCTAGGTAGCTAGAGATGGTGTTGATATTAGCTTCGTTATCTTCAGCTAACAGAATCAGGGGGGAATTGGTGGTTGTGGGTGCAGTGATGATTTCTGGTGGCGCGATCGCTATTGAGTTTGGCGCTAGGTCGAGAAATGGCGATAAGCTAAATGTTGAACTTGGCTGAAGTTGACAAGCAGAGTCAGGCAAGCATACAGTAAAGCAACTTCCTTGACCGAGTTCGCTACGTAGGCTGACATAGCCACCATGCATTTCGGTGATTCGCTTCACCAGGACTAACCCCAGTCCAGTACCTTCGTATTTGCGGTTGAGGCTGCTGTCGATTTGCACAAAGGGTTGAAAGAGTCTGGCTTGATCGGCGGGAGCAATGCCAATACCTGTATCACTGACAGAAAAGAGAATCCAGGTCATATTATCTGCCACTTCCCCAAAATTTTGCACCTTCACATGCAAACTCACCCGACCACCATTAGGGGTAAATTTAATTGCATTGGACAATAAGTTGATTAATACTTGCTGGATGCGCCGCTCATCAACCGCGATTTCTTTGGCGAATGTTGGTAAGCTCAGATGGAGATGAATCTGTTTTTTGAATGCCTGTTGTTTAACAAAGTCTAAGCTGGTTTTGCAAAGCTGTGCCACGGAAACTTGCGTAATTTGTAATTCCAACTTATTGGCTTCAATTTTCGAGAGTTCTAAAATATCGTTAATTAAAGATAAAAGATGCTGACCGCTGCGTTCAATGGTGGCGATCGCTTGTTGCTGTTGGTCGTTTAACTGACCAAATATCATATCTAGTAAACTTTCTGACATGCCGAGAACTGCGTTGAGGGGGGTACGCAATTCGTGGCTCATGTTAGCAAGAAATTCGTCTTTCAGGCGGGTAGCGCGAAGTAGTTCGGCATTTGTCCGTTCCAAAGTCTGTTCGTATTCTTTTTGGCTGCGGATATCACGCATAATGGTGGAGAAAAATTCTACTTCTCCTTGGGGCGATTTATGGGAAAGTAGCAGTTGAGAAACGGGAATTTCTTGCCCTTGGGCATCTAATAAGATGTTTTCTCCCAGCCAGCTACCGTTAGCGATCGCAATGGGTACAGCTTCCTGTTCTAGCAATTCCACCCCTTTTTGGGGATGGTAATCACTTGGTTTTTGCTGGGTAATTTCTGCATCATCCAGTCCTCGCAGCAGTTTCAGGGCTGTATTGTTCCAGATGGCATTACCAGTGATATCGGCTATGAGAATGTAATCAGTTGAGGCTTCTAGTAAGGCAATCAGGCGATTTTGCGAAGCTTCTAAGCGTTTGCGATCGCTAATATCCTGAGCTGTACCGATAATTTGCTGGACTTTGCCATCAGCATCGCGGCTGAAGATGGTATCCCAACTGTAAAGCCAACGCCATTCGCCATTGGCATGTTGCATCCGATATTCAAATTCCATAATTTCCCCATCCGCCAACATTTTCATCTGTTCTCGTTGGTCAATTAGTCGAGGTAAATCATCGGGATGAAACAAGTCTGTCAGCAAATTACTTCCCATTGCCTGAACAGCTTCAACGCTATAACCGAGAATTGAAGTAATTGCCCGATTGCCATAAAGATTACGCTGTGCTTGCAGGTCGTAAAGATAAAGCATATTGGGCGATGCATCGGCAATTTGTTGAATAAAACGCTGACTTTCTTGCAATGCTAATTCGGCTTGTTTGCGATCGCTAATATCAGCAGCGTAGCCAACAATTTCTATAGGGTTACCCTGGCGATCGCAAACTAAACGCAGTTCATTACGCAACCAAATATAATGTCCGGCTGTGTGTAAAAAGCGGTATTCATGAGTATGATGGCCTTGCTCAAACAGTTGAGACATACCTTCTAGTACACGCGATACATCCCCTAGGTGAATGCGATCGCGCCAGAAACTAGAATGGGAGAAGAACTCTGCTGAAGTATAACCAGTTACATCAACGCTATTCTCGCTGATAAAAGTAATACTATAAGGCTCCTCAGTTCTACAGGTAAAAATCACTGCCGGACTTGAGGCTAGTAAGAATTGCAATCTTTCTTTGAGTAGTTGATTTTCCTGTTCAGCGAGTTTGCGATCGGTAATATCCTGGGCTGCACCAATAATTTGTAATACTTTTCCTTCCTCATCGCGGCAAAAAACCGCATCCCGACTATAAAGCCAGCGCCAATTACCATCGGCATGTCTCATGCGATATTCCAATTCAATGATTTCTCCATCCGCAGCGGTGTTCAATCTTGCCAATCGACTGGGTAGTTGGCTGAAATCATCGGGGTGTAACAAGATGGTAAACATATTCTCTCCCATTGCTTGCACAGCCTCAGGGTTATAGCCGAGAATTGAGGTAATCTCTCGGTTTACGTAAATATTGCTCTGTGTTTGCAGGTCGCAAAGATAGAGCATATTGGGTGATGCATCGGCAATTTGTTGAATAAAACGCTGACTTTCTTCCAGAGCTAGTTCAGTTTGTTTGCGATCGCTAATATCGGCAAAGTAGCCAATAAATTCAATGGGCGTTCCTTGCTGATTCCTGACTACACGCAGTTCCGCCCGTAACCAGATATAGTGACCTTGCTGATGGCGGAATCTATATTCATGAATATGCAATCCTGATGACAACAATGGAGATTGAGCCAGTAACCTAAGTATATCTTCTGGGTGAACGCGATCAATCCAGAAGCGAGATTCAGCTAAGAATTCTGCTGGGGTGTAGCCTGTGACGTTGTAGAGATTGTCACTGATAAAGGTAGCACCATAATCGCCCTCAGGTTGACAGGTAAAAATTACGGCTGGGCTAGCAGAGAGTAAAAACTGTAACCTTTCTTCCAATTGTTGATTTTCTTGCTCGGCAATTTTGCGAGCGGTGATATCTGTTAAGGTGCCAATATAGCCAATGATTTGTCCATTAGCATCAACTTCTGGGGCAACTTGGACGTAGAACCAATTAATACTGCCATCTGGACGTAAATGTCTACCCTCACCTTGATCAATCGTATGATTGCCAACAAGTGATTGGGTAACGTTTTTAGTCCATTCAACGAGGCGTTGCTCTCGATCCTCTGGATGCAAAGCTTCAATCCATCCCTTACCCAAAGCAGATTCTTTGGGTCTACCAGTCATTTGGCTCCAGCGATCGTTAACATAAACGCAGTTTAAAGGCTCATCAAATCGGAAAATAGCAACGGGAGCAGCGGCGGCTAAGGTAGCATAACGGCGTTGGCTTTCCCGCAGTGCTGCTTCTGCTAACTTGCGCTGGGTGATGTCGGTTTCTGAACCGGTCATGCGAATGACTTGTCCAGATTCATCGCGCAATGCTTGACCGCGATCCAGCACCCACATATAACTGCCATCTTGACATTGAGTGCGATACTCTGCTTCAAAAAATTCGGTTTTCCTGGCAAAGTGGTCATCAATAGCAGCCATGACGCGATCGCAATCTTCTGGATGTATGCGGCTTAAACACTCATTTGGGGAATCGGCAATTTCATCGTCACTGAAGCCACGCATCTGCTTCCAACGCTGAGAATAGAAAATTTTGTTTGTCTGGAGATCCCAATCCCATATGCCATCATTGGTTCCCCTGAGGACTAATTGCCAACGTTCTTCACTAGCTTGTAAGGCAGCTGTGCGCTCGGCAACTCGGTTTTCTAATTCTTGATTTAATTGCTGTAAACTTTGGGTAGCTAAATGGCGTTCAATGGCAATACTAGCAATATTGGCTGCTTGGGTAACAGTTTCGCGTTCGCAACTATCAGGCGTGCGATTTTCTTGATAATAAACGCCAAATACACCTAGAAGTTGCCCATCACTACCAATAATAGCTAATGACCAGCAAGCTTTTAAGCCTTGTACTAAAGCTAAATCTCGGTAATCTTGCCAAAGTGGATCGGTAGCAATATCCGCAACAATCACAGTTTCTCGACGAAAAGCGGCTGTTCCACAAGAACCAACTCCTTCACCAATGGAAACGCCATTCATTTGTTGCATGTAGCTTGCTGGTAATTGGGTACTTATCCCAAAATTTAATTTGCCGTTGCCATCGTGCAGCATGATAGTACATATGACATTATCTAGCTGCATTTCGATAGTTTGCAGTAAATCGTGCAAAATCTCTGTTAATGGTTCGGCTTTAGCAATGCGTTCGAGAATAGCATTTTGTGCTTGTAGTTGTTGGTAAGCTGTGGCTTGCTGAATCGCGATCGCTAATTGTACAGAAATCTCATGCAGTAAGGTTAATTCTCCTGGTTGCCAATGGCGATAGTCAGCACATTGATGTCCTACCAACAAACCCCACAATTTGTCTGTGACTAAAATTGGTACTACCAAGTTAGCTTTAACTTGATATTGCTCTAATAAAGCAAGGTAACAAGCGGCATAACCATAGTTATAAATGTTATCAATGGCCAGGGTTTTACCTTGGCGATATAACTCTGCTACTTCTTGACGAAAACAAGGATCGTGAATGCTAACTGCTTTTAAGGCTTGCCAATTTCCAGTTACAGACTCAGCGACAATTGTGCCATTCCAATCAGGTTGGAACTGATAAACTAACAAGCGATCGCACTGCAAAAAATCTCTTAAGGCAGTTACCGCATTATCTAAGACTTCATCGAGATTGAGAGAAGCGCGAATCTGATTAGCAATTTGCATCAGTAATTGTTCCCTAGCTACCTGCTCTTGAATTTTGCAGGTACGCTCTTGGACTAACCGCTCTACCAAAGCAGAAATTGTCACTGGGTTAAACACACTCAAGACTAAGCTTTGGGTGACAATGCCTAATAATTCACCGTCATGGCGGGTAACAATTACCTGATTAATTTGTCGCTGTTGCATTAATTGCCATACTTCCCCAAGAAAAGTATCTCCAGCGACAGCATTTACTTCTCTACTCATCAGCCTTTGGGCTGTAAATGTCGATAAATCAGGCTCTATACCTAATAAATCCACGATATCCCGTTCTGTAACAATGCCAACGGGAATTACTTTTGCATCAGTACAATCGACAATGACTACCGAACTGACTCCATGATTGGTCATTAACTGCGACAATTCAGGTATAGTTGCCGTAGGTGATGCTTGCACAACAGCTTGACCCATAACATCAGCTGTTGTCAGTAAATTCAAGAGGTCAAAGAAGCGCAACAGTTGACGTAAACTATCATGGGTCAGTAGTCCTACTACCTGACCTTGGTCATTAATTAAAGGTAAATGACGAATAAGATAGTGCTGAAATAGGCTGAGGGGAACAAAGATATCGGTAAAGTTGGTGATTGGCAAAGTTTGCACTGGAGAAGACATAACTTCCGCGATCGCTATTTCTGCTAAATTTTGCCCAAATCCAGTTAAGTGCAGCAAATTTTTTGCAGTAACAATACCTACTAACTTTGTATTTTCCAAGACTAGTACACAACTGTGTTGCGCCTGGAATAGCAGCGAGTTAGATGTAAAATTGTTTTCACCTGTGCAATTATTTGTTGTACTACCTGCATTCATCAGAGCGATCGCATCGACTACACTAGCATCAGGCGCGATCGTCAAAGGGTCGTTAATAATCGCCGTTGCCAATTCAGCAGGAAGCCGTAAATTTGCAGGGGTAAACATAGGCGAAAGCACAAGATTGAAAGCGCGTCAGGCTGTAATCCAAAGTAAAGCAGATAAGCAGTTATTGCAATGCCAAATATTGTATCTTGTGACTCTTTAAGTGTAGAGCTTTCACGCTTAAACATTAACAACGTTTAGTGGAAAATTTATCTATTTTGCCGGGAAGAATTCAGATGCAACGAAGTAAAACTTGGCATGGGAGAGACAGTTTAATTTAATTAAACCAGTTAGGCGATCGCACTAACTTCAACACAGACGACAATAAGGCTTTAAGGGACTTCCAAATGAAAAAATATTCCAATCATTACAGCAGTTTTCACCTATTTGAACCACATCTGTGGTAGGGGCACGGCACCAGTAAAATTATTGTGTGTACCAAAAGATTGTCAATGCCGTGCCCCTACAGCGTGGTCTATTTACCTGAAAATAGCTGTAACTTACCAAACCCGCAACTCGTAGGATACAGCTGGTGAATTAGGGGTAAGATCCCTCGCTTATCCCGAAATCCCGCCTTCACCCTATAAGGGTGCGGCTAACTGAACAAAGCCTGCTTCCGCAGGCTAAAGAAATTGAGGCTGCGGAGGCAGGCTTTGTAGCGTTAGCCCCAGGCTTATAGCCTGCGGGCGATGTGTCGGGCAAACGAGAAAAGTGTTTGGATTTTCCCGCCCCGACAATTTGGCATAATTGCTTTTTTGGAGTTTTCTAACATCAAATTTATATAGCAATCCGATTTGAGTTGCAAACAGGATTTTTTATAAAACCGCCTTCTCTGCGAGAGGCTTCTGCCAACACGTAGCATCTAGCAGAGAAGACGCCAAGGACGCGGAGGAAGAGAAAGCCGAGAATGTTTATAAATCATTTAGGATTGCTATATGTGATATTTTATCAAGAAAGGTAGAGGGCAGGAGGCAGAAGGGACGAGGCTGAGAGCTTTGTTTACTTTTCTTAACTTACTTAGATGAATTTTATTGTGGGGAAAAGGATAATTCTCTTAATATGTCAATTGATTGGCGATGCACCTAGAATTTAACCCAATACCGTTTAGTTAAGGCTAAAAACTACAACTGGCGTAGGTTGGGTTGAGGAACGAAACCCAACATCCTCAACGCTTTTTTGGGTTTCGCTATCGCTTAACCCAACCTACTTTTCGTCTTAAGTAAACCGTATTGGAATTTAACCTACTTAATATTCGCAGTTGGCTGATTGGATAAAGCAACAAGTTGATAAAGCTTTTCTTCAAACTTCTCCATACAAGCTGACCAATCAAATTCTAAAATTGAGGGGCGAGCGTTCTGGCTCATTGTGGCTTTAAGTTCGGGATTTTGCAGAATTTCAATGACTTTTTGGGCAAAATCTGCGGGGTTATTTGGTTCAGCTAAAAAGCCGTTATGTCCGGGAGTTACTTGTTCTGTGGTTGAGGGTGCAAAGGCTGCAACTACAGGGGTTCCAGAAGCTAATGCTTCGTTATTTGTGGTACAGAAGTTTTCGGTAACCGAAGGGTTAATAAAAACATCGGCTCTAGCAAACCAGCCTAACAATTCTGTACCGTGAGATTCTCCCCAAATTGTAATTCCTGATCTATATTTTTGGGCAAGGCGGCGAATTTGTTCATCTGAGGGGCCGCTACCAACAATTACTAAATGTACGTCAGGAATTTTGGCAGCAATTAGGGGGAATGCATCAATTAATTGAGTAACATTCTTTTCGGCGGTGATGCGTCCAACAAATAGTAAAGTAGGTCTGTTATCGTTGGGGATGGGATTGTAAGAAATATTGCGGGGATGGAATTTTTCGCAATCAATACCTTGATAGGGAACATATTCACTGCGCTGACATTGCAATTTTTCGTACTTAATTAACTGTTCTCTAGATGGAAATAAGTTAACAGTATAAGCATCACTAACTTGCTTCACTATTAGGGGAATAATGGGACGCAGTAAATTAAAGAAGAAACTTCCTAAGTAATATTTGATATAAGCGACGATATCTGTATGGAATACGGAGATAATAGGAATGCCTGTTTGCTTAGCGTATTTCACTCCCACAGCGCGACCGTAACCTTGCAAGAAGGCTGAGTAAACTCCTCGCATTTGGGCAGATTCTTCCACGACAATGATATCAGGTTGGAAGTTGACGAGTAATTTAGTATCGCTCCAATGTTTGTAACTTAAGGGTTGGGGGAGAGATTTGTAGAAAATCAGGGGTTCGGTGGGGAATGCATAGGAGGAAAAGTTAGGATATGTCTGTAACTCTTCTAATCCTGGCATGGGACGATTCCCTACCTGTTTGGGGTATTTATCATTAATTTCTGGGTGAATGAGAAAAACTTCATGTCCTTGCTGGAGTAACCAACGAACGCGCTGATGGACAGCGACGGAAACGCCTGTCAAAAAGGGGGCGTATAATCCGGTGAATAAGGCAATCCGGAGGGGTTGGTTTTTCATGATATAAGGATATTTTTAAGGAAACGGCTGGTTTTGAGTTGCGGATTTACGCAGGATTTGTCACGTAGAGATGCAGAGAACAGTTAAAGGGAGATTTTGCGATCGCTCGGTTGGTCTAAAATTTTGTAAGGGCGATAATCTAGGAGTTGTAGATTCCAAGGCCCTTTGATTTCATAGGTAATACCGCGCCATTTAACAGTTGGCATCCAAAAAGATGACAGCATGGCTAAACCGTAAACCCATTGGGTGAAGGGAATACCCAAGAAAATTTTGAAAATTGTGGCGGGTAAAAGTTTGCTTGGCGCTTCACCCTGACGCTGAAGTACTTGCTGTATTTCTTTTTCTAAAGTCACTAGCAGCAAGAGTAGTGCTAACATGTAGCCGCAATAGCAACTAAAGCTAAAGATAGCAGTCTGCCATTGTTGGGTGAATAAGGCAGCTAAAGCTAAAAGAGCGATCGCACTTGGCAGTAGTATGGTTAAAATCGTGTCACCAACTACAGCCAACCACCAAGGATGATACAAGCGAGAAGCGAGTAATTGCCGTTGCAGCCAGTATCTTAAGCTGGGTAAATCTGACTCTTCCCGATTCAGCATTATCAAAGAAGGAACAAATTTTACCTTATATTTGTTCTTACCCAAGACACTGCGCATCATGGTATCTTCGCCAAAAGCTTTACTCCATTTATCTACCAGTCCTGTTTGGTGCAGCACTTGAGTTTTTACCGCCAGAGTTCCACCCCAAGGAATCCCATAAAGATACATCTGCACAACTGCGGAGACGTTCCAAATGTAGCGCACTAAAGAACCGCAATATTTACCTGTAGGTAAGTACCAACGGTTACCTGTTGTCGCCCCAATGTGCGGATTGGCTAAAGGACTAACTAATTCCCGCAGCCAATTAGAATGAACTACAGTATCAGCATCTACTAAGGCAATTACTTGATAAGATTCGTCTAACTCTGACACTGCTTGCACCAAAGAACTGCATTTGAGACTACAATTTTTGCGAATGAATCTCAAAGAGCTAATTTGGACGTTAGTTGCACCTAATTCTTGAATAGTATCAATGGCAATTTTCCAAGCTGGATCTTCTTGGCGATCGACAATTAGCTTTAAATCATACTGGGGGTAGTTCTGATTTAATAAAGCACGCAAACAATTAGGTAAAAATGGATCGGCACCCCTCAAGCAAAGAACGATTGCAGTTTTAGGTAACTTCTCATCTGGTAATATTCTGCTCTGGTTAAACCGCAGATTCCACAAAAAAATCAAACTTAAAAAGACTTGAATGGCCAGCCATCCCAGTAAAATCTGAGACAGCAACACCGCCAAATCATTCATGCGTTATCACCTTTGTAATTGGGTATTGGGCATTGGGCATTGGGCATTGGGCATGGGGCATTGGGCAATTCAATTTTGGATTTTGGATTTGCGATAGCGCAGCGTAAAGCCTCCGGCATAGCTTCTCTACGAGAGGCTGCGCCAACGCTTAGAGCGAGTCCGCGAGCGTCTTTTGAATTGGGTTTGAATCTAAAATCTAAAATCTAAAATCTAAAATTCCTTGTCCCCCTGCACCCTGCACCCTGCCCCCCTGCTTCATCTCCTGCGAAAGGGCTTATACTCCTCTAGGCGCACATTCCAGGCGCTAAAAATGCGATAATTGACACCGCGCCATGTGACTGTAGTCATGCCTAAAGTAGACAATAGCCCTAACCCATAGATCCATTGAGTTAGGGGGATGCTAATTAATAATTTGAAGATTGTGGTGAAGGTAATGGGGGCGATGGGTTGCAGGCGATCGCGCGTCATTTGCTGTACGCCATGCTCTAAAATTAACATTAGCCACAGTAGTCCTACGGTATAGCTGACGTAACACCCCAATAACAAATTAAAATTTTCCCATTGTCCAATGAAGGATGCCCAGAGCAAAGACATCAACACCAAAGTAGGTATTAAAATGCTGGAAATGGTATCGCCAATAATCGCTGAAGGCTGGGGGTGATACAGTCGAGAAGAAATTAATTGACGCTGAATTTGGTTTCTTAAACTCGGTAAATCGCTTTCTTCCCGATTTACCATGAATAAGCAAGGGACAAATTTCACCCGCAGCTTATGTTTGCGTAAGACGCTACCAATTAAAATGTCTTCGCACAGGGCGAGACTCCACTTATTTAATAGTCCTGTTTGCTGAATTACTTCGGTTTTTATTGCCAAACTTCCGCCCCAAGGCATCCCAAACAGATACTTTTGGATAACTAAAGACACGTTAGCTACATAAGGTATTAAAGACCACCAATCTTTACCCTTGGGTAAGTACCAACAGCTGCCACTGGTTGCGCCTACTTTGGGATGGGCTAGGGGATTGACTAATTCCCGTAGCCAATTGGGATGAACTACAGTATGGCTATCCGCCAAAGCAACGACTTTGTAGGAATTATCTAATTCTGATACAGCTTGGACTAGGGAACTGCACTTGAGACTACAATTATTGCGGATATTGCGCAAAGGACTAATTTCAACATTAGTTGCGCCTAGCTCTTGTACAGTATCAATTGACATATTCCAAGATGGATCGTCTTGATGATCGACAACAATCTTCAGTTCATATTCAGGATAATTTTGTCGCAACAGCGCCCGTAAACATTGCTTGAGGTAAGGGTCGGCTCCACGCAGACAGAGAATTACCGCCGTTTTAGGTAACTGGTCATCTGGTAACAAGTTTTTCTGGTTGGAGTATAAAGATAGTAGAAACACTAGGGTAAGAACTACTTGAATAGCTAGCCAACCCAGCAACGAGTTACACAGAAACTTCTCCAATTCTGGCATTAACTTTAGAGCCTCCCGTTGGGCTGGGGTTTTCCCGCCCTTGACTTGATGTTATGGATCGAGGGAATATTTAACAGTGATGTTGATAGTGGTATTTTTATTTAGTGCAAAACTGGCGTCCCGGAATTTGGGTGTACCAGTTTGCACAGATACAGTAGGATTTTTGGAGATACCAAAACCTTCTGTAGGTATGCCGAAAAAGTCGCGATTGAGTTTGCGATCGCCATTTTGATCGTCCACAATAGCAACAGCGTAATTACCTGGTTTTAAGCCTGGGAACTGGTGTTTTAAACTGTTACCTGTGATTTTCTTACAAGCACTTTTTAACACATCTGTAGTGTTTAAAGGAAATGCTTTGGCTTTGTCTTGAGAGTAAACGCCGATGCAAATTTCACCTTTTTGGCTGCGGATACCATTAACTACCACAGTTAGGGTTTCTGCTGGTGCAGCTTTGACAGTGGGAATTGTGGCGATACTGGCTAAAGTAGCAACAATTAAAGCTGAGATTTTGGAGAGATTCAACATAGCTTGCTTGTCTCCTAGTTGATAATCATGTATGAAAATTTTTGCTTGTTTAAGCTTTATTTTTAAGTAGCTCGGTGTTAAAAATTATCATTATTACAAGGCAGAAGGCAGAAGGAAATATAATTCAATACAGTTCAGTTAGCGCCAAAAACATTAAGCTGTGTAGGTTGGGTTGAGGAACGAAACCCAACATTTCCAGGAGTTTGTTGGGTTTCACTTCGTTCAACCCAACCTACAATTATCCTTAACTGAACCGTATTGAAATATAATTCAGTTTTACTTTCTTACCTCTGTGTTCTCTGTGCCTCTGTGGTTCAAAAAATTATTTTTCAACCGCAGAGACGCAGAGAGCGCAGAGAGAAAGAGTAGGGTGGGCAATGCCCACTATATTATGGTTGCTACTTCATCAAATTCTGAATGTCTGTTTTCTCCAGCCATTCTTTAGTAATTCCCAAGCCTGCTTCTAGCCCAATTTTAGGACTGTAATTCAATAAATCCTGAGCTTTAGCAATCGAACAAGCGTAGGGACGAGTCATGAAATCTATCGACTCAGGCAGAATATCGGCTTTTTTGCGAAATAGCTTTTGTCCTTGAACGCGAAGTTTAAGAAATAGTTTGATTTCTTCTTTACCTAAAGACATCGGCGCAGGAGAACCGGAAATTTCTGCTAAACGAGTAAAGTACTCTTTCCATGAAGTTTGTTCGCCATCGGTAATATTAAAGATTTCCCCGTAGGTTTCTTTTTCGACAGCCAAAAAGATAGCATCAATCAAATTATCAACATATACATGATTGATAATTCCATGTTCATCGCTAGCATAAGCAAATAATTTCTGCCGCATAAAATGAACTGGACGCACTACCCAAGGGATACATCCTGGCCCGTAAACATCACCTGCACGAATGATAATTACACCAAATTCTGCGGGATTATTTAATGGTAGTAATGCTTGTTCGGCTTCGATTTTGGTTTTGCAGTAAGGGTTGGTTTCGTCGGCTAGGGGTTCAGATTCAGTGACGCGATCGCTATAATTAAACCCATAAACCAAAATACTCGAAAGATGCACAAAAGTCTTGACACCAGCGCTTTTAGCAGCTTTCGCTAAATTAATCGTTCCCTCAACATTAATCTCACGAAATTCTTTGATTGCACCAGATTCTTGAGCAATTTGGGCTGCATGTAAAACGATGTCTACACCTTGACAAGCCTTTTGCACAGTTTTAGCATCGTTAAGATTACCAACAATCACCTCAACGCCCAAAGCTTGTGCTTGCTTATCTTTAACCGCAGAATTTTGCAGTCCTTTAACCTTCATTCCCTTAGCAATAGCTAATTCAGCCGCGCGCCAGCCGATAAATTCATCAATTCCAGTAATCAGAAGAGTTTTGTTTTCCAAGTTCATAAAGCAGAGATGATTGGTGAGTTTGAAGCGGTAAGAGAACGCACACTTCGACTTCGCTCAGTGTGCGGATGATTCATGATTTAGAAAATATCAGCCGGGTCAGCGGAACGCAGTTTATTAATAGCCAGCGACCCTGAAGTCATACACATTAAAATCGCTGAAATTAGAACCAGCACAACATTATTAAAGCTCATCATAATCGGGAGCTTTGTGGCTTTCATGGCAAAATCATAAAGCATAACGGATAAAATAAATCCGGGAATAAAGCTGAAAATTGCCAATATTAAAGCTTGCTGAAAGACAACATTTAATAAATAGCTGTTGGCATAACCCATAGCTTTTAATGTTGCGTAAGCCACAAACTGAGTAGCAATGTTGCTGTAGAGAATTTGATAAACAATTACTACCCCAACCACTGATGCCATTGTCAGCATTAAGTTAAGAATAAACCCAATTGGTGTTCTCACAGCCCAATATTGTTTTTCAAAATCAATAAAACCCTGATATGTAAAAACTTGAACGTCATTAGGTAATGAATCTGCCAAATTCTTTAATACTTTATTAGGATCTGTTCCCGGCTTGAGGGTAATTACACCCACATCAATCATTTCCGCAGGGCGGGTATTGGGATTGATGCGGAGAAAAGTAGAGTCACTAACAATTAAATTACCATCTACACCAAAGGAAGGCCCCAAACTAAATAAACCTGCTACCCTAACGCGATAACCAATTAATGAATTAAAGGGGAATATTTCAACTGTTTGTTCAGTTTGTCCTTGGTCGTATCGTTCAGCAATCGGCCCGAATTCAGAACGTGAATCGCGGTCGAAGAGCATCATATCGGGAATTTTGAGTTTATCTAAATTCTCCTCAACTTCGGGAATATTTAAAACAGATCTGCCCGGATCAAACCCAATAACATAGATGGAATATTTTTCACTTGTAACTGGGTTTTTTACTTTAGCAAATTGTAAGTACATCGGGCTAACCGACTCAACACCATCAAACCCCAAAGCTTGATATAATCGAGTCCGAGAAAAGCTTTGATTTGATGTCAGAGACTTGTATTGAGAACTAACTAAAAACAAATCTCCGCGCAAACTTTGATGTACTGCGGTAGCACTAGAATAAAGTGCATCTTGGAAGCCTAGCTGAATAAACATCAGCAGCACAATAAAAGCAATCCCCGCTACAGCTACCAGAAAACGCACTTTTTGCTGGACTAGCTGTAGCCATGCTAAAGGAATTTTAAAATTCATTAGTTAGTTGTCAGTTGTCAGTTGTCAGTTGTTAGTTGTTAGTTGTTAGTTGTTAGTAGGGGCGGGTTTATTAAGATCATCATTGATCGGCGAAGATATCCGTGAACCCGCCCGTACAGTTGTCAGTTGCCCAATGCCCAATGCCCAATGCCCATCAAATATTAATCGCCACATCAACTTGCAGGTTGGTGAGTCGTGATACCTTGGCGCTATCTGCTGGATCATCTATGCAGATTCTGACTTCGACAATTTTGCGGTCGGTGTCTGCACCGGGGTTGAGGCTGAAGATGCTTTGTTTATCAACTTGCCAACCTACTTCTTCCACAGTTCCCTTTAATTTACCCACAATTGCGGGGCTGGTAATGGTCACTTTTTGACCTTTACGCACTTTTTGAATATCAGTTTGGTAAACTTCTGCGACTACATACATCTGCGAGATATTACCTATCTCCGCAAAGCCAGAAGTTGCAATTACTTCGCCTGTTCTCGCGTGAATTTTTAAAATTGTACCGTCAATGGGCGATTTAATGTAAGTTAAATCTTGGTCGGCTTTGGCTTGTTTAACAGCGGTTTGGGCGCTTTTAACTTCTGTTTGCGCTAATTCAACATCTACAGGACGTACTTCTTTAACGCTGTTGAGTTGGGATTTTGCTTGCTGAATTTGGCTTTGGGCTGTGTCTTTAGTACGCTTTAAGCTGGCTTCGGCTTCTTCCAGTTGCTGTTGTGTGGTTTTGAGTTGCAGGGCTTTGCTATCGGCTACGGAAGCGGCGATCGCACCTTGCTTGTACAATTTTTGATAGCGATCGTTCTCAGTTTTCGCATTTTCTACTTGAGCCTGAATCCGGGCAATTGTGGCTTCTTGCGCCGCTACATCGCCTTTTAACTGAGATTCTAAGCGTACAATCGCTGCTTTTTGCGCGTCAATATCTCCGGTTTTTGCACCAGCTTTTACCTGGGCTAATTGGGCTTTAGCAACTTGCAGTTTATCTAAAGCTTGTTGCAAAGCAGCCGTCGCCCGGTTGTAATCTTCTAGGTAAGCTAAAATTTGTCCAGCTTGTACCTTATCTCCTTCCTTAATCAAGAGTTTTTCAACTCGCACACCGTTAATCGAATTAGGTGCAGATAAATAAGTAATTTCGCCTTCCGGTTGTAACCGTCCTAAAGCGGTGATCGCAACTTTTGCAGGCGCAACCTTTTGTGGTGTTTCTGTTGGGCGAGTGTAAAAATTAGAGCGATAGAATAATCTTGATAAAGCGAAAAAAGACGCTAGCCCAGCAGCAACAACTACAGAAACTCCTAAAACTATTTGCCACTTTTGTACAGGCTGTTTGAATAATGGGCTTTCTTTGTTTACTGCCATATTTTTATTCCGATTGTGCTTACCAGGGATAAGTTAAAAATTTGTCATTCTTGATGCGTAGTTACCAGAGATTGACAGAATGACTAGAATTAAATTACTGACATGCTACTTGTAGTTCAGAAATCAAGTAGAAATCCTATATATGAATTGCTGAGAGGCGACTTATCCAATTGCTTTTGGTTAAATAAATGGCAAGAATGAATTGTGAAATCATACTCTGTAAATAAACCACCTCTATCAGGTAATTTCACGCTTCAATCTTCATTTAGCTGATTTAAATAGGATAAGCCCGATTAGTTGTATGTGATTTATTACTCTTTGTTAGCCCTAAGAAATGATTATTTACAAGGCTCCAATTAAGCTGATGCTACTAATCAAAATCCTGAGTTTTATTACCTACATTGGTTGGAATTAGGTACTCTAAGAAGTTAGTAACATTTGCAATATAAAAATCTCCAAAAAAATGCAGCGTGAAGCTAAATAACTGATAATACAAAGATAAAGCTTTGTTAAAGTATTGCAAAAACCCCTTATCTTGTCAATCAGTTTTTATTCTTCAAATTTGTACTTGAATGTCCATAATTTCTGCCGGAAAATGCTGAGAAAATAGGAAATATATACTAAGTAATTTTCCTCGATTAATTCTCAAATATTATGGTCAATCAACTGACTCTACTATTATCAATGAATAAGTATGAAGTCATTTGTGTACCATAAGACATTATTGAAAAATGGGCATTGGGCATTGGGCATTGGTGTATAGGAGGCAGAGGGAGAAATGGAAGAGATACAGGGATTTAGGGATGAGAAGTCGATGCAACTCCATTACACAGGACTGATACAAAAGTCCCCAAAATTTTTAATTTATTCAACCACGAAGAACGCATTAGACGCAAAGCGGCTTCCCATAGGGTAGAACGCCAAGAATTTGATATTTTGGATGGAAATATTTTCAATGCCCCATGCCCCATGCCCCTTGACTGTTGATATGTTAATGCTATGGTTGGTGTTTTAACTGGCTGCACTGAACTACAGTAATTATGCCTATTGTGCCCATAAATCAAATTCTCGTTGGTTGTAACCGCCGTCCGATTAAGGGTGACAAGGTTGATGAGTTGAAGGAATCAATTAGGGCTAATGGTCTGTTAAACCCGATTACGGTGGATCAAAAGCTAAATTTGATTGCAGGATTGCATCGGTTGACGGCTTGTAAGCTGTTGGGGTTGGATGCGATCGCGTGTAATATTGTGACTTACCAATATGCAGAACAGGCGCGTTTGGCGGAAATTGACGAGAATTTAATCCGCAATGAGCTAGAACCGCTAGAGCGTTCGGAGTTATGGTTAGAACGCGATCGCATTTTAGAACGCATGGGACTGCGAGCAAAGGTAGGAGATAATCAACATACCCTCAAAGCTGGTGAAATGATTTCACCACCTCTCAAACGAACTGTGGAGTTAGCTAAGGAAGCAGGTTATTCTGAGCGCACTTTTCAGCATGGAAAGCAGATAGCCAAGGGAATTCACCCTGATGTCAAACAAATGATTAAGGGAACTGCGATCGCGGAAAGTCCCACAGCATTATTAAAAATAGCTAGAGCTGGAAGTCAAGAACGCGCTGTAGCGGAAGCTGCACAACAAGCTGGAGAATTAGCTCAAGCGCAAGGAAATATTAAAGAAGTTGAGCTTCAAGCTAAATTGCTGGCTGAGGCTCAAAATAAGCAAAAAGAATTACAGATTTTAGCCTACAACAGTGCTTTAGCAGAGAAAAAAGCTAAGTTACTGCAAAAGAAAAGCCAGAGTCAGCCAGAGAAATCCGGGGAATTTAACCCAGTCCTCAAGGTGACAGTGGGCGACGAATGGATACTAGGGCGGCATTTAGTATATTGTGGGGATACGGCAGAGCAAGACTTTCTGAACTTGCTACCCTCAGATGCAGCATTAGCGATCGCTACTGTGTCCCCTACTTGGAATCATAATTACTTGGTGGGAGAAGCGCGGGTTGTGGCGGTATTGCGATCGCAAGGGCAAATTTACGAATTTTACAAGCGTAATCAAATGCCTTTTCAGTATGAATTAATATTAGGAAATATCTACGTAGGGATTTTTTCACATCAGTCTTTATCCCAGCCACAAACAGCAATTAATATTGAAGGTGTAGAAGGAATTGTTAATTACTTAATTAATTTATATACCAGTCCCAATAATTTTGTGATTGCGCCATTTATGGGTAATGGTGAAGTTCTCATTGCTTGCGATCGCATGGGGCGAATTTGTTTTACTGGCGATGAAAATGAGGAGTTGATTAGCCGAGGAATTGGGCGTTGGGAGAAGTGGACAGGAAAGCGAGGTCAGAAAATTGCATCATAAAGGACGCTGAAACAGCAGCAGTTTTCAGCTATTTCAAAAGCATCTATCATAATAGCCTAGCATTGCTCAGTTTCCCTTCTCCCTCAGGGAGAAGGGGTTAGGGGATGAGGGCTTGAGCAATTGTATATAGAACTGACTCGATATCATTAAATATTTGCTCATTACTAAAGCGAATAACAGTAAATTGATGAGATAGTAACCAGTTTTCTCTAATATAATCTTCAGTTTGCTGACTTGCATGAATACTACCATCTACCTCGATAATTAGTAATTTTTCATGACAATAAAAATCAACAATATATCTATCAATATTATGTTGTCTGCGAAATTTTTTATTTAATAAACGTCGATTTCTTAAACATTCCCACAATATTTTTTCTGCTGGTGTTTGTTGTTTTCTTAATTCGCGAGCGCGTTCTAATAATACATCGGGAATTTGTCGGTTGCTACCTGCTAATTTCGCAATTTCTGCCCTCACCCCTAGCCCCTCTCCCTCAGGGAGAGGGGGATAAGAGTGATTTTTATATTTTTGTTGATTCTCTTGTTCTTGTTCTTTTTCTTTACTCCCTCTCCCTCTGGGAGAGGGTAGGGGTGAGGGTTCATATTCCATATGAAAATCAACTCATCTTATCCTTGACTAACCTTATTGCCAAGCTTTTAGGGATAGGGGTTTAACCCTTCATTAACTAACCAACAGTCTCATTTTATTCGCTAATAGTCTCAGTTTTACTATTATTATCTGATGCTTGTTGGGCAACATTTTTCCGGCGGCTCGACCTCATTTTGCGGACGCGATCGCTTTCTCTGACACCACCTGCTGTTTCATATTGAGCGCTATCTGTGCCATACTTAATAGCAATTAGCATCAGCATCTTTTGAGAAAGTTTAGCCAGATTTTTTTCCATTTTTTCAACTTCAGTTAAAGAAGAATCAGCCAAAGATAGAGCGTTATTATGAATCTCAAGTTTATTACGTAACTGTTCTATGGACTCCAGCATTTTTTCCAGACTATAATCTTTATCCAGTTTCAGATTTGGATCGACCAATTTCATCCCGGCTGCTCTTGACTCAACTTTTTCTAAAACGCTGGATTTACGTTTTTTCCGACTCATAAATGTACCCTGTTCAAATATTTCCAAACATAGCTTGCCTTAATTAAATCGAAATGTGGTTCAGTATAAATAGCAATTTTTAAACGGACAATTTTCAGCTAATATTCGGTAATATTTCGGTGTCTAATTAAGTAAGTCGGTGAGAAAAATTCAATGTATATGAAGGCGTAGGTTGGGTTGAGGCTTTGCGAAACCCAACGCCCTTGTTAATGTTGGGTTACCCTTCTCCTGCGGAGACGCTTCGCGAACGGGAAGCCGCTCCGCGTCTACGTTCCTCAACCCAACCTAACATCTATGGAGTTGAAGAAAGCCACTATTGAGTTGAGGAAAGCCGCTATTGAGTTGAGAATAGCCACTATTGAGTTGAGAATAGCCACTATTGAGTTGAGCAAAGCCACTATTGAGTTGAGCAAAGCCACTATTGAGTTAAGGAAAGCCACTATTGAGTTGAGAATAGCCACTATTGAGTTAAGGAAAGCCACTATTGAGTTGAGCAAAGCCACTATTGAGTTGAGAATAGCCGCTATTGAGTTGAGCAAAGCCACTATTGAGTTGAGGATAGTGGCTTTTGTTGTTAGTTAGTGAGTTTGCGATCGCCATCAATATTCTCAGATGTAATTAACATTATCGTAGGGGCGGGGTTTCCCCGCCCTTATGCGACATTCTCAAAACAAACGCGATCGCCTAGCATTTTTACGGAATTTAGGCTAAAAAGTTTGTATTATCTCAAATAACCTTCCACGCCCAAACCGCCAGCTATGGAATTAAATCTCCGCTTCCCAGAGAATCATCAAGTCATTGTAACATTTGATGGGCAAGACACTGAGAGGCTGGATTTTGCCTCACCGTTGAGTGCAGCAGACAGAGAAGAGATTCGCTGGTACTTAGAAAAGTATGCGGCACGTTACACAATGGATGTAGACGATAAACAGGCAGAAGGGATAGCAAAAAAATTCCGGCAATGGGGCGAAGATTTATTTAATGCTGTTTTTCAACATCGGGCTGCTCAACGGCTGTTTAATTATTTTCAAGATGAAAATCAACCAGGACGCTTATTAACAATCAGCGCCAGTCATCCAGCAATTTTATCGCTGCCTTGGGAATTGTTATGCGACCCAGAAGGTACTTATTTATTTCACGAAAATCCCCGCATTTCAATTCGTCGCCGCTTGGCTGGTGCAGGGGGTGGACGCAGACCGTTTAAAGTGCAAGTCAAAGACCGTTTGCGGTTATTGTTTGTCGTCAGTCGTCCCAGTGATGAGAGATTTATTGACCCCCGTGGTGAAGCAATGGCAGTTTTGAACGCCATTCAACAAGCAGCAGCCGGAAGAGTTGAAGTAGAGTTTTTGCGTCCAGCCACCTTGGATAATTTAGTAGCGCGGCTAGAAGACTCGCGCCAACCCCCTGTAGATATTGTGCATTTTGACGGTCATGGGGTATTTGATTTAGATGGGCGTTATCAAAAACAGGCTAAACATAGCGACCCGGTGGGACTAACTAAAGGCGGGAATGAGAACGGCGGCAATATAGGTTATTTGTTATTTGAGGATAAAGAAGGGAAAAAAGCCCTGATTACTGCCGAAACCTTGGGTGATATGCTGAATCGGCAAAAAGTGGGGTTAATTGTCTTGTCTGCCTGTCAGTCGGCGGCGATGGGTGGGGAAGATGGAGAGGATGCAATGGGTAGTGTAGCCGCTAGGTTAACCCATGCAGGTATTCCCACAGTCTTGGCAATGACTTATTCGGTATTAGTGACAACTACCCAACAACTATTTGCTAAATTTTATCAGGGTTTAGTATCTGGTGCTGGTATGGGTGAAGCATTAGATAATGCGCGGCGAGACTTGTATCTCAACCAACAACGGGGAGAACGGCAACGGGGTGAGAAACGGGTGCAGTTAAAATTGCAAGATTGGTTTTTACCTGCCTTGTATCAAGCGGCTGGGGATACCCCATTATTGCAGCAGCAAAACTTGAACAACCAAGAAAGCGGCGAGTCACCAAAATGGGGAAACTTGCCGGATTTACAAGAAGCTGGATTCTTCGGTCGTAGCCCGGAATTATGGCAGATAGAACGGTGCTTTGTCCAGGGAACGCGCCGCCTCACAGTATCGGGTTTTGGTGGACAGGGAAAAACTTATCTTGTCCAGGAAGCAGGACGCTGGTTACACCGCACGGGGATGTTTGAGAAAGTTTGTTTTGTAAATTATGCTGCTTTTGGTGGTGTGGATGCTGTAGGCTGGGCAGTTAGCACCCTGGCGACAGTGTTAGACGAGAGTTTAATTGATGGGGCGGCGGCAACTCAGGCGTTGCGTAAGCAAGCCACATTACTGATTTTAGATAACTTAGAAACCTTGCCAGCCGAACCGCTACGGGAACTGTTAACCGTGGCAAAACAGTGGTCTGAGGTTGGGGAATGTCGGGTATTACTCACCACTCGCACCCCAGATTTTCACCATCCTGACTATCCCACAGAAAGCAGCCGCAAACATATCTCCTTATCTTTGCGAGGTTTGGGACAAGAAGATGCCCTAGCGTATTTCCAGAGTTTGATTAAACTGACGCAAGCACCCAAATTTGATCCACCTCAACGGGGCGTATTATTGGAATTATTTAAACTGGTGGATTTTCATCCCCTGTCCATTGGTTTGTTAGCGAAACAGTTGAAAACCCGCCGTCCAGCAGAGTTGGGACAACGCTTAGAAGCGTTGATTGCCCAAATACCAGATAATCCCCTGTTGGCATCATTGAATTTATCTTTAGAACGGTTGGACGCTGAAGCCATGCAGTTGTTGCCTCGCTTAGGCGTGTTTCAGGGCGGGGCATTTGAATCTCACTTACTAGAGATTACAGAAATTTCTGAGTCACAGTGGCAAACTTTGCGCCCAGCATTAGAAGCCACTGGTTTAATTCAGCCTGAATATCTGCCTGATGTAGATTCGCCTTTTATCAAATTTCACCCCACCTTAGCCCCTGCCTTGTGGCCGCGTTTATCCCCAGAAGCACAGACAGAACTGCTTGCCCGTTATCAAGAGTGGTATTATCAAGTTTCTGACTATTTGTATTTTGAAGATAGCAAAAATCCTCATGGAGTTCGTGCCATTGCTCAACGGGAATTACCGAATTTACTTTATGCAGTTGATGGCGCGTTGAATGCAGGTGCAGAATGGGCAGTAGACTTTGTTAATAAAGTAAACTTGTTTCTTGGCTACTTTGGACTTAACCGCGATCGCACTAGGCTAAATCAACGGATTGCTCAGTTGGCTGGGGAAGTAGGTTCTGATACATGGTATCTCAGCCGTATTAATTCAGGCGAGCAATTATACAATGCAGGTCGCTATCAACAAGCAGCGCAGGTGTTTAGTGAGATACTGGCAGAGTTGGGCGAGCAACCAAGTTATGAACGCTGTGTTACTTTGCTTAGGCTGGGGCGGTGCTTTTCATATCAAAGACAAACAGCACAAGCAGCACAAATCTACCGCCAGGGGTTGGCAGTGGCGCAGCAGTTGGAACAGTCTGATGCTGAAAAGCAACTGATGGCAACTTTGCAGACTGACTTGGCAGATGCGCTGATGCTTATGGGAGATTATGGTAAGGCACGCATTGCTTATGAAGCAGGATTAGCCATTGCCAAAGAAGTTGGCAACCTGAATGGGGCTGCGGTATCAAATATTCAACTCGGCACACTAGCTATGCAGCAAGGCAACCTCCCAGAAGCAGAACAGCGTTACCTTGAAGCACTAACTACTTTCCAGCAACTCAACCAACCAGCATCAGAAGCCACGGCTTGGCATCTACTGGGTAGGGTTTACGAAGAAGGCAAGCAGTGGGGCGCTGCGGAAGATGCCTACCGAACATCAGCACAAATTCAAGAATCTCTAGGAAATCTGGCAGATGCAGCAAGTACTTGGCAACAATTAGGCAACCTCAATGCACTTGTTGGCAAACCGGGAGAGGCAGAGGCTTGGTTTCGTAAGGCTTTGGAGCAATATCAAAAATTAGAAAATCAAGCAAATGCATCTCTAATATTAAATAACCTCGCTAACCTACTACAAAATCAACCCCACCACCTCAGCGAAGCCCGACAATTGGCAGAAGAAGCTTTAGCCATCAAGAAAACCTTAGACCCGGCTGCGGTTGCTATTTGGACAACCTATGACATCTTGGCAGATATTGCCGACAAGCAGGGCGACACCACCCAAGCTAAAGAATATCGTCACCAAGCAAGGCAAGCAAAAGCGGCGTTTCCGGGGACACAGTATAAGTTGCGGAAATATGGGCAGTTGATTGTACGGGTAGTAGCTGCTGTGGATAATGCAGAAATCAGGGAACAGCTAGAAATTGAGATGGAGAATGCCCCAGAAGTTTTGCTAAATCTCGTTGCTGCCATCCGTCGTATCTTAGCCGGCGAGCGAGATGAGAATATACTGTGCGAGCCGTTAGGTTCGGAAGAGTTTATGATTATCTCCGCTATCCTGCGGGGTATTGCTGACCCTCAATCCCTTGCAGCGTTATTAAATAATTCGTAATTCGTAATTCGCCGTAAATGTAGGGTGTGTTGTCGCGCAGCGCAACGCACCGCCAAAAATCTAATACCAAGTCAAAAATAGCGCTTCTGGTGTTAGATGCAAAACAAAATTATATCGTCACCTGTAGGGGCATCGGCACTGCCGTGCCCTTAAGACTGTGTGGACTCAACCGATCACCCCTATAATGTTTGCGACACATCAATTATTCTAAAGGGCAAGGCAATGCCCATTGGTGTCAACTTAAGCTAAAAGCTATATACAGCGCGTGTTGTACAAAAACCCTCGCGCCCTCATCCCCTAACCCCTTCTCCCCCAGGGAGAAGGGGAATTGAATCTCTTCTTGCTCCCCTCTCCCTGAGGGAGAGGGGCTGGGGGTGAGGGCAAAACCTTGCAACCAAGCGAGTTTCACGTTAAGTTGACACCAATGAATCTCTCGCATTCTTTTTTCAAAATAGTATGAGGTGCGTTAGCCTACGGCATAACACACCCTACTGGACTGCGCCTCCGCGCCTCTGCGTGATGCCAAATTCATTTATTATCCACTTCCGCAGAATAATCTTCACAAAAAGCCTTCAACCCAATATGAATAATAATCACCGTCACCGCCACAACTAAAGGAGATAACACATCCCCCGAAAAACCCATCCCTACCAACACCCCACCCAAGCGTTCCACAGCATCCTTATTATCTAAATCCCCCCATTTCTGCCACTGCTTATTCAGCATTCCCCCTTCTTGGCATAAATCACTTTTAGCAGCGCGTCCAAATTTCTGCAAAAAACTCCGAGAATTTTCTTGTGTAACTTGTGTAATTGCTGCGGTTTGTTTTACCAGCAATTTCTCATCTGAGATTTTATCCTCTCCTTGTTTTTGCTCCGCATCTGGAGCAGAGCGCAGTTCTATTAACTGGCGGTCAATTTCAGCAGAGAGGGCAGTAATTTCCTCAGGGGTAAAGATGCTGTTCATTACTGATTTTCAAGAGAACTCTGTTAAAAATAATCATAGAGTAGTATATGCCATGCACGCCAAAACTGCTGTATGAGTCGTCCCCAAATCATTCAACCCGGTCATCAAAAAAGTGCATTAATAAACCGCAGAGGCGCAGAGAACACAGAGAGAGAGTAATTAGAGATCATAATCTAAATTGATGAAAAACTCTATAAAATTATGCATTCTGTCCTCTACCTTGCATCCATAAAATCAATTCTAAAATTGTATTTTCCATATCAAATAGTCAATTTACCCTAGCCCCTAACCCCTGATGTTTACCATGCACTTTAGCAAAATTAAGCTTTGCTTTATATGTCACTTATTTATTGTTTAAATTGAATTATCTTGAAAAAACTTCAATTTTTATTGTGGAATTATGATGTTATGTTGAAAAAAATACGGTCAGTACTTCATCCCATCTTTGTACTAATAACAACGTAATCTATATAACTTATTTATTACGGCGATTATTGTAATTATTATTTAAGCGATATCTAGCCATTAACCCAAGAAATTTAGTGTTGAGTAATTAAAGCACAAGTTGATACTTGGACTTTATCCTTCATCAAAGCTTTTTGTCAGCAACACTCAATTTTCTTCCTTAAATTCCTTTAAATGAACAATTCTGTTTATTTAATTTGTGCTAGTCTTTGTATTAATTCAAGTCTTTAACTGCGGTAGGTTAATTAGTAATTTTCTTGGGAGCAGAAAAGAAAAAAACTAAACCCAATCGTCTTGTTATCACCTTACAAAGACTCGATTGTTGTTTCAATTACTGCATAAATTCGGAGTAAAGGTGAGGTTTTTTCTGTAACGAACTTGTCAACATCTATCGGGCGAATTGCATAAAATACATTATCCTGGAAGCTGAAACTGGCTATGACATTTATCAAAATACAGAACGTTGTCATTAACACCAGCTACGTGGCTGCAATCAACTTAGATAGTCAAACTAGTTTGGGAGAAAAAAGCGTTTCTGTCCTAATAGCTACTCCTAAGTTTCCCTTGCTTCAGTGGGATACAGTTGCTCAAAATCTCTACCATTACGAATGGATGGAATTTACAGGTCAAGCGGCTACGGCGCTTCAAGATTATTTTACGAATTTCAACAACGTCATTGACCTGTTGCCACAATATCAAGAGTCTGGCGTTGTCTAGAATTTTTGCAAAATTACGTTCCCTAAAGTTTGAAGGTCAAAGAATGAATATAAATCAGTTTTTAGCCTTAAGCCTTCATTCTTTACTTATGGTGTGGTGTTAATTCGCAGAAAAGCATTTAGCTTTTGCAGATAGGATAGCTAGCTGCTGACTACAACAGATAGCTTTCATTATTGCACAGCCGCAGAAATTTCTGTAGCTTCGCAATTCCAAGTACTTCAGATTTGTGATTCCTATGTCTGCTTATTCCATTGATAATGCCTTGGCTGATTTAGCAGCCGAGATCAACAGCTGTGAAAAAACTTTGGTTAAGTTTATAGAGGAGAAAAAAGTGACGGCAAATAAACCAATTTCAATTAACAAAATTAACAGACAATTACAACAAAATCCTATAGCGATTATTGGGATGGCATCTTTATTCCCCCAATCGCGTGATTTGCGGGAATATTGGCGGAATATTGTTAGCAAAGCTGACTGTATTACTGATGTTCCTGAAAGCCATTGGAGCGTGAAAGATTACTACGATCCTAACCCCAGAACACCCGAAGATAAAACCTATTGTAAACGAGGCGGGTTTATTCCTGAGGTTGATTTTAACCCGATGGAATTTGGCATTCCTCCCAGCATTTTAGAAGTTACCGATGTATCGCAACTATTAAGTTTAGTGGTTGCGAAGCAAGCAATGGAAGATGCTGGTTATGGCGAATCCCGCGATTTTAACCGGGAAATGGTTGGGGTAATTCTCGGCGTGGCGATGGCGAAGCAATTAGGTATGCCACTTTCTGCGCGGTTAGAATATCCAGTGTGGGAAAAAGCGCTGAAAAGCAGTGGTTTATCTGATGAAGATACCGCCCAAATTATTGAAAAAATTAAAAGCGCTTACGTTAAATGGGATGAAAATGCTTTCCCAGGGATGTTAGCTAACGTTGTCGCTGGAAGAATCGCCAACCGATTGAATTTTGGCGGGATGAATTGTGTTGTTGACGCAGCTTGTGCTAGTTCCTTTGGCGCTTTGAAATTGGCGATTAGCGAACTAATTGAGTATCGCAGCGATATGATGCTGACTGGTGGTGTGGATACAGACAACACCATCATGGCATACATCTCCTTCAGCAAAACCCCGGCTGTATCTCCTAGCGAAAACGTCAAACCTTTTGACGCGAAGTCTGACGGGATGATGCTGGGTGAAGGTATCGGCATGATTGTCCTCAAGCGCCTGGAAGATGCGCAACGGGACAATGATAAAATCTATGCAGTTATCAAAGGAATTGGTACTTCTAGCGATGGACGCTACAAGAGTATTTATGCTCCCCGCAAAGAAGGTCAAATCAAAGCCTTAGAACGGGCTTATGAAGATGCAGGTTTTTCTCCCGCGACTGTAGGCTTGATGGAAGCGCACGGTACAGGGACAATGGCTGGTGACCCGACAGAGTTCGGTTCCTTGCGCGATTTCTTTGCTGAACATGACTCAAAGAAACAGCACATTGCCCTGGGAAGTGTCAAGTCCCAAATTGGACATACCAAAGCGGCTGCGGGGGCTGCAAGTTTAATTAAAACGGCTTTGGCGCTACATCATAAGATTTTACCGCCAACGATTAACATTACCGAGCCGAACCCCAAACTTAACATTAAAAATTCTTCCTTCTATTTAAATACCGAAACCAGACCTTGGATTCGGGCGGAAGGTGACGCACCCAGACGCGCGGGTGTGAGTTCCTTTGGTTTTGGTGGAACTAATTACCACGTAGTTTTGGAAGAATACGAAGCAGAACAAGATAAGCCTTACCGCTTACATAATGCGCCAGCAGAAATTATCTTGTTTGCGGGGACTTCTGGACAACTAGTAACCAAGTGCGAAGAAACCTTGGCGAAGTTGCAATCCAAAGATGGCGACAGACATTATGCCCAATTAATTCAAGAATGTACAGCCCAGGAAATTCCCCAAGCTGCGGCGAGAGTTGGTTTTGTCGCCGAGAATTTGCAAGAAGCTTGCAAGTTAATGCAAATTAGCCTTGACTGGCTCAAGCATAAAGGCGCGGCTATCTCTTGGGAACATCCCCAAGGAATTTACTTCCGTTCGGCGGGAATGAATTTAGCTGGTAAGGTTGTCGCCCTCTTCTCTGGACAAGGTTCGCAATATTTAGAAATGGGTCGGGAATTGGTGATGAATTTCCCCCAATTGCGCCGTCTTTACAGCAAAATGGATAGTTTGCTGTTGAAAGATAATTTGCGCCCATTGTCGGAAATTGTCTTCCCCAATCCCAGTTTTGAAGAATCAGAGAAGAACGCCCAAGTAGCCGCTTTACAACGCACAGAATATGCTCAACCCGCAATCGGGGTGTTGAGTGCTGGGTTGTATAAGATTATGCAACAAGCTGGGTTTAAATCCGATTTTGTCGCCGGACATAGCTTTGGCGAACTCACAGCTTTATGGGCTGGGGGTGTGTTGAGCGAAGAAGATTACTTGTTCTTGGTGAAAGCTAGAGGACAAGCGATGGCTGCTCCGCAAGATCCAGACCACGATCGCGGTAGTATGTTGGCAGTGAAAGAAGAAATTGCCAAAGTAGAAGCGATTGTCAGACATTATCCTCAAGTTGCGATCGCTAATATTAATTCTCCCACCCAAGTAGTCTTAGCTGGCCCTACCGCCGAAATCGCCAAAGTTCGCCAAGTATTGCATGATAAAGGCTGTGCGGCGGTATTACTCCCCGTATCCGCAGCTTTCCACACTCCCTTGATTGCATTTGCTCAGAAATCCTTTGCCATTGCAACTAAGTCTGTCAAATTCCAAGCGCCTCAAGTTCCAGTTTTCAGTAATGTTACTGGACAAAAATATCCCCCAGAATCGCCAACAATTCAAAAAACCCTGGAAACTCACCTATCTAACTCGGTGCTGTTTAAGCAGGAGATTGAAAATATTTACGCTGCTGGTGGTTACTGCTTTGTGGAATTTGGCCCCCGCAGAATACTGAGCAACTTAGTCAAAGATATTTTAGGCGATCGCCCCCATCTTACCATTTCCTTAAACCCCAGCACCCAAAAGAATAGCGATCGCTCTTTGCGGGAAGCTGCTGTACAGTTGCGCGTAGTCGGGATGAACTTGCAAAATCTCGACCCCTATCAACTACCTCCTGTTATCCCCGCAGCCGAAAACGAAAAGAAAAAGGCGCTAACTGTCAAATTAAACGGGATTAATTACGTTTCCGAAAAAACCAAAAACGCCTTCCCCCAAGCTTTGCAAAACGGACATCAAGTCAAGTTAGCTAGCACCCCAGAACCCACAATTACCAGCACCCCCGAATTCTCTGTACCCGCACCTACAGTTACCAGTACTCCTGAATTCTCTGCACCTTCACCTGCACCTGTGAACATAGAACCTGTAAATCCCACACCCATTAAATCTAACGGACATAAGAAAACCGTCACTGCGCCAACCCCAGTCATGAACGGCGTCACTTATGCTCCAGAACCCAAGCCTCAAATGAATCCTGCGACTCTTTTACAAATACCCGCCCAGGAATCAAAGATGCAAACACCAGAAAAACCTGTAAATCATCAAAGAGTTCTAGAAAGTTTAGAATATCTCCTGGCTCAATTTCAGCACAATCAAAGCGAAAATTTACAAGTTCACGAACAATATCTCAATCATCAGATGGAATATGCCAAAACATTTTTCCAACTGATGCAACAACAAAACGCCTTACTCGCTCAAGCTAAATCCTCTGCGGAAACCGCCAAAATTAAGCAAGTTGTCACCGAAAGCTTAGAGCGCAGCATGATGCAGTTTCATTCCCAACAAGGTGAAACCCTGCGCATTCATGAGCAGTATCTGCAAGAGCAAATCGAATATACCAAAAACTTTTTCCAACTAATTCAGCAAGAATACTCTCATGTAGTTTCTGGTGAAGAAATCACCCTACCCCAGGTAACATTACCCTTTGTCAGCGAACCCGTTACCGAAGCACCGGTTCCCCCTACCGCGAAAATTGTCGAAACTCTCACCGCACCAGTAGTTGAAGCGAAAATTGAACCGACAATTGAGCCTGTAAGCAAAAATGGTTCCGCTCCCAAAATTGTCGCACCCGAACCCGTAGCCGAAATTCCCGCGCCGCCAGTTGTAGAAATTCCCCCTCAACCTGTCGTTGAGATTCCTGCACCTGTAGCCGCACCTGCGCCTGTAGTAGAAACAGTCGCCTTCACCCCCGAACCCGCACCCGCACCTGTAGCTACATCCAGCACCGTCGATTTATCTCAACTGGGTACTAACCTGTTAGCCATCACCAGTGAAAAAACAGGCTACCCCATTGAAATGTTAGAGATGGACATGGATATGGAAGCCGACTTAGGAATCGACTCCATCAAACGAGTAGAAATCTTAGGCGGATTGCAAGAATTATACCCCGACCTACCCAAACCCAACCTAGAAGAATTAGCTGAAAAACGCACAATTGGGCAAGTAGTCGAGTATCTGCAAACCCACGCTGCTGGTAATAGCGCTGTAGCTCCTGTAACAATCCCAGTACAAGAAGTTGCGGAAATTCCTCAAGTAGTCGCCCCAGTAGCCACCGTAGTTACAGCACCCGCACCAGTCGCACCAATAGAAACCGTAGTAGCTGCACCTGAGCCAGTAGTCGCCTTCACCCCCGAACCCGAAGTAGAAACATCTAGCGCTAACTACGCAGATATCGGTCAAACCCTACTCAACATTACTAGTGAAAAAACCGGTTACCCAGTAGAAATGCTAGAACTAGAAATGGACATGGAAGCCGACTTAGGAATCGACTCCATCAAACGAGTAGAAATCCTGGGGGCGATGCAAGAAATGTACCCCGACTTACCCAAGCCAGACATCGAAGAACTCGGCGACTTACGCACCATCGGACAAATAGTCGATTATCTCCAGAAGCTGGCTGGAGGTGAAAAAAAAAAGCATGAATTTGAGTTTGACGACGAGCCGATAATAGATGTAGAACATAACGTTCAACGTCTACCCATCAAACTCAAATACCTTCCCCAACCCGATTACTTAGACTTCAACTTACCAGAGGGACACATCGCCTTAATCACCGATGATGGTTCCCTCACCACCTCAGTGGTAGCGCAATCCTTAGTAGATAAAGGCTGGAAAGTTGTAGTTCTCAGCTTCCCCCAATCAGTCATTCCCCAACAAGCACTATTACCCCCCAGCGTTACCCGCATCACCCTAGTAGATTTAAGCGAACAACTACTGCAAGATAAATTATCTGCGATCGCCACCAACATCGGCAACATTGGAGCCTTCATCCATATAAACCCAGTATTCCAAGTCAGTCACACAAAGACACTTCCTTACATTGAACAAGAAAAGGCGATCGTCAAACACATCTTCTTCATCGCCAAACACCTGAAAAAATCCCTCAATGAAGCCGCACGTTACGGACGCAGTAGTTTTATCACAGTAGCTCGCTTAGACGGAGCCTTCGGATTTGAGCATAACACCAACTTTGGCGTCATCGGAGCCGGTTTAGCTGGACTAACCAAAACACTCAGATGGGAATGGCCTAAAGTATATACCAGAGCAGTTGATATTAGTCCCGCCCTCGATGCTCAACAAACAGCGCAACACATCATCGCTGAACTACACGACTCAAATCTTTATCTCAGTGAAGTTGGCTACAGCACTCAAGGAAGAGTTACCCTAGTCACCGCATCTGAATAAGTAGAAAAACAAGGGAGACAAGGAAGACAAGGGAGACAAGGAGGAATAAAAATTACTAACTTCTTCATCTCCCTTGTGCAAAAAACTCTCTAAAACTCCTCTTCCTCTGTGTTCTCTGCGTCCTCTGCGGTTCATTTAAAATTTTTTTATCTCACGCAATCGCTGAAAGCGATCCCGCAGGGTAGGCGCAAAGACGCAAAGAGACTTCTGCGCGAAAGGCTCTCTAAAACTCTTCCTCCGCGTCCTTGGCGTCTTGGCGGTTCATTTAAAAATTTTTACCCCACGCCAAGGCGCAAAAACCCAAAGAGATTGTAATCACTTATTTCTCTTCTTGAAAGGCTCTCTAAAACATTTCTTCCTTCGTGTTCTTCGCGTCTTCTCTGCGAGAGGCTCCGCCAACGCGGTTCGTTTAAAAATCTTTTTATCTCACGCAGAGACGCAGAGAGTAAAGCCAGATTTTGGACTTCATAAGTAAAAAAAACTCAAACTCTCATCTCCTTGAATTTTTCAATCCAAAATCTAAAATCTAAAATCCAAAATTGAAATATGACAACCCAAACACCTATTCGTCCCTCATCAGTATTTCTCGTAAGCGGTGGCGCAAAAGGAATCACCGCCGAATGCACCATTGAACTCGCCAAAAAACAACCCTGTAAATTCATCCTCCTGGGACGTTCCCAACTATTAGAAACAGAACCAGAATACGCCCAAAACTGCTTTGAAGAACCCGCATTAAAAAAACGCATCATGGAAAATCTTCTCGCCCAAGGTGAGAAACCCACACCCATGAACGTGCAAAAAATCTATAACAAAATCCACTCCAGCCGCGAAATTAAAAAAACCCTCGCCACCATTCAACAAACAGGCGCAACAGCCGAATATTTAAGCGTCGATGTCACCGATACCCAAGCATTAAAAGCAAATCTAGCGGCTGTAGTTAACCGCATGGGGCCAATTACTGGCATCATACATGGTGCAGGAAACTTAGCCGATAAATTAATCGAAAAGAAAACAGAACAAGATTTTGAAAAAGTTTACACCGCCAAAGTTCAAGGATTAGAAAACCTGTTAGATTGCGTTCCCCCAGAACAACTCCAGCATTTAGTATTATTCTCCTCCGTTACAGGATTTTACGGCAATATCGGTCAATCCGATTATGCGATCGCTAACGAAATCCTCAACAAATCCGCCCACTTGATGAAACAGTACTACCCCAACTGTCACGTAGTCGCCATTAACTGGGGCGGTTGGGATAGCGGAATGGTAACCCCAGAACTAAAAAAAGCCTTTGCAGAACGAGGAATAGATATTATCCCCGTAGAAGTGGGAACCAAAATGTTAGTTAAAGAACTACATCCCAAACATCACGATACTACCCAATTAGTAATTGGTAGCCCATTAATTCCCCCACCCGCACCTTTAGATCCCGAATTAAAAACTCATTACGTCCGTCGTCGCATCACCGTCGAAGCCAATCCATTTTTAATGGATCATGTAATTGCTGGTTATGCAGTAGTTCCCGCTACTTGTGCGATGTCATGGATGATTAATGGTTGTGAAGAAGTTTATCCAGGTTATAGATATTTCAGTTGCAAAGATTTCAAAGTTCTTAAGGGAATAACCTTTAATGAATCGGTAGCCAAAGAACATATTTTGCAACTCAAAGAAATTACCAAAGTAGAAGGCGATTTCATCGAGTTTCAAACAACTATCTTCAGTAAAACCCCTGAAGGTAAAACCCATTATCATTTTACTTCTACTATTAAGTTGGTGCGAGAATTACCTGTTGCACCGATATATGATGCAGTGAATCTCACAGAAGATGGCATCATTACAACTACAGGTAAAGGCTTCTATCAAAATGGCCCGGCTACGCTATTTCATGGCCCTTGTTTTCAAGAAATTCAACGAGTTTTAAATATTAACTCAGAAAAAATTACCACGGAATGTTTTTGGCGACAAATTACTCCACAACAGCAAGGACAATTCCCGATTCATTGGCATAATCCCTATGCAACTGACTTGAGTACACAGCCTTTATGGGTATGGTTGAGTCATTATCATAATGAAGTGTGTTTACCTGGACAGTTAACAAATTCTGAACAGTATAGAGCAATACCAGTTGATGAAACATTTTATGTTTCTTGTGAAGTGAAGGAGAAAAAAGCAACTAGTTTAACTGCTAATTTTATTCTTCACGATCGCGCTGGGCAATTGTACTCTAGAATTTTAGGAGCTAAGGCTGTTGTCGCGCCTATGAGTTTGTTACAGGCTAAGTAATGAATTCGTGATATTTATAGCATTTCTTTATTGATGAAATACAAATTGAGATGTATTATACTCAATTTGGAAATGCTATAGATTGCATTTAGTTTAGTTTGGGTAAGGGCGTAAGTTCTGCAAAGTTTGGGAATCTAATTGATGTGGTTAATTATCTAGCTTTCCTCTTTAATTGGTGAAAGTCTAGTAGGGTGTGTTATCGCGTAGCGTAACGCACCAAAGGCTTAGGATAGTAGCTTATTCAGAACCATAAGATTTATTTTTATAAACCGCCAAGAACGCCAAGACGCCAAGAAGAGAAATTTTAGAAAATTGAACCGCAGAGAACACAGAGACACAGAGAGAAGTCTGAGTACTAGCTTCCGGCGATAAGAATTTCAGTGGAAATGAGAGTTTGGAAGATTTAGTGCGTAAGTCTTAATAAATATATATGTTCGGCTTATGACATCACAATATTTTTCATTGCAACAAGATGATTCATAGATACAGTTAATCCAAAATCCAAAATCTAAAATCTAAAATTAATTTGCGAGGATATCAGCAGTGGAAAAAATAGCAATTATCGGATTATCATGTCTCTTTCCTGATGCCCATAATCCTGAGCAGTTTTGGAATAACCTTACAGAAGAGAAAGATGCAACTTCTACTATTACTGTTGAAGATTTGGGTGTAGATCCCACAATATTTTACGATCCAATTAAGGGAAAACCGGAAAAAATATATTTTCTTCAAGGTGGATTTGTTCGGAATTTTCAATTTAACCCCAGCGAGTACAATTTACCTGAGGAGTTAGTCGAAAGTTTGGATGATTCCTTTAAATGGTCGCTATATGCAGCAAAACAAGCGATTCAGAATAGCGGTTATTGGGGTAATCAACAAGTTCTCTCTAAATGTGGGGTAATTCTCGGAACATTATCCTTACCCACAAAGATGTCTAATCAATTGTTTGCTCCAATATATCAGCAAACAATTTCACCCGCGATCGCAGAATTGTTACAAGATAAAAATTTCCGGTTGGCTGCGTTACCGACTACAGGGAAGGCTTCGCCCTATAATGCCATGATAACCGGCTTTCAAGCCGCCCTCGTATCCCAAGCATTTTCTTTATCTGGTAATCATTTTAGTATAGACGCGGCTTGTTCCTCTGCATTTTATGCGATTAAGCTGGCATCTTACTATTTGCGATCGCGTAAAGCTGATGTCATGTTAGCAGGTGCTATTAGTTGTGTCGATCCGCTATTTTTACGCATGTTGTTTTCGGGTATTCAAGGTTATCCCGAAAATGGCATCAGTCGCCCTCTAGATAAGGCTTCTCGCGGCTTAATTACCTCCGATGGAATTGGAATGGTAATGCTAAAACGCTATAGCGATGCTGTCAGAGATGGCGATAAAATTCTCGCCACCATTGCTGGTAATGGACTCTCTAACGATGGTAAAGGTAAGCATTTATTAAGTCCTAATTCCAAAGGACAAACTCTCGCCTTTGAACGGGCATATAAAGAGGCAAAAATTAGCCCGAAAGACATTGATTACATGGAGTGTCATGCTACCGGCACATTATTAGGAGATACCACAGAGTTAAATTCTATAGAAACCTTCTTTGGCTCACACCAAGCATCGCCATTAGTAGGTTCTGCTAAGGCGAATGTAGGTCACTTGTTAGTAGCTGCGGGAATGGTTGGTTTAGCAAAGACTATTTACAGCATGAATGCTGGCGTAATTCCGCCAACGATTAATATTAGTGAACCGATTGGTAGTGAAAATAGTGTCATTTCTAACCAAAATATTGTGAGAAAGTTGACTGCATGGCCAAATAATTCACCCGTTAAACGTGCAGCTTTAAGCGCCTTTGGTTTTGGTGGAACAAACTCACATTTGATTCTGGAAAAATAGGATGAATTGTAAGAATATTTAACCGCCAATATCAGAAGTCTAGATTGTTGGTAAATATCTTCTTTCCTTGCTTCGTGTACTTCGCGTCTTCGCGGTTAGTTCTGAATTTATAAAATAAACCACGAAGGCACGAAGAACGCTAATAGAAAAGGATTACAGAGGAATTTTGCGTAAGTTATCTGAGATTGCTGTAACAGATAAATCAATCTCTTTAACATATTTCATCCTTTATCCTTCATATCTAATTTACCCTCAATAAACAATGTTTGAACAAGAAAAAGAATCAGGTAAAATTGCCATTGTGGGCATGGACGCCTTTTTTGGTGAATGTCAAGATTTAGATGCTTTTGAACGTACCATTTATGACGGCAAACAGCATTTTATCCCCCTCCCATCCCAACGATGGTATGGCATAGACGAGAAAGCAGACTTACTGCAAGAATACGGCTTACCCGATGGTAAAGCACCAATAGGCGCATACATCAAAGAATTTACCCTCGATACTTTAGCGTACAAAATTCCTCCAAATGAAGTAGAACAACTAAATCCCCAACAACTGTTACTGCTAACAGTGGCAGATGGGGCGTTAAAAGATGCAGGAATTCAAGAAGGGGCAAATGTCGCAGTTGTTATTGCGGCTGAGGCAGAATTATCTGTGCATCAACTACAACAACGCTGGAATTTATCCTGGCAGATTAAAGACGGTTTGAATGCGGCGGAAATTGCTTTACCAGCCGATAAAGTTACTCAATTAGAAACAATAGTTAAAGATAGCGTTCACCATCAAGTAGAGATTGGTGAATACCTCAGTTACATCGCCAACATTATGGCGAGTCGAATTTCTTCGCTATGGAATTTTACCGGCCCATCTTTCACGATGACGGCGGTAGAAACCTCTGCTTTCAAAGCGTTAGAAGTGGCACAAATGCTACTCCTCACCGAAGAAGTAGACGCTGTTGTTGTTGGTGCTGTGGATTTGGCTGGCGGGATAGAAAATGTCTTGTTGCGTAGCCAATGGGGAACAGTAAATACTGGCGCGAATACCTTAAGCTACGACCAAAATGCTAATGGTTGGACAGTCGGCGAGGGTGCAGGTGCAGTTGTGCTCAAGCGTTATGATACAGCAAAGCAAAATGGCGATCGCATTTATGCCGTAGTTGATGCTATCAGTATTGGTCAGTCCTCTTCTACATCTATAGACGCCAATACAATCAACCAAGTCTGTCAAAACGCTTTTCAAATGGCGGATATTCAGCCCACAGCAGTTAACTATGTGGAAGTAGTTGCTAGTGGTTTTCCCCAAGAGGATGAAGCAGAAATCGCTGGGATGCTGCAAGCCTATCCCCCTGTAGGTGATGGTTTACATTGTGCCATTGGTAGCGTTAAAGCCAATATCGGACACACTTATGTAGCATCGGGAATCGCCAGTTTAATTAAGACAGCTTTATGTCTCTATCACAACTACATTCCCGCAACTCCTAACTGGTCTGGTGTGAAAACGCCCCAAGTTTGGCAAGGTAGTCCTTTTTTTGTCGCCACAGAATCTAGACCTTGGTTCCTCCATAAAGACAATACCCATAGAATCGCCACCATTAATGGTATTGGTTGTGATGGGACTTGCGCCCATGTCATCTTGTCGGATGAACCAGACCAAGTTAATCACAGCAATAGGTATTTACAACAACGGCCTTTTTATCTATTCCCAGTAGCAGCTGATGACCGTTCGGCTTTACTCAATTTGTTAGATAATCTCCAACAAGAGATTGATAAAGCTGAGTCTTTAACAAATGCAGCCAGTCAGAACTTTGTTAAATTCCAACAAAATACGACAGCGAAATACACCTTATCTATTACCGGACGCAACAAGAAAGAATTACTCAAAGAAATCGCCTCAGCCCACAAAGGAGTAAATACCGCCTTTGAAAAAGGTAGTGATTGGCAAACACCTATAGGTAGTTATTTCACCTCTAAACCTTTGGGTAAAGAGGGTGAGGTTGCCTACGTATATCCGGCGGCGGTAAATTCCTATGTGGGAATTGGTCGGACTCTCTTCCGCCTCTTCCCCAACTTACAAGCGGAACCCTTCGTGAAGAGTCTGTATAAACGAGTCTCGGATGTCGAGAAACTCGTATTTCCCAGAAGCTTGCATAAATTGTCTACCAGAGAACTAGAAACCCTAGAGAAGAAATTGCTAGATGATTCCCTAGCAATGTTTGAAGCGGAGATGTTCTTCACTAGACTAATTACTACCGTGATTCGCGATCGCTTTCAAGTCAAACCTAAATATGTGTTTGGCTATAGCTTAGGTGAAACCAGCATGATGGTATCCCAAGGCGTTTGGAGTGATTTCTTTGCTGGTAGTAACAGCTTTAACTCCTCAGCCTTATTTGGTGACAGATTATCAGGGCCGAAAAACGCTGTACGCGAATATTGGGGATTACCACCAGCCTCCGACACCTCAGACAATAACTTCTGGGCTAACTATGTACTCATGACTACCCCAGAAAAAGTCAGAGAATGTCTGAAAAATGAGAATCGGGTATATTTAACGCAAATTAATACACCAGAAGAAGTATTAATTGCCGGCGAACCAGCAGCTTGTCAGCGCGTGATTAAAGCCCTTGGTTGCAACGCTTTTCCTGCACCCTTCGACCATGTAATCCACTGTGAAACCATGCGTTCCGAGTATGCAGAGTTAGTCAAATTAAACACCTTGCCAACCCAGGAAATACCCGGTATTACCTTCTATTCTGCGGCTGGGTATAAACCAATTTCACTCAATAATGAAGTAGTCGCCCACAGTATCGCCACCGGACTCAGCCAAGAACTAGATTTTCCCCGCCTAGTTAACCGCGTTTATGCAGATGGCGTCAAAATCTTTGTCGAAGCTGGCGCTGGCGGTATTTGTTCGCGCTGGGTAAGTAAAATTCTCGAAGGAAAAGAACAC
Source organism: Tolypothrix sp. FACHB-123 (assembly GCF_014697075.1). Classification (GTDB taxonomy): domain Bacteria; phylum Cyanobacteriota; class Cyanobacteriia; order Cyanobacteriales; family Nostocaceae; genus Aulosira. The sequence continues at coordinate 22,742 of NZ_JACJRE010000014.1, read as the reverse complement.
ATCACCGTTTCCCTCAACCGCAGAGGTATGGATGACCATACTTCGATAGTCAAAGCATTAGCCAAATTACTCAGCCATCAAGTTGAAGTAGATATTTCCACTCTTTACGAACTTCCCCCAGAAACAGCAAACAAAAGTAAATTAACTCACAGAAATATTACCGTAGGTGGTAAATCAATTACTGCTGCAATATTGAGTCCAGAAAATCGTCAACTTTTCCAAAACTCCACTAACAAAGCAGATACCAACAATACACCAGTTGACGATCTCAAAACAAATCCCATCATCAATTCACTGAACAAACCAGTGGTAATTGCTACCACAAATAAATCCAGCAATGATATTTTACTGCCAACCCATCAGCCAGACACAAGCGCAGAGAAAAATATCAAGGAACACGGTTTAATCTCCACAGAAGAATTAAAATCCTCTGAGATAACTACCACTGCGACAAAAACAACTCAGCCCAGCTTTTCCCCACAAAATATAACTCGCAAATTTGGTCAAAGTATCCGTATGTCCGATTTAAATAAGACTCAATATCAAAAGCTCAATGCTAACAACGCCAACGTCACCAAAGCACATACAGCCTTCTTAAAATCCCGACAAGATTTTAGCAAGCAAATGAGCGAAATTATCCAATTACAATTAGCTTGCGCCCAAAACTTACTCAATGAAGAATCGTAAAAAAGTATAAAGGCAGAGGGCAGAGGACAGAAGGCAGAAGGAATATAAATTAATGCTTCCAGTCTCTTCCCTCTCAAAAAATTTCTCCATCTTAAACCCTATCTTCTCCCTTCTCTCTTCTCTTGGCGTTCTTGGCGTCTTGGCGGTTCATTAAAACATAATCCTCACAACACAGCCAACACTTAACGAACGCAACCCTTCACCCTTTATAAAGCATTACTGATAAATCGAGGGATAACTAGCGTGACCACTGTCGATACCCCACTAAGCCAACACGAAAACGGACTAGGATTTACCTGCTATTCCTATGGACAAAATCTCATCTGGAAAGGTTCCCTAGATTGTATATCTTTCGATCAACAAGGCATAGTAGAAAAATTCCTCACCTTAGAACAACCCTGTTATATAGTCAACGCCGCCGGCAGAATTGGCGTTACCAACGTTGGCTATTTATGCCCAGTTGATAGCACCGTCACCGCACCAGTAGAACTCTTAGCATCAATTCCCCCCATTAAAATTCACCAATTAGGCGACCCCTCTTTTCTCTCCTTTTATGGAGTGAAATATGCCTATGCAACTGGTGCAATGGCTGGCGGTATTGCTTCCGAGGAAATGGTAATCGCCCTCGGAAAAGATAAAATTTTAAGTTCCTTTGGTGCTGGCGGCTTAAGTCCAGATAGATTAGAAGCCGCCATCAACAAAATCCAACAAGCCTTACCCCAAGGCCCCTACGCCTTTAACTTAATTCACAGCCCCAACGAACCAATGATAGAACGTCGGGCTGTGGATTTATTCCTCAAATATGGCGTCACAGTAGTAGAAGCTTCAGCATTTTTAGACTTAACACCCAACATTGTTTATTACCGAGTTGCGGGATTAAGTTTGAATGAGGCTAATCAAATTGAAATCAAAAATAAAGTCATCGCCAAAATTTCTCGCCGAGAAGTAGCCAGCAAATTCCTCCAACCACCACCACCAAGAATTCTCAAAGAACTTTTGGAACAAGGCTTAATTACCGAATTACAAGCCACCCTAGCGGCACAAGTTCCAATGGCTGATGATATTACCGTCGAAGCTGATTCTGGCGGACATACAGATAATCGTCCTTTGGTTTGTCTGTTACCTTCCATCATGGCGTTGAGAGATGAAATTCAAGAACAATATCATTACTCTCAACCGATTCGTATAGGAGTAGCCGGGGGAATTGCTACACCACAATCAGCCTTAGCAGCTTTTATGATGGGCGCAGCTTATGTAGTTACAGGTTCCATTAATCAATCTTGTGTGGAATCTGGCGCTTGCGAACATACAAAAAAATTACTTGCGCAAGCAGAAATGGCTGATGTCATGATGGCTCCGGCTGCTGATATGTTTGAAATGGGAGTTAAATTACAAGTTCTCAAACGGGGCACAATGTTCCCCATGCGGGCACAAAAATTGTATGAGTTATACCGGACTTATGACTCAATTGAAGAAATTCCTTTGGCGGAAAGAGAAAAATTAGAAAAGCAAGTTTTCCGCAAAACAATTGCCGAAGTTTGGGAAGGAACTGCGGCTTATTTATCTCAAAAAAATCCGGAGAAACTTGGTAAGGCGGTAAATAATCCTAAATTGAAAATGGCGTTAATTTTTCGCTGGTATTTAGGATTATCTTCCCGTTGGTCTAGTTTTGGCGAGAAAGGACGCGAAGTTGATTATCAAATTTGGTGCGGCCCGGCGATGGGTAGCTTCAACGACTGGGTACGCGGTACCTATTTAGCTGAACCTAAAAACCGCAAGGTTGTTGATGTTGCTAACCATATTATGACCGGAGCAGCATTTTTATATCGCATACAAAGTTTGAAATTTCAAGGCTTACAAATTCCCGATTACTACAGTCAGTATCGTCCAGCTAGTTCTACAGTGGAGATGTAAAAATGAATCTTAAAAACGCTTATAATGCAGCAGATATTCAATCTTGGCTGGTTTCTAATCTAGCTGAGTTAATAGGGGTAGAAACTGACGAGATAGATGTCAACGAACATTTAGAAAATTACGGTTTGGATTCAGCCCAAGCAATGATTCTCGTCAGTAAGCTAGAGAAAATGCTGGGTTTTCAACCTTCGCCTTTGTTGTTATGGCATTATCCCAATATTGCGGCGCTTTCTCAAAGATTAGCTGAAGATTTACCCCAAGATGCAGTTATTCAAGATACAACTAATGCTGTTAATACTCCCCCAGCTTTAGATTTAAATGCTGAGGCGGTTCTCGACCCGACAATTCGTCCTGATGCTTTACCGCCAGTGACGATTACTGAACCAAAACATATCTTTTTAACTGGTGGTACTGGCTATTTAGGTGCATTTATCATCAAGGAATTGTTAGAACAAACTAATGCAGATATTTACTGCTTAGTGCGGGCTGCTAATCCTCTAGAAGGTAAGAGCAAATTAGAAAAAAATCTCCAAAGTTATGCAATTTGGGATGAAAAATATAAATCGAGAATTGTCCCGGTTGTTGGCGATTTAGCTCTACCTTTGTTAGGTATGGGCGCGGAACAGTTTCAAATTTTAGCCGCCAACATTGACACTATTTATCATAGTGGCGCTTTGTTGAATTATGTTTATCCTTATGCGCCATTAAAAGCAGCTAATGTGTTGGGTACTCAAGAAGTCTTGAGATTAGCTAGCCAAATTAAACTCAAGCCTGTACATTATGTTTCTAGTGTAGCGGTTTTTGAATCACCTGCTTATGCTGGTAAGGTAGTGAAAGAGCAAGATGATTTTAATCATTGGGAAGGAATTTTCTTAGGTTACTCGCAAACAAAATGGGTAGCTGAGAAGTTAGTTAAAATTGCCAGCGACAGAGGTTTACCTGTTACTATTCATCGACCGCCATTAATTTCTGGCGATAGCCAAACAGGTATTTGTAATACCCATGACTTTATCAATTTGATGGTCAAAGGTTGTCTGCAAATGGGATATTTCCCAGATGTAGAATATATGATGGATATGTCTCCTGTAGATTATGTCAGCAAGGCGATTGTTTATTTATCAATGCAGCCTTCATCCATCGGTAAAGCATTCCATTTACAACATCCCCAACCAGCGCCATTGAGTACTTTAATTAAATGGGTACAATCATTTGGTTATCCTGTGAAGTCGATTCCTTATGAACAATGGCAAGAAGAGTTAATTAATAATGTCTCTTCTGTGGATAATCCTTTATATACACTGCGTCCATTTTTGTTAGAACGTTGGTCTGATGAGCAATTAACAATTCCTGATTTGTATTTGCAATCAAAGCGCCCCCACATTAGCTGTGAGGAGACTTTAAAAGCGCTTGAGGGTAGTTCTATTTCTTGTCCGCCAATTACTGGTGAATTGTTTATGACCTATACTGCGTATTTGATTCAGACTGGTTTTTTAAATGTGGCATAGGTATTAGGTAATCTGCATTCTCAGGGTGCATTTAGATGAATAAATAATCGTAGGGGCGCAATAATATATTGTGTCCCTATTGGCGTATTTAATAGATTAGTAAATTGTGATATGTGGATTTTTGTAAGGGTGGGGCTACACATACAAAGCTCACCTTCGTCGGCTAATTAGGCACATATTTACAGTATATTTCAGGTAAATAAGGTACGCGCTTTGGGGCATGGCAGTGCCAGTGCCCCTACAATCAATGATTATCTGTACCTCACTAACTGGCCATCTACTGTATCTTTTCAACTCAATTTAGTAGATTCACAAAAACATGTAGAAAAGGTTTCAATCCCTAATAGAAATTAAGTGAAATTTCAACTGAAATGATATGACAATCCAAAGTTTTTCTCAAACGTCCTTTGTTTCAATCCCTAATAGGGATTAAGTGAAATTTCAACTTGAGAAAAGCGATCGCCGTGTTGAGTTATTTAGGTTTCAATCCCTAATAGGGATTAAGTGAAATTTCAACTGTGCCTGTAAATTGATTAGGTGCACTTTTTAAAGGGGTTTCAATCCCTAATAGGGATTAAGTGAAATTTCAACCCATTAGAATAACCACAGATTTTAGCTATCTGAGTTGTTTCAATCCCTAATAGGGATTAAGTGAAATTTCAACCACTAGCACAAGGGGTAAGACCCCCTTCTAAGTTACGTTTCAATCCCTAATAGGGATTAAGTGAAATTTCAACCGCAGATTGTCCATGATTTGCGCTGGAGACCAAGCCGTTTCAATCCCTAATAGGGATTAAGTGAAATTTCAACCTTTTAGAGGTTGGATCGAATTAGATAATATTAATGGTTTCAATCCCTAATAGGGATTAAGTGAAATTTCAACTGCGGAAGCTGCAAAGTCAACTATTATGCGGTTTTCAAGGTTCGGTAGCGCGGATAGAGTAATCATAACATGCACAATAGAGAAACTGCAAACCCAAAATGCCTGAAACGCAGTCTGTGTAAGGTGCGCGGGTGATTGGGTAACAATTAATGGTTAAAAGTCTGACAGATAAAGAGTTTCACCGATTTTTCTAAAAACTTGTTTTTTTACACCTACCCCTTCGCGCATTTTGGCAAGAAAATCGTTGATTTGGCAGGGTTGAACTGTATTGCTGAAGGCTCTACCCCAAAATTATATAGGAGTTCTGCAAGATAAAGGCGATCGCACATCGCACGCTAGCTGAACAACTATAAGCTAAAGATATATTGAGTTAGCCATCTATCCCATGCAGCAGTCAACTCAAGGCGATAGCCGTGATTTTATCCGTCAGCTTGCAACTTTAGCTGCCATTATCAGCGCTTTTGTTATCAATGTCATATCCAATATTTTCCCGCTAAATGGCCTGAGTATTGGGCAAATTTCCAATACTTTGTTTAAAAATGTCTTGATTATCCCGGCTAATTATGCTTTTGCTATTTGGGGGTTGATTTACCTCGGTTTGTTTGCTTTGGGAATTTATCAATTTCTCCCCAGTCAGAAAGAGGATGCAGATTTACGCAATACGGGATATTTACTGGTAATTGCTTCGATTGCTCAAAGTATCTGGGTATATCTGTTTCTCTCTCGGCTGTTTGTTTTATCTGTTTTCGCAATGTTATTGATTCTAATACCGCTCATTGCTATTTATTTGCGGTTAGATATTGGTAATCAGCATGTCTCTCGCCAGAAAAAATGGTATCTCTACGCACCTATCAGTATTTATCTGAGTTGGATTAGCGTCGCAACTATTGTGAATGTGGCTTGTGCTTTATATTCCCAAGGTTGGAATGGCTGGGGGCTTTCTGGGGAAATCTGGACTGTGATTATGTTGGCGATCGCGTCTGGGATTGCTGCTATGATTGTGATTCAGCGTCGGGATATTGCTTATACGGGTGTGGCATTGTGGGCAATTTTGGCGATCGCGATTAAGCACTGGAATAACCCTATACTGAGAAATGTGGCACTAGCTTTGGTAATTGCGCTGGTTGTGATTGCGATGCTGAAAACTTTACGTAGTCAGCAAGAAGGTATGTAAACCAATCTATTACTTAATTTTTTATAGTGCGTTGCGCTACGCGACAACGCACCCTACATAATTTATATTATTGAAAATAAATTAAATTAAAAATTACAAATAACGAATTAATTTTGTTTTACAGGAATTTTAATGATGAATTCAGTTCCTTGTCCAGAACTTGAGTTAAACTCTAATGTACCCCCATGCTTTTGAGTGACAATTTGGTAGCTAATCGCTAAGCCTAAACCTGTACCTTGACCTACTGCTTTAGTAGTAAAGAAAGGGTCAAAAATTCGATTTTTTACTTGTTCTGGAATTCCTAGTCCATTATCTGCGATCGCAATTTTTACCCATTGTGCATCATCTAGGAAAGTCCGAATTCTAATCTGATAAAAATTTGCTTTTATTTCTTCATATTTGTGCTGGTTAGTAATTGCTTCTAAAGCATCAATTGCATTGACTATGATATTCATTAAAACTTGATTTAATTGTCCTGCATAACATTCAACCAGTGGCAATTTACCATAATCACGAATTACTTCAATTGCTGGACGTTCTGGTTTATCTTTTAAGCGATATTGCAGAATCATCAGTGTACTTTCAATTCCTTCATGAATATCCACAGCTTTAAATTCTGCTTCATCCATACGCGAGAAGTTTCTTAGTGATAAGACAATATTGCGAATCCTTTCAGCGCCCATTTTCATTGAAGGTAAAAGCTTCTGTAAATCAGCAACTAGAAAATCTAAATCTATTTCTTCAGCTAGTGCTTGTACTTCTGGGGCTGTCACTGGATAAATTTCTTGGTAAAGATTCAGCATTTTCAGCAAATTATAGCTATATTCATCTACATAGTTAATATTTCCGTAAATAAAATTCACTGGGTTGTTAATTTCATGGGCTATACCTGCAACCATTTGACCCAAACTAGACATTTTTTCACTTTGAATCAGTTGAGTTTGGGTTTGTTTTAATTCATTTAAAGTTTGCTGAAGTTTGGTTTCTGTTTGTCGGCGTTCGGTAATTTCAGCTAATAATTTATTTCTGGTATTTATTAATGATAAATGAATGTTAACTCTTGCCAGGACTTCTTCTACTTGAATCGGTTTTGTAATGTAATCTACTGCGCCTAACTGCAATCCCTTAACTTTATTTTCTAATTCGGTAAGAGCAGTCATAAAAATCACTGGAATTTCTTTAGTATTTTCGTTAGCTTTGAGACGACGACAAGTTTCAAAACCATCAATTCCTGGCATCATCACATCTAATAAAATTAAGTCTGGTTGAATAGATGGAACTTTCTCTAGTGCCATTTCACCGCTTTTAACTACTGACACTTGGAAACCGAAATTATGTAAGATATCAAAGAGAACTCGAATATTGTTTGTATTATCATCTACAATCAAAATAGAGTTATTGTTTAAGTCTGGCATGATTATTTTTAATAATTTTCCAAATGATTTTTAATAAATGCAGCAATCGCTTCTACTTCAAATTCATCAGCAAATGCGAGTATTTTATTGGTAAAATCTGCATATTTTGGATCTAAATCTTTGATCCGCTGTGTTTCTGCTTGGATATTTGCTATATCACAAAGTTGGACAGCTTGATGCAAAGCAATAAGTTCCGATGCTGGCGGAATGCTCATTTTTAATGATGTATCTAAAGCTTTTTCTCGGTTGTAATTTAATTCTGGATCATCTTCATAAATCCAAGTTAATCGCAAATGATCTTGCAATTGCCAAAATAGCTGTTCCATTTGTATAGGTTTAGGTAGAAAATCATTACAGCCAGCATTGAGAGCTTCTTGGCGATGAAAGTTAAATACACTGGCAGAAGAAACTATAACAATTATATTTTTTAGCTCAGGATTTTTACGCAATTCTTTAGTCATCTCTAACCCATCCATTACAGGCATTTTTAAATCTGTAATAATTAGATCTGGTTGACATTCAATTGCTTTATTTAATCCTTCCTGTCCATTATGTGCGTGAAGAATTTCAAAACCAACAGGTTCTAATAAAGTCGCTAATAATAAAAAGTTTTCCCAACGGTCTTCAACAATTAAAATTTTTCTTTTTTCTCCTTGAAAACCAATAATTGTTGTTTGTGCGGCTAAAGTCTGGTTTTGTGTAGCTTCTTCCGTTTCAATTAAATTCAATTCAAACCAGAAATGACTACCTTTTCCAACTTGACTTTTTACATTAATAGTACTATCCATGAGGGTAATAATATTTTTACTAATAGTTAAACCTAAACCAGTACCTTCTGCTTGCCTTTCTCGATTTCCAACTTGTTCAAAGGGTAAGAAAATTTTTGTTAACTGTTCTTTACTCATGCCTACGCCTGTATCTTTTATTTGAAAGCGAACACGAGTAATGCGAGAATTTAGCTGCCAATTGCCCACTTTAATAACTTCTACTTGAAAGCTGACACCACCCTTATCGGTAAATTTAATAGCATTACCTAAGAGGTTTATCAAAACTTGCCGCAGGCGTTTATTATCAGCATGAATAATAGCAGGAATTTTGGGACTGGCTTGATATAAAAAGCCAATTTTTTTCTGTTGTGCCCGAATTTGACAAATTTCTACTACCTCTTGCAGAAACTTAGGAAAATGAAACTCTTGGGGTTGGAGTTCCATTTTCCTGGCTTCGATTTTCGCGAGGTCGAGGATATCAGTAATTAAAGTGAGAAGATGAGAACCACACTGATAAATAATGTTAATACCTTTACGTTCTTTGTCTGTAAAAGTTTGGGAACGTTGGAGAATTTGAGCGTAACCCAAAATACCGTTAAGTGGGCTGCGAAGTTCGTGGCTCATATTTGCCAGAAATTCACTTTTAGCTTGATTTGCACTATCAGCCGCAAGTTTAGCTTCTTGAAGTTCAGCGGTGCGTTCTTCTACTCGTTGTTCTAATTCGTCTTTTACCTTTTTTAAGTGTATTTGCGCTTTTCTATTTTCGTGAACTACAGCACAGATAAAAAAAGTAGTTAAAGCAACAACACAAATAAAAGATTGTAGCAGCAGCAGAGATTCATGAATTGATTGTCTGACAAAAGATCCATAACCATGACTAGTGCTGTAAACTGCGATCGCACTCACAATATTGATCAGCAGTGTAGCTTCTCGTTGTCCAAATCTAAACGCTGCCCAAATCAACGGTGGAATGAGCATATATTCCACAGGATAGCCACCTGAAAAAGCAATTTGACTGATTCCCATCAGCCATAACAACAGCAGTGTTAATTCACCAAAATGTTGCCAATTTACTGGTGTCTGGTGTTCCTGTTTCTCAAACCATGTCAAAATCGCTGGTACGATAATCAGCACGCTAGCAATAGAACCAAAATACCAAATTCGCCAAGCTTCTCCATAAGCTGACCAAGGTGTAATTTTATCTAGACATTGGAGACTAATCCCAAGGGTAGCACCTACTAAAGGCGCAACCAGAATTAGCGCTAAAAATTTAAATACATCACTAGAACGATGGAGTAAATTCTGATTTTTAATGAAGCTTTTAATTAGAAAGGCGTGAATTAGCGGCTCAATCACACCGACGATAGAACCAAGAATGCCTAGCCAAGGATTTTTATAGAACAGTAAAATATTAGTAATTAATTCACTGACTAATATTGCAGGGACAATACGATACCTTAGTATTAGAATAATAGCCACATAAAACCCAGATGAAGGCCAAATGGGTGTTACCCCATTCTCATAAGACATAGATGCGGCTAATTTGGCTAAACAAAAGTGAAGTATGGGTATTGCGATCGCTGCGATCGCTAATTTACGATCTAGAAGCAACGGAAATTTTTTCTTGGTAGAACTTGGTTGCATCGCTTTTTTGTGCTTGTTATCTCCACTAGCAAACAGCAACAGATACAATACTGAATTCAGCAATGACCTGATGTGGAGGCGATGGTTGGTAGCATATACTACTTGCCTTTGCTTGGCCTCAAGTTCATATTTCCCAAAAGTTCGATAGTAATAACTTTATATTGGGCATTGGGCATTGGGCATTGGGCATTGGGCATTAGTCAATAGCTTTTTCCCCTCTGCTCCCCCTGCTCCCTGCTCCCTGCTCCCTTACCTCTTTATCCCCCATACTCCCAGCATTGCAAATCCCAGCCTAAACCAGCTACTGCTAAAGCTGCGGCATAATTGTTTTGTGGTACTAGTTCTAATAAACTCCAGTCTGGCTGTGTCACTAACTTAGCTGCTTGTGTAGGAGTCAGAAAAATTTCTACTTTTTCTAACTGGGCTATGCCTTCACCTGTGGCTTTTAAGTAAGCTTCTTTACAAGTCCAATAACGAAAAAATACTGAAGATTTTTGTTCGTTAGGAAGCGATCGCACTAACTCATATTCTCGTGGTAAAAAGAATCTTTGGGCAAGAGATTCCAAATCTGACATAGGACGAATATATTCCAGGTCTATGCCAATTTGGCGATTTTTACTCACTGCACATAAAGCTAAATTCTGGGAATGCGACAAATTAAATGCTATTCCACTAGCAGCAAATTTACTTGCTAAAAATGGTTTACCACGGGGTTCATAATCAAACTGTACTTCTTTAGCTGTACTACCTAAGTAACCACTTAATATTTTTCGCAGGCTACCACGCCCAGCAATGAAGCGTTGACGATGTTCGGGAAAATAAAATCTGTTAGCACGAACCAATTCATCCTCACAGAGGGTTGCTGCGTAGTTTTCTAGGGTTGATTCTGGTTGGTCAAGGTTGATTCGCCAAATATGGACATCATTCGCTAACAAAGTGCAATTTGCCGATGCAGGTAGCCATAAATGGTTAGCAAAAGTCATCAAGTTAACGCATTAAAGGATTGGTGAGTGTAGCTATTTTACGACAAGGTTATGCCAGAGAAGAGCGATCGCATTTTCCTGATCTTTAACTGCTTCTATAAAGATTTCATGAAGTTATTGACAAGATGCAGTAAATTTATCGTTCTGATTGAATCGCTCATTGAGTACAAGTATATAATTACACAATGCTACTAAATACATGGGTTCAATTATACCTAATTAACTAAGTATTTATGGCTACGAATTTACTCAAATACTCAGTTATCTAGATTCAAATGAAAACAACCTTAGCAACATTTATTGCTTCTTCTGCCCTATCTGCTAGTATGGCTGTGGCTGCAATGGTAACTTCTGCACCGGCTCAAGCATTCCAAATCACCATTGACCCCAAGTTCGGTAGTACTGAAAATACAGGTTCTACTGCACTGTTAGATTTCAACTTTTCTCAATTTGCTGCTCAGCAGGTAAAGCTCAATTTGGATATTACCAATACCACTAATGGGTCTACAGGTCTTGGGGCAACTCAGTCCACTTTAGTTGGGCTAGCATTTGATGCGGATAATTTTGATCCTGGTGCTCCAGTTGCGTTCAACAATTATGATCCAGGTACTAGCGGCTTTACCAAGTTGTGGGTTAAAGGCATAGATACCCCTAGCTTACAGCCATATGGTGACTTCGATGTTGCTATTAGCCCTCCACGCGAATCCTTTAATGGTGGAAATGCCCAGGATGGTTTAACAGCAGGTCAATCCACTACTGTGAGTTTCCTATTCACTACTTCCTTAACTGCTAATCAGCTTTCTGATGCAGTGGAGAATGGATTTATCAATAAAGCTTTTCGTATAGCTGGGCGGTTCCAACAGGTGAATGCTGGTGGAGGAAGTGATAAAGTTTTGGGCGGTGAGCCAGTACCCGAACCTGCCACTATAGCTGCATCAGTTTTGGCACTTGGCGGACTTGGTTTCTTTAAGAAGAAATTTAAGGCCAAACAAGCTGTCTAGATTAACTTTTCAGTACTGACGAGTTTTCTCTAAGTTTAGGGTTCATCTACCACCCTCATTGCTGCTGTTTTCGCTTCTTTTTCAGCCAGCGCTACCCGACAATGTTGTTAGCTTGTATTTTTAGACTACTTTTACCCATAATGAGCGATCGCGGGCACGCCAATCAAACCACGCTACAGAAGCCCTTGATACCAATTTTTTATAAAGACGCATATAATTAGCCTGCCTCAGCAGGCTTTATTTGTTTAGCGCCAAACTAAAAGCTTGAGGGCGTTAACATGCAACTTCTTATAGATTTGGGATAAGTACCATAAATTGCAATAATAGTACGGAGAACCTTTTTTGGTATAGCCACTCTCCAAAAAATTGGCATATCTTGCGCACCAGTAAATACTATTTTATGATATAGCGGCTTTGTCTAGATATCAAATTGTCATTTTGCGATCGCAAATTCTCGATAAAGCGCTCTTACACAGTCATTACCACAGGATTTTGTAGTCAAAGAGCCGGATTGTAGACCGCGCAACATATGATATAGAAAATTTCCTGTACTTTAGGGTAGATTTATTTATCCTTGTATCTTAAGCTTTATGTTAGATTTAAAATCTTTTTTATAATCGATCAAGAAATCTTTGTATCTATCAAAGGTTCTTATTTATCCTTAATAAGTAGTAATAATTTTTTAAGAATGCCGAGGATTCTTGTCATAGACGATGACCCAGCAATTTCAGAACTCGTTGCCGTCAACTTGGAAATGGCTGGCTACGATGTTAGTCAAGCAGAAGACGGGATAAAAGGTCAGGCTCTAGCTCTCCAGCTACAACCAGACTTAATTATGCTTGATTTAATGTTGCCCAGGGTAGATGGATTCACCGTTTGCCAACGGCTGCGCCGCGATGAGCGCACAGCCGAGATTCCTGTGTTAATGCTGACTGCTTTAAGCCAAACACAAGATAAAGTGGAAGGCTTCAACGCTGGGGCTGACGACTATTTGACCAAGCCCTTTGAAGTTGAAGAAATGCTAGCCAGAGTACGAGCGCTATTGCGGCGCACCGACCGTATTCCTCAAGCAGCAAAGCACAGTGAAATTCTCAATTATGGCCCGCTTACCCTTGTACCTGAAAGATTTGAGGCTATCTGGTTTCATGAGACAGTCAAGCTGACTCACTTGGAATTTGAGTTACTTCATTGCTTGCTCCAGCGCCACGGACAGACAGTTTCTCCCAGCGAAATCCTGCGGGAAGTTTGGGGCTACGACCCAGATGATGACATTGAAACAATTCGAGTCCATATTCGCCACCTCAGAACCAAACTCGAACCTGATCCCCGCCATCCCCGCTATATCAAAACAGTATATGGTGCTGGATATTGTCTGGAGTTACCAACCCTCCCCCCATCAGCTGAAGGAGCTTCAACATCAGTAGTGGAATGAAATCAGGATAATTGCCTTTACCTGAGCCATAAGTTGGCACTCTGTTCTGTCAAAGTTAGTGAGTGCCAATAGGATACTGCGTCTGAAATTGGTGTCACATTAGCAAATACTGCTTGTAGTTAAGCTCTTCATTTGCTCAAACCAACCATAACTCCTAGACAGTATTTCAACATTTCCAGGCGCTGAAATCCTTAAATAGTTTGTGTATACCTGACTAACCCTCTGTATCACTCTCACTAGAGAAAACCTAAATCCTGGCTTACTCAGATTGTTATCGTTCGATTAAAGTTTGAGCTTTTTTGTGGGGAATATGATGCTCAAACCTAAAGTAAATCTGAGTTTCTCAATAAGGTTTAGATTTTTTTCTAAGACGAGTGAAATAAGAGGGTTATTTTTGAGAATTTACATCACTGACAAATTAGGAGAATTTTGTAGTGATACCAATTTAAATAATGTTTGCGGCATATCAAGATATTCTAGAGAGCATGGCACTGCCATGCCCCTAGCATCTGTCAGATAATGTTTTCAAATTGGTATGAAGACTTTAGTCCTCACTACAAGTCCTAATTATCTTATTGAATGCTCAATTAACAAATTCATCGTGCTTCACTTTCTTGCTAAACATGCGATAGTACATCCAGGTACTAGTTTCTTTGATGGGAAAAAGTAAATATGTTAAAGGATTTATCGTCACAATAATATTGCGGAAGTCGCGTTTTGCAAAAAACAAAATTGCCTTAGCAACTTGCTGTGCTGACATCACTCCATAGGGATTGAGTTGACTTTTAAATGGCCCCAAAATTAACTTGCGAATTATACAATCCCCATCTAAACGCTTGAGGGTGACAAGTTCACCTAAGGCGCGTTTGCTCAGTTCATAAAGGGGGCTAAATGCTGGCGATACTTCAGCTTCAGAACTGTTAACCCAAATTTCTTTAGTGGCTTTTGATTGGGGGCCTGTAACAGTGGAGATAAATATATCCATCAACCGCAATGTGGAAAAAGTGTTGACTTCATACGAGGAATTAATTGCCTCTGGCGTGCGGTTACTATAGACATTGATTCCATGATTGAGAATCAAAATATCTACTTTTTCTAAACTCTTTTTTAACTCGGCTTCGTTACCCAATTCCCAAGGAATGATTGCGAGTTTATCTTGGGCTTGTAATTTTTCTGGGTGAGTAGTTAATGCTAAAACTTTGGCATTATGCTTGAGTAGTTCAGTTGCTAATGCTTGCCCTAAAGCACCAGAAGCACCAGTTAAAGCGATGGTTTTACCTTTCAAAGATAGCCCCGTTCCTAATATGGTATCGACTAGGGGAAAGACACCACTGTAATAGGCGTTAACATCATCAAAATGATGACGCCAGTGGTAAGAACGATTTACCCACCAAGTAGATGGAATTGTTTCTAAAGGGCCGGGAAGATGGGTATAATCTGTGTCGATTTTCCCGAGAAAATAACGACGAGATGCACCATATAAAAAGCTAAAAGCATAGGCTACCCCTAGCCAAAAGCCCATTTGGTTGAGCAGTAAAGCAGTTAATGTCAAAATAACAACTAATATAGTTGACTCAACAATGTCGTTATATAGCTGGGACTCTTGATATATTTTTGGGGAAACTACCGATAAATCCCGACGATATGCCATATGATGCTTGTTATGCCATTTACCCATCCAAGTAAACTGGTGACACAAGGCGTGATAGCTATCTCTGACTACTTCAGCCAACAACAGCGAGAATAATCCCCAAACAGCAAACTGTAAGCAGATATTTAGCAAATCCCAATTAATCTGTAATTGGCTTTCAATGCCAGCCCAGCCTTTAGTAAAAAAATTCATCGTAATTTTTTTGTACTCGTTGTCTGTAATCATTCTTCATAATCTAATAAGAACGGTTTCAGGTCGAGTTGTCCAGTGAATAAAAATTAAAGTGTATAGACTTGACTATAAATATAATATATGCATTATCAGGGAGCATAAAACAGCTTGGGATAATTGCTGTTAGCTACTGAAAAGATATTTTTTAACTCACAAAACTTACCAAAATACCCAGAATTTTCTCTACTGGAGGGATAGTATATTCCAATAATCCAATGGTAACGGTTTGATTTTCTAGTTTGAGAAATTTCCAGCGATCGCCTGTTGTCACCGTACCATAGTCAACTTAAGCCACAGATGGATTGTTGCAAAGCTTACCTGCTCGCCTTGGAATGAATTCCAAGGGACAAAGGCAAAGTAGGGGCGGGTTAAGCGAGATAGTCGTGAATTATTGGAGCATATCTGTGAACCCGCCCCTACTAAAGTAAACTGGGGATAAGTGATAATTTTTAGTTAGCTTTAGCTTACTTTTGCTATGAGACTCAGAATTCATTCTGAGGTGGGCTATGAGTTTCGCGTTAAGTTGATACGTATGAACATTGTCATATCCCTACAATCCTTCGCATTCTTTTATCAACAAAAGAAGCGCTGAACGGGAAATTTATCCACATCAGCGCGTCTGGTTGTTTATGTGCCCTAATCACTAAATCCAATCGCGATAAGCAGAGATTTCATTAACGCTAATCTCAAACGGCCCGCCTTTACCAAATGGGGGATATACGCGGATTTTGGCGTTAGTGGTAAACCGTTCTAATCTGTTGCCTAGTTGGGGTATATTGCTGACTATATGCCAGTAAGAAACGATATCAGGACAGTCAATAATTAGCATTAAGGTATTGCTATTACTGGTAAGATACCATTGGCAATTAGCTAATAAGGTTTGGGTAATGCGATCGCAAGCTTGATAAAAGCATCTACCAATCGATTGCTCTAGCTCCAGATGCAGCATCCCATCCATTTTTGTGACTTCGTTGGGTGGTAAATCGTCTGGAGGCAATAAGGGTAACTTAGACATAATTCCGCACCTCTTGATTGTAGCGCGTCAAACTTTCCAGGTTTTTTTGCACGTTGCAAGATGAGGGTTTAATTGCCAGCGTTCCTAAATTTAATTCATCCTGAAATAATTTGATTCTGTCTCGACAGGTTTGGACATCACCAATAATTGAGTTTTCTAGCAAATAGTCTTCATCAAAACAAATATTGGTGCGATCGAATGTTTTATGTCCAGTAGAACTTTTCTGCATGACAACAGCCGCATTTGCTGTCATTTTTTGGCTAAATTGGCGGATGAAAGGTAACGCTTCTGTGACTGCTTCGTCGTATGTCCTGGCAACATAAAAGAAACGAGCTAGTACTAGGTTTTCGCAACCACTAGAATTTAAGGCTCGGTATTTAGCAACAGTATTCCGCAATCTAGGCAGAGAAAATGGCGGCCCCCCCATTAAACCAAAGGAATGTTTGGCGGCAAACCCTATACCGTCATCATCGCCAGTGGCTACATATACGGGAATTTGACGTTGCAATGGTTTGGGGTGAACTGTGAGGCGATCGCATTGATAATATTGCCCGTTAAATGATACGTTTGTTTCATATAAAAGCTTTTCAATCAATGCCATTGCCTCTAGCATCTGCGGGCGAGATTCACCCATTGGTGTGGCAAAATGTTTATTTTGTTCGGGAAATGGCCCGCCTTTGGCTATCCCAAATAATAATCTGCCATTGCACAGGTTATCTAAGGTGGCTATGTCTTCCGCTACCCGGATGGGGTTATGAAACGGGAGTAACACCGCAGCTGTGCCGAGTTTAATTGTGGTGGTTAAGGCGGCTAAATGCCCCATTAACACCAACATTGAAGGGCTAAGATTGGATTCACTAAAATGATGCTCGCTCACCCAAGCTTCTTCAAAGCCTAAGTTTTCCGCCTGTTTTACCAGTGCAACTTGTTCTAAGATGGCACGGCGGGCATCCTGATGATAATTATCGTAATTGCAGAAAAGTCCTGTTTTCATTTTTTTGGGCGATCGCTATTTTAAGATGCAGCAACCCAATGTAACTCTAACCATAGGCGCGGATTGTCCTGCTTTAACTTCGATAACGGATCGCGTAGCAGTCGCCCGGCATTCATACAAACTACTTGAACTAATCCCATATTATCTGCGATTTCTCTAAGTACTTCTTTTTTGCCTTGCACAAGGGGAAGCATTTCCTCAGAACAATAAATTCCTATGTACTGTAATCGTCTGGCTGGCCTTCCCCAAAAACAGGTAATTACCTTCACATAACAGCTATCAAGTAATTCTCCAACGCTGGGGTAATAGTGATTGACGACTCTTGTAAATTCTTTGGCTAGGATGTCTTCGGCAATCATAGCAATTGATATTTCTGTAGCGTTCATCACGATATTAATATAACATACATTTGTCAGTTAAATGTGACATTTAGTTGTACTTTTTTAGTAAGAAATGTTAATCATTAAATCTTGTTTGTAGACATACAAAAAGAGTGATATTTAAGCAAATATCACTCTTGATTAAGAAATCATTTAAAAATCCAAAATCAAAAAATTAACAAGAGTCAATGGTCAAAAATTTCCATTCTCAAGCTATTAAATAAAAACTTTAAGTATATTTCAATATATCTTGGAATATCCCAGAAAAAGTTTGTATTTTATTTGCCATTATTCACCATTGACCATTGAGCATTGAATTTTACCGAGCATTTCTTTCTGAGACTAAAACTTCTGCAACCAAATGCGGTAAATCTATCAGGTCAACATAACCCTCAGAACCTCGAATAGGCGAAAAAAATGTGTAATTTGGGTCGCAAGCTCCGGTATCATAAACTTGAATAAACCAGCGATCGGGAAACCCAGCTACACTCAGTTCTACAATGTACCAACTCTCCCCCGTCAGGCGAGAATTGACAACTGCAAACCAGTCTCTATCCTGTTCAGAAATATTCCATTCAGCCAAGAGAAATTCTAACGCTATCTGTCCGGCATCAGTTGCAGTTAATAGCATGACTACTCCTTAGTTGAAACTTCCGCTTCAGCATCAGGTTGAGAATTTTCCGAGCCAGTTTCCGGATATAATCCCAATTGCTTGGCTAATTCTCTTCCAATAAAAAACAAAAATTTTGCACTATCTTGATTACCTTCATGGGCAAATACTGTAGCAACTTTCAGTACTGCATAAACAAAATCAGCATCAATTAATTCTGGATTTGCTTCTAAAACTTCTGGTTCTTGACCATTAGGACATTTAAGTAGCTGATCGATTAAATCAAAATACAAAACTTGACGTTCTTCTGTCATGGTTTCCTTGTGAATTTAATTGGTGTGAATTTGGCCGATGCTTACTGTTCAATACCTTGCTGCCATAACCTTTCTAGCATCTCAACTTGTTCTTTAAATACAGCATTACGATAAACAAGATATCTATCGTAAACAATAATTCCTAGCCCCATACATATAGGGGTGAGAAAGAAAAACCACTCTAGGAATGTTGCCAGTTGATATTGTTCAATAGCGGTCAATTTCTGTGTTCTGAGATTAGTTACAGAGATTTGATTACTGTCTTGAAATTGCGAGGAAGATATACCCCCTGTTTGGGGAGCCAAGACTTCATTAGCTTTAATATTATTGTTGACTTCACAAGTTAAATTCTGTGCTTTTGCTAACTCTATATGCTTGCCCCAAACCATGCTAAATACTAATAAAGCTGGCGATAGGACAGCTAAAGTAATGACACAGACTGTGAGAACATTTAAAAGCTTAACTTTCATCTTGGTTCTCCCTCCCTAGGTAGTATGCACCCAGTAAGACAATAACTTTTGTTATTTCTCGACAAAAATAAAACTGATGTGCAAAAAGTTATCAGTTAACAGTTGTGACTTTGCCGTAAGTTTATCCTGAACTATTTACTAAGCAAGGTTAGTTTAAGGCAAACATTAAGTTATAATCATAAATATATGAAGTAGTAGATAGTTAATAGTAAATTAGTATTTGAAAATACGGAAATATTTTGATTTTAGTGATTTTTAATATCGCACTCAAAGCATAAAATTTAGTCTCTGATATTGATAAATAGGGGGTTAAGAAGTCCCCCCTTCATCTTCAGGTTTTGCCTGTTAACGTTGGGGGGTAGAGGGGAATCTCTGCGTAAATCCTATACGATTTATATCAGTCGCATTCCTCAATAGCAGTTTAGTTGAGTGCGATCATATTTATTAAAAATATTAAACTTGTACTCAAAGGCTAGAACTTTGATATAGCCGTTAATTCAAAATTATTTTAGGGTATGGGTACTAGTATTTTGCAACGAATGTCCTAGCATTTATGATTTAGGGTTCGGGGATGTTTGTACTCAAGCTCAAACCCAGTCTGATGGCTAATTTATAGATATTTTTTTGGCAATGAATATCAGAAAAATTTGTACTCAAAAAAAATATATTTTTGCACGAAAATATCTCAGAAAGATAGAAAAATCAATAAAATTTTATGAAATCATCAATGTGTTATCGACAAACATAAAAAATATCCCCATTAAATATAAAATCAAACAAATATATTAAATTTGGCACTACCAAATTTAAAAAAGATTCCATGTATTCACCGTTAACAGTCAACAGTTAACAGTCAACGACTGATATTTTTACAATAACTATCTCAATGGATACAGTTTTGTGGTTTAGTAAGAATACATACCTCATGCAATCACTAACACTCAACTAGCTTGAAAATGGGCATGGGGCATGGGGCATAGAAAAGATAGATTTTCATATTTGGCTGTGAGATGTTCTCGTGATTGACTATCAAGAAAATAGATACAAATTTACTGTTATAAGGAACAAATACCTAAGTTACTACCGAATTTAGAATTTTAGGAGTTATTGAATGCGCATTGCTAAAGATGTAACAGAACTTATTGGCAGAACACCTTTAGTTGAACTCAACAAAATCCCTCAAGCTGAGGGAGCAGTAGCCCGAATCGTGGCTAAACTCGAAGGAATGAACCCAGCCGCTTCAGTGAAAGACCGTATTGGCTTAAATATGGTACTAGCGGCGGAAGCTGATGGTTTGATTGAGCCAGGAAAAACAATTTTAGTCGAGCCAACTTCCGGGAATACAGGTATTGCTTTAGCGATGGTAGCAGCTGCACGGGGCTACAGCCTGATTTTAACCATGCCGGAAACCATGAGCAACGAAAGACGGGCAATGTTACGCGCTTATGGTGCAACTTTGGAATTAACACCAGGCCCGGAGGGAATGCGCGGCGCAATTCGCAAAGCCGAAGAAATTGTGGCTAACACCCCCAATGCATATATGTTGCAACAGTTCCGCAACCCAGCTAACCCCAAAATTCACCGGGAAACCACCGCTGAGGAAATTTGGGCGGATACGGATGGCGAAGTTGATATTGTGATTGCTGGGGTAGGTACTGGCGGAACAATTACCGGAATTGCGGAAGTATTGAAACAACGTAAGCCAACTTTCCAGGCGATCGCAGTTGAACCCAGCAACAGTCCTGTATTATCAGGAGGGGAAGCAGGCCCCCATAAAATTCAGGGGATTGGCGCTGGCTTTGTTCCTGATGTTCTTAAGTTGGACTTAGTGGACGAAGTAATTCGCGTCAGCGATGAACAGGCGATGGTATTTGGAAGACGATTAGCTAAGGAAGAAGGTTTATTATCGGGTATATCTTCCGGTGCGGCTTTATGTGCGGCGCTTCAGGTAGCTAAACGTCCAGAGAATGCAGGTAAGCTGATTGTGATGATTCAGCCTTCCTTTGGCGAACGTTACCTCAGCACTTTGATGTTCCAAGATTTAACTTTGGAAT
This sequence comes from Tolypothrix sp. FACHB-123, assembly GCF_014697075.1. Taxonomy (GTDB): domain Bacteria; phylum Cyanobacteriota; class Cyanobacteriia; order Cyanobacteriales; family Nostocaceae; genus Aulosira. The sequence goes on along the minus strand of NZ_JACJRE010000014.1, from coordinate 1,618 downwards.
CGGCTGTAGCGCGTTAGGCTATAAAAGCACTTAACGTTAAACCCACGTACTGCAAGGAAATGAATTTCCTGGCTCATAGCTTAAGTTATCTGTAGACGACTAGATATCTTCAGAATTTTCAGTCTACTTCAGTAGACTTGAGCTATTAGCCTTGGAATTCATTCCAAGGCGGGTAACTGATAGCGTCGTAACCATACAAATAATTTGCATGAGTATATTCGCTATATTTTTGGCAATAAAAATATTGTTGTTGTCCATGAGTTCATCTCAGAATGAATTTTGTGGCTCATAGCGAAAGTCCACCTCAGAATGAATTCTGAGGCTCATAGTGAAAGTCCACCTCAGAATGAATTCTGAGGCTCATAGCGAAAGTAAGCTAAAGCTAACTAAAGATAATATTTTTTCGGAGGGTCGTCATCGTGGTTATCTTGTTCTAAAGATGCAATTATTGTTTTGTTTAAATGATGCTCTTTCTGATTTTTTACATAAGTAACAGCTTGTTCTAGTTGTTTGCTACCAAGTGAAAAAACTCCATATCCTCTTTGCCAAGCAAACATATCTTTTGCAGGATATAAATGATTAATATAATGAGTGCTGCTGCCTTTAATTTTTTGGACGAAGTCGGAAATAGAGATTTTGGGAGGTATAGAAGCTACTACATGAATATGATTTTCTACGCCGTTAATAGCATGAATAATAGTATTAAGTTCATCGGATTTGCTAATAATATAATTGTAAAGTCTTGCTTCACGTTCGCTGGTAATTAATGGCTGACGCTCTTTTGTCGCCCAAACCAAATGATAATAAAGTCGCCATAAAGCCATAAATGCACTCTATTTGTGTTTCTCAAGGTTTTGTTATTTATTATTCCCATAATGACAAAAAAATTATGGTGTGTTTGAGTCGTTAGTGTCAAATTCAGCTATAAATGGCTGAACTGTTGGCTTCCGTGCCCGTCCGCAAATGAATTTCCAGGCTTATAATCAAAGTAAAATTTACTTTACTCAATAATTTTCCTGTGATTTTAGTCATCTTGAGATGACTTTTTTTATGAGCCTCAGAATTCATTCTGAGGCGTTCTCTGATGTTGTACGTTTTGTGAAGCTCGCGTAACGCAAGGAAATTCATTTCCTTGCTCATAGTCAAAGTCATCTGAAGATGACTAAATATCCCCAAAATTTTGAGTCTACTTCAGTAGACTTGGGTTATTAGCCTTGGAATTCATTCCAAGGCGGGTGACAAAGCTAAGACAGAGGCTATTTTTAGCTTAAGTTGACACCACATTGCCCATCATATCCGGGCTTCGTAAGGCATAGCCCTACCTACGTATATTTCAAAAATCAAATATGAATCCTATTAGATATCTTCAAAATTTTGAGTCTACTTCAGGAACGAAACCCAACATTTGGGTGGCTTTGTTGGGTTTCGCAGAGCCTCAACCCAACCTACTATTTTCCTTAACTTAATGGTCGAGGTTTTGTTCTTAATGGTCGAGGTTTTGTTCTTAATGGTCAAGGTTTTGTTCTTAATGGTCAAGGTTTTGTTCTTAATGGTCAAGGTTTTGTTCTTAATGGTCAAGGTTTAATTCTTAATGGTCGAGGTTTTGTTCTTAATGGTC
>NZ_JACJRE010000139.1 GCF_014697075.1 Tolypothrix sp. FACHB-123 | reverse complement strand
TTTTATTTGTTTTATTTATCATTGCCGGAATTTTTACAATTATCAATGTCATTTTGAAATCTCTCTTAGTTTTTATTAGGAAATAAGATGCGTTTCCCCTATGGTGGAGATGGTAATGATTCAATAGCTTGCTGGAGTAGTGGCATCCTCAATGGTGGAAGCGGTGATGATACTTTCTCTTATGTAGATTTTGCATCCGACATACTTCTTGATGTAGTCAGCGTCACAATAGATGGTGGCACAGGTCAAGATTATTTGGAAGTTAATTATGGTTATACTAAGAGTGGTATTACCATGACCTGGGATGCCATCACTAACCAGGGCACAATTAATAATAGTAATAGCCTAGTTAATTTCTTAAATATTGAAAAATTAAATATTAACGGCACAAGCTATGATGATACCCTTTTAGGCGGTAATGGTGATGATATCCTCGTTGGAGGAACTCCTGTATATGACGATGATTCAATATTAGATGATTATGGTAATGATATTTTAATTGGTGGCAATGGGAATGATTCTCTGACTGGCACTGGTGGTGATGATACCTTTGTTTTTAATAATTACAATGAAGGCATTGATACTATCTTTTTCTTCAATCCAAATAATGATTTAATTCAAGTATCTGCTAATGGTTTCGGTGGTGGATTATCGCCCAGTGTACTTTTATTTAGTCAGTTTGCTATCGGTACTGCGGCTAGCCAAGAATCTCAAAGATTTATCTACGATAATAATACAGGTGCTTTGTATTTTGACCAGGATGGTAATGCTACAGGATTTACTCAAGTACAATTTGCCCAATTGTCTGCGGGATTATCACTGAACGAGAATAATTTTACTGTTGTGTAATCTAGCTCAAATTCTGGGGAAATAATCTGACGCGATCGCACTTTTTATCCCGCAAAAAAATGCGATCGCTCGCCAATCACAATCAAAAGCCACAAAGGCATCGCTAATGCTTTCAAGAATGGCGATTGTTTTGTGTTCAGTTTCTTGGGCAGCGATGCGAGTATGAGGCAGGGAGCAGGGAGCAGAGGAGAAGTAATTACTGACTAATAACTAATGCCCAATGCCCAATGCCCAAGTAGGTGGAGTTTTTTATTCTTCAACCCAAACTGATACTGAACCGCCTAAACAACGAAATTGACCCCAACCCGACTCATTGGTGTATACAGGTTCTTTAACATGTTCTGTTAAATCAATAAATTTAGTATTGGGTTTTCCAACTTCCATCCATTTATCACCTTCAGGGCCATCACTAAGAATTACAGCCATTGCTTTGGGATGATCTTCATCACCTAAACGTGTCCAGCCAATAGTATTCCAATGGTCGAAATAGCTGTATTGCGGGCCATAAGCATAATGCTTGCGTGCATAAAGTAACTTATCCATAATCCAACGGTGAGAGGGCATAAAAATTTTGTAGCTATTGCCATCTCTCCCCTTGTCTTCATATTCTGCACCATAATAATCAGCATGGAAAACGCAAGGATAACCTTCTTCTCTCAGCAAAATAATAGCGTATGCTAGGGGTTTAAACCAAGGTTCAACGACAGATTCCAAGGCTTGTAACGGTTGAGAATCATGATTTTCAACAAAAGTTACAGCATGGGTAGGACGTTTTTGCATCATTGTGTTATCTAAAATCCGGCGCATGTCATAATTGCCTCCAGATTTACTGGCTTGGTGAAAGTTGTAATGTAGCGGTACGTCAAAAACTGACATTTTGCCGCGCACAGCATCAACATACCAAAGCAGAGTATTAATATCGTTAAACCAATACTCTCCCACAACAAATAAATCTTTGCCCGCATGGCGTTCTAGGTCATCTATCCATTGGGGAAAGAACCAAGAGGAGATATGTTTGATGGCATCTAAGCGGAAACCATCGACATTTGTATTATCAAGATACCATTGACCCCAATAAGTGATTTCACCACGTACCCAATCGTTTTGGAAATCGACATCACAACCCATCAAGTAGGCAAAGTTGCCCTTTTCTAAAGCTACGTAGTCATCAAATTTTTTCCCTTCAAGTAAATAAATTGTGCTGCGATCGCCTTGGTTATATTCGTTATAATCAACAGCATCAAAATGCCACCAATGCCATTCAAAGTTAGAGTATTTGCCTTTTCTGCCAGGAAAATCATAATGGGTGTAGGTTTTAATGTCTTGCAACCCACCTTTAGGATTGAGGCGATCATCTTGCCAAAAAGGTGTTGCTTTTGGTGTTTCTGTGCGATCGCCACCCATCCGATGATTTAATACAGCATCGGCGTAAACTTGCAAACCATGTGTTTGCAGAGATTTCACCGCATCAAGATATTGCTGACGGGTACCGTATTTCGTCCGTACTGAACCTTTTTGATCGAATTCACCTAAATCAAATAAGTCATAAACCCCATATCCCACATCATATGCACCAGCAAATCCTTTATAAGCGGGTGGTAGCCATAGGGCTGTAAAACCTGCATCTGCTAATTCTGCGGCGGAAGCTTCTACTTTGCTCCACAAGTTCCCATCATTTGGGGTATACCAGTGGAAATATTGCATCATTGTGCCGTTGATCTGTGCCATGTTTTGTTGTGCTTGTAAAGATTGCGTTCTTCCAAAGATACAGTTGAGATTAGTGGCAATTCGGAATTTTGGCAGTAGTTTTTAGTGAAAAATTTGGAAGAAATAATTAAGAAATTGGCTTTGGCGATGTGCTGGGTTGGGTGCGTAATTGATACTTCAAGAATGTGGGAATGTACCGCGAAGTCTTACTCCTGCAAAGAAGCATCTTTTTTCAAATGGGTATTACTCGATGATACAACTACCCAGACAGCGATCGCACTTAAGCCATACTATCTCACGAAGCAACTGGGCATGAAGGAGCAGTCATGGAATTGGGTACAGCAGCCGCAGAGCCGCCTACAAGAGCAATTTGACCATCGGTAGTTCTTACCAATCTTTGGGCTTCGATAGCCGTCTCGGAACTGGAATTAATATCCAAACTTCTGGTTTCTGCTTCTGTGCGTACCTGTGGCGAACTTTGCCCATCTAAGGTTGCTAATTCAGCTAAGTTAACAGTACCTGTCATTAACTCAAAAGGACTGGGCGGTAAACTGCCGCGTCCAGTAATGATAAATTTACCTAGAGGTTTGGCATTTACACCTCTAGGACACACTTGAGCAAATTTAGTACTAGCATCAAGGACAGTGGAGGGGAGTTCGATAATTCCCTGGGTACGTTGAAGTTCGGGTTGAATAATATTGATTTGTCCTTGCAGTCCTAATTGGGAACTCGCAGTAATTTCACTTTGGTCTGTCGGGAAGGATGCAGGCACAATGCCAAATAATCCTTCTGTGGTGATAATGACATTACCACCCTTGCCTGTAAAAGCATTGGCACGGATATCACTGTTTTCACTAGCGACAGCTGCGATCGCTGTGGCATTAATGTTAATGTTACCGCCGTTACCTGCGCCTTCCTCAATCCCTGCGGTTGCAGAAACCGTACCACCACGCCGCAGTAATAGTAAATTGGTATTGAGTGTAATGTTCCCACCATCAACGGCAAAAGATTCTGCATTGATTGTGCCTTGGTCTTTGACACCAATGCGTGATGAGTTGACAGTCAAATTTCCCGCTTTACCCTCACCACGACTGCGAACTGATAGCGTACTGGGAATACTATCTGTAAGAGAAATTCCTGTTACTTCCACAGAATCTCTAGCATTGATGAGCAAATTACCGCCGTCGCCAGTACTTGTTTGTGATGTCTCCGCTGCGAGAAAACCACCACCACCAACAATTAAGCGTCTGGCGTTCAAGGTTAAATTGCCTGCATTCCCAGAACTATTTGTAGATGTGTTGATCGCACTAAAAAACGTATCATTTGTCGAAGTACCGATAACTTCTACCCAATCGGAAGCATCAATAGTTATAGAACCACCATTACCCGTACCAAATGTACCAGTACCCACTTGTGCCCCATCTTTAATGAGCAAAGAATCTATTTTTATGCTCACATCTCCAGCATCCCCTGTTGAGTTTAGTGTTGTGGAAGCTAATAAGGCACTGGGAAATGTATTATCATTGGTTGCGCCAATTATTTGCACATCTTGAGCATCAACAGCTAATGAACCCCCCTTACCTGCACCAGTTGTAACAGTCAATACTTGCGATCCATCTTTAACCAGCAAGGAACCAGTTTTCGGGACTTCCAAAGAATAAATTATTCCAAGAAAAACAAGAGACAGGTTTTCTCAAGAATGATAATCATTTTAAGGGGGAGAAAAGGGGTTGCTCTCGGCAACCCCTTTTCTCCCCCTCATCTATGCATGAAGAATCTATACACTTGTCGTCTGCTTTGAAGTTAAACAGTGTAAATAAGGGATGTTTTGTAGCTAAAT
>NZ_JACJRE010000138.1 GCF_014697075.1 Tolypothrix sp. FACHB-123 | reverse complement strand
CCAGATTGTTATTTCTGTTCCCAATCTGACGGCTTAAAAACCGAGAGTCTCGATATTGATATAGACAGTGATGTTGACAATCTGGACTATTGGTAGTCTATGAGCTAATCCCACCCCTAAAAAGAGTGGGCTTTTCTCACACTAACTTTTTGTAAACCTTTGGGTGATTAGACTCTACCAAAGTGACAATACAAAACTTACTTAAGGATAGTTTCTGTAAACATCCTTAATCATAGAAACTACCCAATTGACTGCAAAATCGCCTGTACATCCATAACCAAATTGGTTTCTCATGTTGCTAGTTATTTCATTAATTACAATGTCTCGACTCAAACCTGCCAAATTATTACCTTGGAGTATTGAGGAAATCCCCGTAACTACGCGAGAAGATGTTTGTCCGGAAATATTTTGTCTTTCAAGACTACATATAATGATAGTTTCAGCTAAAGCAATTGCAAAATTCTTCCCAGGAGTTACATGATTGGCATAAAACAGATATTGAGATGGTTGTGAACCATAATTGACTATCTTGATATATGCATATCTATTTTGTGAAAAAATTGGCGTAGTAACTAGCTCTGTTGTAACTCCTGTATTTTCTCCTTTAGCTAATAGCTTCCAGCCTCCAGCATAGTCATATATGTAAATATCAAAATCAGCTCTACGACTATGATTTTTGAGTGTAAAAACACCAAAGCTATGGGCAGGAACTTTATACTTGTAATAAGTAACACCTTGAGATTTGAGTGTTTCATAATAATATCCATCATTTTGATGCTTGAATTCTGTAAATTCCTGCGCCTTAGCAATACCTGGAGAAGTTATACATAAGCTGAATGCTGTAATACCTGCAAGTAATTTTTTCATGCTGTTATTTCCTGAAAATTGTAGTAATTAATCAAGATATTCCAGTTAAAACTGTTATCTGGATGAGATAAAAACTTTGTCTATACCACAATTAACATTGCTTACAGTCAAGAACAGTAGATAAGGTGCGAATGACGAAATAATTATCTGCTTGTGTTTAGTCATTCGAGGCTTTAGCAGCATCTATTCCCTATGTTGTTTGCAATTTCCGAAAATTTTATTCATTTCGTCATTCGCATAAAATACCTATTCTCTGATTGTTATTGTCTGTAAACTCATAGATGTTAAAACACCAAATTTTTCTTGAAATCGAGGATTTAAGTTTATGAATAACATTGACAAACATGCCAATCATGAATCTACCGCCAATAGCCAACAAGTCGTGAGTATTAGTGAAGATATAGTGACTTCAAAACTAGCAACTCCTGGAAGTGAAGCAGAACGATTTTCCAGTGACTTAGAAAAAGCTACTAGAATTCGCAGAGAAACTGCTGAAATTTTAGATAAAATAGCAGAAATATTAATTCAAGCCGAAAACGCAGGTGAAAATACTTCAGGTAAATTGGGATTTGAGCAGGATATTACATATCTAAATAATGTCAGTAAAAATTTACGTCAAGGCGTATTTCGCCTACTTGTACTAGGAGATATGAAACGAGGAAAAAGTACTTTATTAAATGCCATTATCGGTGAAAAAATCTTACCGACAGGTGTGAATCCTTGCACAGCAGTTCTCACGATTGTTCGCTATGGCGAAAATAAACAAGTAACAATTCATTTTAATGACGATAAACCACCCACATCAATGGATTTTAACGCCTTTAAAAAAACTTATACTATCCCTCCCGATGAAGCCAAAAAGTTGGAAGAAGAAGGAACACCTGCATTCCCTGATGTAGAATATGCTGTGATCGAGTATCCCTTAGATATTTTAGAGAAAGGAGTAGAATTAATTGACAGCCCTGGTTTAAATGATACCGAAGCCCGAAACAATTTAGCCTTAGGTTATATCAATAACTGTCATGCAATTCTGTTCGTTCTTTCTGCGACACAACCCTTGACTCAAGCAGAACGCCGTTATTTGGAAAATTATATTTATGGTAGAGAGTTAGCTACTTTTTTTCTCATTAATAATTGGGATTTAATTGCCCAAAAAGTAGAACATGAAGATGAATTACCTGAAGCTGAAAACACAATTCGTCAGGTATTTGCCAGCAATTTGTTTGCTTACTGTCAAGTCAACGGTAAAAATTTTTATGAACAAAGAGTATTTGAATTAAATTCTTTAGCAGCTTTTAAAGCACGCACCCAAAATCCCTCTGGTTCGCTAGAGGGAACTGGTTTTGATAAATTCTTCGAGATTTTACGCCCTTTCTTAACTCAAAAACGAATTATTGCCGAGCTATTAACTGTCAAGGGTTTAGTCCGTCAAATTTATCATCAGGTTCATGAAGCTGTAGGAATACGTATAACTTTACTAGATACAGGAGTAGAAGAACTCAAACAGAAAATTTTCGATGTTCAACCAGAATTTGAGCAGTTGATTGAAATTAGAGATAGATTTAAAAATGAAATCCGCCATCAATCGGAAAATTATGCCAATGAGTTAGCAGATGATTTCTGCAACTATCTGTCTAACTTAGATAGTACCTTTGAAACAGACTTTGCACCCTACCAACCAGACTTAAAAGTTTTTGATTTAATTCAACGTGGTAAACGAAAAGAGTTTGAGGAGAATTTAGAACAGGCATTTAATAGATATTCTAATGACAGGATGGCAGATTGGACTAAAAAAGCCGAACAAAAACTGGGACAAGCTTTTTCCCACATTGCTCAAAGCGCCGAAAGTTATGGTGAAGCCTATAGCCAAGTGACAAATCAAATCTCTGCGAAACTGAACCAACAAAAAATAGAAACAGGAACAGTTTCTTTAGAAGAAAAATCTCCTGGGTGGACGAGATGGGCTGGGGCTGCTGCTGGTATATTTTTAGGGAATCCTGCGGGTGCTGCTTTAGTCGGCTTTGGCGCTCTAGATTGGAAAAGTTTGATTGGTCAATTCCTTACCGTTGTAGGAGCTAATATCGTTTTATTATATGGTGCGGGAACTTTTTTAGGGCCAATAGGTATAGCTTTAGCTGGTTTAGTTACAGGTACCGTGCAATTACAATTGGCAAGAAATCAGCTAGTTAAGTTAGCTAAACAAAAAATGAAGGAGAACTTACCGAATATCGCTAAAGCAGAAAGGATTAAAGTCTATAGTTTTGTGAAAGATATCTTTATAAACTTTGAGAATGAAGTCACTAAAAGAATCGACAGTGATATTCTGTCTCGCAAAGTTGAGCTAGAAGAACTTCTCAATCAAAAAGCATCTCAAGAAATCGACAAAACCGCAGAAGTTTCTCGCCTAAATACTCTCGATAGCCAAATTCTTACTCAATGGAATGCTATAGAAGTTATTACTGACAAACTTCTTGAAGAAAGTATTTAATCACATTTTGCAAGTAAACATCAGAAGAAGTAACATTAGGGCGAACATCTGTTCGCTCTTACCATAACTAATCAAACAGACTTGTCCCATATCTGATTATTTTAAATGATTTCAGATAATTCTTCCTGAGCTATTTCTAGTTATTATCTTCAGGATTGAACATATTTCAGGATGCTCTGAACATTATTTGTCCCCGTTATCCGGTGATTTTACATCAATCCCAAATCTCTCATCGCTTTCCACAAATTAGATCGTCGCTTGTGCTGGACTTTCCATTGGGACAACAAGCTCTGATAATTCTGTGGTGCTAACTCTTTTAAGGCAGACATCCATTGTACATTCTTCGTATAATCTGAGCTTTTAGATGCTTCTGGTAATGGTACGAAATTATGTAAATTTGCTTGCCAATAAGCCATTACTCTTTCCCATAAATCGGGAGGTGCATATTCTTGGAGGTACGTTCTCCGAGAAATCTCATCTGGTGTCGATAGTTGGTTTGGTTGAATCACAACCTCATAAAATTTAGGTAATGGGGATTTTCCCTGGTACTTTATTTGGGTCAAATCTCTTGTTAACAAATGTATTACATTGTATTCCCAACCCAGTTGTGCTGGATCTCCAGGTAATTTCTCCAACCATTCGGTAATTTGTTGCCTAAACCAAGTATGTCCTTTTTCTTGTGTCGTAATACTATCTAGTAACCAATACAACCACCAATTATCTACGGTTTTTGAAGTTGTATGAAAATCTGAGTATCTGTAAGGTGTACTACGTTTAATTATCGATTCACGCCAAGAAGTAAATAAGGATTTCTGGGTATCTTTACTTACTGGTATCTCAGCAAAAGCTTTGAGCATACTCGACCAGTCGTAACAATATTCAAAAGCAATATGCTGAATTTCTAAAGCATTCGCTCGTTCTATTTCTCCCAATTCTCGAACAGCTTGTTGATAATAGCGAAGTAAAGTTTTTTGGTTTTCCCCATTCCCAGGAGCGTAAGAAAATCCGCCCACAACAACAAACAGCAGCGAATTTTCTGGTGTCCAGGGATTTTTATCTTGTTTGTTTTTTAACAACGCATCCAAAGTCTCTTGAATCACTGTGAGACTTTCTCGATATTCCTGTTTACCCAATAAATCCTCAATCACAGGTAA
>NZ_JACJRE010000137.1 GCF_014697075.1 Tolypothrix sp. FACHB-123 | reverse complement strand
TCCTTCCCAATCCCCCCGCACACGATTATCATTTTCATTTAGCCTTTTTGAGTATTTTAACTGATTGACAAATGTGGAATTACCTTAACCTCTCACCGATGGTACACCGTAGCCTGGACAATCAGGATGTAGTAACCATCGATGTTCCTGCTGTTGAAGTACCTGAATTAACACCAGAAGAACAGAGTGATCGCTTACACTTAGAGCGAAAAGTCGAGAGGGCATTTTTTGAAGCGGGTAAGGCACTGGCAGAATTGCGTGATCGCAGACTCTATCGCTCCACCCATCGCACATTTGAGGAATATTGCCGCGATAGATTTGGTTACAATCGTTCCCGTTCTTATCAATTAATTGATGCGGCTATCGTTGTGGACAATCTTACTGAATGTCCACAATTTGTGGACATTTTACCAACAGCAGAAGGACAAATTCGCCCACTCACTAAGCTAGAACCCCAGCAGCAACAGGAAGTTTGGCAACAAGCAGTACAGAAAGCTGGCGGTAAAGTGCCAACTGGAAAAATCGTCAAAGATATAGTGCAACGCATTATGGAGCGTACCCAAGTACCCAACACCTACCAATTGGGTGAAGTCTGCCAAATCTTAGCAAAGGACAATCCCGAATTAAGGGGCAAAAGCGGTTGCTGGGCAATTGTCACTCAAGTGAATGACTTCACTTGCACCGTGAGGACTTGGGATGGAGACTTGACGGTGGGGCTGAAGTACCTGAAGTCTTACGAATACTTGCCTGAAGATTGTCAGCAGATGCAAGAGATATGCGCTCGCATCAATCGGGTGTATTCAAGTGGGCTGGAGGAATCTGTGCAGAGCTTTCTGGAGTCGTTGGGGAAGCTGAAGCGGGCTTATTTGACGGGGTTGGAAGAGAAGGTGTTGAGGGTGCTGGAGACTGAGATGAAAGACTGATGCAATAATGCTTTGGGTAATTTATTGTGTAAGGATGAAATTTTGGTACTGATTATCAGAGAAAGAGCGACGCTAGAACAAGTTGAGCAAATGATGCAAACTTTGAAAATTTACATTAAAGTTGCAGTAGATATAGAAAGAGGAATATTAGCTGGAGGAGGAGAAAAACACGCTTTCTGTGAAGCAGCATTGCTCGAAGATGGTAGTAGACAGCGAGATATTTGGGGTGCTGACTGGACTCCTTTTAATCAATCAATTGCCTATGAATCAATTATTAACATTCGCCCCAGTCAAAATAATCGCTCAATGCTAATTCAAGACCCAGCAATTCAAGAACGTGTTAAACAAATCACTCAGGAGTTAATCGGTGGTTATGAACCAGAAATTAAATGAAAAACAAGCAAGGTTTCAAAGAGAAAATACATCAAATCGCTTAGGACATATAGCTTCTAATTTAGCCAGGTTGAGAACATTTTGTAACACAGCTTACCCGGAAGCAGTTGAAAGTGTGGCAGATGAAACTATGTATTTTATCGAATGGACAGCAGCAGAAATTGAACCGGAATATGCCGAAGAATTAGTCAACATTCAAGTTCAAATAGCACGGTGGAAATTAAAATTTGATAGTCTTTGGTCTGATGAGAGTGAACGCAGAAATATGTCCGAGCAAGCTAGTGCTTGGTCAGCGCGAGTATTAGATATGTCAGGTTTGTTGTCCGAATCTATCTAAAATTATAATCGTGCTCGCATTTGTGGAGAGTACTTTTGCGTTACCCTCATCTCAATTAAGCTCGTTACGATTATGTGTCGGCAATTGAAGCACTTCAGAAAAACGTGAATACTTAACAGCATCGGTAGGAGGATAATCTGCCGACACTGCAATTAACCCAATTTTTATATCGTCGAAATAAATCACACCCCCTATACGCCGTTCAGCCTGGAAAGGCCCATGAAAAAAATGATACTTTGCAATGTAAATCGATAAAAAGTCAGTAATTTTTGTTTCCCTGCCAAACATTTGGTGACAAGTCTTGCGGATAACAGTATGTAGATATTCATTATGGGTATGCTCACCCATATCAGTAAATTCCGGATGATCTGCAAAATGATCCATATAAAATAACCAGATATTAGACAAGTCTGCGTCATGAGTCAGTTTTTGCTTGAGTTCTTGCAATTGATTGATATTCATATTGTGGATATTAATGCGGTGGAACGAGCAAACAGCACTGTTAAAAATCTAAGTAGATTATTAGAGAATTTAACTTAATTCAGCCTTGGCTCACAGTTTTTCCTATTCCTCAACTATTATTAGGATTTGCTAAACTTCAATAAGAGTGTTTATAGGCTCACTTCCCCACTTTTTATATTCCTGACTCACCCCGATTTTGTATTTTCCTCTGCTTAGAGTGACAAATGAGGGTTAAATTCGATAAATTTTTCCCTGCCTTGAACTTCAGTTTAAGGCAGGGAGAGGTTTTTTATGTCTAGCTAAATGGACACCAAATAAACCGTCGAATTTACGTTCCAATCAGTTGAGAATTTTTTTGTGAAGGCATACTATCTTGTACTAGAGAACGATTTGGTGATTTGCCTTGTAACAGATTACTAGCAAATGCAAAAGTCGCGTTGACTTTGCGAGTCCGCCACTCATCTATAAGCTCTTGTACTTGGGTAAGAGACATTCGCTTTGTCATTGCTTCATAAAGATAAGCAGCATGAGTAGTTTCATCTTTGGCGACACTCAAAATGCCCAATTTTAAGTTGCGAGAAACAGGTTCATCATCGGGTAATGCCTTCGCCATCCTCGGAAAGTCTTTGCTAGCATCTAACTCCAGAATGTAAGTGCTACCCATGAAGACATTCCAGTCAATCACAGCAGGTTTTAGTTGTTCTGGGCTGTAACCTTCAAAGAAGGCGGCAAAAAATGGACTACGCTGCTGTTGTGATTTATCTGTAGATGTGGTTTGAGGTTGACTCTTCCAATCGATAACTTGTTTATTGAGTTGTTTTAAGCTAGAGCGGTAAAACTTACTAGAGTAGATTTTTAATGATTGAAATAGGCGTAAATAGGTAAACCAAAATTTTAAATAATAACGAACTTACTAGGTTTAAGTTTTTGCTCTAGCTAGTTTTGCCATGCTAGGTTTTAAGCCGTGAGCGAAAATTTGACCGTGCCGAGTTTCATCTGATGCGTGTTGTTTGAGCTTTTGGGCTAACCATGTATCGCCCTCTGCTGCGGCACGTTCGCTTAGTGCTGTCAAAAAAGGCACAGAACCAGATTCTGCTAACTGAAACCCAGCCAGGATATTAGGGCGAGTTTTAGAGTCACGGATCTGAGCAGCACTGTAGTAGGCGAAAGCACCAGAACCTACTAGATGCATCACATAAGTCAACAAATTCATGAGGGATTCCCGCTAACCTTTCTTCTTATGGTAAACATTGAGCATGAGGGATTGGGGATTGGGAAAATTATAAAAGTTATTAGCTCGTCATTGTCGCTCACGTGCAGGTGTACTTGATTATACGGTTTATTCAATGGGGTATGAACCATTGAGGCAGGCGATCGCTTTTTATCTAGCTCGTTCTAGGGCAGTTCAGGCGCAGGATTATCAGCAGATGCAGGAGAATGCAATCGCACTTCACGGGTGTATTCAAGTGGGCTGGAGGAATCAGTGCAGAGGTTTTTGGAATCGTTGGGGAAGCTGAAGCGGGCTTATTTGACGTTTGTTAAATAATATTTGACAGTTCTGCTCGTTACCTCTGGTTGAAATAGGCTATTTATGTAATGCTAAGGGGATTTAGGAGATGCCAAAAAAGAGCCAGAGCAATTCTCAGGGTAATCTTAAACAAGAAACCTCTGTTGGTTCGCGCATCCTTGAAGCACTTACCGAAGGTGAAATTTCCCAGCTACTCGACTCCTTATTTGTGGTTTTATCTGACGAACAGCGAGAAACTGCATTTGCTCAACTGCAAGCGAATACCCGGGAAACTTTAACTCAAATCATCACTCCACCTCAAACAGTAGAACAGGTAAAAACAAGTCAAGAACGACCAACTTCTTTAGCAAAATTAGCTCAAACTTGGTCGCAACTATGGGAACAATGGAATCAGATTATTTGGCAAGCATCCCAAGAAGAGGGGAAATATATAGTTCAAGAAGCCAGCTGGGAAGAACCTTATTTTGATGATTGTACTTTTGTTGAAGATTTAGAAGTAGTTGCACAACAGATGAAGCCATTGGTAAAAACAGCTTTTGAGAATGGCTTTAGTAATGACGATGGTTTTGCAGCCAGTTTGTTAGCAGCAGAAAGCGAAATTTCTAATGGTATACCCGACTGGATGGAAATTGCTAACGGCATTAATTTGGAAGGAGCAACAACAAGCTGCTTGTTGGAGTGGGAGTGGTTGTTGGTGCAGTCACAAAGACAAGATGGGTTCAAATTAGCTCAAAAAATTAGGGAATGGTCAGAAGAATTTACTGATACCAGTTTAAATGATGAAGCTGTCATCGATTTTTTCTCTAATTTATCTGATGTTCAAAAAAAAATAATTTTAGACGACATGACAGCCAATAGAGAAAGTAAAGAGTGGAAGTCGGAACTGGAAAACACTTACTCCTATTGGCATATCATTTACATGGAATTGATGCAGGAATTTGCAACACCAGAGATATATTTGAACAATCTGCGGGCTACTATTTCGCAGCAATGGCAAAATGGGTTACCTGTGATTGAGGATTTATTGGGTAAACAGGAATATCGAGAAAGTCTCACAGTGATTCAAGAGACTTTGGATGCGTTGTTAAAAAACAAACAAGATAA
>NZ_JACJRE010000136.1 GCF_014697075.1 Tolypothrix sp. FACHB-123 | reverse complement strand
GGGGAAGAGCTGGCGAAGCTGTCACCAAGTGCAAACTAAACAGTTTAGTTTAAAAACCAAGCGTAACCATAGAGGTTTATCTTTATTCAAGGCGATTTATTGGGATATGATCAATCAACGCCAGTTTTGGGGCGATCTCCAAAACAGTGTTTGATGCACTCGCCTGATTAAAAAGGTAAAAGCGACTGGGAGAGTTGTATGGTTGCACAAAAGTGTTTACGCAACAGACTCAATGGGCAAACGTTCATTCATATCCAAGTTGAAAGTACCGTAAGGATTGATATGCAGCCAAATCAAAGGTGAAAGCGCCCGCAAGTCTTGTTTTTTCATCAACTTCATCCATTGCGGTTGTGACAACACCTGCTGAATCATCAATGTATTAATATACACCAAAGAAATTTGTAACAGATGTAAGGATAAAACAGACAACTCCTGATCTTCTAAGCGATTAGTAGCAACTTCTCCACCCTTACCATAAAAAATAAAACTATTAGCACTATTCCAATTTTCAACGACATTCAATCCAGCATTAATTTCTCGACGCAGTTCTACTGAATGCAGATATTGACAGAGAAAAATGGTTTTGACAGCTTTCCCTAACTCACATAGTGCTTGATAAGTAGGGTGTAATAAATTCTCCCTAGTAAAACGCTTTAAAATAGCATCTGTTTCTGCCATTCCTAACCTAAGTGCAGTGGCATACTTAATCATTTGGTCATACTGCTGACGAATTAAATCCCAGTTAATTGACCGAGTGAGAACAGGTTGTAAATTAGGATAATCACTACCACTTCCATTAATTGGTAAATATAATTTTTGCACATTAATGCGTTTGAGACGTGGCATTAACTGAAAACCTAGCAGATGACAAAAAGCAAAAGCCACCTCACTTTGTCCATGACTATCCACAAAATTTTTCTCGACCTTCATCTCGGTACAATGGCGGAGTAAACCTTCAATCATAGCTGCCACTTCACTACTTGAACAGGTTTTTAGCTGTGAGTAGATACAAACAGAATTTTTTTCAACATGCCAATAAATCATCACACCACGCCCACCATAGCGAATGTGCCACTCCGTCATTAAATTCTGATCCCAAGCACCAAACTTTTTAGAATCAGAAGCACAAGCCGCCGTACCTTCTCCCCAAATATGCTTTAATCTGGTTCCAAAAATAGCATTGGCAATATTGGTAATAGCATTGCGTAATTGTTGTTTGTGAATATAAGCACGTTTAACGTGTAACAACTCCTGATAACTACTGCCTCCTATTTCATCACTTAAACGCTTCAGTCCAGTATTTGTTCCCAAACCATACAAACACAGTAACAGGCGCTTTTGTAAGAGATGAGAGTCCAAGACTTCTCTAGTTAAAACTGATGTAAAATGGTCAGTAAAATTTACCCGTAAATCTGTTTCTTTGAGGACATCCAAAAGACTAGTCTTCGGCCAACGGCGATTGATTTCGGTTTTTAAGCGGCATAAATTTAGCGGTTCACTTTGAGGTTTGAGGGGTGAAACGCAAATTTTCGATTTTCCTTTGTTTTTAATTTTGACGTACTTGTTTTTTGGTAATCCTGATTCTAATTGACTCAGGGCTGATTGCATTTTCTGCTGTAAATCAGTAATAAACTCTTCAACATCGTCCGGGAGTTTTAGCGCCTGAAAATATTCAGTCCGTTGGGACTCAAAATCCGTTGGTAAATCCTCTTCAGGGTTACGATAACGATAGGCTCCAACTACCCATATTTCTTTACATCTTAATTTCTCTCTTAATGCTTGCAGTACACTTAATTCATAATTAATCCGATTTACTTTGATATCCCCATCACTATTCTTTTCCAAAATTAACTCTAACCAACCACTACGCAACACACCTTCAATAGGAATATCTTCTGTTGAGTCATAGTATCGTTGGTTGCTGTGAGCATATTTTTTGAGCAATTCTAGTGCTTGAATTACTGGGCGATGAACCTCATTATTGGAGCGAAATTCCAGTTGCTGTAAAATTAATGGTAAAATTCTCCGGTAATGTCTGCCATAAGAAGAGCGCATAACAGTATAAACTCGTTCGCGGTAAACATTACCTGTTGATTTGTATTCTTTAACTAAATTTTTAAGCGTTGTTTCACTCACAACTGGAAAAATAACATCTTTGATAACGCCATCTGGTTGTTGTAAAGAAGCTTCTGCTATTTGAAATAGTAAATTAGTCTTGCCATTGACTTTTTTAAAGTCTTTCAGCAATTCTTGGTCTATACGTTTTTCAGCTTTTGTTCCTATACGATGTACGATTTGAATAATCAACTCTACTAAATTATCTACAATTTCTTGACTTCTTAAAAGAGCAAAAATAGCAACTAAAGTGTAACGAATGGGTTCAGGATGACGGCGCAAGTCTTTGGGATACTCAACAACTACGCGCTGTTTATATTGTTGTAAAATTTTCGCAGATATGTTAGTGAATAAATCTGGAGGTAAATCTAGTTGACGCAAAATTGATAATTTCTCTATTTCTTTTTGAAAACTTCCGACACCCATCCGGCCTGGGTCTAATTTTAATTCATTCCAGACCGATAACGCCTCGTCATCAATATCTAACTGAGATACTACTTCTAATGATTGCTCTGCAATTTTTTGAGGTTTGAATAAATTATCTATTTGCTCTTTAGTCTTACTAGACAACTGAGCAACAGTTCTTTGAAAAAATTTATCCTCAAAACTAGACAGAGCAGAGCGAGTGATACGTTCTAGACGACTTTGAGTAGGTGGTTCAATTTTTAATTCTCTTAAACGAGATATAGCTGCACTTTTAAGTTGTTCATATTTTAATTCGTAAATCAATGCTTGTTCTGTTAGCCAGTCAGTTAATTGAAGAGCGTCTTTTTTACTAGCTTCTCGAAATCCAAAAAATTCTCTAATTTTCTTGCGATAGTAAATTATCGACCGTCCTTGCCAATTACATTCATAGTAAATACTGGGTGAAATCTTGAGTTGTTGTGTAATATATTTAACAACAACAGAGGGAATCTCGTGGACTGATTCAGGAAATCTCGCCTCTAACTCAAAAAATTTGAGTAATAAAGCAAAAATTAAGCGATTTTGAGGCTTTTTATGCAGTAATAGCTCTAGTTCGTTTGGTAGAAGCGTCCAACACTCTACCAGTTCTTCTGGTTGCCAGTTTCGTTTCATCATCCCTCACTCACTTAACCCAAAGTATTGTATCTTCTTTGGGCTACACAGCTATTTACAAATGCAATATCTGTTTTTAGTGCTGATAATATTGCTGTACTGCCAAGTAAAAAGGCTGGTTACTTAAGAGTAGAATTATTGGAATTGAGCAGCACATCAAACGCCATCCGTGCAGAGTATTCGGCTTTTTGTGATGTGACTTTGGAGTAACGTAAAGTTGTTTGAATGCTTTCATGTCCCATCAGCGCACGCAGTTGTTCAATGCTGATGATGCCTACACGCTCGGTAGCAAATGTATGACGTAAATCGTGGATGCGTACCCCGTTAAGTTCCTGATGTTGGTTGGTAATTTCTTGCCAATAGTCATGCAAGGTGTAATAGCTGAGGCGACTGACTTTTAAAGTAACTGGATGCTGTGCTGTAAATAAAGCCTCTGATTGTTTATGCCGAGAGTGATTGAGGTAGTTTAAGAGTGCTGATGCGGCATCTTCACTATAAAAGCACCAACGCTGTTTATTCCCTTTTCCTAATACTTGAAATTTCCAATTTTTCAAGTCTATGTCTGATAAAGAGAGTGCTAAAAGCTCTCCAATTCTACATCCTGTGCGGTGCAAGATATGTACTATGGCGTTGAGTCGCAAGTCAGATTTTACAGCTTTATACAGTATTTCTAGCTGTGATGGTGTTAGATATCTAATTGTATCGTCACTTTTATGCTCGCCTTTTTCTCGGTCACAAGTCCGCTGTTTTAATCCCCGAATGGGGTTAAATTTTATATAACCTTGCTCTACCGCGAAATTTAGTAGACTTTGTAGTATTGCTTGATGCTTGTGATGTGTTGTGTATTTTAAATGCGAGAGACTATTTAAATACTCAACTATTGTTTGCTTACTGATGATTTCTATTGCCCAACTTCCGTATTCACAAAGCAAAGGTGAGAGCGTTACAGAGTATGTCTCCTTGGTGGTTGGTGCTAGTCCAGGCCGCTCTAAAAATTCCGTCGCTACTGTGGCTAATGTAACAGCTTTTTTCACCTTAAATTGTGTGATTACAACCAGGTTTTTTGTTCTCAAATTATATATCTTTTGAAGTAAATATTGACAGCTTTTTATGGATACTTCTCAAACCCCGCAACCTGGAGAATCCCTTGCTGACTATTTGGTGAGAATCAGGAAATTTAAACACTGGACTCAGTTTGAGTTGGCGCAGGCGGCCGGAATTCATTCTCGCTCAGTTGGCAAGATTGAGCGTGGGCTGACCACCAAACTCAACCAAAAAACTCTGCGCGGGCTGGCGGTGGCTTTGGGCGTACCCCAGGAGTTCCTAGAAGCTGTAAGTAAGGGACAAGAGGTTCAACGGCAGCAAGGTGTGAAATTTTGTCAGCAGTGTTGGAGTCCGGGTCATGCTGCTGACCCTATGTGGCAAAATGTTAAAGCTCAGTTTTGTTATCTCTGTGGTACACAGTTACGGGCTAGTTGTACCAATTGTGGTGAGTTGGTGGTGTCTACTAGACATCGCTTTTGTCCAATCTGTGGTCATCCTTATAAAAGCAGTGTCAATAAAGCTAAAACTTAGGTGCTAACAAAGTTTCATCCCTTGATTTCCAGACTGCTCTCTAAACTAAACTGTTTAGTTTGCACTTGGTGACAGCTTCGCCAGCTCTTCCCC
>NZ_JACJRE010000135.1 GCF_014697075.1 Tolypothrix sp. FACHB-123 | reverse complement strand
TACATCAACTTTTAAATGAAGGAGAGTTAATTATTAAATGGGGGCGAAAACTCAAAAATAAAGGCGACGCTGTTATCACAATTTAAATGCACAACAGCTTATACATTTTTTGCTCCTATTTAATATTTTTCTTTGTGCGATATCACTCTAAAATGGACGTTGTACAATCAAATGATTATGCTCATTTAATCTGGCTTGCCAGTTAAGTTCAACTACAATTGTGCTAATTTTTTCGACAATGATAGCCGCACCGTCGATACAATCTCCCGGTTGTAAATCTTCCCGGCGATAAACTGGCGTATCATGATGCCATTTACCAGCAGAAAACATCTTGACTGTTTCAATAGGTTGAAGAGCTGATTTCACAGGACGGATACGAGTAACTAAAGGTTCTTCAGGAGTATCCATTTTCTGAATTACTTCTACTGAAATAGATTCTACAATTAAGGATTTGTCTGGCTGAATAAAACTATAGCGAGATTTATGTTCATCTGTAAATGCTGTTTGCATCATCATTACATCTGCATCAAAATCAATGCTTAAAGTAGAATTAGTTCCCTCATATTTCAAATTCACTTTTTGAATTATTTGCGCTTCAACAATACTTTGATTTTGACTGATTTCGCTTCTAGCTTGGGTTTCCAAAGACCCCATCAATTGCACTAATTGTGGAATTAATTCTTGATTCAAAGGCTGTTCTACTCCTCCTACTCTAGTGGCTCTTACATCAGCTAATCCCATACCATAGGCTGAAAGAACACCAGCATAAGGATGCAGAAATATCTGTTTCATCCCTAAAGTATCAGCAATTAAACAAGCAACTTGCCCGCCTGCACCACCAAAACAACAAAGAACATATTTAGTGACATCATAACCACGTTGCAAACTGATTTTTTTAATAGCATTAGCCATATTTTCAACAGCAATAGCAATAAACCCGGCTGCTATTTGTTCGGGTGTATGAGAATTGCCTGTAACAGTTGCAACCTCTTGTGCTAATTGCTGAAATTTCTCTAAGACAATATTTTTATCTAACGGTAAATTGCCATCACTTCCAAACACAGACGGGAAATATTGAGGATGTATTTTACCTAACATCACATTCGCATCTGTCACCGTTAAAGGGCCACCCCGCCGATAACAAGCAGGGCCTGGATTTGAACCAGCTGATGTCGGCCCGACACGGTAGCTAGAACCGTCGAATATAAGAATTGAACCACCACCAGCTGCAATCGTATTAATTGATAATACGGGAACTCGCATTCGCACCCCAGCAATTTCAGAATCTAATTGACGCTCATACTCTCCATTAACATGGGCTACATCTGTACTTGTGCCCCCCATATCAAAGGTAATTACTAAGTTAAAACCTGCTCTTTTGCTAGTTTGTACTGCGCCGACAATACCGCCAGCTGGCCCACTTAAAATACTATCTTTCCCTTGAAATTGTTCGGCCGCAACTAAACCTCCGTCAGACTTCATAAACATTAATCTGACATTAGGTAACTGACTGGCTACTTGGTTGACATATCGACGTAAAATAGGAGTTAAATAAGCATCTACAACAGTTGTATCTCCTCGACTCACTAATTTCATTAATGGACTAACTTGGTGAGATACAGAAATTTGTGTAAAGCCAATTTCTTGAGCAATTGCTGCTACTTGTTGCTCATGTTTGGGATAGCGATCGCTGTACATGAACACAATAGCACAACTACGAATTCCTGTATGATAAACCGCTTGTAAATCTTGTTTTATCTGTGCAATATTCACAGGTTTTAATTCGTTACCATGAGCATCATAGCGTTCGTCTACTTCAATGACTTGTTCATAAAGCATCGTTGGTAAAATGATGTGACGAGCAAAGATGTCAGGACGGTTTTGGTAGCCAATTCGCAACGCATCCTTAAACCCTTTCGTAATAATCAGAACTACTCTATCTCCTTGCCTTTCTAAAAGTGCATTAGTGGCGACTGTTGTCCCCATTTTGACTACTTCTATGGCTGTATTGGGAATGAGTTCATTGCTTGAAAGACTCATAATATCTCTAATGCCTTGGATAACTGCATCTTGATATTGTTCCGGCTTCTCTGAAAGTAATTTGTAGACAATAACCCATTCTTGGCTAGAACGAGGAACAATCAAAAAACGTTCTGTATGCTTTGAGAGCTTGTCTATCATTGTCTGATTATTCGTTACAACAATAATATCTGTGAATGTACCACCACGATCCGCAAATACTTTTAACATTTATCAATTTCCTCAAGGTTGTGAAATTAGAGTAACAATAGGATTAGGAGTATTTCTACTTCATATGTAGAAGATTTTAACGACAGGTGTAGATAATTAATACACAATTGCCTATAAAGATATAATTTTGGAGTTTATACCTATTTTCTTGTAGAAAGATGGAGACACAAAAATCCTCAATCAAGATATTATAAAAGCTAATAATTAGATCTTTAATTAGTTATAATCATTCAAAAAAGGTATCATTGAAGTTGCTATATTATTGAAATTTGAGCAGTATTCTTTATCTACAATCACTATATTCTGCCTATAATCCCATATAGCTAGGTACTAGCAATCGCGCCTTTAAATTCAGTTATTCTTTCTTGAAGTCTTTTATTAAGATATGAATCGCCTCACCCATAGCATATTCTTTATAGCTACAATTGCCATCATTTTTTTCAGCGTATTTCCCATCGCCATTTTTTTTGTGTTTCATCCCATCTGATGGCTACTATTTCGGCTGGAGGATCAAGACGATCGCCACTTTTATCAAATTGAATAAGCCCCGTGACTCCCTTTACCCGGTTTCTATGTTTTTTGAAATATAGATCCATATGTGTAAGCAAATCTTTGCTAGATTTGCTATGGCATTCTTCTAAAACTTTTAAGATTATTAACACGGAATCAAAAGCCGTGGCACTACGCCATGTTAAATTTTCTATTCCCCATAACTTAGCACCCATTTTACAAAAATTCTCTGGTATAGAATTAGAACTCGCGCACCCGTTTTCTTGACTCTGCCAATGCCAAGGAATACAAGCTATAATTTGACGGTTATTTTGATTTGTAATATTGCAGGGGGTTTGCTCATGAATCCAATGTAAAACATTAGCATGATAGAAAGTTGCCGAGCCGGCTATTAAGCAGTTGTTGATATTTAATCGGCTAATTAACCCAGCATTCTCAAGGGAATTTGGTTCAATTCCTCCATCGGGAATTATGATAATAATATCAACATCATCTTTTTTAAGATATTCTATATATTGTTGGACTATGTAATAATTTTCACTAATATAATTACATTCTTTTAGAAAAACAAACTTATCTTGATGTTGTTCTAGATATTGTCTAATACTGTTTCTATAGGAAATACTGTAACTACTATTTTGGTTATAGATAAGAGCTACTTTTTTGGGAGGTTGGCTGGAAACTTGTTCTATTAAATAATTAGCCATTTTTTTAGCATTAATAACATCTGGTGTAGTCAATCTAAAAAAAGATAAACTCTCATCTATAGATAATTGGGAAAGTTCATTTGATGTACTACTAAAATTGATTAAAGCTAACCCTTTCTGCTTATAGAAGCGCAGCGCATTTTTAGTCATTTCGCTTGAATAATGACCGATGATAGCAATCAGGTTCAATTGCGGTGCTAACTCAGCCAATTTTTCTGCTGTTTGGTTATATGGGTCGTATAAGTTATTAGGATCATTAACAACAAGAATTTGCAACGCTATTTGACTACAACTACATATCGAAGGCAAGTAAATATTAGGTGTGATATCGTCTAAATTTATCTCTGAGCCTAAAGAAATTTGCTCAAAGCTTTGCAGATTAACTTGTAATTGTATTTGAGAAATTCCTCTCAAAATTTCGGCAGCAACCTGTCCTTGGTTATGAAAGAATGGAGTAACCACAGCTAAAGTATAAATTTTAATACCTTTTTCTTGTAAAAAAGATTTCTTGTATTCAATTAAGCAGTTATTAATGTAGATTAATACTTCAGGATTACCAATTTTATAATCCTTAAGTTCTTGATTCCAAGCTTCTAAAAAACATTGGAATGCTTGATAATAAAGTCCTTGTTGATAAAAATTTGTTCCTTGAATCTGATATTGAACGATTTTTTGGTTGGCTGGATAAATAAAAACTTGTCTGCCAAAACTTCCTTGAAAGTTATCACTATTTAGTTGAGGCGGAGGATTTAATCTATAACCGTTCTGAGACTTGAGTAAAAAATTAAGAATACTCACCCAATTGCCAGCTATTTCCTCTTGGTCTACGCCCATTATATGTGCTATTTTTGGATAGATAATCTTACTTAATCTGTCTGCAATATTCTGTCCAGGTAAGTTGACGATATTAGCTATTTTTTGTCGAGATAATCCCAATAAAGAATTACAAATAATTGTTTTATCTAATTGAATAAGCTTCTTTGTATTAGGAATAGCATCTAAATCTTGTAATAAAACTTCAATATTAAGGGCTAGATTTTCTATAACTTGCCGACACTTTTCACACATATTATTTCAGATGTTATCGTCTTTTGCTAAAATAATACTCTGATTTTCATTTCAAGTTTTTCTATTGGTGTGAAAATAATTTCTACAGATGTAGCTGTAAGTTAAGGTAGATATTTGTTGATCAAAAAAGTCAAACCCGAAGCGTACATCGCTTTTATGAGTAATACCAGTTATGGTGATGCTTTTTTGGAAAGCGCATTTTGCAATCGAAGTCTAACAATACGCTTTCCACCATAGTAATCAATTCACTAGTTTCAAATCTTCGCGCTTGGTGTTTGAGCCAACCATCTTGATCAAGTGCTGATTCAAGTAGCTTTGCGCTGAAACATAAAGG
>NZ_JACJRE010000134.1 GCF_014697075.1 Tolypothrix sp. FACHB-123 | reverse complement strand
AGCAAGGTAATCAACGTTAAAGAATACACAGTTCGAGCGCATCAACGCTCAATTCACACTCGGATTTTTAACTTTGTCTGTAAGCAGTGCGAACAACCGACACAGCGTGAGACTTTTGGCCCGCGACCACTCTACTGTGAAAAATGCCGTGCGCCACAACCACCGAAGAAATCTTCCGCTCCTCCCAAGAAGAAAGCACTGCCAAGACCCATGACTTACAAAAGTGATATTGATATAACGAAATAATCTCTTGTAATTTCAGCACAAAAGGTGCTTCTTAACTAATTATTTGAGAAGTATCTTAGTTGTGTTGGAAATACAAAAAAAACTTACATTTTTAGATAAAGTTTGTGTGACCATTTATTTGAGACAAATTTTA
The DNA here is from genome assembly GCF_014697075.1 of Tolypothrix sp. FACHB-123. Lineage (GTDB taxonomy): Bacteria > Cyanobacteriota > Cyanobacteriia > Cyanobacteriales > Nostocaceae > Aulosira. The sequence continues at coordinate 4,570 of NZ_JACJRE010000134.1, read as the reverse complement.
CACCTGAATACACAAATAATTTCCCCCAATAAAAGCGAATTCTATAGGAAAAACTATGATTTACCATACTTATATTCCGCGATCGCCTTTATCTAAGTTCGTCAAATTTTTGTGGTCGAGTGAGGGCGATAACTTACCTTCATCACGGGTGAAGTTGCTACCCATTGGCTCAATGGAATTACTGATAAATCTCCGCGAGAATACAATACCTCTGTACGATATTAACAGTGGGGAAAAATGCGGTAGTACAAGCAGTATGAGAATTTTGGGAATCCATTCCCAAAGCTTGATAATTGACAAGTATAGCCAGATATCCGTTATGGGCGTGCGTTTCCAAGCTGGTGGTACTGTCCCATTTTTTCAGCTTCCCATCAAAGAATTACATAATCGGGTAATCTCGCTCAATGAATTATGGAGCAATCGCGCTGAAGAATTGCGAGAAAAGTTGCTTAAAGTTTCCCAATTAGAAACCCGCTTCCACATTTTGGAGCATTATCTCCTAACTATGCTGCAATCATCCCCACAACATCCAGTTGTTGATTTTGCATTAAATCAGTTTGCAAATTTACATCCACCCACAGTTAGAGAAATTACAAACCAAATTGGTATTAGTCCCCGTTATTTTGGACAGTTATTCAGCAACTGTGTGGGATTAACACCCAAGCTATTTTGTCGCATTCAACGCTTGCGAAGAGTTCTTTGTCTATTAGCTGGGAAAACACATACCGATACCGATTGGACTGATATTGCTTTCACTTGCGGTTACTTTGACCAAGCACATTTTATTCACGACTTTCGCAGTTTAGCTCTTTGCACTCCTAGTGAGTATATCAAACACCGAGGTCTTCATCCCTGCCATATTGTATTACCCCATTAAGGGACTTCCAACTAAAAAAATATTCCATCCCTGCGGGACGCTACGCGAACGCTTTGTCAGCAGAGGAAGCAGAGGAGGCAGAGGAGAAAGAATCTGCCACTATGAAAATGGGATAATTTATTTTCTGGAAGTCCCTAAGGTCATTTTTTTACAATACCTCCTATCTTTTCTCTGCCAAAATTAAGATGCAGCAGAATTGGGAAATTGCAATAAATGGAATTATTAACAGAATTTGTATCAGCCAACCAAAAAACCGATATTTTTACAATTGGTCAATATATTGAAGCCCACATAAATATCAATTGGGAAACCGTAATCCAAAAACATAATGATAAATTATTGCGTGCATTTACCAAAGCGGGAGATATGGCTTATGGAGTTTATTTAAATTTCCTGTTTCGCCCCATTCATATACAGCTAAAACAAGTTGGTTTATATCCAAACCCGAGGTTTCCTGGTGATTTCAGTATATCTAGAGAATGGGGTAATTTTGAAGAAACAAATCAACAGCGTTGGATGTGGAGTACTATCAAGTCAATAGAAGGAGATTCGCTAGGAACAATTGTTACCATTACTTTTCACGACCACAACCAGTTTCGCATCCCCCAACAGCCCGAAATTATCGCTTTAGCCCAAAATGATACAGATGCTGTTGTAGAAGTGCTTTCGCAGTTTTCTACTGATTTCAAGAATGCACGCGAATTCAAAATTGAATATGCAGAATATTTACAAAGTCAAAATTGAAATTCTCAAAAATATGCATACTGCACGAATTAATAATATTAAAAGAGAGCTATCTGCCGTGTTATCCAGTGCTACGGATAAATCCGGTCTCTTTGAGCAGCCGCGCTAGTTCTCTGTGAGGAAATTTCGTATCCTTGTTTTTGTTATCCCACATTGCAGCAAAGAAGTTTTGCATCAGCGTAATGATGCTACGGTATTTAACAATACTGGCAACATAGAAATCATTTAACTTGATATCGCCGTCAGCATATATCTGTTCGATGTTTTCGAGTAATATTGACCTCTGTTCATAAGGTTTTAAGCTTTCTTTAATGCTATATTTTTCTCTGATTCTGTATTTATCTTTTTCTGAACATGAATCATAAGGTGCGCGAATCAAATGACCCAGATTTCGCAGAACTTCGCCGTAATCATAAAATTTGTTCTGCTCAAAAAAAGATTGTTCTTCTGTTGTTAACCCAAAACTTTTGTCCAGTACCAAGCCAAAATCGCTCAAATAAATTTGCTCGCCGTCAGTGAGAATATTACGAAAATGTGCGTCAAAGTGAATGATTCCCTTGATCCTCAAAAAGTCAATTGTTGTGCGTAACTCATCCAAGGGTTGCTGAAGTTTGTCCGGGTTTAAGAGTAGCCATGTTTCCAAAATATGGGGAATGTATTCTAGTAAGAGAACTAATTCATAGTTGGCATTTGCTCTATCTAATAAATATCTCCCCGCGTTCTCACTATTGCCCCAGTACTCTATGTAACTTTTATAATGCTCTGTATCAACATCAGCACGCTGCCCAGAAAAGGGAATAATCCGATAATGGTACATTAGGGGAAAAGTCGCAATTTCACCTGCTAATACCCAGTTAGTTGTCTTGATATGGGTTACGAGTTCACGAAAGACTCCAAAACCAGTGGAACCTAAGCCGTAATTACAGTAAGTCGGTAAGTTATAGAGGTTTCTAGTAGAAAAGAGGTTGTCAAATTCAATGTCCGTCACAGGAACAAGTTTCACGAAAACCTGGGATTCTCCCAGAGTGATGGTGTAATTTCTCCCCCAACCTGTACTTGAATCATTCGATTCACTATTTTTAAACAAAGAAAGCAATTGTGCATTATCTAACTGAGCAATTTGTGAACTGAGGTGGAAATATTTCTTGGTTCTAATTTCTATAGGATTATTAGCCATTTTCCTCCGTCTAGCTACAGCGCATTGAGTGTCACACAATTTTAGATTTTAGATTTTGGATTTTAGATTGACCCCAAGCTATCAAGTCAGGGGAACCTATCAATAAATTTTAGATTTTGGATTTTGGATTTATTACCCGAATAAATTCGGGAGCCAGTTGCGTGGGCGGGTTTCCCGACGGGAGCAAACTGGCGTGGGCTTGTCACCTTTTTAAATTTTGAATTTTGAATCTTCTCCTGACGCAGAGGCTACGCCAACAATCCAAAATTTAAAATTTAAAATCTAAAATTCGGTCAGCAGTTAACGAATCTAGATGGAGTGGCTTTTCCCGCTGACTTTCCGTAATATCTCAATTCTCATTGTAGCCAATCTCAGGAATCGAAAATGGGGGTACTTCCCTAGCTAGAATTTGGCAAAAAACTCTATTGAGCGTATTACAATAATATTACAAGTAAGCATTGAGAATTTTATGATGCACGACTGGGACCTATAAAGCCGGATCAAAGAGATCCGATCAATTCTATTCCACCTGCTTTTACTTACGACCACCGCGCAGTCGAAGCTCGATGGCAATCCATCTGGCAGCAGACCCAACTGTATGAGGTCGATTTAGCAACAACTGCTCAACCTTTTTACAATTTGATGATGTTCCCCTATCCCTCAGCAGAGGGTTTGCACGTTGGGAATGTCTATGCTTTTACCGGAGCAGACATATACGGTCGTTTCATGGCGATGCAAGGGAAAGCGGTGTTTGAGCCAATGGGCTTTGATGCTTTTGGCATTCACAGCGAGAATTTTGCCATTAAGCAAGGCATTCATCCCCGTGAATTGACGGCGCGTAATGTGAAGCGATTTCGAGAAACGCAGTTGCAAAGAATTGGCAATCGTTTCTGCTGGAATCAGGAAATTCAGACCACAGATCCCGCGTATTATAAATGGACGCAGTGGATATTCTTGCAGTTGTTCAAAGCTGGGTTAGCCGTTCGCAAAAAAGCGGCGGTGAACTGGTGTCCTTCATGCAAGACAGTACTTGCTGATGAGCAGGTGATTAGCAGTGAATGCGAACGGTGCAATACCGTTGTTATTCAACGAGAATTGGAACAGTGGTTTTTCAAAATCACTCAGTATGCTCAAAGGTTGTTGGACAATTTGGAGCAATTGGATTGGTCAGAAAAAGTCAAAACGGCTCAACGCAACTGGATTGGGCGTGACGAAGTAGATGGCAAAGTACAGTATCACTTGCGAGATTGGTTAATCTCCCGGCAACGCTATTGGGGCCCGCCGATTCCGATTATTTACTGCGACCGCTGCGGTACAGTACCTGTTCCAGAGGAGCAATTGCCAGTGCAGTTGCCGGAAACGGAGAATTGGTTGCCTCAAGGAACTGGGAATTCTCCTTTGGCAGACATTCCAGAATTTGTCAATACAACCTGTCCTGGCTGTGGTGGTGCAGCGCGACGAGAAACGGATGTGTCTGATAACTTTTTGGATTCTGCCTGGTATTTTTTGCGCTATCCATCAAGCGATCGCGTTGATGTTCCATTTGATCCCGTAATTACCGCTAAATGGTTACCTGTGGATATGTATATTGGTGGCGCAGAACATTCTGTGCTGCATCTGTTGTACAGTCGATTCATCACAATGGTGTTGTATGATTTGGGGCATATCCCCTTTGAGGAACCCTTTCGCCGATTCCGCGCCCACGGATTGCTGACTAAACAGGGTGGCAAAATGAGCAAATCCAAGGGCAATGTGGTGAATCCCGATGGCTA
>NZ_JACJRE010000133.1 GCF_014697075.1 Tolypothrix sp. FACHB-123 | reverse complement strand
CGCTCGGCTTATGGATTTAGAAACTTTGAAAACTTCCGAATTAGATGCTTGTTAAACTGGCATTTTGATTGTTAGTTTAGCATAACAAGTACTAAAGAACCGATTATTTTTAGGTTCCAAAATAGACGGCTTTTCTTCAATACTTTCAATTGCTACTTTCTCAGCATTCTTTCTTTTCTCTTTTTTTTGTGCCTTTGATATATTCTCGTCTTCTTCTATTTCCATATGCGAAGTAAGATAATACTCTATCGTTGATTGGGAAATTGATCGCATACGGTAGGGAATCTGAATGATTTTTTCTAGATAGTCAATCCCTGAAGGCTTACCTCCACGCTTCAGAACACCTTCATAAACTTTTTCTAAAGCACGAGCAATATAGCGATCATCAATTGCCAGAACTACCACAAACAGAGGGGTTTTTAACAAAAGCTGGACAGCTTCTAATACCTCTACAACGCGTTTAGGGGGACAGCGATCTAAATCATCAATGTATAAAATGACACGAGCCTTTCCTCTAGGAAAGAGACCTTGGAGTAGTTTCTTCTTCTCCTGATAACGTTTACCAAATTGTTTAGGGAGAGTCAGCTTTTCAGTCAATATCGCTAAATCATTTTTGATTTGGTGTAACAACCCAAGGCGCTTCTCATATTGCCCTGTTGTTATCTGGGTAGTTACAAAGTCAGCCAGTGATACATAATTAACAACATTAATGCTCTGTTTTTGTTGCTCAATTTGTGACTCTAGCTGTTTAATATTATTTTCATATTCCTGAATCTCTTTGGATTGACTAAATTTTTCTTTAATCTCTTTAGCTTGAGATGCTGCAATTTCTTTCTGCTCTTCCTCTATTTGCTTTTGATAAGCCTTAAAAGATTGCTCAACAGAAGCATACCATCCCAGGAACTTTTTAAATAAAACGGTAGCTGTTGTTATTGTCGGAATTAAAGGTAATATGGTAGCTATAATTTGTGGGATGAGTTGCTTTGTGATACGCGATAGAATAATTGGGGTCAAAATAGTCAGTATTGCAAATATACCAAACCATAAAAATATATTCCAATTACTTAGTATCCACTTTTTTATACCTATCCAAGTAAATAGTTTGTTTGAGCGGAAGTATGTAAATATTGACCGAATTTTATCTATATCTTGCTGAGTAAGTTGTCTATTTGATGGAATTGCATCTTTAACTTCTTTTTCAAGCTCATTTAATGCTGAACCCATTGCATTTTTTAATAGTGAGTTCATAGGAGCAAAAAAATAGGAAATTTGAGTATTTTTGGGTTCAACCTCAACACGAATCTTTTCTTTCAATTTCTCAAGTTTTTCCTTTTCCTCTTGTAAAGCAATTTCTTTGTTTTTTAAAACCTCAACTTCTTTGTGCTTGGATTTTTTAATGTAATCTAGAAGTAAGTCCTGAATTTCGTTGCCTTCAACAATTTTTTCCCAGGTTTTAAGCTCTTTTGGTTCAAGTTGGTACTCAAGCAAATTTTGACGTTCTTCGTCACTCATTTCATTGAGCGCTTGCCAAATTTGACCACCGCTAAGAGGGGAAACTCCTGCCTTTTGTAGTTGTTTTTCTAGGCTTAATTGTCGATTTAGCTCAAAGAAAATAGTCTGCATCAAGCTTGCCCAGAGATTGGAACGAGTATAAGTCCAAGCATCAAAACGAATTTGATAAATGTGTCCAACGTGGAGAGCGTCGTCTTTCCATGCTTGTTCTTCATTCAAGGGTTGGCAGCGAATCTGAGTAATTTTTTCTTGAATTAGATGCATGGCATGGGACTTTCCACTTCCCCAGCCGCCGAATATCCCGACGGCCAGAGGTGGCTCTAAGTCGTTCATCACTAATATTTCAGCCAGAGCTTCAACTTCATGCTTAATATTGAGATAGTCTGGCCCTTCCGCAAGGTCATTGTTCAAACATTGAGGAATGACATTGAAAAAGTCTGGGCGCACAACTGTAATGGAAATTTGATTGGTGAACCAGTCTTCTAAGTTTTTGGTTTTAGGTTTAATCGCCATACTTCCTCCGGAAATTTAGATATCACTTAAAACTTGATATCTGATACATTATTTAGATTGGGTTTATCTTCAAATATTCCGTGAAAATTCAGGTTGAGCGATAGGCAACTCAAGGTTAGTTTGTTCGAGTAAAGTAGCATCAAATTCGACAGTGCTGACAATCAGTTTGAGTATATTTTGAACCTCATTAATCCCCTGTTCCACCAGTTCTTTTGGCACTAAAATATCAACATCGCCACCATTCAATGCCCAAGCTTCTTCTCCTGGTTTTAGCCAGATTCCTCCTGTTACTAATAACCCAGCACTGACAGCAAATCTGTGTGTCAAATTCAACAGAACACAGTAGAGTGGTTTCTTGCTCATATTTCTGAGCAAGATCTTAAAAGTTGGTGATTTTAACCTGCCATTTTCCTGCCGATACTCTAGGCGAATCTGATTGTTTTGAAGCTCTTGCCCCTCCTGATAAATTACCATCTCTACTTCACCTGGTGAAATCATAGTTGTAGTAGGATAAGAGAGATTAACAATTGCCATCCAGCGAGCAATATGTTCTAAGCATTGAATTGTCTTTCGTGCGCTCTCTGGCGTGTAACCGTCAATTTGAGCTACTAGGGGACGCTCATCTGTAGATCTGAGTACTATGTACTGATTGTTGCGACACAACAGGCGTAACTCTGCGTTGCCAATTTCTTCTTCCTCGTGTATATGTGCTGAGGGTGTACCATTCAGTCCAGCTATTTTGATTTGTTCACGCGCTAGATTTATACCTGCTTTATCTCCTTCAAAGTACACTTTTAAAAGTGGTAGTGGTAAACTGATAACAAATGCTTTAAAAATGCTATCAGTAGTTAGGTTTTTTACACCTTCGATATCTATTTTGCTCTTAGTTGACAATACCTGAGTTACTTTTGCTGTACCCACAGACTTTGAGGGAGCGCGCAAATCGTTGCTATCAGCATCAAAGTTAAACAGTACTAATAAAGTAGTTTCATCATTTACGGGTGGTTGAACTCCGTGGACAGCACCTCCGTCAATCACCCATCCATGATCGATATCATGGCTAACTGTAAAGTAGGCAGTATGCTCGGTGATCTCCCCTCCTGGAAAAAGTTGGTCTAAATCCCTCAGATCAGCTGTTTCTATTTGAGGAGATTGATCCACAACTTTCGACCGAACTAAAGCATTAGTGCGTTTGATTAAATCTCGATAAGTTAGTCTCTTACTGTATCTTTGTAAGGTATCAAGCAAGAAGTAAGAGAATACCCCTCGTTTCTGCCCATCTTGTACATTAATCTCTTTTGCTATCTCAATATCCCGGCAAGCAGCTAGAAAGATATAGCGGAGTTTAGGAGACATCCAATTAGTTGACTGCTGCCCCAGATTTTGTTTTATGTCCTGCGTCGGGACTGCGGTAACTTGACGTGTAGCAATTAACTCTAGTAAAGGTTTGATTTTAAAACCAGCATGTACACTATCAAGGATCAAAATAATTTGAGGATTTTCTTGTCCTACTTGGTAAATCAGTTCAGCTAATTCCCAATCTATTAAATCCTTACCACCTTCAGTCCTACTGTCATAACAAACCAGTGTAGAACTTAAGCGACTGGGTATTAAGTGCCAAAATTCTTCTTGTGCTTCCTGCTGACTACCGTGACCACTAAAGTAAAAGAGACTTAAATCATTACTCCTAGCCTGACACAGATGCATCCGAAATCCATCAATGATTGCCTGACGCGTAGCTTCTTGATTCGTAAGCATTTTCAGATGCAATTGATATCCTTCTTGAAAAAATCGATTATTTAGATACTCTGCCATCGCGGTCATATCGTTAACACACCCTTGAAGGGAATGAATTGGGTTTGGATATGAGTCTATTCCGACCAATAGTGCGTAGAAATTCCGAGCCATAATTCCATGAAGTTATTCTGATAACTGTAGTCGTTGGCTGATCAATTAACAAGCAATTAGCATAACTTTATGCATGGATGCGACTCAGTTGAAAAAAAATTTTTCAAAGTCTCTTTGCAACTTCGCTATTTTCGCCCCTAGTTGTTGTGCTGCACAATTGGGCTAAAAAGTGTAATGCAGATTAAGTTTTTTTTGAAGTAGTGCCAAAAATTTTCTTAACCCAAGAGGAGAAAATCTGGTTGCCATCAAGCTAAAGATGTCACCCTATTTAACCTAGCTTTTAACTACAAATCGACTACAAATCGACTACAAAAAGCCTTGCCTTACAGAGTAAAAGTCCAAAAAAAATTCCCAAGAAAGTGATACTTCGTCCCCAAAGTTTCCCATAATTTTCCATATTCAGGGCAAGTATCTCCCTAAATCTCCCAAAAAAAGTGACTTAAAGGAAAATAAAATCAGGTTTTTCTAGCTTATTGACACAATTCTCAATAAGCTAGACTTAAATCATCTTCAAGCTTCCCAAATTTTCCCAAACTTCTCCCAAAAGTTGTCATTAATTTCCCAAACTTTTCCATGAATTGGTAGGTTTTTGAATTCTTGGGAGAGACTTGACCCTGCCAAAAACTTTCACACAGTACGCCAAATTTTTGGAGCAAGTTTTTGAGCCAAAAATAGTTTTAGAAAAATAGAAATCAAAAATATAATACTCAAAAGTTACATTTATGCTTCAAAAAAGAGCCAAAGGTTTAGAACTTCAACTCATTAATAAATCTCTTCTCGTGAATCAATTTTGGATTTTAGATTGACTCCATGCCTAAAGTCAGAGGCTTCAACCAAAAATTTTTGACTTTTGACTTTTGACTTATTCCCGAATAAATTTGCTTGCTAGCCTTCGGCAACGCTGCGCGAACAGACCAATGCGCGATCTTAACTTATGGATCTTCTCCTGATGGAGAGGCTACGCCAACAATCCAAAATTTAAAATCTAAAATCTAAAATTCAGTGAGAGACGAATCGGAATCAAGGGACTTCCAAAGAATAAATTATTCCAAGAAAAACAAGAGACAGGTTTTCTCAAGAATGATAATCATTTTAAGGGGGAGAAAAGGGGTTGCTCTCGGCAACCCCTTTTCTCCCCCTCATCTATGCATGAAGAATCTATACACTTGTCGTCTGCTTTGAAGTTAAACAGTGTAAATAAGGGATGTTTTGTAGCTAAAT
>NZ_JACJRE010000132.1 GCF_014697075.1 Tolypothrix sp. FACHB-123 | reverse complement strand
AAAGATGAAGGTTTAGATAACTGGGAACAAGCTCTCAAGTTAGTTCAACAAGAATTATCAATATCGACTTTAGATATTAAACCCATTGATAATATATACGTCAGTCATCAAGCTGGTACACCTGCGATTTCATCTGCTATTCAATTTGTGAGTCTAGCAAAATTTGGAAATCGGGTTAAATTTCTGGTATCGAATGAATATGAACCAGGATTAACCAAAATAATTGAAAGTTCTGAATATTTACGTGGTATAAATATTCAACAAGTCAAAGCTTTAATTAGTTCTGGTTCACCTGGTGCTGCTAGTAAACTTATTGAGCTTGAGCAAATAAATAATATTCAAGAACAAGCATTGACAGAATTAGCACAAGAAGTAAATAGATTCAACTTGTATATACCTACAAAAAGTGATATTAATTTTGACTTTACAACGAGTAAAACAAAACAACGTATCATTAATGCATTAGACCTAATTAGCCTATTTATTGAAAATAAGAATTATATTCAAGGTATAGCCTTATTAGCTGCTGCTCAAGAAACTTTTATGAAGGTAGCAGTTCGTTTAAAGGTTAATTCTCATGAAGAAATAGTTACTTGGAAAGCTGGGGGATTATATTTAGAATATAATCTTGCTCGGAAGAGCGTGAGCGAGAAAAAAAACAAGTTAAAAAGTAGGAAATTCCCTGATTACTCACTTGATGGTGAGCCAATAAAGCTGGAATCAAATGATGATTTTAAAGTGACAAATCGCAATTACATACTTCTAGCTTGGTTGCTCAATTTAGAATCAAATTTTTCACCTTGGGCTTTATTGAAATGGTCTTGTAAAGATAAAAGAGGTTATGATGACGATCGCCGCAATCAACTATTACATAATCTCCGGGGAATGGAAGACGAAAGTGTAAAAGAATATTTACTAGGCTATGATAGCGATATTAGCGCCAGTAGTGTTGATGAAGCTTATGAAAAGCATGTTAAAGAGCCTTTTGTCTCAGCCTTAAAACTATTCAACTTATTACCCGAACACCCTACCAATTTAAAACAAAAGCTTAAAGATATAGCAAATTCTATTTCTTGAATTAATTTATTGTCTAAACTGCGCGAACCAGCAGATGTATTTATCGAAGGCTTGTTATATAACCGCTAAAGGCTTATCAGCTATAGATTTTGAGTATTTTAGGTAAAAATGAGGTTCGCGCCAACTCTGTAATCTATACCAGGAAAGTATTTGAGGTAATTTTGATGCAGGGAGGACTTGACAAGCGATCGCGCAAACTGTACTTTTTTACTCTATCCGCGCAAACTGGTCTTGAAAGTCTTGTATATCAAGCCTTCTAGACTCCAACTGTCTCCACTAACCATGTGGAGGCGCATAATTGGAAACTTTAACCGCTTCGCCTGCCGATTTCATTCCCTTGGAGTCTCCACTAACCATGTGGAGGCGCATAATTGGAAACAGATGAAATAGAACATAACGATCCTGAATATCAGGTCTCCACTAACCATGTGGAGGCGCATAATTGGAAACAGAACTATATCATCACCGTTTGTTGGTGCGGGACGTCTCCACTAACCATGTGGAGGCGCATAATTGGAAACTGTGAATCTTTTCAGCACTTGCAATAATTACAATTTGTCTCCACTAACCATGTGGAGGCGCATAATTGGAAACGTGCGATCGCCATAAGCCATTGTGGTATAGTCTCCAGTAACAACATGGAGACTTTTGCATAAAAAATCGTCAATCGCATCACAAATAGACGATTTTCTAATCTTCACCAACAATAATAAAAATAAATAATACTAAACCCAGCTTGTAAGATTGCGGACGACAGAGGGAATTTGCAATGCATTTACCCGAATTATTTCCCCACTTCTTCATTCTCCAGCGATTGGTGGATGGTTCGCTCAACCAGAGCCAAAACCTAATTACAGCAATGCGACGCTGGATTTTAATCAATTGGTTTTATGGAGAAGCCAGCAAAAATTTAGAGTGCGATCGCTATCATGGTATAACCTTTAATGAATGGAGCGAATATTTTTTTAATCAAGACCTATTGCAACTGCAAGCATCCTTTAAATCGGGACATCCACTCGGTCGTTTGTTGGAGAAAAATGACGAAATTTTCAAATCTCACCATCCCCTCTGCCCCTGTTATAAAACAACTGTAGATTGGTTACGGTTTTATAATATTAATGTTGATGATTGGTTAGAAGAATTACAAAAAAATATTTATATATCACAACAAACAGTTAATAAAGTAATTCGCGATCGCTTGTTTGCTAAAGTGAGAAAAAGCCTACAGGCAGATATCAATGCTTTAATAGCTAAAGAATGTCTCAAATACGAAACATCCCTCTTTCCCAGACAGAATATTATCTATCGAGTAGATAAATTACCCGATTGGCTAGCTTCCACGGTTGCTAAAAAGCCAATAAATTCTCATGGGAGTTTTCCTGGATTGAATTCAACTGAAATGGCAGATTTAGCCCAAGCATTGGATATGTTAAGTTTTCTCGATCCCAAATTAGCCCCAATTGCCGATAAAATTTCTGGAGAAGTCTACGGAACTCGGCGGATATTTTTACACGTAGATTATATTTTATCTCAGGAGAACCAGCTTAATATTGATAATTTACAAGAACAATTACAAGAAAATTGGCAAAGTCGAGAAATTAAACCAATATTTTTAAACTATGCTAGCGCTCGTTGTGGTGATAAACAATGCTTGGTTTATCCAGTGTGTATTTATTACCTACAAAGGGCAAAATACCTTTGTGGTTATGGATTAAATCCTCAAGGTGATGTCAATTGGTACATTTATCGTTTAGAACGGATTAAATCATTTACCTTTGTGGATTGGTCAAATCCAATTATTCCCCCACAACTGTTATCTCAATATCTCAATAATCAACTACCAGAACCACATGATGTAGAAAAGCAAATCAGCAACGCTTGGGGATTTGAAATTAATAAACCTCCCTGCTTAATGTTGCTGAGATTCAACCGCGATTATCACCAACGCTATATCCACAATACTTTTCGTCATGACACATTTACTCGCATCAAATCACCCACAAAACTATTACAAATAATTAATCACTACACAAGTAATCCCAAAGAAGCAAAATTATTAAATAATATTATAAAAAAATATCCAGACGATGCTTATTATAGTGTCATCTATCGCGCCCATGATAATAATATCATCATGCGTTTATTGGCTTGGGGTGGTAATGTTGAAGTGTTATTACCGATGGAATTACGAAAACACATTGCTAATAATATTCGCCAAGCTTATACATTTTACGATTGTTAGGTAAACCCATAGCGGACAAGGCTTCGACAGGCTCAGTCTGAGGATGCGCGCATCACGAGATTGATTTGTGACTTATTTTGTGGTGGTACAGTTTTTGTAAGAATTCAGCATCCAGGAGTCAGAAGTCAGAATTTAGAGGTCATCTAGTAGATGAGTAAATTGATTCATCAAATATTTCTCCTCATTCTTTAACTATTCTGGCTCCTTAATTCTGACTCTTGAGTTCTTACCTATTTTTTAATATAAATTCCCCTTCTTAAGGCTTCAATTCGTTTGTGAATTGGTGGATGGCTATGTTTTAACCAATGAAAAACCCCGGTTTCTTCTTTCATTGCAACTCGTATCCATAAAGTTGACATCTCTTCACGATTCTTTTTCGGTGGTTGGAAGGGGAGTCTGTCTAAGGTTGCGAGTGCTGATACCATCGCGTCAACGCTGGTAAGCCTTGCAGCAACAGCGTCAGCATGATATTCTCGCCAACGGCTGTGCCAAAAGGTTAGTAATGTCACCAAAAATTGAGTTATTGATGGTAACAACATTAATATCAGCCAAATTGCAACTCCAATAAAAAAGCTGATTGCATGTTGCCAATTTCCTAATAGACCGTAAATTAAACCTGCAATGAACATTAATAAAGCAACAAATCTACCTAGATACCAAACTACTAATAGCATAGGTGTAAACAGAGTCACCATTACCCCACCCCAAGCCGCAGAAAGTAAAGTTTTTGCCATTGTATCTAGGTTAGCAATATGACCAATTTCATGCGCCATAACTGCGGCTACTTCTTCTTGATTTAAATTTTTAATTAACCCTGTAGTTGCAACCACCATTGAATAAGAACGAGTAGCACCAACAGCATAAGCATTGGGATTATCATCAGACAATTCAATTCCCACTACAGGAGTTTTGGGTATACTTTCAGCCAGTGCAATATCTCTAACTGCGCTACACAACCATCTTTCGGTATCCGAATATAGCCCTTTTTCATCTACTAAAAATGGATTAATCACCCGAATTTTTCTTTGATGAATATAAGTAGGAACTGCGGCGAAATATCGGTAACTTGTAGTAACAACCCAATAAAGACTGGGTAAACCGATACAAACTAAGAAAAACAACCCTAAAACAAAATTTAATGCACCCTGTTGCAATAAGAGTAACCCATAATAACTTGCACACAATCCATACATCAAAACTCCTAAACAAAATAGCCCCACAATTGCAATTACAGCTAAATTACCGCCAGCATTTTTAAATCTCATATCTTGACTCCATTTAGTTAAATTACAGCTAGTAAATCCTCAATGCTGTAACTTACCATCCCTATGGAAACTCGCGTTTCCAAGCAGGAACTAAACTATAGGAATCCTATTTCAGTTGTGAAAAATATCGGTTTTGACTGTTGACTGTTGACTATTGAATGTCAGCAATCATACATCTCATGTTTTACAAGTCCAAGAGCGGATTGCTCTCAAATCTGGATTCTGACAATCAAAAATCCTCAATCCCATTGGTTTTATGGAAGCAATAATTAGTGAATTTTTGGCTTTGCACAATTTTCAACGAGCTTGGGAAAAAGTTGCAGAGAAACGCGGATGCGCGGGTATCGACAGAGAAAGCATCGATGATTTTGCTCGCAATCAAGCATTAAATATCTATGAATTACGGGATACAGTGGCTAATGGTAGTTATGAACCTCTACCCTGCAAACAAGTTATCATACCTAAACGTAATGGTAATTTACGAGAATTAAAAATACCAACAGTACGCGATCGCATTGTTCAACAAGCCCTATTAAATGTATTTTATCCCGTGATGGAGGCGAAATTTTCTAGTGCGAGTTTTGCCT
>NZ_JACJRE010000131.1 GCF_014697075.1 Tolypothrix sp. FACHB-123 | reverse complement strand
TAGAAGGTATCAATAACAAGCTCAAGCTAATAAAACGCTCGGCTTATGGATTTAGAAACTTTGAAAACTTCCGAATTAGATGCTTGTTAAACTGGCATTTTAATTGTTAGTTTAGCATAACAAGTACTAAAGAACCATAAAAATTAAGTGTTGGCACAATAAATATCAACAAACCATTTACCTAAATTCGGAAATTTTTCATGTGTAGAGTTAGTTAGACGGTCTATCTGTTCTTCGATAGCAGACATAGCTGACTTGGTAAGTTTAACCCCAGTCTCATAAGTTTCTTTTACTAACTTAACTACAGGATGCTTACCTTTCCATGTCATATTTTTAGCAAAGTTTAAAGCTGTTTCAACTTCGTCTAAAATACTGCCGTTCCAAGAATTTTCTAATATACCCCATACTCGCTCAATTGGATTATATTTGCTGTGGTAGGGTGGATAGTAGGCTAAACGAATATTAAGTTGATTAGATTGAGCGAACTGTACTATACGCTTCATGAACTGGGTACGTCGCGAATTATTCTCTCCGCCATTATCTTGGTTAAGAATTAGTGTTTTTATATCTGGAAACCGCCAACTCTCACTTTTCCAAAAATCTTCCAAGACATCAATAATGAAATCACTCGTTACCTGAGACTCTGTAAAATATAAAAATAGTTCATCTAACTCTGGCAGGAAGATACCATAAGGCGTTACGGTTGTTTTTGGATTATAATTATGGTCTTCTGTTTCAGTTATAACTCGGTTTTTACCTCCTCTATCAAAACAACCAATATCAACGCGAGCTTTGGCATCAAGACTTAGACGTAAAATACTTTTGGCATCAAGACTTAGACGTAAAATACTTTCGTCATCCACAGCTGATTGATTAACTATTGCTAGTTGTTCAAAGATTGCATCAGTTTCCGGGATTTTTTTTGAGGTAAAACTTTTGCTACCCGTTTGAGTCGATAACCTAAATAATTCAATTTAATCCGAATCGTTTCTTCGGTTGGTAACTGTTCATCAGTATAATCCAACTTCTCAATTAGTAGTTTTCGGATTTGACTTGCTGTTAAGCGTGTATACAATCTCTGGCTTTTAAAGCTAGGGTCTGTTTGGCTTTGAGAATCCACTAAGTTTTTAATATCTTCTAAAAAGTTTGGTAAGTGTTCTTCTGCTTTCCATCGCCCTCTAAAAGAATAATTATCTACACAAGTAATCCCGCTACTCAATTCTTTAATTCCTTTACGAATAGTATTTCTATCCCAACCCAATTCTTTTTGAGCTAGTAGTTGTCCTCCATAACCTAATTCCATTACAATTTGTGCTTGGAAACGCCGTCGGGCTGCTCCTTTGAGTTGGCTTGCTGTTTCCTTGAACACTTTTTTGACTGAATCAGTTAATTCTATCAACACTCTCTTTCACCCAAAAATTTCCCTCCAAATTGAATTTACTACAAAAAGGGGGAAGGAGAAGCAGCCTGCGGCTGCTTCTCCTTCCCCCCTCAGAATGATTATCATTATTGTATTTGGTGATTTTATTCCTTGGAAGTCCCTTGGGCTAGTAGCTGGGCATACTCGGTATCGGTCATACTGAGGTCGTGAGTTTCGTTCATAGGGGTTGGGGTGATGGGGTTGGGGGCAATCGCAAGTGTAAGTATCGAAATTACCAATCTTAAAAAAGATTCAAAAATTCTGTAACGACTTCTAAAGGATGGTTATAACACTCACTTGCATTAAATCTAACAGTCCGAATACCATCACGTAATAAGACTCTATCCCTTCTATAGTCTCTAGTTTTTTGTGATGCTTGCTGATGATGTTCTCCATCAACTTCTAAAATCATACATTTTTGTTTATAAAATACTAAAAAATCTATTTCTACTCTTTCCTTTAATTGATTATTACCAAGCTCATGTTCATGTTGCCAACCTATAAATGCCAGCACGTCTAGTCCGTAAGTACTGTAAGGTAAGCTGTATTTTAGTACACCAGTAGCGTAGTAATGTTTACCAAAATGTGTGCAACTGGAATTGGTACATTCTTTACTCTTGCCTGCCACAAATACTGCACCATCCATTGTTTGAACGGTTTTACGCATGTGTCTTGGTCTGCGTAGCGCTAATTCTGCCCCACAATGCACGCACTCGATGAGCGAACATTCTAATACTATTCGTTTAATATTACTGAATTTTCGTTCTGGGCGATGGCGAGGCAACTTTTCTATCACTAATTTTTTACTGCTGCTAGGTGCTTTCCTCAGCTTACCTGCTTTGTATACCAATTAGATAGCTAGGGGGTACACCTTGAAAAACTGGTACTGAACAATTGTTAACTCCTAACCATTTAGCTATGGGAAACACCACAGGAGCGTAAACACAACTATTAGGGAGGTTAGGAACTACAGAAATTATCCATTGGCTAAACATTGTTTGATGGTAAGCACTTTGAGAAGTAGGACTATTAGATATTTCTACCCAATTACTGCCTTCTCGACGTTTCCATTTATCGTTGTATGCAGTAAATAAACCCTTTCAAGTCTTGATTTCCAATAAGAAAATGCCTTGTGTACCGATGATTAAGTGGTCTATTTCTGTTAAACCGCCTGAATTATTAGTGGGTATTAAGGCATTATTGAACATTACCCAAGTATCTGGGAAGCATTGAAAGATTGCTGATATGCCCCACTCTCTCATACTGCCTTGTAATTGATTTTTGGCTTATTTAAATTCATACAAAAATGAACCTAATTCACCTAAACCACTATTACCTAAGACTTGATTAATTTCTTGATGGGCAGCAGATTTTTTAGCATTTATTTTTTGTTGAAATGCTGCTCTCAGCATTGGTGACTGTTGCAGAGTTTTCATAGTAAATTGATGATTTTTATACTTTTATCAATTCATGTACACCTTGCCATTTTTGTTGTGTCACCTTGTAATTTGTACAGTTAGGCTGATGTACAGTAACAAATTAAATGGCGTTGAGACAAATTTATGTCATTGACTTAAGCCTTACTAACTCTAGGCTTGCAACTATTTGTGTTGACATAACTGGTAGGTTGCTTGTACTAATTCTAAGCTTGATAGTAGAGAGTGCAAGCTAAATACCGTTAACGACATTAATTTGACACAGTGACAAATAAAAAATCACTGCACAAAATTGTCCCTAAAAAATCATTCTTTATATTTATTTAAACACTCAATAACACGGATTGGCGAACCCGTATAACAACTAAAATCAGACTCAGCACTACAACCACGACCTACAGCTTGGCAAAGACGTATTAAAGTATCTTCACCCACTACTCCATCTGCTTTTAAAACTGATGCAAATTCACTACCTTTAATGGTACGGTAATCTTTTTGGAACTTAAGTACAGACGCTTCTACTTTAGAGTCAAAAAGGTTTGTAGTTGGGTATTGATAATAACCAGCTTTTCTTAAATCTTCAACTAAAACATTAATTAATCGTCCTGAATTACCTTGTTTAAAACAATAGGGAGTAGGGGCTTGTTTGGTGACATATTTACATCTGGAATACACCGCTAATGCTGTATCATTGGCTAGAAATTTTTTGAAGTCTGTTTTAACACCTGATGAATATTCCAAAATAGTTCTTGGAGTCGAAGCCAGAATTAGAGGCGAATCTGTATATCCATGACTTCCATAACGAACCCGTGACCACTTTTCTGTTCGAGTTGTATAGTCAAAGAATCGAGTTGCTATGTCACGCCATCCTTGGTTACTGGTCGTCAAAACTCCGATTGATGGTTCATTCCTTAAGCCAGCAACAGCCGAATATCGGTCAGTTTCATGAGCAGAAATTTTTCTATATTTGTTACCGACTTTCGTGTATATAAAAATTGGACAACTACGGTTACTACAAATTATTCCACCTATTGGATATAAAATTGCTTCCTTGACACGATCATTGTTGAGGTCAACAAAAAAAACTCTGTGGTCTTTGCTGTCCTTGTAATAATCACTAAAATTCTCCCGATACTGCCAAAAATCTTGACGAATAGCAGCTATGAGGGCTGATGGTAACTCCTGCTGATTCAAGGAAACAACTGCATTGCTAGTTAATAAAGATAAAACGACAGCCAAACTAAATATTAATGTAAACAAAAAATTCTTTCTCATTTTTAGCTCCTGAATAGCGATGGCTGCGCCGACCGTAGGTATCGCATATTTTATTCAATGGGGTAATATTTGGGATTGCCTTGAAATATCCAGTATGCCTGTTTCGTAAATTTCCTCGCTTGAATGGGAGCGATAGCTCCTATTGCTAGCTTTCCCATAAAGGGGGAGCGATCGCTATCATTTCACTTCTAAGTGTTTCATCAAGTTAGCAGTTGTGGAGGTGGGGCGAAATGACTCTCTGTTAGATAAAAATGTTAGCTGGTGGAATTTTGGTTTAGGTAAGCGGGAGTCTACACAGCCTTCACCATTCCCTCTACTAATGCTCTTTGCCTCCCTTGCTTCACTGACTTTCACTACTAAATCAGTAAGACCATCTTTATTAGTATCCTGAGCTAGAAAATCTTTGATTTGCACTTCATAATATGGTGGACTACAACTGCCTGTGTTAGAACCAACTTTTAACAAATTAGTTGTTGTGGTTTTAGTAGAACCAACTACTATGGCATCAAGCCATTCTGTTAAATAACCTTGTCCAGTGTAAGAACCTTGACACGCAAGGGAATGACGACCTGTTCGATTGGGGATTTTCAGACAAATATTTGAGCGAAATCCACTTTCATATCTCACTCTAGACCAACCATTATTAGTGCGGCGCAGTAAGACAGTACCTCCCCAATTGCCAGCATGGGGTTCACAGTCACCCAAGTCAACCAATGCTTCATGAGTATCAGCTTTAGTAAATCTGCCGTAGACAACTGATGTTAACGTACCACCGCTACCGCCACTAGAACCTGTAAAAGATGGGCAGACTTTACAAGATAATTTACCTTTTTCTTGATTAACATTGCTAGCACCACATACACTTTGAGCGAGTGCAATAGCATCTTTTTGAGATGGGATTACACTATCTTTTTTAACTTCTTGTGCTAATGTTCTGGTAGCAACAACTTGAACAACTAATACTGTGTTTATCAGTAGGATGTATTTAAGTAGTTTCATTTTGTGTAACTTTGTAGTTTGCTGCCCCTACGAGAGGCGATCGCACCCCTCACATTTCCTCTAAGAATCAGATTTAAAGCACTAATAAGCTGTTCAGCATTTAAATAGGGTATAATAAAAAGCCGAATTCAGTCAAAAAATGGAATAATGCCAGCAAAAAATCATTTAACTTCCCAGCAAATAGAG
>NZ_JACJRE010000130.1 GCF_014697075.1 Tolypothrix sp. FACHB-123 | reverse complement strand
TGAGATATGGCTAGGATTGTTGCTGGGTGGGTTTACTTTGGAACAACGTGGAGATTTTTATCAAAATCAGAATATTTGGGTGATAACAAATGATAGCCAAAATAAATGAAATAGTTGTAACCGACAATAAAAAGGATACAAGCCCCCAACTTCATTATGGGTGTCTTTAAATGCGCGAATTTGAATTTTGAATTCGGGGCGTTCGCGCAGTGTCTCCGTAGGAGAAGTGACATGACAATGTTCAGCAAAGAGTTTCCGACACTTTCTTCTATTATTCTTTCATGAGAGTGATGGAAGAGCGATATTAAGTTTGTGATATTGCTTGGACAATCATCATTCCCCAGACAAAATTAAAGCGAAATTTAGCTGCACGCTCAATATCAAACTGGGCAGATGCCAGTAAACGATGAAACTCTTTTTGGGTGTAACACTGCTTATAAGCAGGGTCAACAAGCTTCAATATAAAATCACATATCTGACATGATAAATAATCTTTACACCAATCTAAAATAAATACTTTACCTTCGGGCTTCAGAACACGTTTTATCTCCTTTAATGCAGCATTAGAATCATCAAAATAATGAAACACACTGGCTGATACAATTATATCAAAACTATTATTCTCAAAAGGTAACTCTGACACACTTACATTATAAAATGAAACATGAAAATAAGCATGACATTTCTGTTGAGCTACATGCAGCATCTTTTCGGAAATGTCTACTCCTATAATCACTTGTTGTGGATTTTGTCTTAATAATAACAGTTCTAATTCTCCTGTTCCACAACCAACATCAAGGACTGTTGTTTCTGGTGCAATCTCTGCCCAATTTTTTAGAATAGATAGTGTCTTCGTAATGTAAGTATTCCAACGCTTATCATATGAATCTGCCATCTCGTTATACTGTTTACGAATTAATGTCTCACCCATAATTATATTTCTCACTGAATGGTGAATATCAATAGAGTTATATCTGTCTTATCAAGCGACACTACATTAACAAAAATTGGAAGTTGATGGTCGATGCTTGATACCAATTCAAAATTCGTTGATGGTCGATGCTTGATACCAATTCAAAATTCGCTCATCCCCTTGGCTATGCAACACTAATGCAAACGTTCAGGATTGTACCTACAAAATTCAAAATTGATAAATCTGGATTTTACAAGGTTTCAATATTTGGTTCCGTTTCAGAATTTTGGTGAATTGGTATAAGATATTATTCCTTAGATATATGTATATTTAATTCCTAGTTCAAGGCAGAACAATGTAATCTCTATTTTGTAATAATTCAGGAGTCAGAATTCAGTAACCAGAATAGTTATAGTTACAGAATCAGGATAAACTTTGATAAATCAACATATCAATCATTTTAAATTCCTTCTAAATTCTGACTTCTGACTCCTGTATGCTGAATTCTTACTCTATTTTAAGTTTATTCATGTAACAACATTTGAATAAATTGGTGGACTAGACTATCTAAAGATAAGCTGCTGCGCCATATGACAAATAATTTTTTGCATAAGGTTTTGCTATCTACATCTATAGGAATGGCTCGTAGTAACCCGGCTTGTACTTCTTGAGTAACTGATTTTGACAGCACAATTGAAACTCCTAACCCGGCTTGCACAGCTCGTTTGACAGCTTCTGTGCTACCTAATTCCATAGAAATTCGCATCTTGTGAACTTGCTCACCAAAAAATTGTTGCAGCAAGCGTCGAGTCCCTGTTCCTTTTTCTCCACCTAACATTTCGATATTTTCTAAATAGGCTTTGGGTACTTTCGTCAAATTCCGCCAAGGATGATTTGGTGGGACTATGACAACAAGCTCTTCATTTTGCCATAGTTGAGCTATAAACCCAGGACGATTATCCCACCATTCCATCAGGGCTATGTCTACTAATCCAGTTTCTAGCTTGTCAGCAATTATCGGATTAGTATCAATTACTAAATCAACCTCATAGGAGTTAGCATACTTTTCCAAATGATATTTCAAATACGGTGGTAAAAGATATATACCAATATTAGAACTTGCCCCAATTATCAATTTTGTGGATTTTAGGGCTGAAACTGCTCTTTGTGTCACTAAAACTAGACTTTCGGCATAAGGAAGTAATTTCTGTGCCGCAGAAGTCAATTGATTACCCTTGCGATCGCGGATAATTAGCTGCGTATTCAAAGATGCTTCTAACTTTTTAATGTGTTGTGAGACAGCAGGTTGAGAAATTCCCAGTTGTTTGGCAGCTTGGCGAAAACTCCCTGTGTGGACAACGGCTAAAAAACTTTCTACGTACTCGAAATTCATAGGTGGAAGCAGGAGGCAGAAAAAGCAGGGGGGTAGGGCAGGGCTGATTCATTCCCTAAGAAGCCTGAAAAATCAATGGTTCTAGCAAAATAAAATTGATGATTTTACTACCTGGGTATCGAGAAAATAGACAATTGCACTGTTATTTATGTGTTTAAAAGTCTGTTTCATCGTTACTCATACTTATGATTTTTATCGCTAACCATCTTGACAAATCCTGTTTGAAAGGGAATGAATCGGCCCTGGGGGGTAGGGGGGTCTCTCAAGGGTAGGTATTTTGTATTTGGCTATTTTTTGGCTATTTCAGCCGATGCTTAAATCCTGAAACGACCAAACCACGTTAAACAATTGAGAATTTTCTCAACTATTTTTGAGATTCTGAAAACCCTACCCTTGAAAGGGTAGGGGAGCAGAGGAGTA
Source organism: Tolypothrix sp. FACHB-123 (assembly GCF_014697075.1). GTDB lineage: Bacteria > Cyanobacteriota > Cyanobacteriia > Cyanobacteriales > Nostocaceae > Aulosira. The sequence goes on along the minus strand of NZ_JACJRE010000130.1, from coordinate 2,670 downwards.
GGGGAGTAGGGGAGAAAAATCCAATGCCCAATGCCCAATGCTCCATGCCCCAGTACCTAATCCCTAAGATAATTAACTGCTCCCTGTGGCTTTTGTCCTTGCAGGGCTTGCAGAATATTTTGGGCAGCTTCTAGGGCAATATTCCGCCGTAGTTCGTCAACGGCAGATCCAATATGGGGAGTGAAGAAGGTTTGCTTGGTATTTTCTAATAATGGCTGGGGTATATTGTAAGGGCGATCGCTACGATACCAGTCTTCCATTTCAAATACATCAGCAGCATAACCTGCTAAATGTCCTGATTCTAAAGCCTGAGACACTGCTTGCTCATCTACGACTGAACCACGACAGGGGTTAATTAAAAAGCTGCCTGGTTTCATTTTGGCTAGGGTGTTGGCGTTGATTAAATGCAAGGTTGCTGGTTGCAGAGGTACTACCAATACAACAAAATCACTTACTTCCATTAAAGTCTCAAAAGGCACTCGTGATATATTCCAAGCTGCTTCTTGTTCTGGAGTTAACGCTACGGGATCACTATAGAGTAACCGCATCTCAAAACCTGTTAGACGTTGCGCGATCGCTTTGCCTAATGCACCCATACCAACAATTCCCAAGGTGCGATTTGCTAGCCCTAAACTGTAAAATTGCGGTCGCCACCCAGCAAATTTACCTGTGCGAATGAAGCGATCGCCTTCTAACATCTGTCTTCCTAGCCCAATTAATAACCCAATGGTAATTTCGGCGGTAGGTGCAGACAATAAAGAAGGCACAATGGTAAACCAGATACCGCGATGGGTACAGGCTGCAACATCAAAATTATCGTAGCCTTTAAGGGCAGCCGCAATTATTTTCAATTTGGGACATTCTTGCACAAAAGCCTCATCAATGGTGTCTGGCATAAATACCATGAGAGCCTCTGCATCTTTTGCCCGTTGCAGAATTTCCTCACGAGATAAAGCTTCTTTACTGAGATTAGCAATCACCTCACAACTAGGTTTGAGCAGTTCAATCACTTCGGGATGTACCCAATTAGTAATTACAACCTTTGGCTTCATGGGTATATCCTCAAGCTAACCGTCTGCGTAAATAGCCACTGAAACTATCTACCAGCGTCACCATTACCAGAATTACCAGCAGGATTGCTGACACTTCTTTATAGTTAATGATGCGTAACGCACCAATCAATTCAAAACCTATACCACCTGCTCCCACTGCCCCCATGATAGTAGAAGCGCGAAAGTTATATTCCCAGCGATATAAGGTTACATCGAGCATTTGCGGCAAAACTTGCGGCAAAACACTGTGATAAATCACCTGAATTTTGTTTGCACCCGCCGCCTGTGCCGCTTCTATCGGTGCAGGGTGGACGTGTTCAATGTACTCAGCAAAGAATTTACCCACCATACCCACCGAATGTAACCCCACGGCTAACGCTCCAGGTAACGCACCAAACCCCACTGCCGCCACCAGAATAATCCCCATAATTAATTCTGGTACAGCCCGTAAACCATTGAGAATTAGACGCGCCACCTGAAACGCCAACCAATGGGGTGTAGTATTACTAGCCGCCAATAGTGATAATGGTAGGGAAAAGGAAACAGCGATCGCTGTGGCGGCAATACTCATAGCCAGAGTGTCAAATAGTGGCTTAATCCAATTACTGGCGGCACTAAAATCAGGTGGTAGCATCTGGCGAATTAAATTCATCCCACTGGGGACACCTTTAGCCAACCTTTCCCAATCCAAAAGACCAACCAAAAACAAGGATATTAGCACAATTACTACAACAACAGCTACTTGCATTAAGCGATGATATCTCTGCTGTCGTTGTTGTTTTAGTACGGTTTCAAATTTGTGATAAATATTTGTTGCCATGCCATTTTTAGTGGAAAGATGAGGAAGGGGGACAAGGAAGACAAACAATTCAAAATTCGCTCATTAAGAATTTTATTTGACTATTGCCCAATGCCCTGGTGGCTGAGCGAAGCCGTACTCCTGCAAAGAAGCAAGCTACGCGCAGCGTCTCGCAGAGAAGCCAATGCCCAATGCTCCATCCTTATTTATTCAACTTCTCGAAATCGAGATTCAAGGTTTTACCTAAATCACGCACTACGTCATAATTTTTATCTTCAATGGCATCAAATCCATCAGCTTTAAAAGGCTTGAGGACTGTTTGATCCTTCAATTCAATAAACGCCGAACGAATTTTTGCTTTTAGTTCAGGGTTCAAATCAGAGCGCATTGTCCAAGGATATTGAGGAAATGGTTCCGACTCTGCCAAAACTTTCACTTTGTTACTATCAATAATTTGAGTTTAGACTAGACAGCAACAAATGACCCAGCAGTGCTGAGTTAATAAAACACAACCTTCAAGAATGAAGATATTTGAGATTAAGCAGATTTTTGTTCCTCTTTGCGTGGTTTAGAAGCAGTCTTTTTAACAATTGGATATCGTATTTTCCGGTTACGGACTTTAGGGACTTCCAAAGAATAAATTATTCCAAGAAAAACAAGAGACAGGTTTTCTCAAGAATGATAATCATTTTAAGGGGGAGAAAAGGGGTTGCTCTCGGCAACCCCTTTTCTCCCCCTCATCTATGCATGAAGAATCTATACACTTGTCGTCTGCTTTGAAGTTAAACAGTGTAAATAAGGGATGTTTTGTAGCTAAAT
>NZ_JACJRE010000013.1 GCF_014697075.1 Tolypothrix sp. FACHB-123 | reverse complement strand
GATGAGGTTGTCTATCAATGAGTTCTCCTTCGTTCACAACTAGATCTCATTCACAACCAACCAGCCAATTTTTTGCACCAATTAGTGTAGTAGCGCGGCAATTCTAAAATGTTTGGTTCAAAAAATCTAGAAAATCCACAAACAATAAAAATAGTCTCTGATGACTCAACCCAACAAATTAAGCTTGCCGCGCTACTACAATTAAGTCTAGCCCCTAGACTAAAGTATTCGCGCACAAAATCCCCGATGCGGCGACTGCGGGGACACCAATTCCGGGAATGGTGCTGTCACCAACGCGGTACAAACCTTGTATTGGTGTGTGGGTGCTGGGAAACATACCTTTATCAGCTGCGATCGCGGGGCCATAGCTTCCCTGATATCTTCTTAAATAATGAGCATGAGTTAAAGGTGTCCCAATTAATTCAACTACTACACGCTGACGAATATCTGGAATAACTTTCTCTAAAGCGCGATACAATGTTTGCGCTTTCTCCTGTTTCTTTGCTTCATAATCTTGGTTTCTTTCCCAGCCACTATAAGGTTCTAAGGTGTAAGCATGAACTACATGATGTGCAACTGGCGCTAAATTTCCATCCCACACGCTAGGAATGGAAATCATGCAAGTATTTCCTGGGGTGGTAATATCTTGCTGGGAATCGTGAACTACCACATGATGTCCGGTTAAATTCTCCAAACCATCAGCGCGGATACCTAAATGTAAATGCATAAAGCTGTCAACGGCTGGCGTTTCTAAAGCTTCCTGGCGATATTTGGCTGGTAAATCTTCGGGACGTAATAAATAATTGTAAGTATCCCAAATACTCGCATTGGAAATTACAATTGGCGCATGAATAACTTCGCCTTTTTCCAACCTGACACCCACAACCTTACCCGACTCCACCAAAATTTGCTCGACATGACAGCCTAAGCGTAACTCTCCCCCCCAGCGCTTTAAACCCCTAACTAATGCTTGCACAATTGCCGCACTTCCCCCCACTGGATACTCAACTCCCGCACGGGAACGTTCGCCTAACATAAAAGCTACCTCTGGGGTAATTGTCCCATGTGCCTTTAAACCAGATAGCAGAAAGCATTCCACATCAATCAGCCTGCGTACCCAAGTATCTTTAACTGTTGCATCCATCACCTTACCCACAGAACTTTGCACCAGTGGTAAGTAAGGCAGCATTTTAATTAAGGAAGGTAAGTAATTTTTAATTAATGTAAATATTACCCGCCAATCTGAGCGCAACGCTAAAGTAGGGATATCGCGCATAGCTGTGTATAACCCTAATAGGCGTTCTGTAAAGCGTTGGAGTTCCTGCGCGCCTTGGGGTGTAACGCGCTGTACTTCCTGCAAATAACGCTGTGGATCACGATAAATAGCAATAGTAGCTTCAGGAAAATGGTAGTGTCCTAAAGGATCGTAAGGTATAACTTGAATGGATTCACCAAGAATATCCAAAACTTGTTTTACAGGATTCAAGCTTTGGGTATCTGTTAAACCACAATAGAAAGAAGGGCCAGAATCAAATTCAAAACCTTGTCGTCTAAAACTGTGAGCAGCACCTCCGGGAATCACATGACTTTCGCAGACGATCGCTCGTTTGCCATAATAAGCCAATAATCCCGCAGCACACAATCCGCCAATACCGCTACCAATTACTATGACAGCATCTTTATCTTGCATACAGTCAAGAGTCCACTCTTCTCTTCTCCCAAGGGAAGACGCTGCGCGAACGAGACGCTCCGCGAACGACTCCGCTCGGTGTTCATAGTCCATAGTCTACAGTCAACAGTCCATAGTCAACAGTCTAAAATTTATTGACAACCAACAACTGACAACTGACAACTAACTACTGACAATTGACCATTGACCCATGACTACTGAACCATTAATTGAATTAAAAGGCGTTTCTAAGTCCTTTGGTAGTAATAAGGTTTTAGATAATATTGATTTAACTATTTATCGAGGAGAGGCTTTAGGAATTATTGGCCCTTCTGGGACTGGTAAATCAACAATTTTACGCATAATTGCTGGATTGCTGCTTCCCGATGAGGGAGAAATTTACGTGCAAGGGGTGCGGCGCAAAGGTTTGATTGAAGATGGGGATGAAACTGTGGGGATTGGGATGGTGTTCCAGCAAGCGGCGCTGTTTGATTCCTTAACAGTAGAAGAAAATGTGGGATTTTTACTGTATCAGAATTCCAAAATCCCGCGATCGCGGATTCGCGATATGGTAACTACCAAATTAGAGATGGTAGGTTTACCGGGAATTGGGGATCTTTATCCTTCAGAATTATCTGGGGGGATGCGCAAACGTGTCAGCTTTGCGCGGGCGATTATGTCTAACCCGGATAACGAAAAAGAAGGGCCGGAAATTCTCCTTTATGATGAACCCACAGCCGGACTAGACCCCATCGCCTCTACAGTCATCGAAGATTTAATTCGCCGTTTGCAAAAGGCACAAGGAGTTTGCAGCACTTATGCCATTGTGACTCATCAAGACAGTACAATTCGTCGTACCGCAGACAGAGTTATATTTCTGTATCAGGGTAGAGTCCAATGGCAAGGTACAGTGAGTCAAATAGATAGCACAGACCATCCATTGATTAGACAATTCATGAGTGGAAGTGTGCAAGGGCCAATACAGGTCATCGGCTAGATGGATGGAGGATAATTATGCGATCGCGTACAGTTAGAGAAGGTTCTGTAGGGCTAATTGTCCTACTAGGGCTAGGAGTCTTTGGGCTAATAGTTGTATGGTTGAATCGAGTTACAGCTAGTCGCGGTTCTTACAAGGCGACTGTGGAATTTGCTAACGCTGGCGGGATGCAAAAAGGCGCAACAGTCCGCTACCGTGGCGTGAAAGTGGGCGCTATTTCCGCGATTCGCCCTATGGCCAATAATATAGAAGTAGAAATTGAAATCTTTCAACCTAATTTAATCATTCCTAAAGAGGTGGTAATAGAAGCCAACCAAAGTGGATTGATTAGTGAAAGCATAATTGATATTACACCAAAAGCTTCTTTACCTAAAGATGCTGTCCTCGCTCAACCCCTAGACAGAAAAAATTGCGAAGCTCAAAACTTAATTATTTGTGATGGTGCTCGCTTAAAAGGTCAAATTGGTATCAGCCTTGATGAACTGATTCGCAGTAGCACTAATTTAGCTAGTAGATATGATGACCCGGAATTTAAACGTGATATCAAAAGGTTACTAGAAACATCCACAGCAGCAGCAACTAGTTTCACCGTTCTCAGCCGAGATCTACAAAATTTATCTAAAAGCGCACAAGGGCAACTAGGCTCATTTTCTGCTACTGCAAATTCCGTACAACAAGCGACAAATCAACTTACTGTAACTTCTACTCGCACAGCAAATGAACTGGGTTCAGCTGCAAAACAATTTAGTCTCACAGCCAGTCAAGCAAGTAGATTATTAACTAACCTTGATAATTTAGTTACAACAAATCGGTCTTCATTGGTTGCAGCTTTAAACAACCTCACCGAAACCAGCAATCAATTACGTACTACATTCACTACTTTATCCCCAGCAGTAGATCGTTTAGCCCAAGGTGAAATCATCAAAAATTTAGAAACACTCTCAGCCAACGCCGCCCAAGCATCAGCTAATTTACGCAATGCAACTAATTCTTTAAACGATCCGAAAAACGCCCTGTTACTACAACAAACTTTAGATTCCGCCAGACTCACCTTTGAAAATACGCAAAAAATTACCTCAGATTTAGATGAATTAACAGGCGATCCCAAATTCCGCAGCAATCTGCGCCAATTGGTAAATGGTTTGAGTAGTTTGGTATCTTCTACCGAGCAAATGGAACAAACAGCACAAGTTGCAGTTACTTTAGATTCCCTCAAAGCATCAATTAATCAACCAAATGCCAAACTTCTCACTCCTACTATCAAACCACAAGCCGTAACTATTAATCCTGTACCAACATCTGTCAAAATTGTTGATAAACATCTCCAGCCACCAGCTAGTTTATCTTCTTCCCAACCAACTACAGAAGAACTGTTGCAGAAATTACGCGAGTATAGCAAGCAACGAGAACAAGAGAATCTATCAAAGGTGGATTAGAGCAGAGGAGGCAGAGGGGGTAACTAAATAAATTACTCAATGCCCATGATGCCCAATGCCCAATGCCCAATGCCCAATGCCCAATGCCCCATACCCCATGACAACTGACAACTTTTTCTTACGTAATGTTTGGTATTATGCTTTGCCTAGCGATCGCCTAAAACCCGGTAAGATGATCGCGCGGACTTTTTTGGGCGAACCAGTGTTACTGTGTCGTACTCAAGAAGGTAAGGCGTTTGCTATCCGAGATATTTGTCCCCATCGAGGGATACCGTTAAGTTGCGGGCGATTTGATGGACAAGAAGTAGAATGCTGTTACCACGGTTGGCGTTTTGATTATGGTGGACGTTGCACTGTCATTCCTTCTTTAACCGAAGAACAAAACGTCGATTTAAATCGCTATAACGTACAATCCTACGAAATTCGGGAAAAGCAGGGTAATATCTGGATTTATATGCCCGAACCAGGTAAATCTCAGTCTCCACCACCAGATATGGAAGTACCAGAGATTCCCGGTTTTGGCGATCGCCCGCCACAATTAGTAGAGGTGATGCGCTTCCCCTGTTTTATCGATCATGCAGTCTTAGGCTTAATCGATCCCGCCCATTCGCCTTATGTACATCGCGTCTGGTGGTGGCGTTCTGGACAACTCCACGACGAAATTAAGCAATTTGACCCCTCACCCTATGGGTTTACCATGCGTAAACACCAATTACCCGCCAATACAGGTGCAGCATATAAGTTCATCGGTGGCGGAATCCCGGAAACTGAGATTTCTTTTCGCATTCCTGGGATACGCATTGAAAACACCACCACCGCCAAGCATCAAGTCTGCAACCTAACAGCCATCACACCTATTTCTGAAACCGAAACGGAAGTTAACTTTGCGTTTTATTGGACTCCCACCTGGGCAGGTTTTGTCAAGCCTTTGATACGTCTATTTACAAGAGCATTTCTTGACCAAGACCGCAGAGTCGTAGAAAAGCAGCAAATTGGTTTGAAATACGATCCTATGCTGCGATTAATTAAGGATTCTGATGTGCAAGCCCAATGGTATTACCAGTTAAAGCGGGAATATGCCCGTTCATTAGCTGAAGGTCGTCCATTTGTCAATCCGGTGAAGAGTCAACTATTGCACTGGCGGGCTTGATTGCGGATTGTGCTTCATTGATCGCATCAGGCTGTAATGCGATCGCTCTGTGAAGAAACACTTTGCATAAGGCTTATGTAGTAAGATTTATAGGCAATATTCCTGCGATTTTTGAGGACTTGCTCGTTGTATTTCTGCGCTTTATGGGTTGGAAAAAAGCAAAAGAAGCGATCGCCTAAAATAAAACCTATCCTAAACTTTCCATTAGCTATTCAAGGGAATTTTCGCCTTTTGAAACAATTGCTCAACGGTGAATTCCCACCCCTCAAATAAGGAATCGGTGAGTAATTCATTTCCCATAAATGTCTTGGGTGGCGCATCTGGGTAAAACACAGTGATACTTCTGGCTTTACTATCTACCACCCACACCCGCAAGACTTGAGCATCTAAATAATCTTTGGCTTTAGCAATCATTTGTCCGAAAGTTTGTCCGGGGGAAATAATCTCAATTACCAAATCGGGAGGTACAGAACAAGTTCCCTCTTCATCCCAGTCTGTGGGTAAACGTTCATTAGAGATATACAACAGATCCGGCGTTGGTAGCCAATCTTTTCCTTGGCGGGTTAATGCTATAGCCAATTCTGGACAAACTTCTCCTTTACCTGCGGATAATTCCTCGATTAAATTGAGAAGGGCACGAGTTAGTTTAGAGTGAAATTTCTTTGGTGACATTTTCGCAATTGCTTGGCCATCAACGAGTTCGTAGGTGATATCTCCCTCACCTGGAGGAAGATTTAAGAACTCTTGCAAGGTCAGTTGATTGTTAGCTTCAAGTTTGACCATGTTCGATTAGAGATTTGGGATTATTTACATTTTCTGCAAAACTTGACGAATAATATCTGCGGGAACTTCATCGGTAACTGTAACTACACCTATCTGTGTGGGTAGCACAAATCTGACTTTACCTGCTTTGACTTTTTTATCTAGTTGCAATGCGTCAATAATAGCTTCAATATCTAGCCCAGATGGTAACTGTGTGGGTAAACCTGCTTTTTGAATTAAGGCGTTTTGACGTTCTGTCTCTTCTTTTTGCCACATTCCTAGTTCTAGTGCAATTTGTCCGGCGGCTACCATTCCAATTCCTACAGCTTCACCATGATTAACTACACGGTAACCTGTTAAGCTTTCTACAGCGTGACCGATGGTATGACCGTAATTTAAAATCGCCCTTAATCCAGCTTCTTTTTCATCTTTGCTGACAACATCAGCTTTCGCTTGACAAGACTTAATTAATATGCTTTCTATTAGTTCTGGTTTGATGTAGCGCAGTTGATTGAGGTGTTTGCTGGCTTCCATTTGGGCAAATAATTCTGCATCCCAGATGACGCCGTATTTAATTACTTCTGCCATACCGGCACGAAATTCGCGCACAGGTAAGGTTTTTAAAACTGTGGGATCGATTAATACCAGTCGTGGCTGATGAAATGCGCCAATTAAGTTTTTACCTTGGGGATGGTTGACGCCTGTTTTTCCGCCAATTGCGGAGTCTACCATTGCTAGTAATGTGGTGGGAACTTGGACGACATGAATACCGCGCAGCCAAGTTGCGGCTGCAAAACCAGCCATATCACCAATGACACCGCCACCCAAGGCGACAATGGTGGCGGAACGTTCTAAGCGGTTTTCTAAAGCTGCATCGTAAATTTTTTGAATTGAGTTGAGGTTTTTGTAGCGTTCCCCAGGCGGCAAGATACAAATAGAGACTTCAAATCCTGCACCTTGTAAAGATGCGATCGCTTTTTCGCCATAATGTTTAAAAATCGTCGGGTTAGAAACCAGCAGTACCTTTTTACCTAGTTGCAAACTGCTCATGCGATCACCCAGTTGTTCTAAGCTTCCAGGTGCGATCGCAATCTCATAAGATTGCTGTGGTAAATTCACGCTAATTACAGAAGTCATTGCCCAGCCCTAAAAACACGCCCGTGGGCTGTATTTTACCGCAATCTGGGGAGTGTGGGGACGGTTGACGGTTGACGGTTGACGGTTGACTGTTGACTGTTGACTGTTGACTGTTGACTGTTGACGGTTCCTTCTGACAACTGACAACTGACAACTGACCATTGACCACTAACTAATGATTCAATAGATTTAGTGAAGTATTGTGGAGAAAGATAAATGTTTGCAATTGTAGCTTATATTGGTTTCTTGGCTTTGTTTATCGGCATTGCTAGCGGTCTATTGTTTGGTCTGCGTGCTGCTAAAATTCTGTAATCGTAATTACTAATTCGTAATTTACAGCAGATTTCAGGTAAATGAGGTATGCGCTTCGGGGCATGGCAGTGCCAGTGCCCCTACAATCAACGATATAATCTATACTTCACCAACTGGTAATCTGCTGTATCTGCTTGGTTATATTAGGGACTTGCAAATAAAAAACATCCCCATTGTTAACTTACCAAGCGCACAACTCGTAGGGGCGGGGTTACCCATTGGTGTCAACTTAAGCTAAAAATAGCCTCTGTACAAGCGTCATCCGCCTTGGAATGAATTCCAAGGCTAATAGGCAAAGTTTACTTTAGTAAACTGGGGATAAATGATAATTTTTAGTTAGCTTTAGCTTACTTTTGCTATGAGACTCAGAATTCATTCTGAGGCGGGCTATGGGTTTTGAGTTAAGTTGACACCAATGGGGGTTACCTAGCCCCTACAATTTGGCATAATTTGTTTTCAATTATCCGACAATGGCAGGTGTTGTTACTTTCGCTTCTCTTTTGGTTGGGGGACGCATTTCTAAGCCAAGTAAGTTCAACATTTCTCTGTCAGCATCGTAATCTGGACAGGGTGTTGTCACAGTTAACATTTTATTGTCGTCACTGGAAAATATAGAATTTGCTCCCGCCATAAAGCATAAGGCTTGTTCAACTTGGGAAAGTCTCGCCCTACCAGCGCTAAGACGAACATCGGAGGCTGGCATAATAATTCTGGCTGTAGCAATCATCCGCACTACATCCCAAATGGGGACATCTGGCTGATTTTCTAGAGGCGTACCTGGAACTTGGGAGAGAATGTTAATCGGTACAGATTCGGGATGAGGGCTGAGATTGGCTAGAGTATGTAACATGGATACTCTATCTTCAGGAGTTTCACCTAAGCCGAGAATGCCGCCAGAACATACGGTAACATTGGTTTGACGCACATTTTCGATAGTATTTAGGCGATCGCTATATGTTCTGGTGGTAATAATAGTACTGTAATGTTCCCGCGATGTATCTAAGTTATGGTTATAAGCGTAAAGTCCCGCATCTTCTAAGCGTTTTGCTTGATCTGCGGTTAACATTCCCAAGGTACAGCAGACTTCTAAACCCATTGCGGTGACATCTTTTACCATGTCTAGCACTGTGTCAAATTGGGAATTATCCCGCACTTCCCGCCAAGCTGCACCCATGCAAATGCGGCTGACACCTGTTTGTTTAGCTTTTTCGGCTATACTAACTACTGCCTCTTTTTCTAACAGTGCTTCGGGTTTTACTTCTGTTTTGTAGCGGGAAGATTGGGCGCAGTAGTTACAATCTTCTGGACAACCTCCGGTTTTAATGGAAATTAGCTTACAAACTTGAATTTGTTTTGGGTTGTGAAATTGGCGATGTACGCTAGCAGCTTGATAAATTAGCTCTAGCAATGGCGTATTGTATATTGCCTGAATTTCTGCTTCTTGCCAATCGTAGCGTATTCTTCCCACTGACATCACTTATCCTTCTTCAGACTGGATTTACGAAGAGCTGTCTTGTCTTTGAATATCCTAAGATACCGCATTTGGCAAAGCGATCGCATTTTTGTAACGCTGCTGATTGTGCTTGATTGGCGATCGCTTTTCCATTGATTTGCTTATAGATATTAGAAATCAGCTTATCAAGATTTTGGTTTTACAGTAGATTAAGCGTCAATAAAGTTATCTCATCAACAGCTACGATGCTAATCTTTGGGTATAACTTCCTCAAGCTGGAACCTATACCCAGTTTGACAACTGCTAAATTTATCCATTCTGGGGGTTGCTGATTAAATTTCTGTAAATTAAATTACACTTATCTGCTTATTCATTTGTAATCGGCATTAACTAGTTAAAAAAACCTTAAATTTTGACTTAAATAATCCAGTTAATGATATTGGTCTATGAAATCAGAACTACCATTGATAACGAGCGATCGCCTGTTATTAAGAATCGGTATCCAAGAGGATATTCCCCAAATTCTCAAATTTTTTACTGAAAACAAAGATTATCTGACGCCATTTTATCCCCTGTGGGCTGAGGGTTTTTTTACAGTTAAATACTGGCAATATCAAGTTGAAGGTAATTTATTAGAATTTATTAATGATAATTCCCTAAAATTGTTTATTTATCCGAAAAAAAGCTTAACTGAAATCATCGGTACTATTAATTTCACTAATTTTGTCCGTGGTGCTGCTCATTTCTGCTATGTTGGCTATAGTCTAGCGGAAACGGAACAAGGTAAAGGCTATATGACAGAAGCACTGAAAGCCGCCACTGATTATGTATTTACCGAATTAAATATGCATCGAATTATGGCAAATTATATGCCACATAATCAACGTAGTGGGAATGTACTTAAAAGGCTGGGCTTTGTTGTGGAAGGATATGCTAGGGACTATTTATTAATTAATGGAGAATGGCAAGATCATATTCTTACCAGTCTCACCAATCCTCAGTGGACAAAACCCAACTCTTAGCTAAAAATATTGTTGACGGTTGACGGTTGACTGTTAACTGTAATCAAAAATTTCATCGCAAATCCATACAGAATACACAACAACTCCATAATTAACTGTGATAGTAGTTAGTGTTCATACCAAGTTGCTTCAGCAACACCAGGTGATGGGGAAAAGGATAATCAAATATCCAATTCCCCGCTTTTTTTCGTGAATTAACTCCACAGCTTGCAAAACTTGTAGGTCAGACCAGTATTGCCAGATGTAGTATTAAGAGAAGAATTCATCAAGCTTTACTTGTAATGACTCTGGCTGAAACTTCCAACCAAACAAATTCTCGCAATCCTTTTGTTAACCTGAAATATGAACCAGCCTTAGAATCTTTAGGCAATGACTACTATGACGAAGTAGCAGCAGCAGAATTTCCGCAACATATCCTGCGCTGGCGCAACGATGCATTACTACCCCGTTTAGGATTAAATCCTCAAACAGTCACCGATGAAGATTTTATCACCGCCTTTGGCAAATTTGCAGAGCGTCAACCATTATTAGCTCTACGTTATCATGGCTACCAATTTGGCGAATATAATTCTGGCTTAGGTGATGGTAGAGGCTTTTTGTACGGACAAGTGCGCGGGATTGATGGGGAATTATACGATTTTGGTACTAAAGGTTCGGGGAGAACTCCCTATTCCCGTGGTGGTGATGGGATGCTTACACTTAAAGGTGGTGTGCGCGAAGTTTTAGCTGCGGAAGCTTTGCATTACATGGGTGTGCGCACCTCCCGTTGTTTAACTATGATTGAAACAGGTTTATCTCTATGGCGCGGTGATGAACCTTCTCCAACTCGCTCATCTGTGATGGTAAGAATGAGCAGTTCTCATATTCGCTTTGGCACTTTTGAGCGATTACATTATTTACGCCGTCCCGATTTAAGCCGAAAGTTATTAAACCATGTAATTGAGCAATATTATGCACACTTAATTACAGAGGTAGATAAATATGCATTATTTTATGCAGAATTAGTTAAAAGAGTCGCAGAACTTGTAGCGCAATGGATGGTAGCTGGCTTTTGTCATGGAGTGTTAAATACTGACAATATGTCCATTACTGGGGAGAGTTTTGATTACGGCCCTTATGCTTTTATTCCTACCTACGATCCCTATTTTACTGCTGCATATTTTGATTATTATCGCCGCTATTGTTACAGCCATCAGCCGGGAATTTGTAAGTTAAATTTAGAAATGCTTCAGGAACCTTTAAAAGAAATCATTGATAAAGGTGTGATGGAGCAGGGATTAGCTAAGTTTGATGAATATTATCGTGCCGAATATCGTGCTTTAATGTTGAAGAGGTTAGGCTTTGAAGATTTACAAGCGCCGGAACTTGATGAACTCTTTCCCCTAACAATTGAATTCTTACAAGATAGTCGAGTCCCTTATCATCAATTCTTCGCAGAAATGGCGCGGACTTTTGCTGCAAATTGGCGTGACGATCCGGCATTTGTTTTACATGATAGTGATATTGTCCCCGCTACGGGAGCGTCAGCTATGTTTGATAATTGGTGTATTTTGTACCATAAAGCGTTAAATAATTTTGATATCGATAGAATTGATGTCATTGCTCAAAATCTGCGTCGATATAATCCCAAAACAGCTTTATTAAGACCTGTGATTGAATCAATTTGGGAACCCATTACTCAAGATGATAATTGGCAACCATTTTATCAATTAATTGAGAAGATTAAATCTGGGGATTAGGGCATTGGACATTGAAACAATTTTGGATTTTGGATTTTAGATTTTAGATTGGAATCCAAAAGACGCTCGCGGACTCGCTCTAAGCGAAGCTATGCCGAAGGCTTTACGCTACGCTAACGCAAATCTAAAATCTAAAATTCCTTGTCTCCCTTGTCAGTAGATTTTACCAAGACTGCGATCGCTATTTATCTCAATTACCAAATTAACATGGGGTGACTCGATTAGGGGTTTGAGGAATAATTCCGGGTGTAGCGATCGCCAAAAGTAATTGACAAATTCTTCTATTTGTATATCACTCATCCCAGATTTACCAGTAGCTATCATCTGCTGTTCGGCTTGTTTGCGCCATGTTAAGGAAGAATGGTAATCGCTGGGATATAACACTATTAAACTATCTAAGTGTTCCCACAGGGGTAGATAGTTCTCTAGTTGACGATTCATATCGCGGGCAAATTCCCGATCCTCTGCTGTAATAATCGGTGGTGGTGGGTGATCAAAAGCTTGGGGATCGATTGGGCGCACACCCACAAACCAGCCTTCAAAGAGCAAAATATCTACATTTGTGACAATTTCTGGAGTAGTGCGATCGCCTGCGCCGTTGTAAGCTGATTTATCAAAGCGGGGAATAGTTACCGGACTTTGGGACTGGTGAATCAGGTCGAGTAAATTTAAGCCTAAATCAATATCGTGGGTTCTTGGAGGGCCTCGCCAAATTAAGCGGGGATCTTGTTGAATTAAAAGTAAGCGATCGCTATAGGTTTTGTATAAGTCATCTAATGATAAATTCAGGGTACGGTATCCTAGCTGCTGAAGAATCAACGTCAGCGCTTGACACATGGTGGTTTTCCCCGTTCCCTGTACGCCTAAAATTCCTTGAATGAAGGGATATCCCAATTTTTGACGCTGTAACCCGATGTTGATTGCTAAAGGTAGCCACAATTCCCACAGTACAGGTAACATCTGTTGTGGTTGCTTTTGCAGGGTATTTTGGCAAAATTCCCGAAAAGCTGGGAGGATAGTTTCGAGTAATTGCGATCGCTTTTCGATGACTTCATCTACTTTTCCTGTATTGATTCCCCAAGCAGGCGATCGCAAATTATCAGCTAAAGCTGCTTCTTTCGCCTTTTGTCGCCAACTTTCCGAAGCTTTACCGATAGTCAGAATTTCATCCAGCCACGAACCCATATTCCCCATCCCCATAACAGTTGTACAGACAAGGGTTATTGCGTCTCTGCCCAATGCCCAATGCCCAATGCCCAATCACGATCCCAACTTAAAGGCTTCAATAAACAGGCTGTAGATAAAACCTATTTTGAGAAGATTTAGTGCTTCCACCCAAAGCGATCGCTTAGAGAAAAAATTCCGGTTGTAGAATATTCTGCTAGTAATTTCGGTCAAAAAGACTAAAAATGCTGCTATCACAATATCCAATTCGGCTTTCTGTCCCGCAGTCGTGGAAATTGCTGTACCCAGAAAAGTACCAAAGAAAAAACTGATTACCAGTAGGGACAATCGCCGCCAAGGGTTGAGGAACCATAGACTCAAGCGGCTAGCAATGGTGTCTAGTAGGTTATTTAGCCGGGTGTTTTGCATAATTGGGACTGAAATCGAAAAGTCACGAAATCTTTAAATATTCCTCTTCTTGAGGATATCGGTTTTAGCTTAAGCTTGTTTTAGGGAACTGCAAAAAATAAATTATTCCACTTTAAGTTGTTGACGGTTAACAGTTAACAGTCAACAGTTAACAATATAATGGGAATATTTTTTACTTAGAATTCCCTAAGTACTAGTTTAAATATCTATTGGTTGTTCAGTGGCGATCGCATTTTATACATTGTCTCATCTTTGTGAAACCAAGACTCGCAAAAAAATTTTCTTCTGTGAGGTGTCACCCCTCAACCAGAAGAGTTATCTTAAAAGATGAAGGGTGAGATATTAAGAAAAATGAAGTTCATTCCCCAGATAAATCTGAGGGTTTATCGCCATCATCTTAGTTGCGATCGCTACTTCTAAAATCAAAATTGCTCTTTGTGTTTTTACGAATAAATTTGCTAATTATGTATCATAATTATAGTTTGTATTTACCATGCATTCAAGAATAAAGCCTTGATTTATCAGGGTTATACCTGATTTCTCCCGCGAAACTCAAGGTAATTCTTTTTGCTAGTATGTTTCCTGAAAATGCTACTTATGATACATAGCATGACTTGGTTTCAGGAGACTCTATAGTAGGCAGTTTCAGTACTTGCCTCTTCAAGGAATAGGCTACTATTTGGTCAAGCCTAGACAAATACTTATTTCTAATAACTAATCAAAATGAAAACGTCAGTGTATCGTAACGCTGCTGTTCTAGCCTGTTCTTTAGGACTGTTAGGGTTACTGGTGGGGTGCTTTGGGATGAGTGTTTCTTTTGAGACGACAGATCCAGATTCAGCTACTTCACCGCCTAATGAAACGTCTCAGGTAGCCAGCAATGTATCTTCATCTGTGGCTCATGAAACATTAACCCCTACAAATGTTTCCGATTCAGTCACAACCACAAGTAGCCAAGTAGAAGATAGCACTAGTCAAAGTACTACCCGCTTAGCATATCGTCAAGAATCAATTGGAACTGCTAAGGATCGGGGAACCTTGCGCATGAGCAATCAAACCAATCAGCCTGTGCGACTAGCTTTACTAGCGCGACAGTCGAAGGGGAATTCTGCGCTAAAAAACCAGCAAGATATTCCCGCACATTGGGATTTTGCACCCCAAGAAGGAAGTGAAAAGGGGCTGCTGCTGTCTTTACCAAACGGTAATTTAAAGTTAGAGAAGGGAGATGTTGTAGTAGCTTTTGCTCAAGATGGTTCCCGTCGCTATTGGGGCCCTTATGTAGTCGGGGAAACATCTCTACCTAAATGGGACGCCCAAAAGCAAGAATGGTTACTTATACTGACTCAGTAATTACTAATTCTTAACTCGATGAGTTTTTAGATCCCCGACTTCTTCAAGAAGTCGGGGATCTAAATTAAGAACTATCGAGAACAAAATATCACCAGTCAACGACTAAAAACTGTAGGCTATTAACCATTGACTGATTAGTATTGACATCCTCACTGACCTAAAGGCGCGGTGATTCCTAAATCGTGAGATTTAGGTTTCTGTTTCATAGCAACTGCCTCCACCCACAAGGAGTTTTGGTCTGATGTTCGCTCCACAGACTATCCCCGCAAGCCCTGCGGTTCTCATGTATCGAAATCTCAAACAGAAATTTCTGATATATTTTGATTCCAGGGTTGGACTGTCCATTGCCCCATCCTCTTTTCCCGGTCTACCGATTTTTCTTCCCCGTTGCGAAGTATCGCCAACTTTGGTGTTAGGGTTTATGTCTCCATCGTCGCGGGTGGGTCATTGACCATCTCTATTTTACCACCCTCTATGTAAAGCCGTCCTTGAAGGACGGGGTTTCTACCCATTTTTCTGATGAAGATGAAAGCGAGCTTTCCCCAAACTGTTGACCAGTGGTTTAAGAATATACTACAGCGTCCAGCCCTTGCTGTGACTGTATCAGTTCTGTGGTTGATTGTAATTGGTTGGATTGCTTATGGTTGGAATTTAGGCAACTTTGGCTTAGTAGATGAAACAGAACCACTGTTTGCTGAAGCTTCCCGACAAATGTTGATTACTGGGGATTGGATCACCCCCTATTTTAATGGCGAGACTCGCTTTGATAAGCCTGCTTTAATTTACTGGTGTCAAGCGATCGCTTATGCAATCATGGGTGTAAATGAGTGGGGGGCGCGCATTCCATCAGCCCTCGCAGCAATGGGAACAATTGGTTTAGCCTTTTACACAGTACATTGGTCATTGGCTAGACAGGATGAATTAGAACAAGTTTCCCGTCCAGCACGCCGTTACTTAACAGCAGGCCTAGCAGCAACTATCATGGCGCTTACCCCAGAAATGATCGCTTGGGGTAGAATTGGCGTTTCTGATATGCTGCTCACTGGGTGTATAGCCTCAGCTTTGCTTTGCTTTTTTCTCGGTTATGCAGGGAATTCTCAATCCCTAGCAAATTCCAAATTACCTAATATATGGTATTTAGCCTGTTATGTCCTTGTAGCTGGAGGAATTTTAACCAAAGGGCCAGTGGGGATTGTCTTACCAGCAATTGTTATCGGTGCTTTTGTTATCTACCAAGGAAAGCTAATACAAGTATGGCGAGAAATGAAAGTGCTGCTGGGGATAGGGATTATTTTATTATTATCAATTCCCTGGTATGCCCTAGTAATCTGGCGTAATGGCTGGAATTATATTAATTCTTTTTTTGGTTATCACAACATAGAACGCTTCACAGAAGTAGTAAATGGTCACTCAGCACCTTGGTATTTTTACTTTCTGGTAGTCCTGTTAGGCTTTGCCCCATATTCAGTCTATCTACCCGCAGCCATCGTTAGACTGAAACTTTGGCAGCGATCGCACTGGCTATCTCAAGAACGTTCCCAGCAAT
Source organism: Tolypothrix sp. FACHB-123 (assembly GCF_014697075.1). GTDB lineage: Bacteria > Cyanobacteriota > Cyanobacteriia > Cyanobacteriales > Nostocaceae > Aulosira. The sequence goes on along the minus strand of NZ_JACJRE010000013.1, from coordinate 133,752 downwards.
TAAGTTTATTTGCTTGTATCTGGTTTCTCAGCGTTTTTATCTTTTTTACCATCGCTGTCACCAAACTTCCCAGTTATGTGTTGCCATTAATGCCAGCAGCCGCCATTTTAGTCGCCCTATTATGGAGTGATTTCATCGGTGAAGGAGAGACCCAGAAGCGATCCCCAGCATCCAAATCATTTTTCTGGAGTGCTTGGGTAAATGTCGCATTTTTATCAGCACTAGCGATCGCATTATGGCAAGTAACTAAATTAGTCGGCTACGATCCTGCCGCACCCAACTTATATAATCGCATTCAAGAATTAGGTTTACCAATTTTGGGGGGTATTATTTGGCTGCTAACAGCAATTTTTATCGCCGCTTGTATTATCAATCGCAGTTGGCAAGGTATTATTAATGCCAATTTACTCGGATTTATCGCCTTTTTTATTGTAGTTTTGATGCCTGCTTTGTTAGTAATGGATCAGCAGCGTCAGCTACCTTTACGAGAATTGTCTGTCATGATTAGCCAAGTCAAACAATCCAATGAAGAAGTCATCATGTTGGGCTTTAAAAAACCGACTGTAGTGTTTTACAGCCATCAGCTAGTCAAGTACTTATCATCATCGGAAGAAGTTGTAGACTATATTCACAAAGAGACTACCAAGCCAGTCAAAGCGGCTTCTATCCTCCTATTAGCTGAACAAGATAGGTTTGTTGCTATGGACTTGCAACCGGAGGAGTATCAGCACCTGAGTAGTAAAGGAGCTTACTATCTCACGCGAGTTGCTGTGAAGAAAATTAAAAATCAAAAGTTAGATATATCGTTGAATAGTCAATAGTCAGTGGTCAGTTGTTAGCGATGCACCGAGAGCTACAAGAAGTGTTGTTAGTTGTCATAATCATCAGCGTTTGATGATGTAATTTTCAATTTTTTTAGGGGCGGGGTTTCCCCGTCCCTACTAGGTTTTAAGATGAAATTTTAGATTACAGTTTGGCATGAGTTGTTAAGAGGGCGCTCTGACAACAGTCAACCGTCAACAGTCAACCGTCAACATTCCCCCTCATTTGTGTTTATGACTTACAGCCAAAGCTTGATTAACCTCGTTTAATAAGTCTTCCATTGAGATCGAGCGAGGTAAAATTTGTGCAGAAATCTCATTTACTATTGTTTCTATCGTTTCTAAGCCGGTTTTTTTCTGTTTTTCTATTAACGATTGCGAAATTTTAGTTTGAGCGATCGCCTCAGTGCGTTGTAATCTTTGGTCTAGTATTAAAATTGGTGGCAAACTGAACGGTAAATCTGCCAATGCTTTCAATGCTTTGAGCAATTCTTTAGGAATTGCAGATTCTCCTAAGCAAATCAGCAGCAAATCAACGCTTTGATGGCGAATTTGTTGTAAAATTTCCGTCCAACAATTACTAATTGCGGCTTTCAAACCAGCTGTTTGCAAGTATTGAATTAAAGCTTGGAACCACTCAGAACCCCGTTCCGTATTTTCACTACTCACTGAAGATTGTTTAGGACAGCGATGACCGCGAATCTGCTTGCGCCTTACCTGAGGCAAATCCCTGAGAGTAGTAGCATCTACCACTAAAATATTCGGTGGACAGCAGATACCAGAAGCAATTTGTAACACTGACAATAAAGCTTCAGTTTTACTGATACTGCTACTGTTATCTTTGCCTAATGGTTGTAAGCAGGGAAAGACAGATAGCCCAGGTATTTGGGAAGCTGCTAAGGTAGTTCCCACATCACAAGTCACTAATGGTAGCGCCGCCAATCGGGGGTGCTGTTTGAGTTGTTGGAGATAAATTTGGGCTGTAGGGTTGTCTACATCTAGCAAAACTACATCAAATTGCCAAACTCGCGCCAAAAGTTCTGCTTGATCGAGATCGTCTACTTCAATCACGCGGTGTTCTCGCAATGAAGCTTGGTGATGAGCTGATTCCAACTCAGAATTGACTAATCTCAAAATTCGCAGCGGCGTTCTGCTGTTGCTAATTTCATTACTGTCTAATCCTGAGGCAGAAATTGTTGGGGTCGCACATATACTCTCTAATAATGGAGCCAATACTTGAGACTGTACTGGTAGACTTAAGAAACCATCGGCTCGATTGGCAAATGCTTGCTCTTTTTCTGCCCCGGTTGCTGTGACAATTAAGGGGATATGGCGAGTCACAGCGTCAGATTTGAGTAAAGTCAGCACATCCCAACCAGATAATAGCGGTAGCAAAGGATTTAAAAATACAGCTTTTGGCTGCAAGCGACGAGCTTTTTCTACTGCTTCTGTCCCAGAACGCGCAATCACGACTCGATAACCTAAAGCTTTGAGTTGCTCTGTTAAGTCCTCAATATAGCGAGCGACTGCCTCAACTATCAATACCAACCTTTGGGAAGAGGTGGGATATTGCTGAACAGTAGAGTTGATGCGCCCTGCGGATGGAGAAATTCCTCTATTAGTGGTGTTGACAGTTTCTTCATCCTCTCCCATGTCTTCTTCTGACTCGGTAAAGCCTGTCTTCGGCGGACTGGGCGGTAAAAGTAAGGTGAATTGGCTACCTTTACCTTCGCGAGACAAGAAGCTCACATCACCACCGTGGAGTCTGGCTAAGGCTCTAGTTAATACTAGTCCTAAACCAGTTCCTTCAAATTGGCGGGTGAGGGGATTTTCCAGTTGTTGAAATTTTTGGAAAATTAAATGTTGTTGATGTTCGGGAATGCCAATACCTGTATCCCAGACAGTAAAGGCAATCCACCCTTCCCAACGATTTACACGTAAGCCAATTTTTCCCGATAATTCTGTAAACTTAAAAGCATTGGAAAGCAGGTGTACCAGCATTTGCCGCAGACGTAATTCATCTGCAACCATCTGTTCTAAGCCTGGTTCAATGGCGATAGTGAATCGATAATTGCTAGAATTTTCTCCCGGAAGCAGGCTAGAAGGCTTGGTTTTGCTGGTTTGGGTGTGTAAAGCTCTGGCTTCTGATAAAGCGCGATCGCACACTGCGCGAATATTCACAGGGGCTAGGGTTAATTCCATTTGCCCTGTCTCCATCCTGGTTAAATCCAAGATGTCGTTAACTACACTCATTAAGTGGCGTCCGCTTTGATGAATCAGCCCGGCGTACCGGGCTTGACGTTCGTTTAATTCGCCCAATTGTCTATCTACCAGCAATCGCGATAACCCTAACACCGCCGTCAACGGGGTTTTGAGTTCGTGGCTGATACAAGCTAAAAACTCATCTTTTAAGCGATTGAGTTGAATCAAATCAGCATTTTTCGCGGCTAGTTCTTTATAAAGCTGCTGTTGCTCAGTCACATCCGTCGCTAATACCAGCCACAGTTTGCGATCTTCTGCTGCTGTGTCTTGATGATTCAGTGTCATTTCTGACTCAGAATTCCAGGCTCTTAACTCAGGAGTATCTAAGGGAATTTTGGCAAATTGCCACACTCGCTCTTGACCGTTTTGCACTTCGACAATGCAAGTACAAGTACCGATATTACTATCCCAAAAACACTGACTGGATGTAGTATTTGGGGTTTGTTGAGCGTGCAGATTGTTGGCAGGCAAACTGCTGGGTAAACCCGTTGGCGGGAGCGGGCGGCTATTGTCTGGGGGATAAAATTTCAGCGATGTGGGTGGCTCTAGGGTATTATACCCATTACCCGTAACCTGGGGCTGAACTTGCAGGGCTTGATATGTGGCAAATTCTGACTGTTTGGCCAAAATTGAGGCATATACTCTTTCTACTTGCTGCCTTACGGTTTCTGCATCTTTCAAGACGCCTAATTGCTGCCACCAAGCGGGATTTTGTGCTACTACTTCGCCACTAGCTGTTTCTAACATCAAAGGCCAGGGCAGGTGTTCTAACAATTGAACAAGTGGTTTATATAATGATGCTGGGTGCTGTTGTGGGATTTGTGCTTGTGATTGCGTAGCGATCGCCACACCTATACTACTTCTTTGTGCTCTATACTCCTCAAAGTTAGCCAATTGCTCTTGTGCTAATAATCTCAACAACTTGGAGCTATCTAGCAAACCCAAAAATTTCCCTTCCGGGTCAATCAAGGCCCAATCTAAATTATTATGGTTGATTTGAGTGGGTTGATAGCGCAAAAATAAGCCAAATTGCCCCACACATTCAGCGGCTGGTATAGTTGGGATTGGTTCTACGACAGAGGAATCAAAAATTGACAATGGCTGCTGTAAGTTAACGCGATCGCCACCAACTGCTGCCAAAAATTTTTGTGTTAACCGGGTAGAATGCAGCAATCCTACTGGAGATTGCTGCTGATTTACCACCACCACGCGATCGCACTGCTCTTGTTTAAAAATCTCTAGCACCATTGCCAGAGTACTTGTTTCTACGCAGATAGGTACGCTTGTTATAAAGTCATAAAGCGGGTACTGTAGCATTGACATAAGGCTTCTGGGGTCATTCTTCCTGTGAAAGCCTCTGGAGGGAGCATCACCGTTGACTCCGATGGCGCTCATGCCTGAAGCAATATCCTTTAAGAAGACTCTATATAAACAATTCTTTTGACAATTTCAACGCTATTAAAATCACTGGCTGACTCCACACTGATGTTTGGTTCTGCCACCGATCTTTACAAAGGCGGTATTTACCTTTGTGGCATTGAACTTCTGCTTACCATCCTGACCTCGATCCTAACTAGTGTTAAAAATCCTCCTCAACAGCAATAGCTAAAAACAATTATGGCTCTAAAAATTCGCTTTAGAACCTTGAGGAATTATAATGATTTAGAATCCAACAATCTTTTAAGTTCGTTTAAGTATCTTATCAAGGAGCGAAATAATAAAATCCGTATTTAGATAGATATACATTTTGAAACTCTTATGAAAGTCATTAACTAAGTACAACGCCTTCACCAACGCCTCAATAACTTCCTCAGTCCAATTTCTGACTAGCTGCATTAGTTTTGATGTGTTTATTACTTAGGCTGGTACAATTTCTCCTCTCGGAGCAGATTAATTTAGTTGACTACACAGCAAACTGAGTCTAAAACCATGTCTTGCGTTGAATCAACTCGCTAAACTTGGTCAAAGCGATCGAGGAGATGTATAAACCACAAATGTTATTCCCAATATTAATTTTTGCCACGAATGTTAAAAAAAATTTATATAATCAATTAGCCTTAGCCATTCAACAAAGCTGGACTAGGTGGAGCGGTAACTTGATTAATCATACCAGCATTTACAAGTTTTCACTTCTACCATTGGCAACAGTTGATGCTCAACATATCAATTATCTTTTTCTGAACTGGGTGCTTACTAAATTCCCAGAAATATACCCTAAAACATATTGCTATGTATTTGCATCTTATCAGCAAAAACCCCAGGATATTTTTCAACCGATGGATGGAGACGACAGAGAAAATTTGTTGCAACAAATTAAATCTGATTACCGAGAAATACTCGTATACTACTTTACTACAGAAAAAACTTTAAAAGCTAGAATTGATAAATTTATCAATGCAGTGTTTTGTGCTAATATTCCTGTGCCGCAAATCATTGAAATTCATATGGAGTTAATTGAAGAATTTGCTAAACAGTTAAGACTAGAAGGAAGGAGCGACGAAACACTATTAGATTATCGACTGACATTAATAGATATTCTTGCTCACCTGTGTGAAACTTATAGGTGTTCGATATATAAATAAAAGTGAATGTATCGACGTTCAACTTGGCAAAGCATTTGCCATAATTCCCTGTCACTGCGCCAACAATTCCTATATTTCTATCCTCAAGTCTAGCCTGTACCTTTATGACGAAAGCAAGAAAGACCTATGTTCTCAAGCTTTATGTAGCTGGGAACACGCCTAACTCAGTACGGGCATTAAAAACACTAAAAGACATATTAGACCAAGAGTTTCAAGGTGTTTATGCTTTGAAAGTAATTGATGTTCTCAAAAACCCCCAACTGGCAGAAGAGGATAAAATATTAGCTACACCAACATTATCTAAAATTTTGCCGCCTCCAGTCCGCAAAATTATCGGCGACCTTTCCGACAGAGAAAGAGTGTTGATTGGATTGGATTTGCTGTATGAAGAAATGAATGAAGAAAACTGGGAAGAGTGAAATAAACGATGAAGCATCAAGTATGATGGATGCGATTACCCCATCCAATCAAGCGAAAGGTCAATCGATTGTGGATTTTGGATATTGCATTTTGTGAAAAGTCTAGCCAGGGCGTTCCTGAGCCACCCATGTGCAAGGGTTTACCTTGTTGAAAGGAGTGGTATATCGCCTGGAGTTCCAGTATTGGCGGCTAACGAGATGACTTCCACAAAAATTTCCGATTGACTCCGGCTCCTCTTAGACCCTTCCTCCAGGATTTGCATTTTTCCAGATGGAGATAGAGCTAGAACCGCGAAAAAGACTAATTGGGTAGTCGATGCTTCCCATCAGTACATACCCAGTTCATACTTGTGTATTCATCCTTTACACTTCACACTTCTTTAGTAAAATATTTAAGCGTAAAATTTCATGCCCAATTCCAAACATTAGTATTAAAAAACCTGGGGTTTAACACCTCTTTCTTAACAAACAATGATGGAAAAAGACCAACCAGAGCCAAACAAGACACCGTTAATTGGGGGTGTAGAAAAAATCCGCACAATGATTGAGGGCTTTGACGATATTAGTCATGGAGGCTTACCTATTGGTAGAACTACCTTAATCAGCGGCACCTCAGGAACAGGTAAAACTTTATTATCTCTACAGTTTCTCTATAACGGTATTACCTACTTTGATGAACCAGGGGTATTTGTTACCTTTGAAGAATCACCAAGCGACATTATTAAAAATGCCAATATTTTTGGGTGGAACTTACAGCAGTTAATTGATGAAGGTAAACTGTTTATCCTGGATGCGTCACCCGACCCAGAAGGTCAAGATATAGTAGGTAACTTTGACCTTTCAGCTTTGATTGAACGCTTACAATATGCCATCCGCAAATACAAGGCTAGACGCGTTTCCATTGACTCAATCACCGCGGTATTTCAACAGTATGAAGCAATGGGAGTCGTCAGGCGCGAGATATTTCGCCTAGTAGCACGACTGAAACTTTTGAGTGTCACCACTGTAATTACCACAGAACGTAGTGAAGAATATGGCCCTGTGGCTTCTTTTGGCGTAGAAGAATTCGTTTCCGATAATGTGGTAATAGTTCGCAACGTGTTAGAAGGAGAACGCCGTCGCCGCACAATCGAAATTCTGAAGTTGCGGGGTACAACACATATGAAAGGTGAGTATCCTTTTACAATCACCAATGAAGGCGTCAATATATTCCCACTAGGAGCAATGCGGTTGACTCAAAGGTCTTCTAATGTCAGGGTATCTTCGGGAGTGAAAACCCTAGATGAAATGTGCGGTGGTGGTTTCTTTAAAGATTCGATTATTTTGGCTACAGGAGCTACAGGTACTGGTAAAACCTTATTAGTCAGTAAATTTATTCAAGACGGTTGTTTGAATGGTGAGCAAGCAATATTATTTGCCTATGAAGAATCCCGCGCCCAACTTTCGCGCAACGCTTCTTCTTGGGGAATTAATTTTGAAGAATTAGAAAGACAAGGCTTACTGAAAATAATATGTACCTATCCTGAATCTACCGGTTTGGAAGATCACTTACAAATTATTAAGTCAGAAATTGCTATGTTTAAGCCAGCGCGGATTGCTATCGACTCCCTTTCCGCACTAGCTAGAGGAGTGAGCAATAATGCATTTCGCCAGTTTGTCATTGGTGTGACAGGTTACGCCAAACAAGAAGAAATTACAGGGTTTTTTACCAACACAACTGACCAATTTATGGGGTCACATTCGATTACCGATTCCCATATTTCTACTATTACTGACACAATATTAATGCTTCAGTATGTAGAAATTAGGGGAGAAATGTCGCGGGCAATTAATGTTTTCAAAATGCGGGGATCTTGGCATGATAAAGGTATCCGCGAGTATAACATTACTGCCGACGGCCCGGAAATTAAAGATTCTTTCCGGAATTATGAAAGAATTGTTAGTGGTGCTCCTACCCGCGTTAGTATCGATGAAAAGGCGGAACTTTCTCGTATAGTAAAAAGTTTTGAAGATAAAAAAAGTTCCGATTCCTAAATTTGGTATCGTACTATATTCTCTTCTGAATTTATTGTCGTGCTATATTCTGTGGTGAAGAAAAGTTTTCTGCCGCTAGATTGATTTTGTGTGAGGGGATGCGGTGAACGGACAGCAATTATTTCATACTTTCTTGCCTGGTGTGACAGCAGCAGTATTAACAACCCAGCCTGCTTGGGCTGGTACTGTCAAAGTAAATGGGCTACAGCCAGCGTCTTCTCCTAGTGTTTTGACTGCTCGTGATAGTCGAACCTTAGTTGCAGATGGCATTAGTAGCCAGTTCTACATAGCCGATCAGAAGGTTCCTAATTTAGTACCTTTGAGTGATGGGATTGTCGCGAAGACAAAACCTTTAAGTTATCAACCTTTAAGCCATCATAGTATTCCCGTCAACGAAACGGGAAATGCTAGTGCGATCGCACCACAAACACTTAAAGGAAATCAAAGTAGATTTTATAGTTTCTCATCTACCACTCAGACTGCCCAAAACCTAGATATCAACCTATTGGCGGATGCTCGTCAAACAACCAATAATTCCGCTACTTTTGGCCAAAAATTAGAAAATATAGTTGTTCAAGCTAGTAACGTTAAACTCCCGACTGTTGAGAAAAACCAATTGCTGTTGTCGGCTTTACAGCGGCCAAAAAACCAGAAGAAAAAACCTCAGACGCAATTACAGGCAATTTCACCAGTTGCAAGCAAGAATCCAGTCACGCCAAAGTTCCTGGAACTACCCAATTGCTCACAGCAACAGGGACAGCTAAACTCTGGGGTTTCTTGTGCCAAAACCACGACAGCTAAGGATCTAATAGCTCAGACTACACCAGGTAGTACTGTACCAACTCAGACTATACCAGGTAGTACTGTACCAACTCAGACGACACCAGGAACAGTGGTACCAATTCAGAATGTACCAGGCTTAGTGGGCCCTGCACCAGCAGGTAGCGTCCAGGTTCCTGAAAATTTGATTCCTAACCCCAATCCGCTGCAATATCCTACCAACCCAGCAGAAGTTACCTTGCAAAGTAACCAACCAATTACTTTAGTGCAAGCTTTGGAGCTAGCACGACGTAACAATCGGGAGCTACAAGTAGCACAATTGGAGTTAGAACGTAGTCAGGCGGCTTTACGCGAGGCGCAAGCAGCTTTACTACCTACAGTTGGGATTACTGGGGATATTACACGCCAGCGGACTGTGAATGAGACCTATTCTGTCAAGCTGCAACAGCAGCAACAAGAAGGCTTACCACCTGCATTCCGCGAACCAATCGAGCCTGCTGCTAGCAATACGAATTTTAATGCTCAAGCACAGCTATCATATGACCTTTATACTTCTGGTAGACGGCAAGCTACGATTAGAGAAGCTGAAGAACGGGTACGCCTGAGTGAATTGGCGATAGAGAACCAGTCTGAGGATATTCGGCTAAATGTGGCGACTGAGTACTACAATTTGCAACAAGCTGATGAGCAAGTCCGTATTGCTGAGTCAGCTGTAAACAATGCTCAGGCTAGTTTGCGAGATGCAGAAGCTTTAGAGCGAGCAGGGGTAGGTACCAGGTTTGATGTGTTGCGTTCCCAGGTAAATTTAGCAAATTCTCAACAAGAATTGACTAATTCTAGGTCTCAGCAGCAAATTGCGCGTCGCCGCTTAGCAACTCGCTTGAGTTTGCCACAGTCAGTAAATATTAGTGCCGCTGATCCGGTAAAATTAGCTGGTCTTTGGAACCAGACATTAGAACAGAGTATTGTTCTAGCCTATCAAAACCGTCCCGACCTGCAACAGTTGTTGGTACAGCGCAATATTAGCGAACAACAGCGACGACAAGCGCTATCAGCGCTAGGGCCACAGGTAAGTTTAATTGCTAGCTATGACTTTTTCGATCGGTTTAATGATGCGGTTAGTGTCGCTGATGGTTATTCAGTAGGGGTGAGAGCAACGCTAAATTTATTTGACGGTGGAGCATCCAGAGCCAGAGCTGCTCAAGCCAGAGCTAATATTGCGATCGCAGAAACTCAATTTGCTGAACAGCGCAACCAAATTCGATTTCAGGTAGAACAGGCCTTTTCTAACCAGCAATCTAATTTAGAAAATGTTCAAACTGCCAATACAGCTCTAGAACAAGCTAGAGAAGCTTTACGTTTAGCACGTTTACGTTTCCAAGCAGGTGTTGGTACTCAAACTGATGTCATTAACTCGGAAAACGATCTGACAAGAGCTGAAGGTAATCGCATTCGGGCAATTTTGGATTACAATCGTGCTTTGGCTGAATTGCAACGTTCTGTAACGTCAAGAGCTTTTCGTCAATAGTCAATAGTCATTGGTTATTGGTTATTGGTCAACAGCCAAGAGTTTCCCCTGCGTCTCTACCCCTCATCTCCCTAATAAAGAGTCCTTCTGACAAGGTGGATGATGAATAATCAATCAAAATTGGAATAACATAGCTGAGTATTTAACTACTCGGCTGATAAAAAAATTTATGACTATAGTGACATCACAAGAAATTGCACAGTTTCGCTCTATATTCACAGAGAATCCTACAGCAATGGAAGTACTGGATTTAATTGAGGATTGTGAAGGAGATTTAGAAGATGCGGCGATGAGCCTGGCGATTAAAGCAGGACAGCAACCCGAAAGAGCAAATTCTGAGTGGTTAGATGCTCTAGCGCGAAAGTGGCGTGCTGTGATTTGCGAACAAGAATTTCGGGACGAATTACTTAATAACTCAGTTCAAAGGATGATGGACTATCTTTATACAATGCCGACATTTCCCAAAATTTTGGCAGTACCAGTTGTGCTCTATGTCCTCAAACAAGGCGTTAACAATTTTTGCGAGCCGTTGGATACGCTCAAGTAATACCAGCTATTCGCAATTAAGAAAATTGGTAGAATTAATCATTCTTTATAGATACATAAAACAAAAAAAATGTCAATAGTTATTTTTCCAAAGTCTAATAATGAATAGACAATAGTTAGGGACTTCCAAGTAAAAAAATATTCCATTACTATTGTTCACGGTTGACGGTTGACAGTTGACTGTTAACTGTCAACCGTCAACGACTTGAACGGAATAATTTATTTTTTCGAGTTCCCTTATTTCTTCTCTGCTTCCTGGTCACTGAGCGTAGTCTAAGTGCTGCTGCCTCTGCTCCTCTGCTCCCCTGCACTGGTACGCTGTTAATAAAGGCAAAATTTTTCTTGAATATTTTTCAAAAAATCAATGAATTACCTCGTTGCTGTATTACCAGACCGTATCCAAGTTGAAGCTGCTTACTTAGCTTTAGAAAAAGAGTCCATTAAAAGTACTATCCTTGGGAAGGGATATAAAACAGCAGATGAGTTCGGCTTAATTGACCCGAAAGAGCAAGCTAAAAAGCAAGTACGGCTCATGGCGTTTTGGTTAATACCATTTGGCTTTTTTGCTGGTTTTACCTTCAGCTTAATTACTGGTTTGGATACTTTTGCTTGGGCGGGAGAAATTGGTAATCACGTTGTCGGTGGACTACTGGGTGCAGCCAGTGGCGCTATGGGTAGTGTATTTGTGGGTGGCGGAGTCGGTTTGATTGCAGGTAGTGGTGATGCTTTACCCTATCGCAATCGCTTGGATGCAGGTAAATATCTCATAGTAGTTCAAGGTTCGGAAATTCTCACTCGACAAGCAACTCGCATCTTACGTCAGTTTGAGCCAGAAAATATTCAGGGTTATGCAGATAGCTAGTACCGCTGGCGAGTAAGTCACAAGAATTGAATTGCTAATCACAACATATTCCTATCATCAATTTAATAACACCCTAAATTCTAGGGGCGGGGAAACCTAGCCCCTAGAATGTATATATCTGATGATTTTTGGCAATTGGTTTCATCTACAGATGGCGCTAGAATCAAACAGTGGTCATGAGTAATAGTCAATAGAGATTGTTGGCTTTAAGCTCACAACTGGTAATTTTTGATAATGTTGCCCAGAGAAGAACTTTTAAAAAGTGTTGAAAATCGAGATACTGTAGCTCGTGTAATCGATCGCGCAGAAGAAGCCATCAAAACCTGGGAAGTGGTTTTGACAGATTTTCTGTCTCCCCCAGAATTAGCAGAAATTCAGCGGGTTTTTAGTCGATTAACAGAGGTGCAATTGGTGGCTTGGGGTGGATATCCGCAAGCTGAACGCCAAAGATTAGCGATCGCGCGCGGAGAAATTCCTTTAGATCAATCCCAAGTCGCCTTAGTAGTTTTAGAAATTGCGGGTAATTTCTTGTTTGATACCGCAACCCACCGCGACTTTTTAGGCGCAATGTTGGGGACGGGAATCGTTCGGGAAAAAACTGGAGATATTATTGTTCTCGGCGAACGTGGCGCGCAGGTAATTGTCGCACCAGAGTTAGCAGAATTTTTAGAGATGAACCTCAAACAAGTGCGATCGGTTCCGGTAAAAACCCAGCAAATAGATGCGAGTGAGTTAAAAGTTCGCGAACCGAAGAAAAAAGAAATGACTACTGTTGAGGCTTCCTTACGGTTAGATGCGATCGCCTCTGCTGGTTTTGGTATGTCGCGCAGCAAAATGGTAGATTTAATTGACTCCGGTGATGTGCGCGTTAACTGGAAGGAAGTATCTCAAGCTAGTTCGCAAGTGAAAACAGGTGATTTAATTGCTATTCGTGGTAAGGGACGCCTAGAAGTTGGGGAAGTTGCTGTTACTAAAAAAGACCGTTACCGAGTGCAATTAACAAGATATATGTAAATTGTCAGTTGTCAGTCATACTGTATCGGGTTTAGTAATGCTAAACCCCTACAAAGAATTTGATATGGCCATAGCCATAAAGATTAGGACGTAAACTATAAGAGTTAGCATTGCATCTACCCCATCCCGATGGCAAAAGCTTATAGTGATGATTTCCGGCGAAAAGTTATGCAAGCGATTGAATTGGATGGTCTCAAAAAGTGTGAAGCCAGCCAATTGTTCAATAATTAGTGCTGTTACTTCTTTTACAAGATATTGAACGCCTTAGAGACTTGGCACTTAGTCATGGAATTGACATTACTATTTCCAGGTGCAAGATATGAGGTACAGTTATTGCTAGGACTAATTTCTGGTATTGCTGTGTTATTGGCTTAGTTGAGTCGGAACGTTACTACTCAGACAAACAATGCAGGTATAGGATTTGGCATATTTTTAGCTATTGTTGGTATTTTATTGCTGTGCTTTCGGATATATTGGGCTTTCCGTTACAGGAAATTAGCGAAACTGTTACAAACACCAAATTCTCAAAACCATCCTAGGAAGGAAGAAGTAATTCAAAATTTACGCATTGGATTTATGGTGAGTTTGGTAGGAATATTAATAGCATTTATGGCTTCGGAAGAAACCGTTGCAATTATATTAGGTAAAACTCTAGCACAACCTCAAGGTGTGGCAATCTATCAAGCAGAAAACATGATTCGTTCACTAGATGTTTTTGTCATGTTAGCTAACGTGAATCTGATTGGCGCTCACTTTTTTGGTGGAGTTACTTCTCTAGGACTCCTCTATTGGGTGGAAGAATAAAGAATAACTTAGCTACTACTATTGACATACTAGTTCTAATACTCAAGTGATATTCTCTAAATCAACTCGAATTCTCCTCGATTTTTCCACTATTGAAAATTAGCATTAAAACATAGTCTGTTTTCATGTCTTCTTTTGTGGTTGAGCGGCTCAATCTTATCTACACTACATTTTGAATAATGCAATGACGGCAAAAATTATAGTTAACAGTTGATTCTAGTTACAAATATGATAATTCGCCAAAATAAATTAATTAATTAATCAAATTACCAGGAGGTATTCATGTACAAAATAAATCATTTTTTCTGGCAGAAGATTGGATTAGCAGGCACAGCTTTTGGCAGTTTATTAATTGGTTTTTCTAGCATAACTCCATCAGCAGTAGCACAACAAACTTCTAAAATTAACCCTTGTCCGAGTATATTTTATGAAGTACCACACCGCGATCGCGTGATGGTTCCCGCCGGATGTCCGCCGAATGCTGCAACGTTAAGAATGCAACAGCAAAGACAAACATTAGGTCAACCAACTGTTATAGTGGTTCCTATTCGTCCAGGTGTGCGACCTATACAACCACCAATTCCAGAAAATAGGCAGAGTGCAATTGCAACTGTGACGCCAACAGCAGGTACAGTGAATGTGAAATTAAAAAATAACACTAACGCTGGTATTTCTTATCAAGCTATTGGTTATACACAACCGCGCTATCTTGCAGGTGGACAAGAGTTTATTCTCCAAGACTTACCAACACCCGTCAGTATTACCTTAGTACGTCCAGATGGTGGACTAATAAAAGTTATGCCTATGTCTACCTCACAAGGAACACTTTCAGTCTCCTTGGATGAAACGACTAATTTTAATAATGACCAAGGTGTTTTAAGAATTCAAAGAGATGGCCAAGTCTTTTTGAATTAAGAGAATTTTTTTCACTATTTTGAGATTACCAAAAGCATCAAGTTCCCTTGGTAACTCATCACTAAAACTTCAGTAATAACATGAGTATTTCTGAATAATCCAGGACTTACGCAACTGGCACAGAATTTCATCTTGTAGGGTGGGCAATGCCCACCATATCCGGGTTTCGGTGGGCATTGCCCACCCTACAAATGGTTATTGAACCTGCGTAAATACTGATTGTAGACAACTTTAATGGAGATTGAGAAATGGTTAACTTTTTTGCCAATAAATGGAGTTCCAAAGGAGCTATTGCTTTAGCACTTTCTACAGCATTGCTTGGGGCTTGTACCAATAACTTAGATCAAGAGGCCGCAGCACCAGAAACTAACGTGACTACAGAAGAAGTTACTGATAATACAAATCAATTAATCGGTAAAACTGTCACGGTGAGAAGCACACCTATTAGAACATTAGGCCCTTCAACATTTACAATTAGCGATAAGCAATTTTTTGGTACTGAACCAATCATAGTTGTCAATGCATCTGGTAAACCTTTTACTCTACCTAGCGATCCAAATGTACCAATTCAGGTAACAGGTCAAGTTAACAAGTTTGTAATTGCAGATATTAATCGCAACTACAACTTGGGTTTAGATCCAAACTTATATAAAGACTACGAGACCCAACCTGCGATTATTGCTCAATCAATGGCACTGGCTCCTAAACCAGGTGAAATTACCACAAATCCCAAGTTATATTATGGTAAAACCCTGGCGGTAACAGGTGAAGTAGAAAATATCAGAAATGCCAGTTCCTTTACCTTAGATGAAGACAAGTTATTTGGTGGACAAGACTTATTAGTAATCCGCGCTGGTACTCCCAAAGGAACTGTGAATGAAGGCGAAAAAGTTGCAGTCACAGGTGTATTGCGTAATTTTGTTGTCGCTGAACTCGAACGTGATTATGACCTGAATTGGGATTTGACTTTGCAGAAGCAACTGGAAGCAGAATACAGCAATAAACCTGTATTAGTTGCAAATGAAGTTTATCCTTCAGCAATTCCGCAATAACTCACCAGCTATCTTTAATGACCGAAGCGATTTTAGATTTTAGATTTTGGATTAAATGGAAATTTGAAATCTAAAATATTTGGTCTCAAGCATCTGGGTTAACCCAGAAGAAAAACAAAAATTTTTCAATATTTAAGCCTCTTCTTTATAAGCAGAGGTTAATCCAAAAGACGCTCGCGGACTCGCTCTAAGCGAAGCTATGCCGAAGGCTTTACGCTGCGCTATCGTAAATCCAAAATCCAAAATTGAATGACATCACCCTACTTTAAAAGATGTGTTTAGTGTGTTCCAAAATCAGAATTTTCACAGCTATCACAACTGGAATAATTGTCTATAGAGCAAACATTTTTACCATGAATATCCTCAAGACTAACCAGAATAAAAACACCGATATTAACCAACGTCGAAGTTTATTAGAATGGCTTGGTCATGCATCTGTATTGATTTTCCTGCTAGGCTTGGCTTTGCTAGTGAGAGGAGGTAGTATTTTTAATTCAGAGACTACTTTCACTAATACATCAGAGATTGTTAACAAGAAAAACGAATTTATTGGTAAATCGGTGACCATTAAAAGCAGAACAATTGAAAAAGTTGGTCTACGCTCCTTTACCGTCAGCGATCAACAATTGTTTGATGGCGAACCTATTGTAGTTATCAATGCTTCCAGTCTACCTTTCGATTTACCAATTGACCAAAATCTAGAAGTTCAAGTTACAGGTCAGGTTCGTAATTTGGTAATTCCCAAGATTGAGCGAGAATTTAATCTCAATATAAAGGATGAGTATTACACAGATTACATCAATAAACCGGCAATTATTGCTCAATATCTGACCCTATCATCCCAACCTGGCCAAATAACCCAGAATCCTGAACAATATTATGGTCGGAAAGTAACAGTCACAGGAGAAGTAGCAAATATCCGCAGTGGGATTTTATTAACATTAGATGAAAATCAATTGTTTGGTGGGGAAGATTTACTAGTGTTATTAACAGCACCACCGCAAGTAGCAATAAATCAAGGTCAGACAGTATCAGCAATGGGTGAAGTGCGGCGGTTTGTTGCTGCTGAAATTGAGCGAGACTACAACTTTACTTGGAGTCTTGATACGAAAAGAAAGTTAGATGCTGAGTACATTAATCGACCTGTTTTAGTTGCGGAAACTGTATACCCTTCTTAAAAATTCCCAGTATTTTATGTCGCCTTCTTTATCTTCCATTTCTCTTCGTTTCTGTCGTCGCTGTTCGTATTTATTAATGTCGGGTGTAGTGGCGGTTAGTGTTAGTGTAGCTTCACCCCAAACAAGCGAGGCAATTTCCTTGCTTGACCTCTTGCGTCAAGGAGTGCAAATCTATCAGTTATCTAACATTTCCGATGCCGAAGAAGTCGAGTTAGGTAGGGAGATTAATCAGCAGCTTGTTAGCAGCAATCAGATTCAGCTTTACCGCGATTCAAATGTGAATAATTACGTTAATCAAATTGGTCAATGGTTAGCAGCAAATAGTACTCGTCCTAGTATTCCCTATACATTTCAGGTAGTTCAAGATAACAGCATCAATGCCTTTGCGACAATGGGAGGCTATGTTTATGTCACTACCGGCTTGCTACAAGCAGCAGATAATGAAGCGCAATTAGCCAGCGTTATCGCTCACGAAATTGGTCATATTGCTGGTCGCCATGCAATAGAACAGATGCAACAAACGGCAATCGCTCGTGGTGTTGCATCTGCAACTGGTTTAGATCGCAGTACCGCCGTTGGAATTGGTGTAGATTTGGCACTACAACGTCCCAATAGTCGCCAAGACGAATTTGAAGCCGATCAAAGGGGATTAAGAACTTTAGGACGCGCGGGTTATGCTCAGTCTGCCATGATTGCGTTTATGCAAAAGCTACTCAATCAGCCAACGCTTCCCACATTTTTGAGTACCCACCCAGCAACAACTGACCGTATTACTGCTTTAAGAAGAGAACTTGCTAGTCAACAAACTAATTTGAGTGGTGGTTTAAATAATTCTATATATCGAGAAAAGATTCAACCATTAAGTTAATTATTAATCAATTTATATATATTTTATTGGAATAAAAAACATGGCTTTGTACAAACTTGATGAATACAACCCCAACTACGCTCAAGAAATTTTTGGTGGTAATGACATCAAGAATTTTGATGTTTACGCCGATGATGAAAAAGTAGGTTCGGTGGAAAACATTCTAGTTGATGAAAATGACGGTCGTTTCCGGTATTTCATCATTGATACAGGCTTCTGGGTTTTTGGTAAAAAAGTGCTGCTTCCTGTTGGTTTAGCTCGTTTGAATTATGAAAATAAACATTTATTTGTGCCTGGACTAACCAAAGAGCAAGTAGAAAATCTCCCAGAATTTAGCGAAGGTTTAGCAATTGATAATGATTACGAAGAGCGAGTTAGAGGGGTTTATCGCCCTATAGTACCTTTAGCAATGCCAGGTATGTTTGGAATGATTGGCGCTCCTGCTCCCTACAATTACACAATGGAGCCTTACTTTTATGAACTAACCGATCCCTACTTCAGAAGCTATGAAGAAAACATGAGAAATAGGAGGGACTTCAACAGAACAAAAATATAAAAAACTCCATATACAAGGGGATGGGGCATAGGGCATGGGCATAGGTGAGAACATACCATTGGGAGGCACAACAATAAACAATATGTTATTTGGATTTATTTTTGGAGGAATATAAGTGTATGAATCCTCAATTTATTAGCTCAAAAATTTTCCGATTTGGCTTGATTTCTGCATTATTTATCGGGATGCTACCCTTCAATTTTGCACCTGCTCAAGCACAAGTAAATAGTAATAGCTCAATTAGAGGTAGGCTTTTAAAATACAATCCCCTGAATGCTCCCTTTCTTAGGGTTGGATCTCGTGGACAGGCGGTAACAGATGTGCAAGCTGTTCTACAAAATTTAGGATTTTATCAAGGCGCAATTGACGGTATTTATGGACTGAGAACAGCTAGGGCTATAACAGCATTTCAGCGATCGCAAAGATTGGTGGGTGATGGTAGGGTAGGAGTGCTAACCTGGCAAGCATTACGCAATAACACTAATGCAGCACCTCTACCTGGGCCTTTTTAACAGGCTTAATTTCCTAATTGCTATAGGTGTATATGAAGATGGCAAAACATGAATAGTGAACGCGATGTCTCCGACGGGCTGCGCCAACGCAATTTCTCCACACAAACACAAAACACCGCAAATATCCCAGATTCACCCCAAGGTTGGGACAACTTGAAGTGGTTAGGCCCGAGTTTTTTATGGATGCTTTCGGCGGCGGGTTCCGGTGAATTACTATTTACGCCGAGAATTGCTGCACTTTATGGTTACACCCTGTTATGGGCGCTACTGGCGGCGGTGATTCTCAAATGGTTTATTAATGGTGAAGTGGGACGCTTTTCAGTTTGTACCGGCACCACCATTCTAGAAGGCTTTAAACAACTTCCTGGCCCCAAAAACTGGGCAGTCTGGCTGATTTTACTACCGCAGATAGTGGTAGCAATTTCTACTGTTGCTGGTCTTGCCGGAGCCGCCGCTACAGCATTAATTTTGGTTAGTGGCGGCACTGTGCAACTGTGGACAGTAATTATCATTGTTGTGACAGCTGCGATCGTTTTTTTAGGGCAATACAACCTAGTCGAAAAGATTTCCTCTTATATCGGGATTGCCCGCACAATTGCAGTGGTAGCTGCGGCTATTTTCGTTTTCCCCAATTTTCGTAAACTTGCATCTGGGCTAGTACCGCAAGTTCCCCAGGATGTGCAGTATCAAGAAATACTACCTTGGCTGGGTTTCATGTTAGCCGGAGCCGCCGGTTTAATGTGGTATTCCTACTGGGTAGACGCTAGAGGGTATGGTGCAGCTAGCGTTAAAGGACAAGAGAGCATAGATCCCAAGCAACTCAACCGCGAGGAAAAAAAGAAGCTGCGTGGTTGGTTAAAGCTGATGACTATATCCAACACCTTAGCAGTAGTGGGTGCATTGTTAGCGGCGTTATCCTTTTTAATTCTCGGTGGTGAACTGCTGCGTCCCCAAGGACTTGTACCTCAAGAAAATCAAGTTGCAGAAACTTTGGGTAATTTGCTAGGCGATCTTTGGGGAACCTTTGGCTTTTGGTTTATGGTGGCGATTGTTTTTATTACTTTTTGTAGCACCGTACTTTCAGTAGAAGATGGTTTTGGGCGAATGTTTGCCGATGGTACGCAAATTATTTTGCAGGGGTTTGGCGTGCGGGGTCGCTGGACAAATGAACAGTTTTTACAGAAATTTTACGTAGTGGTTTTGTTAGCTGTGTTACCCATCGCCATTTACCTGTTTATTGGTGAACCTGTAGGTTTACTACAAACCGCAGGGGGAATCGAAGCTGCCCATATTCCCATTGTTACCGCACTGACTCTGTATTTAAATCATCGAATGTTGCCCAAGGAACTACAACCATCAAAAATTATATTTGGTGGAACTGCGATCGCGGGCATATTTTTTGGTGTATTTGCGGTTATCTATCTTTTACAACTGCTGGGAGTGATGGGATCTGGTGGAGGTTGAAGTAGAAACAGCAGTTTTGAGAGAGTTTCATGCAAAACTATTTAATTGCTCTGGCGTTGTCTACTCTAAGCTACTTAGGAGGGCGGTTAGCAGAGTTTCTCCCCTCTTCTCAACAAAACTTAAGCTTGGCACTGCACCTAGCTACTTACAATGCGAATTCAAGCATTAGCTCCATTTTGCTTGCATTGGTCAAATGATAAATGGCAAACAATACAAAATACTCAATCTACAGCAACATCAATTGATATTGAATTTGTCGATATTACTATTTCTTCTCAGCAGCCATCCTGTATTGATTTCACCTTTTTCTGGACTGATTCACAAAACTGGAAAAACTGCAAATATCAAGTTGCTTTTGTTGATTAGTGTTCTTTATTTTATTGAAGCTTTAATTATGACTTTTTCTACCAAACCCCTATCTAATCGCATTGCTGTAGTTTTCGACTTTGATGATACTCTGGTACCGGATACTGTTGATGCTTTGATATCTAGTTTAGATATTGACTCGCTGGAGTTTCGTAAAAATAAAATTCGCCCTTTAATTGACCAAGGTTGTGATAAAATTTTAGCTAGATTTTACGCCTTAATTTCCGCATCAAAGCGACAAAAAAATAAAATTACGCAGGAATATATTGCCAAATTTGGGCAAAATTTAGCTCCTTTTGATGGCGTAACTCAAATGTTTGAGCGTTTGCGCCACTCTGCCCATAAAATTAACCCAAAGGTAGAAGTCGAATTTTACTTAATTACTTGTGGGATGGTGGAAATTGCTCGTCATAACTGTATTTCTCCATATTTCAAAGCAATGTGGGGTTGTGAATTTTTCTATGGCGAACATGGCGGAATTGAATTTGTGAAAAAAATAGTTACCCACACAGAAAAAACTCGCTATATATTTCAATTAGCAAAGGGAATTGAGGGTCATCAAGATGATGGTCAAATGTTTGTTTACCGTGATGTCCCGCCAGAGGAACTGCACGTACCATTAACACAGGTAATTTATGTTGGTGATGGTGAGTCAGATATTCCTTGCTTTTCCTTAATGCATCAAGAACAGGGTACAGCGATCGCATTATATAAAGACAGCACTCCCAAAGAATGGGGACGGGAGTTAAGCATTACCCAAAGTCAACGAGTTGCAAACCTCGCACCTGTGGATTACAGCGAAAATTCTGAACTGATGCATTCTCTCACATTGGCAGTAGAAAGTATCTGTAAACAAATTTCTCTACAGCAATTAAGTGTTGGTGAGTAGAACTTTCAAGCTATCAAATTCAATTAACTATATAAGCCTTACTCACTAGCATCATCGCATATTTATCTACTAGGGAGGATGCAGAAAACTGCCATAATCTTCACATTATTAACAAAGCAAGTTTTGGGATAGTTTTAAAACATTTAGCCTTAACCCAAAAACAATATGGCAATTCACGATCCATTTCCTGAAAACATTAAACAGCCAGTTAGACAAGTAGCTGCTTATCTTTGGGTTGAGCGATTAGCAAGATTAGGCTATGCGGCAAAAGGTTTAGTTTATTTTCTTGTGGGTTTACTAGCAGCACAGGCAGCATTTGGTACTGGTGGCGAAACTACAGATACTAGCGGTGCGCTGGAGGCAATTGTTACTCAGCCTTTCGGTAAATTGCTCCTCATTATCGTTACTATTGGGTTGATTGGTTATGCATTTTGGCGGTTTGTGCAAACTATTCTCGACCCCGAACATTCCGGTGAAACAATGAGTGCTAAACGAATTGCCAAGCGTCTAGGCTATGCTTTTAGTGCGATCGCTTACTTCAGTTTGGCTGTGACATCTATAAAACTAATTGTGGGTTCAAGTAGCGGCGATAGCGATTCCGTCGAAGATTGGACGATATTTTTTCTGAATCAACCTTTTGGCAGATGGTTAGTTTTGCTTTTAGGTTTAACTGTAATTATTGTTGGGATTGCTTTCCTTTATCAAGCATACACAGGCAAATTTCGTCGTTATTTTAAACTTGCTCAAATGAGTCTGACTGAGGAAATTTGGGCAGTACGTCTAGGTAGATTTGGAATTGCTGCCCGTGGCATTGTTTTTGCTATCATCGGCATTTTTATGATGTTAGCAGCCATTCAATTAGATGGTACTCAAGCTAGAGGATTAGGTGGTGCATTGTCAGCTTTAGCAATGCAACCTTTTGGCCCCTGGATCTTAGGTGTGGTGGCTTTAGGTTTGATTGCTTATGGTATGTATTCCATAATCCAGGCTCGCTATCGAAATCTTACTAAAGATATAAATTTGCGTTGACTATTTAAATCATCAAATTTACCTTTATGGCAAAGATTGGATATCACGCTTCCCACGAATAATACTTTTAATTATTAGCGCTGCTATTACCGTTGAAACCGCAAAGTGGCTAGGAAGTTGGGCAGATGGATTGATTACGATCTCCCGACCACCAGAGAAGTTAAAAAAAGTTGTCGATGCTTTCCGTAGAGGCGGAGGTGAAGGTAAGCCAATGATTTTAAAAGTGCAGCTTTCCTACGATCGCAATCCAGAAACCGCACTCCAAAAAGCACATCAGCAATGGCGCAATAACATCTTTAAGAATATCTTGATGACAGAACTCATTACTCCCCAACAGTTTGATGCAGCAGGGGAATTTGTTCAACCCCAAGAGTTATATGAGCATGTTCGCATTTCCCCAGATCCTCAACAACATATTGAATGGTTGCACAAAGATATTGAATTGGGGTTTGATGAATTGATTTTGCACAACGTCAACCGGGAACAGCAGCAATTTATTGAAGTTTTTGGTGAGAAAGTTATTCCCGCTTTGGTTTAAGAATAAATATGTACACTGCAATATGTGCGATCGCCCTAGCTATCGTACATTTATTTTCCGGTAAACTACGATTCCTCGACTATACACCACGTAGTCGCTGGCTGTCTTTTGGTAGTGGGGTATCTGTCGCTTATGTTTTTGTTCATATTTTGCCAGAACTGAGTAAAGCTCAACAAACTCTCCAAAATAGTTTAGATACTGGGTTCGCTTTTTTAGAACATCATGTTTATTTGGTAGCACTTGCAGGTTTAGCAGTATTTTATGGTTTGGAGCGATTTGCCAAAAACTCACGTCAACGCAATCAAAAAACAGGTAAAGGGGATGTAACTTCCTCAGAGGTTTTTTGGATACACATCGCTTCTTTTGCTGTTTATAACGCCTTAATTGGCTACCTATTAGTACACCGAGAAGAATCAGGTATCAAGAGTTTATTGTTCTTTTCTTTCGCAATGGCGCTGCATTTTGTAGTCAATGATAATGGTTTGCGCGAAAATCACAAACAAGTTTACGATCGCTTGGGACGATGGTTATTAGCAGCAGCGATCGTTGTTGGTTGGGTAATTGGTACTGTTACAGCAATTCATCAAGCAGCCATTGCAGTTCTCTTCGCCTTTTTAGCTGGAGGTATTGTACTGAATGTACTCAAAGAAGAACTACCAGAAGAACGAGAAAGTCGATTTTGGGCTTTCGCTGTCGGGACAATCAGCTTTGCAATTCTTTTGTTAGCGTTTTAATTGTTAGCTTCTTAGCGATTATTACTGCTCAATTCACTGGGACGTACAATATAGTTAGCAGCCTGTATATTGCTAGGTAATGGTTCAAGTCTTCCTTGATTAACCAATGCTTGATAGATAAAAGCTGCGATCGCTCCACGAGAAGCTGGTTGAGTAGGATTGAGAACTTGAGGATTGGGATGATTGACAACTATACCTGCTTTCGTTGCTTCGGCTACTTCATCAACCGCATACTGAGGAATCTTTTGAGCATCTGTATAATATTCACTAACTAAAGTAGAAGCCAGAACTGCTGGGGAAGAAGCAGCAGCAGTTTTATATACAGCTTTAGCAGTCATCAGTGGTTGCATTAAATTAGTCATTCCTATAGGAAATAACAACTGTCTCCTAGGAGTTTGAGGGTTATTGGGTTGAGTTGCGACTGGCGTTGTCAAATTTAAGTTTTGCGTCAAAGCAACTAATGCTTCCACCCGGGAAACTGGCTGTCTAGGACGGAAATATCCTCCCGGAAAACCATGCATAAATCCCATTTCATAAGCTTCTTCAATCGCTGGAGCCGCCCAATAGCTAGTAGGAACATCTTTATAAACACTACCACTGGCTATTTTTCGCTCTTGATTTTGGTTAAACGCTTGACGAATAATTGCCGCAAATTCATCGCGATCCACAGACTCATTGGGTCTATAAGTGCCATCTGGATATCCGGTAATAATGTTGCGTTCTGCTAACCTTTCAATGAATGGTTGTGCCCAATGATTTTTAGTGTCGGGAAAGTTAGCTCCTGAGTTTTGAGCAACTGCTGCTTGCGGATTGGCAAAAATCAAAGGTTCTACAACACAGGTTAAAGCTATCAATCCTAAAAAAAGTGAAGTTGTAGCTATTGATGATTTATTAATACAGTCAGACATAATAATTCTCCTAATTACTGGGAATCTTTTTATCTATCAGCTTAACCTCCATCATCTCTATTTTTTTCTACCTCTTGGTATATTCAAGTATAGGAAAATTGATTATAAAGAATGTGAAATTATATGTTCAGTATTAGCAATCAAAAATAAAATTGATTTCTCCACTAGTTTTCCACTTTTCTGTTCTAAACTATGAAACTATAAAAATCACATCACAATTGTGAGATTTGCTCTAAATTTTTGTTGAAGATTGTCCCCACAGCTTTTATCGGAGATGACCTCCGATAAAGCTTTTCTTATGCCCTATATTTAGCGCCAATTATAATCATCTGAGAAATATTAATCAGGATTGATGATTTAAGGTGCGTAGCTTATACAGGTTTAAGTAGGTACTGCCTACAATCCTTATCTATCAAAATTTTGAACTCTGAGGCAAATAATATGGCACTTGTAAAGCTTGAAGATTTTTATCCCAACTACCAAGAGGATTCCTTTGAATTAGATGACATCAAAAAATTTGATGTTTATGCTAACCGTAATGAAAGAGTAGGCTCATTATCAGATATTTTAGTTGATGAGCAAACAGGTAACTTCCGCTATTTTGTTGTAGATACAGGTTTCTGGGTTTTTGGTAAAAAGGTTTTGTTACCTGTTGGGTTAGCTGACATTCATTACACGGAAAAGCACATTTATGCCAAAGGCTTAACCAAGGAGCAAGTAGAAAATCTGCCTAATTTTGATGATTTAGAAAAGGTTGATTACGACTATGAGGAGAGAGTCCGTGGCGTGTATCGAGGTTCTCTTACCACTTCTGATATAACACAGCCTGCCATGTACGATCGCAGCACTTACAACTACGAGCAAGAACCTTCACTTTACAACATTGATAACCATGATAAACAAAGTCTGAAACTTTACGAAGAACGTTTAGTAGCCAACAAAAAACGCCGCAAAGCTGGTGAAGTAAAAATTGGCAAACACGTACAAACAGAAACGGCTCGTGTAGCCGTCCCCGTAGAAAAAGAGCGTGTGATAATTGAGCGTGTAAATCCTACAGATACAACACCAAGCAATCCTCAAAACGCCTTCCACGATGGTGAAGTTGCTCGTATAGAAATTTACGAAGAAACGCCAAATATTTCCAAAGAAGCTGTTTTACGCGAGGAAGTCCGAGTTAATAAGGTTGTAGATACCGATACAGTAGAGGCTAGTGAGACAGTTAGGCGCGAAGAATTAGATATAGATAGCGAAGGTCTTCCAGTTGTGGAAAAGGGCAATAAGCAATAAATAGGGAAGATTTATAATTTTGAGCGATCGCTTAGCGTTGCTTGCGATCGCTTTATTCTTACCTTAAACCTTCTTTACAATCGATTATACTCATAACCTTGGATACTAAAACCTTTTTCCTGCCAAGAAATACGACCATTATTGCTGTCACCAATGATCAATTCAGCTTCACCTGATTGAGTTTGAGTCAAAGGAATAAATCGCACTTGATAGACATTTTTATCTTTAAGTGCAATGTAGCTAATCCAGGGTTGGTAATTATCGCTTTTGGGGATTCGCACCGCAGTAGCACGTAGTAAGTCTGTGCTATCTGTTGCCTTAACGTATACATTCATATACGACTGTTCCCCTCCATAAATACGCACTTGTCGGCTTTGAGTTTCAAAAAACAACCGCGTATCTGATTCTGATGGATTGGGATTTGGCACAATATTAATCACATCTTCACGTACCCAACCGATATCGTTAGTACCATCTCCATACCGGATACGATACCAAGAATATCTATCACCAGAAGGCTGATTTTTCTCCAGAATACTCACACGAGTACCAGCGGGTTTTGTGAGTTTAACATTGCTGTTTAGCGATGGGCCAGAACGAATATTAATTTGCAAATTCTGGTTATTAGGGTTATTGGTTTTGAGAATCCCAATTTGTTGAGTTCCAGTAATCATCAAGTATCTCCTTGTAATTGATATGTAAAAATTGAAAAAATATAATTATTTATTTAAGGATTTTACAACTGAACGAGGTCTACTTTTATCAGTTTGATCAAAAGGAAGCTCTCGACAAGTCACATTAGCAGGTGCATAAATTGCCACGCCTTCTTCCCTATCTTCAACTCGAATTGATTGTGGACAACGTAATAATTGCACCGCCATCCAAATATCGCCAATTGCACCTCCTGTATTGAATGCAATTACCCAAATTAACCAAGGTGCTTGAGGAAAAATTGCTAGTAGTAGTAAACAAATAATATCAATCACTATTAATGGTGCTAGACCAATTACAATAAAACTATTGCGGCGGAAGAAATTACCAGGTGAAGTTGCATAAGCTAAAGGTAATAATGAACCTAAGGTAGTCCAAATTAGTGATATTTCTGGAGTAAGCTCAAATACGTAAATTGGCTGATGGCGATTTGTCAGATTCATAAATCATTACTCTTTGCTACCCTTATTTTCCAGACTAATCATTTCCCGTGTTTCTTTCCTCACTCTCTGGGTTTATATTAGCGAGTTATTTTGATGTAAATTTTATGTGATTTCCTCAAACATCAAAATTGGTCTGTAAGGTTAAAAATAAAAAAAAGATTGTTGCAAGTAAAAATTACAAATAATAAATATTTGGCGTTGCTGAATTAAGGGATGAAATTGCACGTATTGAAATTTAAAACTCCTTATCCTTTCTGCGCCTCTAGGTGTTAGCGCTTGCGTTGGCGTAGCCTCTCGTAGAGAAAAGGGGCGTAGCCCGATGAATCATGCCGCATTTATGCAACGCCGAATTTGAATTAAGAATCAACTAATTTAGCAACAGTACTATTTTTGTCGTCAGCTATTTGTGTATTGATATAATCATTGGTTGATTGTAAACACTTTTGATCGGGTTGACTAGTTAAACTTAAATTAAGCAAGCTGGCAGCCCAACCAGCTGTCAGCCCTTGGAAAAAGACTGTCATCATAATTGTCAAAAATACTAAAGCCTTAATCGAATCACCACCATTAATACCGTGTTTTGCCAGTGAAACTGCAAACAAAGAAGCTAAGGAAGCAGCTACAATTCCACGAGGAGCAACCCAACATAAAAATAATTGCTGTTGCCAAGTGTAAGCTTGATTCCAGGTAGATATCAAAACATCAACAGGACGCACTATCAACATCAAGACTAAAACCGTCAGCACACTACCCCAACCCAAAGCGAAAACACTTGCAATTGATAAATCTGCTGCTAATAAAATAAACAATACTGAATTAGATAAAATGCTCAACTGTTCATTAAAGCGACGCAGCAAAGGCTCTGAAGATAGGTGACTAGCTTTTAAAACTATTCCCATAACTACAGCAACCACTAAACCAGATTCACCCTGCAACACTTGCGCTAAACTAAATAAACCCCAAACACTAGCTAAAACAACTAGATTTTTTAGCTCTTGCAAGAGGAATTTATCTTGCTTGAGAAGTTGAGATAGTAACCAGCCTCCGCTGATACCAATTGCTCCACCGATACCCAAAGGCAAAACCAAACCTTTAATTAAGATTAGGGGTTGTACATTTCCACTCTGGACAAAGTGCAGCACAATTACAGACAAAATTGCACCAATTGGATCAATAAAAACGCCTTCTCCTTCTAAAAGTGTTGCAACTTGTTTTTCAACACCAATTTGTTTGAGTAAAGGATTAATCACTGTTGGGCCTGTGACGACTACTAAAGAAGCATAAAGAAAAGCAATTGTCCAAGGAAATTCACTAAGCCAGTGTGCAGCTATTCCAGCCCCCAATAAAGTAATTAATACTCCCAAAGTAACAAGATTGCGAAGACTGGTAGAAACCTCTTTTAACTCTCCTAGTTGTAAATTTAAACCACCTTCAAATAAAATCAGCGCCACTGACAGCGAAACTACAACTTCTAAACCTACACCTAACAAAGATGGATCTAAGAAAGCTAAACAATCTCTCCCTAAAAGAATCCCAAATAACAGTAGTAAGACAATGCTAGGAATTTGAAAATAACCAGCAACAACTTGAGCAGCAATACCAGCCACAACCGTTACACTGATCAAAATAGTAATCTGCAAGGATTCTTCCATAAGAAAAACTGGCTCTTCCGGTAGTTTTATGGTAATTATTAGAATTTACTGAAATATAGTGACTATAATTTTACGAGTGGTATTGTAGAAGAAATTAATAATAAACTCAAGTTAATTAAAAGGCTTGGATATGGCTTTCGTAACTTTAGTAATTTTAGATTACGCAGTTTATTAAACTGGCATTTTACTATTAATTATCCATAAAATTAACCGAAGAACCACTTTTGTTAACTGCATCACAATCTATGTCCCCTTTTTTTCAATCAATCATTCTTCTAATGCTTCGATACTATTATTAAATAGTGCAGATTTCGGGGATAGATTTCTAATACATCTTAAAATACTACTATAGGCTGATTCTACTTATTCATTAAGAAATATCTAATGGATTAAGCGAAACAATAAAATTTTAGGTGTTTGAATTAGCGTTTGAATAATTCATACAGACATCAAAATTTTCAATGTAGCCGATAAAAATTAAACCCTGGGTAAGAAATGAAAAAAATAGCTGATTCCTTCACGTGTTTTCCACTATTTAGATTTAATGTAAATCTAAAACGATAATGTAATGAAACCTTTTGCTATACCAATTTTCCCAAACCAAGCAATAAATCAAAACAATGTTGATTGAGTATGAGATACATTTAAAAAAAAATATTTCTTTGGGTAGTAGAGTTATCGCCTTAAAAAGCAACATGGTTAGCTGTAGGAGGGTAAAATGCGTCAACTCATTATCCAAGTACCACGAGGAAATGGAAAAGCAGTTATTGATATTGCCAAATCTCATAACGGCACAAATCTGGCACGATTTGAAGGAAATGCAGAAGAACCCATTGATGTGGTGATTGTTCACGTTTCTAATCGAGAAGTTGGGAAAGTTCTAGAGGAATTGCAAGACTTGCCCAAAGTACACATCACGTTCATACCAACTGGTGCGATCGCTCTGCAACCACCTGCATCGGAAGCAGCCCAGCAAGTTGTGGATGTGGAAGTACGCAGTCCGATTGAGATTTTTCTTTCTGGTTTGCAAAGTGTTGGCTCTTGGCGAGGTTTTCTTAGTTATGCATCGCTTGCAGGCTTTGTGGTCTGGATTGGCTTGTATACTAATACAACTTACTTATTAGTGGCGGCAATGCTGATTGCTCCGTTTGCAGGCCCGGCGATGAATACAGCGATCGCAACTGCATGGGGCGATCGCAAACTCTTAGGGCGGAGTATTTTACGATATTTTTCTGCTTTATCAGTCACAATTGCTACTACTTGGCTACTTAGCCTAATCTTAAGGCAAGAAATTCCCACTAGTCTAATGCTAGACAGTAGCCAGATTTCAGCAGTGGCAGTGATTTTACCATTGGTAGCCGGAGCCGCCGGAGCACTCACCTTGGTTCAGTCAGACCGGAGTAGTTTAGTCTCTGGGGCAGCAACCGGAATGTTAGTTGCTGCTTCCTTAGCTCCACCTGCGGGAATTGTGGGTATGGCAAGTGCAATTGGTCGGTGGGATATGGCAATTTCGGGACTGTTCTTACTGTTTTTGCAACTATGTGGCATCAACTTTTCAGCAGCCCTCTTGTTCCGAATTTATGGGCTGTCTCCTCAAGCAACTCGCTATCAGCGTGGTAAAAAACGGGTATTTACTATTGCCTTGGCGATAACAGTGATCGCATTGGCTCTTTTACTAACTTGGCAGTTCTCCAATTCTCCCAATCTCCAACGCTCTAGCCTTGCCCAACGTGCTAACGCCCAAGTCCAGAAAACTGTAGAGCAAGTTGGTTTAGCAAAATTGGTCGAGTCGAATGTGCGCTTCACACGATCCAACATTACAGGTCAGGATACCCTGCTATCTGTTGTTTATGTGCAGCGTCAACCGGGGGTTACAGCGTCTAATGAAGAAATAGGTTCTAGCCTCACCCAATCAATTCAAGCTCAATTATTGAAACAGGATTTAAATGTCACACCTTTAGTTGATGTCAACGTGCTAGAACCACCTGCGAGTAAACAATAAGCCCATTTATGAGTAGTCTGAAGCTTTCCCAAAAGCAAGCCCTAGAAAAAGAACGCGGCGAAGTCTTGCAACAGTTGGAAGATTGGCTAGAAATTCCAATGCTGGTGCTGGGTTTTGTATGGCTGGCACTATTCATAATCGAGATAGTCTGGGGGTTAAACCCTTTCCTGGAAGCCGTTAGCATCACTATTTGGATTATTTTTATCTTAGATTTTCTCCTGAAAGTAGCGATCGCTCCTCATAAAATTTCTTATATCAAAAACAACTGGCTAACAGCTATTTCTCTAATGTTGCCAGCACTGCGTAGTTTTCGGATTATACGAGTTATACGGATACTACGAACAACCAGGGTTGTACGAGGGCTACAACTGTTGCGAGTCATGACTCGTGCTAACCGAGGAATGCGGGTTTTAGGAGCAAGTATTAGCCGTCGAGGGTTTGGTTATATTGTGGCATTAACTGCGATCGTTACTGTGATAGGAGCAGCAGGGATGTATGCATTTGAAAACGAAGTTCCTGTGGAATCAGGGCTGCACGATTACAGCACTGCTTTCTGGTGGACAGCAATGCTCATGACAACGATGGGTTCTGACTATTCGCCCAAAACACCCGAAGGACGGGTGCTTTGTTTTTTCTTAGCGTTATATGCGTTTGCCGTGTTTGGCTATGTCACTGCAACTTTAGCGACGTTTTTTATTGGCCGTGATGCCGATGATGATGAAGCAGAGTTAGCTGGAGCGAAATCTATTCAAATGCTTCAGAGTGAAATCGCAGCGTTGCGGCAGGAAATTCAAGAATTATTGCATCAAAATTCACAGCGTTGACGTTAGCAAAGATTAATTAATGAGGAAACTTCATGAATGCAGAAATCTCCGCAGCTTGGGATAAAGTTCAAAGCATGACTAACGGGTTTATAGCTTTGTTACCAAACATTGTCTTAAGTAAGTCAGCGGAAAAATTTCTAAGTGTGTAACGAAAAGTTAAGAAGAGGAATTGGAGTAAAATTTAACACGCTCTGTTGTATAGCTTCCTCGCTCTCCCCTAGCCTGAACCCCGTCGATTACGGCGTAGGCGAGGTCTAACTCATCATCAAACATTTGCCCCGATAATTCATCCTTTTTGAGGTGTTGCCATTCCAGTTCAATTGGATTCATTTGTGAACAATATTTAGGCAAAAAGAAGATATACAAACCCTGGCTTTCCCATTTTGACCATAAGTGCTGAACTTCCTTGCATCGATGTATTGAACTGTTATCTTGTACTATGACTCTTAGGCGTCCACTTTGTTCGGCTTCTTGAGCTTCTCGTTCCATCATTTGAATGTAAGAAACACTTTTCACGCCCCCAATAACTAAACCGTAAATAAAACTAATTAAAGGCTGAAAAAAACCAATAATACTTAATCTACGACCGCGACGATTAGTCTGTTCTAAATGCTTTTGTTCGCCTTTGAAGTAATACGTGTAACCCGGTTCGCTCCATGCACAAAACCCTGATTCGTCCAAATACTTTAGATCAATTTCTCTAGTCGCAGCAGCTAGTTCTAGCATTTCAAGGTCTGCTTGTTTATGTTCGCGTACTACTGGGTCTTGTTTTTCTTTGTTGCTCTTCCTTCCACGCTTCCAAATGACCACGCCAGTTGCTTCAAGTCGGCAGAGCCGCCCAACGCACTGGCTCCCCTTTTTTTGAGTACCCGTCTTAATCTATCGGGACTCATCTGAATTTTGCGTTCGCGTTCTAATTTTTGAGCAAGTTGATGACTGTTGTACGTGCGTGGTTCATTTCTCAGGCATTCTTCCAAAAATATAATGTCATCTTCTTTCAACTTTGGTTTTACCCCTCGACCGGGTAATTCCCAAAGCCCTTCTACACCTAGCTTCTGCCAATTATGCAAAACACTTCTCACCGTCTGCTCAGTCCAATTAAAGTGAAATGCGATCTTTTCTACATACCAGCCATTTGCGTTTAATCTGACCACTTCTGCTCTGTCTTTGACTTTCTGGGGTACATCAGCAGTTCTGAGGTTTAGCAGAGTGCGGTTTTGTTCACGAGTGAGGAATACCCTTAAACGAGCGCCCATATACAGGTAACTTTAGTAGATACATCCTACGTATTTACTTATCTTAACATAGTTTGATTTTTTTACGCCGACTTACTTATCACAAGACAAAACTCCACATTAGCTAGAATTAATAACCCCTTCCCTCGTCCCAGCAAGCCCTTATATAAAGGGCAATCTCATATTCTTGTCGGTGTCAGCATTGGTCTCGAAAAACCTGCAACAGTAGCAGTTGTTGATGGCTCTACAGGTAAAGTGCTTACTTTCCGCAGTATTAAACAACTTTTGGGGAGTAATTACAAACTTCTCAATCGACAGCGGCAAGAAAAACACACCTTATCCCACAAACGTCAGGTAGCTCAAACTCTGGCTGCACCGAATCAAATGGGAGAAACAGAGTTAGGGCAGTATGTGGACAGATTATTGGCTAAAGAGATTGTAGTGATCGCACAAAAATATAAGGCTGGTAGTATTGTGATCCCTAATCTCGACAATAAACGAGAACAAATTCAAAGTGAGATTCAAGCCAAAGCTGAACAGAAATCAGACATTATAGAAGTACAAAAAAAGTATGCCAAAGAGTACCGAGTGAGCGTCCATCAGTGGAGCTACGGTAGATTGATTGCAAATATTCACTCGTCAGCTGCTCAAGCTGGAATTGTTATAGAGGAGGCAAAACAGGCAATTCGGGGTAGCCCACACCAGAAAGCTAAAGAATTAGCGATCGCAGCTTACCATTCCCGCCAAAAAAGCTGATTGACAAAACACCGAACCTTGAAAATAGAATAAGTATCAGTAATAGCGCCGCAGTTCATGCTTGTATAAAGCCGCTGTGCTGTGAAAATGTGGGTTAGTTTGACTGTTGGAAGACAGTCTTGCTTTCTGACCCTGGTAGCTGCCCACCTTGATGCTGCTATCCCTTGTGGATAGGAATAAGGTGCGCCCCCAGTAATAGAGGTGCGGGTTTACCGCAGTGGTGGCTACTGAATCACCTCCGACCAAGGAGGAACCCACCTTAATTATTTTTTGGCGAATCGAAGCGGGGTCAATTTCCCTGGGTATCTGCCAAAACTTCAAATCGCTTATTGATTAAGGCTTGTAGCTTTTATTGTGTCAGTTAATTTAGTTTTTCAATTGTTAAGTGACAGGCGATTTTGGCAGTTCTGACAAAAATGCTTCTGGAGTCGTTGCTAGTGAAGGATTTGAGGCGCTGGAGTTTCAATACCCCTCACAGCTTGAGGCGGGTTGAAAGAATGCACCGGGATAAGAATATTGATTAATTATGTAGTTTCAATACCCCTCACAGCTTGAGGCGGGTTGAAAGTAAACATTATTCCCGTCTATCACCGAAAAATTGCCGTTTCAATACCCCTCACAGCTTGAGGCGGGTTGAAAGCTAGACCTCAGCTATGAGCAGATAGATGCTCTAGAGTTTCAATACCCCTCACCGCTTGAGGCGGGTTGAAGCTTGGGTAGATTTTTTCACACTAGCGAACTATGGTTTCAAATGCTTCTGCAACAAAGAGCCAGTTGCGACAAACAAACTTTATTATGTAAGTACCAAATTAAAGAGGTGGGTTGAAAGGAATGTCACCTTCCCAATTTTTATTCTTGTAGAGGCTGAATCAACCATTGGAGTTGATCGCATCAGTTTCAGCATAGAATAAAAGGAAGTTAGTTGTTGAAGAGGACATTAATTTGTTAACAGTGACATCAATTAGTTAAAAATGACATTAATCTGTTAACAGTGACAAATAATTAGTTAATGTACATTTGAATCAAAAGCGGGCGATGGGACTCGAACCCACGACGTTCACCATGGGAAGGTGACATTCTACCACTGAATTACACCCGCAAACAGCAGCTAGCCATTAAGATAAAGCTAGGTGCTATTATAGCATAATTTGCCAAAGTTGAATTTAAGAGGCAGATTTTTCGCGCTCTGATGGTAGGCTGATGACTTCATGTTCGCTGGATGCAGGGCGGGGTGGTTTTTTGCCGAAGCCGTAGCGCAAGGTATTCATGATCCAGCTTTGGAAGTTGTCAATATAGCTAAATATTACGGGTACTACCACCAATGTCAGCAGTGTGGAAGTTGTAAAGCCACCCATGATGGCGATTCCCATCGGTTGACGGACTTCGGAACCGACACCGATTCCTAAGGCTAGGGGTAGAGTACCAGCGATTGTTGCTAACGAGGTCATCATGATTGGGCGCAAGCGTGACACGCCAGCTTCGATGAGTGCTTGACGTTGGCTTTTGCCTTCTTCCATGTTGATGATTGTATAGTCTACTAATAGAATTGAGTTTTTGGTGACAATTCCTAATAGCAGTACAATTCCAATTAAGGCATAGAGTCCTAAGGGTTTTTGCATTACCATTAAGGCTATTAGTGCGCCGCCTAAACAAAAGGGTAAGGCTGCCATAATTGAGAAGGGATGGAGAAAGTTGTTATATAGCAATACGAGAATTGCATATATGCACAAAATTGCTAATCCTAAGGCGCTACCAAAACCTCTAAAGATGTCTTGCATGATTTTTGCACCACCAGAGGGTTGCTGTACTACTCCTGGGGGTAAGTTTTGCATGATCGGTAGTTTATTGACTGCTTGGACTGCTTCTCCCAGGGCGATACCTTGTAGGTTTGCTTCGACTGCAACTTGACGGGCGCGATCGTAGCGGTTGATTGTTGCAGGGCCGCTACCAAAGCGGATATCTGCAACTGCAAGCAGGGGAACTAAGCTACCATTTTGGCTGGGAACTTGGAGATTTTTGATATTGTTGATGTCTGCGCGTGCTTTGGGATCGATTTGCACGCGAATTGGGATTTGCCGATCGCTTAAATTATATTTGGCTAAGTTGGCATCGTTATCACCAATTGTCGCTAAGGAGGCGGTACGGGCGATCGCTTGTACGGTGACACCCAAATCAGCAGCGCGTTGGGGATTGGGTATGACGAGAATTTCTGGTTTCACCAAACTGGCGCTAGAAGAGACTTCCACTAATCCGGGTAAGGTGCGCATCTGCTTTTCTAGTGCTTCTGCTGCTTGACTTAAGGCTTCGGGATTTTCGCTTCGGAGAACTATTGATAAACCTTTACGGCTATCCCCTGGTACTTGGCTTTGGAAACTGATTCTCGCTCCTGGTATTTGCTGGAATAAGGGGCGGATTTCTTCCTCAAATTGTTTTTGCGATATCTTGCGTTCTTCTTTGGGTTTGAGATTAACAGCAAGGGTGGCTGTATTTAAATCTTCAGTGGCTACTACCTGGGCAACATACGGGTTTTCTAGGAGAATGTTGGTTGTCTGGGTTACTACCTGATTCATGTCTGCCAAGGTAGAACCAGGGGGGATTTCTATAGAAATACTAGAAAGTCCGTAATCGCCATCATCAACGAACCCCTTGGGAATTAAGGGAACTAGCATCAAGCTAGCCATGAAGAAGGCGATCGCGATCGCAATTGTGGTTAATCTATGACGCAGTGCCCATTGCAACATGGACTTATAAGGCTGAAAAGTCCGGGGCTTGATAGTGCTAAGTTTCTTGTTTTTCTGGCGCTGCGTGGGTAGTTTTAATTTAAAGTTGAATAATTGGGTAAATCTTGCCTGTTTCTGATTTTGGTTTTTATCCTGAAGCAAATACGCCCCCATCATGGGTGTAACCATCCGGGCGACTAAGGTGGAGAAAATTGTGGAAACGGCAACGGTAACGCCAAAAGGTTGGAAAAATTGTCCTGGAATTCCACCCATAAAGGCTACGGGCATAAATACAGCAATAATCGTGGCGGCAGAAGCGACTACTGCTAATCCGACTTCGGCCGAGGAATCATAAGCAGCTTGCAAAGGTGATTTCCCCATTGCTATGTGCCGTTCCATGTTTTCAATTTCCACGACGGCATCATCGACTAGGTTACCGACTGCTAGGGCTAAGGCTAGCAAGGTCATGTTGTTGAGGGTGTAACCTAATGCTTGCTGGACGGCAAAGGTGGGAATTATGGATAAGGGGAGGGCAACGGCGGTAATTAATGTAGCGCGCCAGTCGCGTAAAAATACCATGATAACGATGACCGCCAACACTGAAGCCTGGATTAATTCATCGATGGTGCTTTCATAGGATTGGCGAACTACATCAGCTCTGGTAAAGACTAAATCTAGCTTGACATCTGGGGGGAGGGTTTTTTCTAGTTCTTTAACTGCGGCTTTAACTCCCGATTCCACTGTCACCATAACGCTACCAGTACTGCGGAGAACCTGAAACGCTACAATCGGTTTGTTATTCAAGCGTGCAGTTTGGCGGATGTCAGCAAATTGATCCTCGACAGTTCCTAAGCTGGACAAGGGTACAGAACCGCCTCCGGGGAGGACAATTTCGTAGGTTTTCAAAACATCCACACTAGCGGCGCTACCTAATGTCCTGATACTTTGTTCGCTACCGCCTAATTCTGCACGTCCACCGGGTAGGTTAATGTTGAAAGCGCGGATTTGGTCGTTTACTTGGGTGGCGGTGATTCCTAAAGATTGTAAGCGATTGGGGTCGAGGTTAATTCTGATTTCTCTATCAACTCCACCGACACGTTTAATTTGGGCGACACCTTTAACTGCTAACAAGGCGCGGCTGATAGTTTGGTCTGTGAGGTTGCTTAATTCTTCCACAGAACGGCGATCAGACTTGACTACATAAGTCATAATCGCCCCACCAGCAAAGTCTAAACGTTGGACTACTGGATCGTTGATGTCTTGGGGTAAACTTTGGCGAATTTGGGCGATCGCATTTCGCACGTCATTGGTAGCGCGATCGCTATTTGTACCCAACAAAAAACTGATCGTGGTTGTGGAATTACCATCAGTAACCCTCGATATCATGTTATCGATATTACCCAATCCCGCCACAGCATCTTCAATCTTCTTTGTCACCTGAGATTCAAGTTCTGCTGGGCCTGCACCCGGTTGAGTGACGGTAACTGTCACAGCAGGAATATCAACGTTGGGGTTAGTATCTATACCTAAGGAAGTGAAGGAGAACCACCCAACTATCGTCAGAATTAAAAATAAAACTATCGTCGGAACAGGCTTTTTAATCGACCAAGCAGAGATATTAAAAGACATCGGCAAATTTTAGATTTTAGATTTTGGATTTTGGATTGAGGGCAAAAAAGTTCACTACAGGGGGTTGATATATGACCTTTTCACTTCAGACTTTGGATCTCATCCTTTATCCTTCAGGGGATATCAAAACTTTGTCACCATCTTTGAGATAACCTGCTCCTTTAACAATTACGCGATCGCCTATTTTTAACCCGCTTTTGATTTCCACTCTGTTACCGTTTATAGGTTCTCCTAGTTCTACTTTCTGAGCGCGGACAATGTCTTCACCCGATAGCATGAATACAATTGTGCTGCCGTCAGGTTGGGGTTGGACAGCTTTTTGTGGTACTGTCATCCCCATAGCGTTATTGGTGGTAATCGCCGCCCTAGCAAACATCCCAGGTTTAAGTGAATTTGTGGCTGGTAAGTCGATTTTGACAATAGCTTCCCTTCTTTGGTCGTTTACCAGCGGTTCTATCTCTCTGACTCTTCCTTCCAACTTCACAAGCCGATTCAAATCAGAGGATACTTCTACCGTTGCGCCTACTTTCACTAAGGGAAGTTGAATTTCCGGGACTTTCGCTTGCAATTCTAATTGGCGATCGCGAATAATTGAAAACAGCTTTTGTGTTCCGCCAATAATATTTCCTACTTGGGTTTGCGGTGGTATCCCGGTGACATCGCCAACTCTGGCGAGTTTTTCGGCAATAATTCCCGAAACAGGCGCTAATACTAAGGTTTGTCCTAATTGGGTTTGTAATTGTCCTACTCGCGCCGCACTACTACGCACATCAGCTTGCGCTTTAGTCACATTCGCTTGAGCAATACTAATATTTGCTTGACTACTACCCACATTAGCTTGAGCGCTACGGACATTTTCCTCAGCAACCCGCACTGCTTCAGTTGCAGTTTTCACAGTGTAGGAACGAGTATCAAGTTCTTGTTGACTAATTGCACCAGAAGCTGCAAGTTGTTGATAACGCTGAAAATTCTTCTCTGCTTCTTCCAACCGTGCTTTTGCTTGAGCTAAGTCTGCTTGTCTTTGGTTGACAATCGCCTGATTTGCTGAAACAGTTGCTTGCTTAGATGTCACATCTGCTTGTTTAGATTCCACATCTGCTTGCTTGGATTGGACATCTGCTTTCGCTTGGATAATTTGAGTCTGGAGGATAGAATCATCTAACACTGCCAAGACTTGACCTTTTTTGACAAAAGCCCCTTCTTTAATATTTTCGGGAATTTGTCTAATTTGCAGTCCATTGGTTTGAGGTAAAACAGGAATTAAATCTGATGCGGCGATAGTACCAGTAGTATTGAGTTTCTGGGCTATACTCGCAGGTTCTACAGCGGCGATAGTTACCGTCATCGCAGGCTTAGCAGGAGATGCGGGATTATTCGCAACAGCCTTTTGTTGAGGAATTGTATTATGCTTGAATGCACCCACACCACCAATTGCGATCGCAAACCCTAAACCAGTACCCAGTAATAAAGGCTTTAACCACAGGCGATTTGACCGAGAATTGAGTTTTTGCCCAACATCAGCATCATCAGCCTTTAAAGCGTCTTCCATTCCCACTTCTGATGAACTTTCGTCACTCACATTCATACTTTTATCTCCTGTAATATAAATACTCTAATAGTTTTTTTAAATAAAGTTGAATATTTGTGAAGAAATATAAAAAGATCAATTTTTTGAAGCTGTAATTGTCAATATATATCAGCCTACAAACATCACATCGGCTGTATTTTTATGACAGTAGAATAATATTTGCAATATATTTAGATAATCAAAATATTGTCAATAAGTATTTGCACTGGATTAATTGAACATTTTTAGTAGTTAATGTGCAATTAACTGTTGACGGTTGACTGTTGACGGTTGACTGTTGACCCTTCTGTGTAAGACGCTACGCCAGAGTCAAGGCTTCGACTCCGCTCAGCCTTGACTGTGAACCGTCAACAATAGCAATAGAATATTTTTTTAATGAGAAGTTCCTAAACCCGCTGCATTCTTACCATTGCCGTTGCTTGTGAAATCAGCGATGAATGCTGTTTCCTGTGGGATGGGAACTGATGACTCACTTCTTTTTACCCGGCGACGCCCGTTTTTAGGTACTCCGCCTGCCATACCGTATTCAAAACTGCTTTTGCCAAATTTTGTGGCAACTCCCAACAGTATAAGTTCTGTCATGTCTCCCAATTCGCGCTCGGTTTCTAGCATTTCCCGGTATAACTTATCTAAGTTAGAAAGAGCGCTATTGTATGCATATTCTTGAGTTCGCATCTTCTCAATGAGACTGGAAAAGCCTGGTAAAGTCAGTCCATTGCCTACATCTAAGTTTGCATCGATGGAATGAAGGCTAGCCGCACGACGAACTGCTCTTTGTAATACTTTAGAGCTTCTTTTTTGACGAGCCATAATTTACACCTTATTCTTCAGTACAGTTACCAACCTTTACTTTAAAAAACTTTCTTATATATTAGCCTGGGAGGATTTGGGCAAATATGCAATGGTTTTTGCTACACAGATATTTCTGTAATAAGTAAGTGAATTACTGATATAAGTAAGTAAATTAGTTAATTAAGAATGTGATTTGGTGTTCACCTGCGGAAAACACCAAAATGAGTGCGTGATTCACCGAAATGAGTAAGCGTTAAGGCATTTCACTTGCGGAAAACACCAAAATGAGTAAGCGTTAAGGCGTTTCACTTGCGGAAAACACCAAAATGAGAACTTGTTAAGGCGTTTCCAGAACTTGTTAAGGCATTTCACTTGCGGAAAACACCAAAATAAGAACTTGTTAAGGCGTTTCCAGAACTTGTTAAGGCATTTTAAGAACTCGTTAAGGCATTTTGGGTACTAAAATTGACCAGTCAACAGTCAAGGCTGAGCGTAGCCGAAACCTTGACCCTGAGCATAGCGTCTCGCACAGAAGGGTCAACAGTCAACAGTCAACAGTCAACCATCAACAAAGATTGTTGATTTTGTCTGAACATGAAAGGATAGGCTATCTTATGGGAAAAATAGACCAATAGAAAGCAAGCTCATAGGATACCAAAGGAGAAAAGCTATATTATTGTCAATTCCATTCAGGCGAAACTAATCTAGCATTTTTGCCAATAATCAATAAATTCTTAACAAAGAGAGTAAACACAGATGTTCAATGCTACAGAAATATTAATTGATGCCTTTGTTAATCAACTTCGTGAAGGCTATCGTCGTACCTATGGCGCTTACAAAAATGATTATCAAGATATCATTGCCTGGGCTGGTAATATGGCTTTAGAAAATATTGCCAATAGTGATGCCCTATATCATAACGTTGAACATACAATTCTTGTTACCCTGGTAGGTCAAGAAATTTTACGAGGTAGACATATCCGCGAGGGTGGGGTTTCCAGTGACGATTGGTTACATTTTATTATTTCTTTAGTTTGTCATGATATTGGCTATGTTAAAGGAGTTTGTCGCCAAGACCAAGAAGCTGAAGGCTTATATGCCACAGGTAAAAATAACGATATGATTTCTCTGCCTGTTGGTGCTTCTGATGCCAGCCTCATACCTTATCATGTGGATCGGGGTAAGCTATTTATTGATGAACGGTTTGGCGGACATAAATTAATTGATGCTGAAGTTATTAAGTCAAATATTGAATTAACTAGGTTTCCCGTTCCCAAAGCAGAAGATCATCAAGATACAATTAATTATGCCGGGTTAGTCAGGGCTGCTGACTTAATTGGACAATTAAGCGATCCGCGTTATTTAAAGAAAATTACTTCTTTATTTTATGAGTTTGAAGAAACTGGGATGAATAAAGTCTTAGGCTATCAGAATCCTGGCGATCTGCGGAAAAATTACGCTAAGTTTTATTGGAATGGGGTATATCCTTACGTAAAAGATGCATTACGTTACCTAGCCTTAACCCAGCAAGGTAAACAAATATTAGCTAATCTTTATTCTAATGTTTTTGTCGTAGAACATGAAAAACAACAGGAAGAATTGAGGTTGTTGGTTAATAGTCATTAGTCATTGGGCATTGGGCATTGGGCATTGGGCATTGGGCATTGTTTAAGAAATTTTAGATTGTGGACTTTTGACTATGGACGCTTGACTATTAACCCTTAACCCTTGACTATTAACTATTGACCCTTGACTTTTAATTAAAACTATGGATTGGTGGCAACGACTAAAAAAGAATCCTTTGGCACGATTTGGGGCAATTTCGCTATTAATTTTTTATATAGCGGTAATTGCTGCGGATTTTGTCGCCCCTTACGATCCTTATGCGTCACAAGCGAATGGTTCGTTGCTACCACCAACTAAGATTTATTGGGCTTCACCCTCAGGACAGTTTATCGGCCCCCATATTTATCCCACAACACAGGGCGACACGAATTTAGAAACAGGCGATCGCCAAATCATAGTAGACTTTAAAAAACCTTCACCACTGCGTCTATTTGCCTCAGGCCCAGAATACCACCTGTTTAAATTAAGTTTATTACTACCGCCCAAGTGGGACGAAGTCACCATTATTCCTGGTATACCCTTAAATTGGCATTTGTTTGGCACTACAGGAGAAGCAAAATTTAACATCTTGGGTACTGACGACCAAGGACGCGATCAATTCAGCCGTTTAATGCATGGCGGTCGCATTAGCTTATTTATTGGTATCTTTGGTGTCATTATCACCTACCCCCTAGGTTTACTGATTGGCGGTATTTCTGGATATTTTGGCGGCATAATTGATACCATTATCATGCGCTTAGCAGAAGTGCTAATGACTTTCCCCAGCATTTATTTACTGGTGTCTTTAGGTGCAGTATTACCAAGTGGTTTAAGCAGTAGCCAACGCTTTTTATTAATTGTAGTAATTACTTCAGTAATTAGCTGGGCAGGTTTAGCTAGAGTAATTCGCGGTCAGGTACTATCAATTAAAGAGCGAGAATTCGTCCAAGCAGCAAGAGCAATGGGAGGTAAACCACTGTATATCATCCTCCGTCACATTTTGCCACAAACAGCTACCTATGTAATTATTTCTGCTACCTTAGCCGTTCCCAGTTTTATCAGCGCCGAAGCAGTATTAAGTCTCATCGGTTTAGGAATTCAACAACCAGACCCATCTTGGGGTAATATGCTTTCCCTAGCCAGTAATGCTTCAATTTTGGTACTGCAACCTTGGCTAATTTGGCCGCCAGCATTGTTAATTATTCTCACAGTGCTTGCTTTTAATTTACTCGGAGATGGGCTAAGGGATGCACTCGACCCCCGCAGCTTACGGCGTTAGTTAAAATTAGTTATTTGTCATAAAAGAAGACGACAGATTTTAGGGTTAAGGCATTGCCTTGCCCTCAAGAGTATATTGATTAGTCGCAAATTAGTCGCAAACATTTGTATCTTTTGTAATATTTCTTAAAATATCTTGTTAAAATTGAGATAAGAATATTTGCTTTTCTACTTTAGATATAAACAATATTAGGTAAGCAAACATCTAACTTTAGATTGAGATAAAATCTCACTATTTTTATATTTTATTGATATTAATAAAACGCTAGTCTAGATTGATAAAGCAAAATCACCAGCGAGAAACTTTGAGCGAGCTATAGGGTGGCTTCCTAATTTTTAGGATCTCATCTTAAATTACTTGCAGCAGTGTTTCCATGTAGGGTTGTTGACTGTTAACCGTTGACAGTCAACAGTCAACAGCCAAAACCGATATTTTTCACAACTGAAATAGGATCGCTATATTTCTACATGGTTTTAGATGTGATTTTTTGACTTTATACCAATTCAAATAATGTTTGCGACCAATCAATATATTTTACAGGTCAAGGCATTGCCTTGCCCTGACAATCTGTCGCATTATTTTTTCAAAAATATAACTATGACATCTACTACTACTCGGCGTAAATCCAACACCTTCTATGTGATATTAATTGCTGGTGCAGCAGCACTGGGAGGGTTTTTATTTGGTTTTGATACAGCGGTGATTAATGGCGCGGTTGCTGCTTTAGCTAAAACTTATAATGCTAATAGTGTAATCACTGGCTTGGCAGTTTCTCTAGCATTATTAGGATCTGCAATTGGCGCTTTTTATGCAGGGAAAATAGCCGACC
Source organism: Tolypothrix sp. FACHB-123 (assembly GCF_014697075.1). Classification (GTDB taxonomy): domain Bacteria; phylum Cyanobacteriota; class Cyanobacteriia; order Cyanobacteriales; family Nostocaceae; genus Aulosira. Next base: position 89,739 of record NZ_JACJRE010000013.1, on the reverse strand, counting down.
GCTATGGTCGAGTTAAGGCAATGGTAGCAGCTGCGGTATTATTTACCATTAGTGCCATTGGTTCAGGAATTGCTTTTACTATCTGGGATTTTATTGTTTGGCGGATATTGGGTGGACTTGCGGTAGGTGCGGCTAGTGTGATTGCGCCGGCTTACATTGCAGAATGTTCTCCTGCAAATTTGCGGGGAAGATTGGGATCTCTGCAACAACTCGCGATTGTAGTTGGTATTTTCATTGCTTTGCTATGTGATTACTTTATTGCGGTATCAGCAGGTTCAGCAAGTTCGCCGTTTTTATTTGGAATTGCAGCTTGGCGCTGGATGTTTTGGACAGAAGTTCCGCCAGCGGTGCTTTATGGAATGGCGGCTTTGATGATTCCGGAATCGCCGCGCTATTTAGTGGCGCAAGGAAGAGAACCGGAAGCTGCTAATGTTTTGACTAAGATTTTGGGCGGTAATGTTGTCGGAAAAATTGCCGAAATTCGCCAAACAGTACTTCAAGAACGGGAACCGAGGTTTTCCGATTTGTTCACTAGACATGGTGGACTGTTGCGGATTGTGTGGATAGGAATTGGCTTATCTCTATTTCAACAGTTGGTGGGGATTAATGTCATCTTCTACTACAGTAGTGTTTTGTGGCGTGCAGTCGGATTTTCTGAGCAGAATTCGTTGACGATTACAGTGATCACGGGTGCTGTTAATATTATTACTACCCTGATTGCGATCGCATTCGTTGATAAATTCGGTCGTAAGCCTTTGCTGATTTTAGGCTCAATCGGCATGACTGTTACCTTGGGAACAATGGCTTATGTTTTTGGTAACGCTGTCACCGATGCTGCTGGTAATCCAACATTAACAGGTAATGCAGGTATTATAGCTCTGGTAGCTGCCAACCTCTATGTGTTCTGTTTCGGTTTCTCTTGGGGGCCTGTGGTTTGGGTGCTGTTAGGAGAAATGTTTAATAACCGCATTCGTGCGGCTGCACTTTCTGTAGCTGCTGCTATGCAGTGGATAGCGAATTTCGTTGTTTCTACGACATTTCCACCGATATTACAATATTTTGGACTCGGTGCTGCTTATGGTTTATATACAACCGCTGCGGCTATCTCGCTGTTTTTTGTTTGGTTCTTTATTAAAGAAACCAAAGGTATGGAGTTGGAAGACATGTAAGGGAACTCCAAAAAATAAATTATTCCGTTCAAGTCGTTGACGGTTGACAGTTAACTGTTAACCGTCAACAGTGAAAAATAGTAATGGAATATTTTTTGACTTGGAAGTCCCTAATTTATAATTCGTAATTCGTAATTATTAGAATTACGAATTTTTTATGTTTTATTCCTCAAGGTTGTTGCCCAAATACCTTTAGGTAGATGACTTAAAGAAGGCAATCATTATCCAATATATCTCAGGCAGGCAAATATTGGGGTTAAGGAGACTGATGCCATGAGATGGCAAGCAATTTGGAAATTATTCCAAGAAACTTTTAAAGAATGGAGTGAGGATAAGGCTTCGCGGTTAGCAGCAGCATTAGCTTATTACACAATTTTTTCCATCGCACCGTTGCTGATTATTGTAATTGCGATCGTTGGTGCAGTTTTTGGTGAAGAGGCTGCTAGGGGTGAAATTGTTCGTCAAATTCAAGGTTTAGTTGGGAAAACAGGCGCAGAATTTATTGAAACCGCTATTCAAAATGCTAACCAACCACAAACTGGAACCATCGCTTCAATTATTAGTATCCTAGTTTTATTATTAGGTGCTACTGGTTTATTTAACGAGTTACAAGATGCTTTAAATACAATTTGGGAAGTTAAACCAAAACCAGGTGCAGGCGTTAATAATATGGTACGCCAAAGGGCTTTATCCTTTGCTTTGGTTCTGGGAATTGGATTTTTATTGCTAGTTTCTCTAGTAATTAGTGCCGCATTATCAGCACTGGTGACTTTCTTTAGCAACCTGATACCTGGTGTTGACTTCATCTGGCAATTTGTTAATTTCTTGTTGGGTTTTGCTATCACTACAGTACTATTTGGACTAATTTTTAAAGTTCTGCCTGATGTGAAAATTACTTGGGGTGATGTCATCATTGGCGCTTCTCTGACCTCAGTTTTATTTTCTATCGGTAGGTTTTTATTAGGGCAATATTTAGGTAACGGCAGTTTTGGTTCAACTTATGGTGCTGCTGGTTCATTGGTAGTTATTTTGGCTTGGATTTATTACGCTGCACAGATTTTATTTTTTGGGGCTGAGTTTACCCAGGTTTATGCAAGAAGATATGGCAGTGGTATTCGTCCCACTAAAAATGCTATGCCGTTAAATGCTCCCGATATCCAAGAAGATAATAATAATGCTCCTAGACGACATTCTACTAATAAAAAATCCTCTACTAATATTATTAGTAGAATTATGCGATCGCTTACCAAATCCAAGGCGATAAAAAAGCGAAATAGAAGTTAGAAATTTGTTATGCAGTAAAGGTATTAAGAGGGAACTGTGAACTGGGAACAGCTAACAGGGAAATCCCCCTAATTAAAATTAGGGGCTTTGGACAAAGACATATTTTTTCTAGCGCTATGCATCTCGAAAAAATATGTTTTCATGTCTTTCATAAATAAATTTAGCGCAAAGTCTGAGCGGAGGCTTCCTCGGCTCAGAACTTTGTAATTGAGAACTGATTAAACTTGACATGAAGTCTACTTTATTTTAATCTTTATTGCAAATAACTTTCATTATGGAGAAAAAACCCTGGCTTTGACAGGAGTATGTCAACTTAGCGATCGCTTCAATGATTGATCGGGTGGATTTGTGTGTCAGGCGATCGCAGTCTTTAATCTTTGACTCTCAATAAAATGTTGTTTACAGCAAAAACTCAGCTTGACATACCTTTGGTATGGCAAAAACGACTAAGAAGCTTATTATCGTTTCTACTGAGCATCATATTTACCTTGGTAGTCAGTAGCCAAACTATAAGTTTTGCAGCTAAAAATACAGAGATTCTTTGGGACACTTACGGTATACCTCATATTTACGGTAATAACGCCCAAGGTGCTTTTCGCGCATTTGGTTGGGCACAAATGCAAAGTCATGGTAACTTGCTTTTGCGCCTCTACGGACAAGCACGGGGGCGGGCTGCTGAATACTGGGGAGAAGAATATCTAGATTCAGATAAGTGGGTACTGACAATGGGCGTACCCAAAAGAGCTAAAACGTGGTATCAAGCACAAAGCCCCGCATTTCAAAGTTATATCACTGCTTTTGTGGCAGGAATTAACGCCTATGCCAAAAAACACCCCGATTTAATTGATCCTGAAGTCAAAGTAGTACTACCTGTCACGCCGGAAGATGTGTTAAGCCACCTGCAACGGGTACTACTTTTTACCTTTATCGTCGATCCTGAACGAGTAGCAGATATAACCCCAAAAGAATCGGCTCCCGGTTCTAATGGTTGGGCGATCGCACCAAAAAGGTCTGCTAGTGGCAAAGCGATGCTGTTAGCTAACCCTCACCTACCTTGGGGAGATTTATTTTTGTGGTACGAAGCCCAAATTACCGCGCCAGGAATCGATGCTTATGGCTCAACATTGGTGGGTATTCCCGTATTAGCGATCGCCTTCAACGATAATTTAGGTTGGACTCACACTGTCAATACTCATGATGGTTGGGACGCCTACGAACTGAAATTGCAAAACGAGGGCTATCTGTTAGATGGCAAAGTTCGCCCCTGGGAAACTGCCAACTTTTCATTAAAAGTCAAGCAAAAAAACGGCTCATTACGCGAACAAATATTTACAGTTAAAAGTTCTGTTCACGGGCCTATAGTCAACACCAAAGAAGGTAAAGCTATAGCCCTGTGTGTGGTTGGGCAAAACAGTTCCGGTGTTTTAGAACAATGGTGGGATATGGCCAGATCCACAAATCTCACCCAATTTCAGAAGGCGTTGCAACGTTTGCAACTGCCTATGTTTACTGTCATGTATGCCGATCGCGAAGGGCATATTATGCACCTATTCAACGGCTTAGTTCCTGTACGCCAACAGGGAGACTTTACCTATTGGCAAGGTATTATCCCTGGCGATACATCCAAAACTTTATGGACTGAAATTCACCCTTACCAAGATTTACCTAAAGTCATTGACCCAGCTAGCGGTTGGCTGCAAAATGCTAATGACCCACCTTGGACTACAACTTTTCCTACCGCCATCAAAGCTGAAGATTATCCCTCTTACATGGCTCCACGGGGGCCAATGGATTTTCGAGCGCAGAGTTCTGCCAAGATGTTAGCTGAGGATGAAAGTATTACCTTTGAGGAAATGATTGCCTACAAGCATTCTACCCAAATGGAGTTGGCTCAAAGAATTCTCGATGATTTGATTCCCGCCGCCCAAAAACAAGGAGATGAATTAGCGCGTCGTGCTGCGGATGTTTTAGCAGGGTGGGATCGCCAAGCAAATGCAAATAGCAAAGGTGCTGTCCTGTTTAACTTCTGGGCTGAAAATCTAGATTTAGATCGAGCGTTTAGCATTCCTTGGCAAGAAAAATCACCACTCACAACACCCGATGGTTTAGCCGATCCTGAAAGTGCAGTCAGAGCTTTATCAGCTGTAGCAGCAAAAGTAGAGAAGACCTATGGAACCCTAGATGTAGCTTGGGGTGAAGTTTTCCGGTTGAAGTATGGCAGTCTAGATTTGCCCGCTAATGGAGGGGAGGATCGTCAAGGTATTTTCCGCGTCCTGAATTTTGCCCCAACAGGCGATGGACGTTTTCAAGCCGTTGCTGGTGATTCTTACGTTGCGGCTGTGGAGTTTTCTCAACCAGTAAAAGCAAAGGCTCTGACCAGCTATGGTAATGCTACTCAACCTAATTCATCCCATGTTGGCGATCAATTGCAACTTTTTGCGCGCCAGCAGTTACGCCCGGTTTGGCGAACTAGACAAGAAATTACAGCCCATTTGGAGGAACGTATAGTTTTGTAAACTACCTAACCTTCATTTTGATGAAGGGCAGCAATCCAAAAAACTTGCGATCGCGTCGTTTTACTACGTTATCCTCCCTGTGGACATCTTCAGTGTGATTTGTCGGACATCATCCAAGTAGAGATTTATTGACAATAAATACTATTATCTTTGTCTGATGATTGATTTAAAAGTTGCGATCGTGTAATAATCATCCTGAGAATAGTTAGCAATAATTCATTTGATGCCAACAGTAATTAATAATACTTTGTGCAGAAAAGCTATGGTGAAAAATTTCCCAGCCTTTCTGTGAATTTTGCCATCCAAAATTTAAATACAAATAGGAAACAGCGATTTTACTGATGTGATTAGTATCATATAAACCTCATCCTATTTCCGTAATCAAAAAGCGCTATCATCTACCTCCTTATAGGCAGATGACAATGGTTTATGTTTGCAACTATCACCATCGACCTATCAAATTGATAAACACCGTTCCCCAACAAACAATTGCCCCAGCCCATTGGTAAGAAGCTAAAAATCAAAGATGAAGCCTTATAAGTTATTTCCAAGCTTGTTGCTAAAAAGCACGATGCCTTTAGCCGTTAGCTTTGCTAGTATCGCCCTTGTACTCTCCACTCCCGCAACAGCTGAGGATTTAGGAAAGGATGAAATTACTAAAAATCTTTCTCAACTGAGTGATATTGAAAGTCCGGCTACCAATGCCAGTCATTTAGTACAGCTACCCACTCAAGGAAATCCTGTCATCATTACAGGAGTAAAAGCCAATGCCACCGACAAAGGGGTAGAGGTAATTTTAGAAACCAACCAAGGGGAGCAACTGCAAGTTAACAATCGCAGTACGGGGAATAATTTTATTGTAGATATTACTGGTGGGCAATTACAGTTGCCTAATGGAGATAGTTTCACCTATCGCTCGGAAAAACCAATATCGGGAATTACTGAGATAACAGTTGCTAATATTGACGCAACCACTGTGCGTTTAACGGTGGTAGGTGAGAAATCTTTACCTGCTGTTGAGTTATTTGATGATAATGCAGGGTTAATTTTTGAAGTAGCATCAGCAACAACAGCAGCACAAGCTCCAGAAACACCCCCAACACCACAAACACAGGAACCACCAGCAACTCAAATAACCCCAGAACAACCCGCAGCACAGCAGGATGAGCCGATTGAATTGGTGGTGACGGGGGAGGAAGACGGATATCGCGTACCGAGTGCGACCACTGCAACCAAGACTGATACACCTTTGCGAGATATTCCTGGTTCAATTCAAGTGATTCCGCGTCGAATCTTAGAAGACCAAAAAACGACGCGCATACAAGAGGCCTTAGAGAACGTTAGTGGTGTACGCAAAGACGGTAACTATGGAGGTACAGATGCGGGTGGATATAATATTCGTGGCTTTGCTCAGGAAGGAAATTTCCGCAATGGATTTTCTGACAGTGACTTTTACTCTTCGGTAGATACAGCAAATATCGAGCGCATTGAAGTTCTCAAAGGGCCGGCTTCTGTTCTATTTGGTCAGTCTGAACCGGGAGGAATTATCAATGTTGTCACAAAACAACCTCTAAGTAGTCCATATTATTCAGCAGAATTTAATGTTGGCAATTATGCCTTTTATCGCTCTGGTGTTGATTTATCAGGGCCCCTCGCTGATGATGGTTCGCTGTTATATCGGTTGAACGTGGCTTATCAAAATTCTGGTAGTTTTCGAGACTATAACTTTCTAGAACGGGTATTTATTGCACCTGTCGTTACCTGGAATATTAGCGATCGCACTACCTTAAGCCTGGACTTGGAATACCAGGACAATGATTATCTCTTTGATCGTGGGCTTCCTTCAGTTGGCGATCGACCTGCTCCTGTCCCCATTAGTCGCTTCGTTGGTTTACCCCATGTTTATAACGATAGTACTCTTCGGGTTGGCTATCGACTTGAGCATAAATTTAGTAATGATTGGCAAATACGTAATGCCTTCTCTTATGTTTCTGGTAAATCATCTGGTACTTATGCCTATGGTGGTTATGACCTAGTTGATGACCAGTTTGCCCCAATCTATGTGAGTCGTGATGAATTCAAACGAGACATCTATACCCTGCAAACCGAATTAGTTGGACGATTCACAACCGGATCGATTGTCCATCAACCTTTAATTGGGGTGGAGTTAAGACGAAATGTTTGGAAATATACATCATTCGATGTGGCAGACCCCATACTGCTAGATATTTTTAATCCCAATTATGATGTCGAACTCCCTGCTACGCCTGATGAAAGTACTTTCTCTTACACAACTCAAAGAGACACTTTAGGGATTTACCTCCAAGATCAAATTACTTTGGCAGATAATCTCAAAGTCTTAGTTGGCGGTCGCTTTGACTCCTTCTACCGCAAAGATGACTTTGGCACACCTGAAGAAGAATCTCTCACAGCCTTTAGCCCCCGTGTTGGTATTGTTTTCCAACCAGTGAAACCGATTTCTCTTTATGCCAGTTACACTCAATCGTTTCAACCCGATAGATTTCTCGGTCGTTCAGCCGCAACAAACGAACCCTTTAAACCAACAGAAGGGACACAGTATGAAGTTGGCATCAAAGCAGATATCACTGAACGATTTTCAGCAACCCTAGCTGCCTTCGAGATTACCAAAACCAACGTGATCACATCCGATCCCAACGATCCCGATCTCTCCATCCAGGTGGGAGAACAAAGAAGCAGAGGTATTGAATTAGATATTGGTGGCGAGATTATGCCTGGTTGGAATATCATTGCCTCCTACACCTATACCGACGCGATTACCTCGAAAGACAACAACATTCCTGTGGGTAATCGCTTAATTAATGTTCCTGAAAACGCTGCTAGTTTGTGGACAACCTATGAACTGCAAAGTGGTAATTTAAAAGGTTTGGGCTTTGGTTTAGGGTTTTACTATGCGGGAGATAGATACGCCGACTTGGACAATACCAGCGTTTTACCCAGCTATTTCCGCACAGATTCAGCCATTTATTACAAACGGGATAACTGGAGGTTCGCACTGAATTTCCGCAATCTCTTCAATGAGACTTATTATGAGACAGCTCAAAGCCGAAATATCATCTATCCTGGCGCACCTTTTACTGTCATCGGCTCATTTTCAATTCAGTTCTAGCGGAAGAAAGGCAGGAGGCAGGGGGCAAGAGGCAGAAGGAATCATGTTTTTGGAAACTTGCTGCAAAGCGATGCCTTCTCTACGAGACGCTACGCGAACGGCGGGCGTAGCCATCGCTTTCTTATATAAATACATTAGCTGGGTTCTGGTAACAGCTATCTTAATTACAGCTTGTCATAGTGGGAGTCCCCAAAATCCCAGTAGAAGTATAGAAAGAGGGCGATCGCTATCTGCTGATTGTCGCATTGTGGAACATGCAGCCGGAAAAACCAAGATTTGCGGGAAGCCTGAAAAAATCGCGGTTCTCGATCCAAAGATGCTGAGTCTGATGTTAGCCCTGGATGTCCAACCTGCAGCTTACGCCGATGCTTATTTAGTGCGATCGCGTCAATTTGACAACCCTAGCAAACAAATTCCCTACCTGGGTAAATTTGTCACCAGTCAACCGATTAATTTAGGCGATCGCTCTAGCCCCTCTTTAGAAACTCTGACTCTACTCAAGCCAGATTTGATTCTCGGCTTAAATTATCAGGAAAATCAGTTATTATCGGCGATCGCACCCACTGTTTTCATCGATAGCGAGCAGAAATGGCAGGACAATATTAAAATTGTCGCCAAAGCACTAGATACTCAAAAAAACATTTCCCCAATCATTACCTCGCAACAGCAACAAATAGCTCAAGTTCGGACTGAATTAGCCCAACTCGCCAGCACTCATCCGCGAGTGCTAAATATTGCTTGTAGTCTCTCGATGAATTACATAGAGGTGATATCCCAAGGAAATACAAATGAACTTCTGAAAAAAATAGGTTTTCAGCCTGTATTTCTTCTCGATTTAGTCCAAAAACTAGGGTTAAGACCGCAAATTAATCTAGAAACCCTTGGTCAAATAGATGCAGATATTATCCTTATTAATACTTGGCTAGACAATTGGAATGGTGAATCTACTTATACCGTTCCCTTTAAAGAACTTAGGCAAAAATGGGCTGAAAGTCCTATATTACACAACTCAAGAGCATGGAAAGAAGGAAAAGTTTACTTTGTAGATTACACCCTCTGGAGTGACGTAATTGGCGCACCTATGGCTCATTCTTTGATATTAAAACAATTGCCTTCTCTATTACTTTCACATACCTAAACCAATGAATAAATATACGCTATTCGTTTGCGAATCTTGTAACCATTCATCAACAGAATTAGCAGAAAATCAGCCTAATGATGGCAATATTTTACTTGACAAAATTACTGCTTTATATAGTAAGAAATTCGCCCCAGAAGAATTAAAAATTCAGCCTGTAGAATGTTTGTGGAATTGTCGTGGTTGTGTTGTTGCTGTTGCTCACCCGGATAAACCAACATATATGTTGGTTGATTTACCTGCTGATGAGGAAAATGCCTCCGCATTACTAGAATTCACAAAAATGTATATTAGCGATCCTCTGGGTGCGGTTAACTGGGACGAACTTCCCAAAGAGTTAGACTCTGCATTTTCTGCCTGTATTCCTGCTGTAATTAATCAATAAAAACTGTTGAATATTGACTGTTGACTGTTGTACGGGCGGGTTCACAAATATCTTCGATTTTTAACAGAAATCTCGGTTAACCCGCCCCTACAGACTGTTGACCGAGACAATTTTGGATATATTACCCGAATAAATTCGGGTGCTTGTCACATTTTGAAATTTTGAATGAACTAATCGCGGCTAGCTCCCATGCTCTGCATGGGAGCGTAGATTTATGAGGCTCTGCCTCAATTTATCAATTTCCGAGGCGAAGCCTCGCAATACGCCTTTCCAGTCGGAAGCTGGAAACGAAATAGAAAACATAATAGCTTATCAAAACAGTAGGGGCGAACTGCCATTTGACCCTACCTGATTTTTTGCGGACATAGGTTCCAGTAATAGGAGGTTAAATGACACAATCAGCAAATCCCAGCAGTATGCGTAATTTTTTGACGATCTGGGTAGGTCAATTGGTTTCTACCATTGGTAGTAGTATGAGCCGCTTTGCGATCGCAATTTGGGCATGGGAAATTACAGGTAAAGCTACAACCCTCACCCTAGTAGGCTTTTTTAGCTTACTACCAGGAATTGCGATCGCTGCTATCAGTGGTGTAATTATAGACCGATTTAATCGGAAATTATTGATGATGATTGGTGACACAGTAGCAGTTCTGATGACAATCACAATGATACTGCTGTATCTGACAAATCACCTGGAAATCTGGCATTTGTATATAGTTAGTGCTGTAGTCGGGACATTTAATCAGTTTCAGTCTTTAGCCTATGCCGCAACAATATCGTTATTAGTCCCCAAGCAACATTATACCCGTGCTAGCAGTCTGGAATTTTTGTCAAGTTATGGAAGTAATATTGTTGCTCCTGCTTTAGCGGGATATCTTTATCCAATTATTGGTTTGTTGGGAATTTGGCTGATTGATATTTCTACTTTTGCGATCGCTATTAGTAGTTTATTCTTTACTCACATCCCTAAACCATCCCCAAGCGATGAACATGAAAATTCCACCCATATTTGGCAAGGTTTTGGTTTTGGTTTTCGCTACATGCTGGAACGCAAAAGCTTACTCGCTCTTTTAATTATCACCGTTTTGTTTTGGTTTGCCCATGATGTTGGCGATTCTCTTTATACACCGATGATTTTATCTCGAACCGACAATGATACTGTGATTTTGGGCAGTTTAGCGGCTGCGGCTGGTTTTGGCGGTGTCAGTGGAGCCATCATTATTAGTACCTGGGGTGGTTTTAAAAAGAAAATCAACGGTGTTTTATTAGGAATGATTGGTGCAGGATTAAGCAAAATTGTTTTTGGTTTAGCTCAAACGCCTTGGATTTGGATACCCGCACAGTTTTGTTCTTCTTTCAATTTCCCTTTTAACGGTAGTTCTGATAACGCCATTTGGTTAGCCAAAGTTCCTCCCCCTGTCCAAGGAAGGGTATTTGCTGCTTATTCATTAGTTATGCAATCTGGGTCAGCAGTAGCTTATTTAATCGCTGGCCCTTTAGCCGATAAAATCTTTACCCCTGCATTAGCCGCAGGTAATCGTCGTACTGAAATTTTGGTAACAATATTTGGTACTAGTGCAGGTGCGGGAATTGCACTGTTATATGTCATTTGTGCAGTGTGTATGTTACTGGTTGGATGCGCTGGGTTTTATATTCCTCAGCTACGGGATGTAGAGAGGATTTTGCCCGACCATGATGCTGAATATGCACAGATTACGGGTGAAAAATAGAAATTTAGCGATCGCTTGTTCCCAGATGCTTATACAGCATTGATAATCTGAAATTATACTTACAGTAAAAAATAATACATTAATTCCCATTAACTATATGTATAGGCTATCATCTTACATTTGATTCATAAATTCTATTAATACTCCCTCTATTGCTTCAGTGTATTCATTATGGGTAAAGTAATTCAAGCTTATTAAAAATAACTCTCAATAATAATGAGAATAATTAGCATAGATAAGCTTCAGCGCATTAACTTTACAGGACTTACGCAAAGGTAACGGAAAATCAAACCGCAGAGGACACAGAGGACACGGAGGAATAAGAGTTTTGGAGATTTATTGCGTAAGTCCTACTTTAGCAGCATCGGTGGTTGGCTAAACTAATAATCAATGGTTGAGAACTAGAGTTAAGTTAGCAAAAATCTTTTCTAACTCGACTTACAAACCTTGGTTTGGTTGACTACTAGGCTTGAAGTTTGGAGATTGGTTAATCTGAATTGACCATCGGCAGTAGTCACAGAAGGTAAAGATGAAAATATTCTCAGGTGTCATACATCAAATTCAGAATAAGTGCGTGCAAGCATATTTTGATTACCAGCTGCAAGTTGTGTAGAAAAGATATCCCGCCAATTTTTTCCTGGTGAGCGCGAAAAGGAAAACCAGCAGTTTATTAGATGCATTTAGCTGTCGAAAATAAACATGAGTAAATACAATCGTTCCTCTGTTCAAGACCAACCTAGCTGTTCTAATGTTGTGGAACTCTTGCGTTTAAGAAGTGCTACACAACCAAATCGAGATGCTTTTACATTTTTGTTAGACGGGGAAACAGAACAAGCAACCCTAACCTATCAAGAATTAGATCGGTTAGCGCGTCGAGTGGCGGCGCGATTACAAACATTGGGCTTAACAGGCGAACGAGCTTTACTGCTTTATCCGGCTGGATTAGATTTTTTAATTGCCTTTTTTGGTTGCTTATATGCAGGAGTTGTGGCGGTGACTGCATATCCTCCGAGAAATCAACGCAATACACCAAGAATAAAAGCGATCGCCACAGATGCACAAGCCGCGATCGCTTTAACAACTACAGAAATTTTCTCAATAGTGCAGTCTCTGATGACAGCAAAGACTGACAGCAAATCATTGCAATGGCTAACTACTGATAATCTGATGGAGGGTTTAGAAGATAACTGGCAAAAACCTCATATTGATCGAGATACCCTATCTTTTCTGCAATATACCTCCGGTTCGACAGGTACACCCAAGGGTGTGATGATTAGTCACGGAAACCTCCTGCACAATGCTCAGACAACTTGCCAATTCATGGAGCATTCCGCAGATAGTAAATTTGTTACCTGGCTGCCCATGTATCATGATATGGGTCTCATCGGTGGTATATTGCAACCTTTGTATGGGGGTTTCCCTTGCATTATCATGCCTCCTGCTGCCTTCCTCCAACGTCCATATCGTTGGTTGCAGGCAATTTCGCAATATCAAGGGACAACCAGTGGCGGCCCCAATTTTGCTTATGATTTATGCGTGCAGAAAATCACTCCTGAACAAAAAGCCACTCTTGACTTAAGTAGTTGGAGTGTGGCATTTAATGGTGCGGAACCGATTCGTTACGATACCTTAGAAAGGTTTGCAGAGGCGTTTGCAGAATGTGGCTTCCGTAAAGAGGCGTTCTATCCATGTTACGGCATGGCAGAAACAACCCTCATGGTATCAGGTGTAGATAAGGCTACCGCACCATTAGTAAAAACGATTGAGAAATCTGCATTAGAATGCAATCGAATTGTAGAATTAGCGGTTGCAGATGAGAATGCATCTCACTTTGTCAGTTGTGGTCGAGTTATCCCACAACAAAAAGTAGTCATTACTAATCCTGAAACACTTAAGGCTTGTCAATCTGATGAAATTGGGGAAATTTGGGTATCAGGATTGAGTGTTGGGCAAGGTTATTGGCATCGAGAGCAAGAGACAGCAGAGACATTCCGCGCTTATCTATCAGATACAGGAGAAGGGCCTTTCCTACGGACGGGAGATTTAGGCTTTTTGCAGGATGGAGAGTTATTTATTACAGGTAGAGCTAAAGATTTAATTATCATTAGAGGGCGCAATCTTTACCCACAGGATATAGAATTAACCTCCGAACGCAGTCATCCATCCTTACGTGCTGGTGCTAGCGCCGCCTTCACAGTTGAAGTAGAGAATGAAGAAAAGTTAGTCATCGTCCAAGAATTAGAGTTTCGCGCCAAACCGAATTTAGCAGAAGTAGTGAATGCAATTCGTCAAGCGGTGACTGAAGAGCATGAAGTACAAGTTTATACAGTAGTTTTAATTAAACCAGGTAGTATACCCAAAACTTCTAGTGGTAAGATTCAACGACGGGCAACTCGTGTCCAGTTTCTAGCGGGTGAGTTGGCTGTAATTGAAAGTAGTATTTTAACCGATAAATTAAGTATTAATTCTGGGTTAGATCATCACGATGATTTGCGGCGTGAGGTGCTTCTAACTGCAAAATCAGAAAATCATCAGCAACTTTTAGAAGCTTATCTGCATCAGGTTTTAGCGCAGATTTTAAAAGTAAAGCCATCACAATTCAACTCCCAGCAAGCGTTGAATACTCTGGGATTAGATTCGATTATGGCAATTGATTTACAAAACTGCATTGAAACTAATTTTGGCGTACAAATACCCGCAGTTAATTTTCTCGATGGTATTAGTATTGCTCAATTGGCGATGCAGGTAAGTGAACAACTCAAAGAAGAAACAGCGATCGCCTTACCGACCATATCACGAGTTGACACAGATATTAGAGAATATCCTCTTTCCTTTGCTCAACAAAGGTTGTGGTTTTTTGACCAGTTAGAACCAGGTAGTCCATTTTATAATATGGCGATCGCAGCAAAATTAACTGGCTCTGTGAACCTTGCTGTATTAGAGCAAAGTTTGAATGCAATTATCCAACGTCACGCAGTATTACGAACTAGTTTTACCAATAGAAAAGGAAAAGCTCTGCAAGTTATTGCTCCTAATTTGACTGTCAGTATACCGATAATTGATTTGGAGAGGTTAGAAGCAACCGAGCAAACAGCAGCTTTAGACAGATTAATACATTTAGAAGCACGACAAGCTTTTGATTTAACCAGTGGATCGTTACTTCGCTGTACCCTCGTCAGACTGCATCCGACAGAGCATATCATACTGCTGACAATTCATCATATTGCTGCCGATGGTTGGTCTATGGGAGTCTTTCTCCAAGAATTGGCAGCATTTTATGAAGCCTTTTCTACAGGAAAACCCCCAGCAATAGCTGAACTTCCTATCCAATATACAGATTTTGCTGTTTGGCAACACAACTGGCTGCAAGGAGATGTGTTAAACTCCCAACTCAGATATTGGGAGCAACAATTAAGTAAACCTTTGCCAGTATTAGATTTACCTACAGATTATCCCCGCCCACCAATCCAAAGTTTTATCGGTAACAAGCGAGAATTTGCCTTATCCAAGTCTTTAACCGCAGCCTTGAAAACCCTCTCACGCCAAGAGGGAACAACCTTATTTATGACGCTTTTAGCAGCGTTTAAACTGTTACTCTATCGCTATAGCGGTCAGTCGGATATTTTAGTTGGTTCACCTGTTGCCAACCGCAACCATAAAGACTTACAACCATTAATTGGCTGCTTCGTCAATACATTGGCGTTGCGAACAAATCTCAGTGGAAATCCGACCTTTACACAGTTACTCAAACGAATTCGGGAAGTCACCTTAGGTGCATACGCTCATCAAGATTTACCTTTTGACCAATTAGTAGAAGCAATACAACCAGAACGAGACTTAAGTAGACATCCACTATTCCAAGTCTGGTTTGCGCTGCACAATACACCACTACCAGCGTTGCAAGTTGCAGATATCACTTTAACTCGGTTGACTGTTGATGTCGGAACAGTACAGCTTGATTTGAGTTTCGATATGGAAGAAACTCCCGAAGGGCTGATTGGTTGGATTGAGTATAGTACAGACTTGTTTAATGCTGATACTATTAATCGGATGATTGGGCATTTTACAACGTTGTTAGAAAGCATTGTCCAAAATCCAGAGCAAAATATCGCCAACTTGCCAATATTGACGAGAGCCGAACAGCAAGAGTTACTAATTAATTGGAATAATACTCACAGTAATAATTGGCAAAATAAATGCTTGCATGAGTTATTTGAAGAGCAGGTAGCCAAAACACAAGATACTTTTGCAGTCGTATTTGAGCAAGAAAAAATCACATATCATCAACTTAATCAGCGAGCTAATCAACTCGCGCACCACTTACGAAAACTAGGGGTAAAACCTGAAGTTTTGGTAGGAATTTGTGTAGAACGCTCTTTAGAGATGATAGTGGGGATTTTAGCAATTCTCAAAGCTGGTGGTGCATATCTACCCCTAGATCCAACGTACCCTCAAGAGCGTCTGGAGTTTATGCTCCATGATACTCAAGTAGCGGTTTTATTAACTCAAGAAAAACTGTATCAAGAGTTAGGTTTACATAGTAAGGCTACAGTTGTTTATCTCGATACTTGGCAGGTAAATACTCAAGAAAATCAACTAAATCTGGTTAATCAAGCCTTACCCTCTAACCTTGCTTATGTACTATATACCTCCGGTTCTACAGGACAAAGTAAAGGCGTTTGCTGTCATCATTCGGGAGTAGTTAATTTATTAGCAGACTTTACAAACAGACAGCAAATTCAAGCTGGTGATGCTTGTAGTTTGTGGACAAGCCTCAATTTTGATGTTTCGGTGTATGAAATATTTTCTGCACTGTTAGCAGGAGGAACTCTACATATTGTTCCCGAAGTTATCCGTTCTGATGGTAGCAACTTTGCAAATTGGCTAGAGGTTAATCAAATCAAGAGTGCTTATGTACCTCCTTTCCATCTCCAAGCACTTTCTGATTGGTTGTCAGGAAAGTCAGAAAAATTAGCTTTGCAAAGATTACTTGTAGGTGTAGAACCTATACTTGAAAATCTCCTAATTTCAATTCAAAAGCAAATTCCGGGATTGCAAATTCTCAATGGTTATGGCCCTACAGAAGCCACGATTTGCACCACTCTGTATGATGTCAATCCAGAAAATGCTACTGATAGGAAAACACCAATTGGTCGTCCGGTACAAAATACAAAAATTTATCTGTTGGATGAGAACTTACAACCTGTTCCGGTGGGAATTCCTGGAGAAATATACATTGCTGGTATTGGCTTGGCGCGAGGATATTTAAATCGTCCTGATTTAACCGCCGAAAGATTTATACCCAATCCTTTCAGTCATCAAGCAAGAGAATATTTATATAAAACAGGCGATCGCGCCAAGTATCTCCCTGATGGTAATCTAGAAATCTTGGGACGATTAGATAGTCAAATTAAGTTCCGTGGTTTCCGGGTGGAATTAGGGGAGATTGAGTCAGTTTTACGACAAAACCCTCTGGTACAAGATGCTGTTGTTTTACTGCGAGAAGATATTCCTAGCGAACAGCGATTAGTAGCTTACTTAGTTACAAATAAAAATAATCCTCATCTTGATACCGAAATATCTACAACCGCAGAAGTTGAGTATTTGTCCCAAATCCAAACCGTTTACGATCAATTTTACAGTTGGGAATTTTCTCCCTCTGACCCTTCAATTAATTTAAGAGTTTGGAAAAGTAGCTACACCGAACAGCCATTACCAGAGTCAGAAATTCTCGAAAGTGTAGATTGCACTGTCAAGCGAATTCTGGCTTTAAAACCTCAGCAGGTGTTAGAAATTGGCTGCGGTACAGGTTTAATTTTGTCGAGAGTTGCGCCTCATTGCAAACATTACCTTGGGATGGATATCTCCGAGGTAGCATTACAATATCTGGAACAGCAATTAGACAAAAACCAGCCAGAATTGTTATCTAAGGTCAAACTGATACAAGGAATGGCGCATGAACTAACGAACATTGCACCCCAGGAAATAGATACAGTTATTCTCAATGAAATTATTCAGAATTTTCCTAGCATTGATTACTTAGTCGATGTTTTGGAAAAGGTAGTTAATCTCGTTAAATCGGGCGGTCAAATTTTTATTGGTGGCGTTCGCAGTTTACCGCTTTTAGAAGCTTTTCATACTTCTGTGCAAGTACATCGCGCACCTGAATCTCTCACTGTAGATAAGTTTAAGCAACGAGTCCAAGAATATCTTGCTGCTGATAATGAACTGGTTATTGATCCAGCTTTATTTACGGCTATTAAGCAACATATCCCTCAAATTAGTCATGTCCAAATTCAACTCAAGGGGGGTCGATATAATAACGAGCTAACTAAATTTAAATACGATGTTATCCTTTATGTAGATACTCCCGTTGAAACAATACAAAACATACCCTCTTTAGATTGGCAGCAAGAACAATTAAGTATAGCTGCAATCCGTCAGTTGCTTTTAGATAAAGAGCCAGAATATTTCCGAATAGAGAGAGTTTCTAATCCGCGTTTATTCAAAGAAATCCAAATTCTGCGATGTATGGTAGCGGCTGAACCATCACAAACAATTGCCAATCTGCAAAAAACTCTTCTAGATTCCTCTAACCAGGGATTAGAACCTGAAGACCTCTGGCAACTAAGTCAAGAAATACCATACACTGTAGAAATTATTTGGTCTGGCTCTGGTGAAAACGGTTGCTATGATGTAATATTTAAACAGCAACCTCAGACTATTGCTGATTATAAAATAACGGCTTTTTTAGGATTACAAGTAATAGAAAATATCCGACCTTGGCAAGAATACGGTAATTTGCGATCGCAACCTACAGATCCTCAAAAGCTAGTACCTCAATTGCGCGGTTTTTTGAAGGAAAAACTACCCGCTTATATGTTGCCTAGCAGCTATGTAGTCTTAGATAAGTTGCCTTTGCTACCAAATGGTAAAATTGATAAACGATCTCTCCCACAGCCAGAAAATTCGCGTATTGATTTGGGAATTGCTTATGTACCTCCGCAAACTCAAGTTGAAGAAAAAATTGCGGCGATTTGGCGAGAGATATTGCAGGTAGATAAAATCGGCATTCATGACAATTTCTTTGACCTTGGTGGTAATTCTTTACTAATTGTGCAGTTGCATAACGAATTACGCGAAACCTTTGGGCGGGAGTTGTCGGTTGTAGAATTATTTCAATACCCAACAATTAGCAAATTATCAGAGCATTTTCATCAACAATCAACCGGAGAAGCTGCTTTTAATTTGATTCAGAATCGAGCGCAGAAACAGAAGCAAGCTTTAAATCGCCAAAAGAATTTGATGCAGAGAAAAGACAAAAATAATTGATGCAAGAGTAGGCTGGAAATGAGTGAATCTATAGAAGAGATAGCTATTATCGGCATGGCGGGGCGTTTCCCTGGAGCCAAAAATATTGCAGAATTTTGGCAAAATTTATCCTCTGGGGTAGAGTCTATTTCCTATTTTACAAATGAGGAATTAACCGCCGCAGGCATCAACTCATCTTTTCTTAAGGATAAAAATTATGTAAAATCTGGGTGCATCTTAGAAGATATTGAACTATTTGATGCCGCATTTTTTGATATTAATCCTAAGGAAGCTGAAACTACAGATCCACAACATCGCTTATTTTTAGAATGTGCTTATACGGCTTTAGAAAATGCTGGTTATGACTCTACTAGGTGCAAAGAACGCATTGGGGTTTATGCAGGTGCTAGTCATAATAACTATTTAACTTTTGATTTAAATAAAGATAGTGTCGGCTCGGTAACTTGTTATCAAACTTCGATTGGAAATGACAAAGATTATCTGGCGACTCGCCTATCCTACAAATTAAATCTGACTGGGCCGAGTTTAACTATTCAAACAGCTTGCTCGACTTCATTAGTGAGTATTACTCTCGCTTGTCAAAGCTTATTAAATTACCAATGTGACATGGCTTTGGCGGGAGGAGTATCAATTCATATTCCCCAAAAAACTGGTTATTTACATGAACCGGGCGGAACTTTATCCCCCGATGGTCATTGCTACGCCTTTGATGCAAAAGCACAGGGAATCACTATTGGTAATGGTTTAGGTGTGGTAGTTCTCAAGCGATTGAGTGAAGCTGTTGCAGATGGTGACTACATCTATGCAGTAATTAAAGGGGCTGCTATCAATAATGATGGTGCGGCTAAAGTTGGCTTTACAGCCCCTAGTGTGGATGGTCAAGCAGAAGCGATCGCTGAAGCAATGATATTGGCTGAGGTTGAACCTGACACTATTAGTTACATCGAAACTCACGGTACAGGTACAGCTTTGGGCGATCCCATAGAAATTGCAGCACTCACCAAGGTTTTTCGCGCCCATACCGAGCAAAAGGGTTTTTGTGCGATCGGTTCAGTGAAAACAAATATTGGTCATCTTGACGCTGCTGCGGGAGTTGCTGGTTTAATCAAAACGGTTCTCGCTCTCCAACATCAGCAAATACCCCCCAGTCTGAATTTTGACCAACCCAACCCCAAAATTGATTTTGCTAATAGTCCTTTTTACGTCAACACAAAACTGACCCAATGGAAGCCGGGATTTACCCCTCGGCGTGCTGGTGTCAGTTCTTTGGGTATGGGTGGAACGAATGCTCATGTCATTCTAGAAGAAGCACCCTTTTTGGAAGAAGGCAAAGAGGAGAGAAAGTATAAATTATTGCTACTCTCAGCTAAGATGGAAACTGCTTTAGAGACTGCAACTACAAATTTACTCAACCACCTCCAGCAGCACCCAGAAATAAATATTGCAGATGTCGCTTATACATTGCAGGTAGGGCGCAGAGAGTTTAAGTATCGGCGGATGCTAGTGTGTAAAGATACCACAGATGCCGTAAATGCCTTAAATACCGCAGTTACGAGATACCAAGAATCTGGTCATCGGGCGATCGCCTTCATGTTTCCCGGACAAGGTTCTCAGTATGTGGATATGGGTAAAGAACTATACCAGACTGAGGCGATTTTTCAAGAACAGGTTGATTTATGCTGTCAATTACTCCAACCTCATCTTGGATTGGATTTGCGTTCAGTTATTTATCCTCAGGAAAATGAATCACCAGTAGCCGAAAAACTCCAACAAACTGCGATCGCTCAACCCGCTTTATTTGTAATCGAATATGCTTTAGCTAAATTATGGATGTCTTGGGGGATTTCTCCTAGTGCCATGATTGGTCATAGCATTGGTGAATATGTCGCCGCTTGTCTTGCTGGTGTATTTTCCCTAGAAGATGCTTTAGCTTTGGTTGCTAGGCGTGGGCGATTGATGCAACAACTTCCTGCTGGTGCTATGTTGGCAATTTCCCAGTCAGCAGCAGAAGTTCAAAGTCTATTAAATGAAAATTTATCTTTAGCTGCTAGTAATGCTCCCTCTTCCTGCGTCGTTTCTGGAACTCATGATGCGATAGACGCAATTCAAGCAAGACTCACAGCATTAGGTGTAGATTGTCGCCGTTTGCATACATCCCACGCCTTTCATTCTGGGATGATGGAACCGATTTTAGAGCCATTCACTAAAGAAGTTCATAAAATTAAACTAAATCCTCCCCAATTTCCTTTTATTTCCAACGTTACGGGGACATGGATTACAGCCCAACAAGCTACAGATCCTAATTACTGGGGAAGACATTTAAGACAAACTGTACAGTTTAGTGCAGGTATCTCCACATTACTGCAAGAGCCAAATTATATCTTGCTGGAAGTAGGGCCAGGACGCAGCTTAGGTACTTTAGCAAAAAAACATTCTCATTCTGCCGCATTATGTTCATTACCTCATCCCAGAGAAAAGCAGTCAGATATAGCGTTTTTACTGAACTCTGTAGGTAAACTTTGGTTATATGGAGTACAGATAGATTGGTCAAAATTCTATAGCGGCGAGACTCGTCATCGTCTCCCCTTACCAACTTATCCTTTTGAGCGTCAGCGTTACTGGATTGAACAAGAACGTCCTAAATCTGAGCCATTAGCTAAAAAGGCTGATATAGACGATTGGTTTTATGTACCTTTGTGGAAACAATCAATTATCAACCAGAAGCAATTGATTAATCATCAATCTTGCACTCTGATATTTATTGATGAAATCGGTTTAGGTGAAGAAATAGCCAAACGGCTTCAGCTTGAGGGTCAGGATGTAATTATAGTTCAAGCGGGAGTGCAGTTTACTAAGTTAAGCGATCGCGCATTTAGCCTGAATCCCAAACAACGTAGTGATTATGATGCGTTAGTAAATGAATTGATCGCCCAGAACCAAATCCCAACTGCGATCGCTCATTTATGGAATGTCACTTCTTTTGATAATACTCCTTCAGGAATAGCAGGAATAGAGCAACTACAAGACAAAGGTTTTTATAGTCTGCTGTTTTTAGCTCAAGCAATTGGAAAACAACACATAACAAGCCAACTGCAAATTACAGTTGTTTCCAATAATATGCAATCAGTCATTGGAGAAGATTGCTTATATCCTGAAAAAGCGACTTTATTAGGTGCTGTCAAGATAATTCCCCAAGAATATCCTAATATTAGCTGTCGTAGCATTGATATTGCCATTACCACCAATGTAAATTGGCAAAATGAGAAATTTATAGAAAATTTACTGCAAGAATTAAAAACACCATCTTCTGATATTGTTATTGCCTATCGTGGTGTTAATCGTTGGGTGCAAACCTTTGAATCTGTACGTTTAGAAAAACAGAAAGAAATATCAAAATTAAAACCAGGAGGAGTTTATTTAATTACAGGCGGGCTGGGAGGTATGGGGCTGGCCTTAGCGTCACATTTAGCGAAGGCAGTACAAGCTAAATTAGTTCTTATTGGGCGTTCATATTTCCCAGAAAAATCAGAATGGGAACAATGGCTAACTACTCATGATGCAGAAGATAATATCAGTCAAAAAATTCGCAAATTACAAGAAATAGAAGATTTCGGTGCAGAAGTTTTAGCCCTGAGTGCTGATGTATCTAACCTTGAACAGATGCAAAAAGTTTTCGCAACAGTTCAAGAAAAATTTCCCCAAATTAATGGTATTATTCATTGTGCAGGTGTTCCTGATTACGCTGGTGTAATTTCTCGCAGAACACGAGAAATGACAGAAAAAATCATGGCTCCGAAAGTCAAGGGTACACTAGTCCTGAACAGCCTGTTAAAAGATATTCAACTAGATTTTTTGATTCTTTGTTCATCTCTTAGTTCTATCATTTATAGAAGTAAATTTAGTGAGGTTGGCTATTGTGCTGCCAATGAATTTCTTGATGCTTTTGCTTATTACAAAGCTCACAGAGAAAACACATTCACAGTAGCTATTAACTGGAATGATTGGCTAGATGTGGGAATGTCAATTGAGGCGGTAAAACGAATAGTTAAAAAATATGATATTTCTCAAGAAAAAACTCTATTAGCGGATGCGGTGATACCTTCGGAAGGGGTAGAAGTATTTGAGCGCGTTCTTAACAGTACATCTCCTCAAATTGCGATTTCGACTCAAGATTTAACATCTTTGATAGAACACGATCGCAATTTTGATCCACAAGCTATGCTGGCATCTTTAGGGAATACAAATACCTCAAAACCAACCCATGCAAGACCTCAATTGACTAATGCGTATGTTGCACCTAGAAATGAAACTGAGAAAATAATCGCAGAAGTCTGGCAACAACTATTAGGAATTGAAGAAGTAGGAATTTATGATAACTTCTTTGAACTCGGTGGTGATTCACTCTTGATAGTTAAAGTGCAGAGTCAACTGCAAAAAAGACTGCAAAGAGATTTATTTACAACAGATTTATTTGAATATCCGACAATCAACGCCCTAGCTCAATATTTAAGCCAGGAAGATGTTGACAAAACTACTGTTCAGCAAGCTCAATCTCGTGCGAAAAGGCAAGAAAAAGCCATTGAAGAAGAGAAAATGATGAAACAAAGGAGAAAAGCGCGTGGTTAGTCAAGATATCGATTTGAAAGGTATAGCTGTTATCGGGATGGCTGGTCGCTTTCCTGGTGCTAAGAATGTCGATCAGTTTTGGCATAATCTGTGCAATGGTGTGGAATCTATTTCATTCTTCAGTAACGATGAATTGATCAATTCTGGTGTCGAGCCTGCTGTCTTAGACGATCCCTATTATGTTAAAGCTAGGGCTGTAGTAGATGAAATTGAAATGTTAGACGCTGCATTTTTTGGCTTTACACCTAAAGAAGCAGCCATTACAGATCCGCAACACCGTCTTTTTTTAGAATGTGCTTGGGAAGCATTAGAAAATGCTGGTTACAATCCCAAAGACGACAAAGAATTAACTGGTATTTATGCCGGAACTAGCATCAGTAGTTATTTAATTCATAACCTACTTTCACATCCTGATTTGAGAACCTTAGATTCATTATCAATGACAATTGGTAATGAAAAAGACTATCTAGCTACGCGAGTATCTTACAAGTTAAATTTAAAAGGGCCTAGTGTTAGTGTTAATACAGCTTGCTCTACCTCATTAGTTGCGGTTCACTTAGCTTGTCGAGGATTATTAAGTTACCAATGCGATAAAGCTCTGGCTGGTGGAGTTACTATCGAAATTCCCCATAAAGAAGGCTATTTTTACCAAGAAGGTGGGATTACTTCTCCTGATGGTCACTGTCGTGCTTTTGATGCGAAAGCCAAAGGTTGTCCTTCGGGAAACGGAGTAGGCATTGTTGTACTTAAAAGATTAGAAGATGCTGTGGCTGATGGCGATCGCATTTATGCGGTGATTAAAGGTTCAGCTATTAATAATGACGGTTCTGATAAAGTTAGTTTCACTGCTCCTAGTGTTGCAGGTCAAGCAGAAGTAATTGCCGAAGCTCAAGCCATCGCTGGATTTGAACCGGAAACATTTACTTACATCGAAGCCCACGGAACAGGAACAGCATTAGGCGATCCTATAGAATTTAGGGCGTTGAAAAAGGCTTTTAGCACTAATAAAAAGAACTTCTGCGCCATCGGTTCAGTTAAGACTAATGTTAGCCATCTGAATGTAGCGTCTGGTGTCACAGGTTTAATTAAAACTGTTTTGGCACTCCAGCACAAACAAATACCACCCAGTTTGCATTTTGAAGCACCCAACCCAGAAATAGACTTTGCCAACAGTCCTTTTTATGTCAATACTCAACTTAGCAAATGGGAAACAAATGGTATACCCCGCCGTGCTGGAGTGAGTTCTTTTGGTCTTGGCGGGACTAATGCTCATGTTGTTTTGGAAGAAGCACCAGTACAAGTTAAAAGTCAAAAGTCAAAAGGCAAAAGTAAATATTTACTATGTCTATCCGCTAAAACTGAATCGGCTTTAGAGACGGCGACGGCAAATTTAGTCAATCATCTGCAACAGCATCCAGAACAGAACCTAGCAGATGTGGCTTATACATTACAAGTTGGTCGCCACCCCTTTACTCATCGGCGTGCGGTTGTTTGTCAAGATATATCAGATGCGATAATTGCGCTGCAAAATCCTAAACGAGTTTTGACGAACATTCAGGAGGCGAATCAACGCCCTATTACCTTTATGTTTACTGGGTTAGGAACTCAGTACATTAATATGGCTCTTGAACTGTATCAATTAGAGCCAACTTTTCGGGAACATCTTGACCGTTGTTTTGCTCTCTTTCAACCTTTGCTGGGTGCTGACCTCAAACAAGTTATTTATCCTCCTAATAAGCCAGTAGAAAGTCAAGAAAAGCCAAGTATTAATTTACGCCAAATGTTGGGGCGCGACACTCAACCAATCGACTCTGCTACAGAGAAACTCAACCAAACTTATTTGACTCAGCCTACTTTATTTGCTGTTGAGTATGCTTTAGCTCAATTATGGATGTCTTGGGGTATTCATCCTGTAGCAATGATTGGTTACAGCATTGGTGAATATGTAGCTGCAACCTTAGCAGGAGTATTATCTCTAGAAGATGCGATCGCTCTGGTGGCTGCTAGGGCGCAAATGATTCAAAAGTTGCCAGGGGGAGCGATGTTAGCGGTTCCTTTAACAGAGCAACAAGTACAACCTTATTTAAATGAAAATCTTTCTCTGTCAGCAGTTAATGGCGCATCTCAATGTGTTGTGGCGGGAACTATTCAAGCCGTAGAGGAATTGTCACAAGAGTTACGCGCCAAGGGTTTAGCCTGTCGTCAATTGCAGACATCCCACGCTTTTCATTCTTTCATGATGGAAGCGATCGCAGACTCTTTTACCCAACTAGTACAAACTATCAATCTCCAACCACCGCAAATCCCTTATCTTTCCAACGTCACCGGAACCTGGATTACCACCGCACAAGCCACAAACCCCAGCTATTGGACACAGCATCTATGTCAACCAGTGCGCTTTGCTGATGGATTACAGCAACTATGGCAACAACACAATCCGATTTTATTGGAAGTAGGCGCAGGACAAGCATTAAGCAGTTTAGCAAAGCAATGTTTAGATAATATTGCTGGAGATGACTTAGTAGTATTATCTTCCCTGCGCTATGTTTATGAGAAACAATCAGATATTGCTTTTATTTTGAATACATTAGGTCAGCTATGGTTAGAGGGGGTCAAGATTGATTGGACAGGATTTCATAGCCATGAGCGTCGATATCGGCTTCCTTTACCAACTTATCCCTTTGAGCGCCAAAGATATTGGATTGAACCACAAAAATTATCACCTGTAGAAATAACTTCGCAACCCAAATCTACATCAAGACTTTGGCAATCTCTCGTAGAAGTTGGTCAACGCCAAGCTAGTATGAGTGTTGCAAACTTTGACGAGCAAATTTTCCAAGAGAAGAGAGAATGGTGCGATCGCTTGTGTATTGCTTATATTCATCTAGCAATATCACAATTAGGAGTTTTCCAGAATCGCGATCGCAAGTATTCGTTAGAGGAATTGTTTGCAGAATCTAAGATTATTCCTCCCTACAAAGAATTATTAAACCGATGGCTGAAAATATTGGTAGAACAAGGTAAGTTAAATCAAGAACAGGAATTATTTAGCAATTTATCACCAATTTCCGCCGAGTTTGTTAACCAGTTATTGATAGAAGTTAAAGCCAAATGGAGAGACACACCACAACCAATAGAGCTATTACAACTCTATGGTGAAAATATGGTGGCGTTACTAACTGGGGAAAAAGAACCATTAGAGTTTCATGTTTCCACATTATTAAAAGAAGGAGAATTTTCAGTTCAACAATTACCTGAAGATTTGTACTATAACTCCATCATGCGGGTATGTTTAGAACAAGCTCTAAACGTATTACCATCAGATATAAATTTGAGAATTTTGGAAATTGGTGGTGGAACTGGTACAGGTACAGCAGAATTATTACCTATGCTGCCACCCCAGAGAACAAAATATACTTTTACCGATGTGGGTAGCTTCTTTTTGAATACAGCCAAAAAGAAATTTAGCGATTATTCATTTGTGGAATATGAGTTATTAGATATTGAGCGATCGCCACAAGAACAGGGATATTCAAGTTACAGTTTTGATGTCATCGTGGCTTTTCAAGTGCTACACGTTTCTAAAAATATTGGAGAGACTCTCGAACGGCTTCGTTCTTTACTTGCACCTGGGGGTTTACTACTACTTTGGGAAACAACTCAACCCAGGCTAGAGTTTGAGTTTATTGACGCGCTGCTGATGAATCCGATAGAAGATGCACAAGGCGATCGTAATATGTGCAATCCCTTTTTATCTCAAAAAAAATGGGAACAAGAACTCAAATATCATGGTTTTGAAAAGATGATAGCGTTTTCAGAATTTGCACCTTTTACAGACCATATAATCTTAGCTCAGGCGACTGCCTCAGCCGCATTTACTGATAAAAATACTGTTACCCAAACTAATTTAACTACTCATCATTCCCGACCAAAATTAAAAAATGCCTATGCTCCTCCTACTAACGAGTTAGAGCAAAAACTGGTTGAAGTTTATCAAGAATTTCTGGGTATGGAACAAATAGGTATTCATGACAGCTTCTTTGCATTAGGCGGAGATTCACTAACAGGAACGGTCTTAATTTCTCAACTTCGCACAATTTTTCAAATCGATTTACCAGTACGCCTGTTGTTTGAAGCTCCTACTATTGCCGAATTCGCCTTAGTAATTGAAGAAATTCTCATAGAAGAATTAGAGGAATTAGAAGAAACATCTGATATGCAACTGTCAAATTAGCAGTATATAGCGTTTCCTAATCTGCTGAGGTACTGATTATCACTAATAAATTTGAAAAAATCTCTGCGTAACTCTGCGCTTTCCCCTGCACCCCTCTGCTTTGAAAAACATTAAATCTGTACCTCACTTAACTGGGAATGGCTATATGTAGAGTGCGTTTCCCCTGTAACGCACCGCATTCTCTAATAAGTTAAAAAACCTTAATTCATTCAGGATAACAACTATGAAAATTCAAACTGTTGGTGTTGTTGGTGCAGGTGTGATGGGGATAGGAGTTGCCCAAAATCTTGCTCAAACCAACCATGATGTAATTTTGGTAGATATTAAAGAACAAATTCTCGATAAAGCTAAACAAGAAATTAAAAATAATATTCGCTTCCAGTGTTTGTTTCAGAAAAAAGACAAAACAACTAATCTAGAAGAAGTCATCGAGAAAATAGAATTTTCGACAAACTATAAACTTTTAGAAAAAGCTGAATTTCTTATAGAAAATGTCACCGAAAAATGGGATAATAAAAAACAAGTATATTCTTTAATTGATGCCATCTGCCCAGCAGATTGTATATTTGCTGCTAACACATCCGCAATTCCTATTACTCGCATTGCTTCGGCTACTAAACGTGCCGATAAAGTGCTGGGAATTCACTTTATGAACCCTGTACCAATGAAGCCAATGGTAGAGATGATTCGTGGCTACCATACTTCAGAAAACACAATTGAGACAGCTAAAAACATGCTAGCTCAGATGGGTAAAGAGTGCGTAATTGTTAATGATTCACCCGGTTTTGTTTCTAACCGCGTGTTAATGTTAACTATTAACGAAGCTGTTTTCTTATTGCACGACCAAGTTGCAACAGCAGAAGATGTAGATAAAATCTTTAAAGGCTGTTTTGGTCATAAAATGGGGCCTTTAGAAACGGCAGATTTAATTGGTTTAGATACGATTTTATTTTCTATTGAAGTTTTGTACGAAAACTTTAACGATAGTAAATATCGACCATGCCCTCTACTCAAAAAAATGGTAGATGCGGGACTATATGGTAGAAAAAATGGACAAGGTTTTTATGTATACCAATAAATAGGAATTTGCAGCACAATGCAGAAAATTCAAACCCAAATTAAAGCATTTCTTTCTAGATTTTTTGGCAATCATGATTTACAATCTGACGAAGACATTTTTTCTTTAGGCTTTGTTAATTCTATGTTTGCTATGCAACTTGTTTTATTTATAGAACAAGAATTTCAAATCACTATTGAAAACGAAGACTTGGAATTTGATAATTTCCGCACCATCAATTCTATCAGCAATTTAGTTGAGCGTAAAACTGCTTTATCTGTGCAATAATTTATAGCACAAATAGGATTATGAAACTAGAACTAACTCCGCAACAAAAAAATTATCAAGCTGAGATTAGAGCCTTTGTCGATGAGGAAATATTTCCTCATGCTGGTGAATGGGATAAAAAAGAATTTACTCCCCCTGAACTAATCAAAAAAATTGCTCAACGTGGTTTTCTTGGTGCTGTATTACCACAAGAATATGGCGGCGAAGGAATGGACATGATTAGTTACGGTATTCTCAACGAAGAAATTGGCCGGGGATGTTCTTCTGTGCGGAGTTTGCTGACAGTTCATAACATGGTTTCCCAAGCTATATGCAAATGGGGAAGTAAATTTCAAAAAGATTATTGGCTTCCCAAATTAGCATTGGGAGAAATTATAGGTGCTTTTGCATTAAGCGAACCGAATGTAGGTAGCGATGCTAAAAGTGTAGAAACCACAGCAACATTTACAGGTAATGCTTATATTTTAAATGGGCGAAAAAAATGGATTACTTATGGACAAATAGCAGATTTATTTTTGGTATTTGCTAAATGCGAAGGTAAACCGACTGCTTTTTTAGTGAAAAAAAATAATCCAGGTCTTTTGGTAAAACAAATGTCTGGTATTTTAGGTACTAGAGCATCAATGGTAGCAGAATTACAGTTTAATAACTGTGAGGTTGCTGAAGAAAATTTAGTCGGTAAATTGGGTTTTGGCTTTGCTTACATTGCTGCTTCTACACTTGATTATGGCAGATATAGTGTCGCCTGTGGTTGTGTAGGTATTGCTCAAGCTTGTTTAGAAGCTTGCATCAAATATACTAGCGATCGCAAACAATTTGATGTGTACCTCAAAGAACATCAATTAATCCGCCAAAAGATTACTCAGATGATAGCTAATATCAAAGCAGCAAGATTGTTATGCTATCAAGCGGGTTATCTCAAAGATATCAACCATCCTAACTCGATTATAGAAACTTCTATTGCCAAGTATTTTGCATCTACAGCAGCAACTAAAATTGCCAATGATGCTGTACAAATTCATGGTGGAAATGGTTGCAGTAGCGAATATCCTGTAGAACGATATTTACGAGATTCCAAAATTATGGAAATTATTGAAGGTAGCACGCAAATTCAAGAAATTACGATTGCTGAATCAGGATATCAAGATTATTTTATTTCCAGCGTTGCTACTGCTTGGCAAAGTAAATTAACAGACAAAGTTTAATCTATGGCAATCAAATATAAAGCATTACATTAACTGTTGAGATAAGTAAATAATTGCGAGATTAGCTATGGTTGGCATTCAAGAACAAAACATTAATAGTCAACAAGAAGATAAGAAAGTTATTAAATGCCTCGTTTGGGATTTAGATAATACTTTCTGGGATGGAATTTTATTAGAAGATGAGCAAGTTATTCTAAGAGAAAATATAGTAAATATCATTCATACTTTAGATAATCGCGGTATCTTGCAATCTATTACTAGCAAAAATGATTATGCAACAGCAATAGCTAAATTAGAAGAATATGGTTTAAAAGAATATTTTTTATACCCCCAAATTAATTGGAATTCTAAAGCATCTTCTTTGAAAGAAATTGCTAAGTTACTAAATATTGGACTAGATGCGATCGCTTTTGTAGATGACCAATTATTTGAGCTAGAAGAAGTAAAGTTTTCTGTCCCGGAAATTCTTTGTATAAATGCTGATGAAATCGGTAAGATTCTAGATATGCCTGTCATGAATCCTCGGTTTTTGACGGAAGATTCTCGCCTGAGAAGATTCATGTATCTTAGTGATATTGAGCGTCAAAATGCTGAGAAAGATTTTGTGGGTACAGCAGAAGAATTCTTGGCTACACTCAATATGAACTTCACTATATCCTTGGCACAAGAAGAAGATTTGCAACGCGCAGAAGAATTAACCTTACGCACTAACCAATTAAATACAACTGGTTATACATATTCATATGATGAACTCAATAATTTTCGCACTTCCGAAAATCATAAATTGCTAATTGCTAGTTTAGAAGATAAGTATGGCAGTTATGGAAAAATCGGTTTAGTGTTAATTGAATGTCAAGCAGATGTTTGGAAAATCAAGCTTTTATTGATGTCTTGTCGTGTGATGTCAAGAGGAGTGGGAACAGTTATGTTGAATTATGTGATGAGTTTAGCTAAAACCAACAACGTCCGCCTATTATCAGAATTTGTATCCAATAATCGCAATCGCATGATGTATATATCTTATAAATTTGCTGGTTTTAAAGAAATTGCCAAAAATGATGACTTGATAGTTCTAAAAAATGATTTAACGCGCATTCAGCCTGTACCTGCATATATCAAATTTCAGGCAAGTTAATTTTTGAGAGACGGGAATAGGTACATATATTTAAAAAATATTCAAATATGACTATGAATAACAAAAAAAATGAAATTTCTAACAGACGTTCTCAACTATCACCTGCAAAACAAGCACTTTTAGAAAAACGCTTGCGGGGTGAACTCAAAACAGATAAGCAACAAAAATTTATTCCCCGTCGTTCTCAGCAGAATCCTGTTCCCTTATCATTTGCGCAACAAAGGTTATGGTTTTTGGCACAGTTAGAGCCAAATAACCCATTCTATAATATGCCTGCTGTAGTTCGTCTACAAGGAAAATTAAATTTTCAGGCTCTGCAAGATAGTTTACAAGAAATTCTCAACCGTCATGAAGTTTTGCGCTGTAATTTTCAAACTATAGAAGGTAAACCTCTTGCGTTTATTTATCAGTCAAAAATCTTATACTTGCCTGTGTTTGATATTAGTGAACTGCCTATAAATCAACAAATAGTAGAAGTAAATAAACTAGCACATCAAGAAGCACAGCAACCCTTTGAACTTAACAATGACCTGTTATTAAGAGCCAAGTTACTGCTATTAAATTCAGCAGAACATATATTATTATTTACGATGCACCATATTGTTTCTGATGGTTGGTCAATAGGTGTATTAATACATGAATTAGCAACAATATATCAAGCTTTTTGTGAAGGTAAAAGCTCACCATTACCTGAACTGCCAATTCAGTATGGAGACTTTGCGATTTGGCAACAAGAGTACTTACAAGGAGAAGCACTAACAGCCCAAAAAAATTACTGGAAGCAAAAATTAGGTAGCTCTTTACCAGTATTACAACTCCCAACAGATTATCCTCGCCCTGCGGTTCAGTCTTACAAAGGAAAAAGTCATTCGTTCAGCGTATCTAAATCTTTAACCACTGCATTAAAAGCACTCAGTCAGCAAACAGGTACTACTTTATTTATGACATTGCTGACTGCTTTCAAAATCCTGCTGTATCGGTACAGTCAAGAAAATGATATTATTATTGGAACTGCGATCGCTAATCGCAATCTGCCGCAAATTGAAAAGTTAATTGGATTTTTTGTCAATACTTTAGTGTTGCGAACTGATGTCAGTGGTAATCCTCGTTTTCTAGATTTACTGACACGAGTTAAAGAAACAACATTAGACGCTTATACTCACCAAGATTTACCTTTTGAACAGTTAGTAGAAGAAATTCAGCCAGAACGCAACCTCAGCCATAACCCGCTTTTTCAAATTTGGTTTTCCCTGAATAACAACCTCATGCCATCTTTGCAAATAGGGGAACTAACTTTAACTATATCAGAGGCAGAAAGTGAAACGACTCAGTTTGACTTAAGCCTAGATATGGTAGAACAAGAAGAGGAACTGATAGGAACATGGGAATATAGCAGTGATTTATTTAATGCAGATACTATTACTCGTATAGCAGAACATTTTCAAACTTTACTAGCAGGAATTATTGCTAATCCAGAGCAGAAAATAGCGTCTTTACCTCTGCTGACAACAGCCGCAGAAAATGATTTGCTGTATAATTGGAACAATAATCAAGTTGAATATCCCCAAGATAAGTGTATTCATCAGTTATTTGAAAAGTGTGTCAACAAAACTCCAAATGCAGTAGCAGTAGTATTTCAACAACAGCGAATAACCTATGAAGAATTAAACAATAAAGCTAATCAACTAGCACATTATTTACATTCCTTAGGAGTAAATAAAAATGTACTAGTTGGGATTTGCGTTGAGCGCTCTATAGAGATGATTGTCGCATTATTGGCAGTTCTCAAAGCTGGTAGAGCTTATGTACCTTTAGATCCTGCTTATCCCCAAGAACGCTTGAGTTTCATGTTGAGTGATTCACAAGTTTCGGTATTGCTAACTCAACAAAAACTAGTATCTAGCTTACCAATTGAAAATCTACCCTTTGTTTGTTTAGATACTGACTGGGAAATCATATCTCAACACAGCCAGATAAATCCAGTTACTCATAGCACCCCAGATGATTTAGCTTATGTAATTTATACATCAGGTTCTACAGGCAAGTCTAAAGGAGTAGCGATCGCGCATCGCAGTTTGGTAAATAAATTTACTGCTTGGACTAAAGCCTATCAACTTGATTCGCTAACAAGTCACCTGCAAATGGCGAGTTTTGCATTTGATGTCTTTTCAGGGGATTTAATTCGCGCTCTGTGTAGTGGTGCTAAGTTAGTCTTGTGTCCCCGTGAATTGCTGTTAGAAGCACAACAGTTATATCAACTCATGCTCGCAGAAAAAGTTGATAGTGCTGAATTTGTTCCCGTGGTGTTGAAGAACTTAGTTCAATATCTCGAAATAACTGAGCAAAATCTTCACTTTATGCGCTTGCTAGTAGTTGGTTCAGATGCTTTATATGTCAAAGAATATCAAGGATTTCAACGTTTTTGTGGCGAGCAAACACGCTTAATTAATTCCTATGGTGTAACAGAAGCAACTATTGATAGTACATATTTTGAATATACAGAAATTAATTTATTTGCGAATGAATTAGTACCAATTGGTCGTCCGTTGGCGAACACAGAAATTTATATATTAGACCCCTATCTTCAACCAGTTCCTGTGGGTATTTCAGGAGAAATTTATATTGGTGGGGAGGGATTAGCCCAAGGTTATCTCAATCGACCAGATTTAACAAAAGAGAAATTTATCCTCTGGAATGGGGAAAAAAGATTATATAAAACTGGCGACAAAGCCAAATATTTAGCAGATGGTAATATTGCATTTTTAGGCAGACTAGATTATCAAATTAAACTGCGGGGCTTCCGCATCGAATTAGGAGAAATTGAAGCAGTCATCAAGCAGCATCCAAATGTGGGTGAAGCTGTCGTAATTCCTAGAGAAGATATTCCTGGCGATCAACGTTTGGTTGCATATTTTGTCCAGAATGCCCAGTGTCAATTAGCTTTAGACTTACGGGAATTTCTAGAGCAAAAGCTTCCTGAATACATGATACCTGCTGCTTTTGTAGCACTAGAAACATTGCCAATAACCCCTAATGGTAAGTTAGATCGGCGGGCATTACCAGCACCAGAAGCAACACAACTATTATTTGAATCAGATTTTATCGCTCCTTCAACAGCAATTGAAGAAATGCTAGTAAATATCTGGACAGATGTATTAGGAATTGACAATATAGGTATTCATCATAATTTCTTCAATTTGGGAGGACACTCCTTACTAGCAACTCGTCTGGTTTCTCAAATAAGACAAGTCTTTCAAATAGAATTGCCTTTACGTCGCATCTTTGAAAAACCCACAATAGCTGGATTAGCTAAAGATATTGAAAAAGCTACCAAAGCCAATTTAGAAGTTGAAGCAACAAAGATTGAGCGAATTGAGCGTTCGTCAGAGACGGGGCTTTGCCCATCGCCACATTTACCTTTGTCATTTGCTCAACAGCGTTTCTGGTTTTTGGCTCAGTTAGAAATGCACAGTTCTGCTTATAATATGCCCGGTGCTGTGCGTTTACAGGGACAACTAAATATAGAAGCCTTACAACAAA
Organism: Tolypothrix sp. FACHB-123; assembly: GCF_014697075.1. GTDB lineage: Bacteria > Cyanobacteriota > Cyanobacteriia > Cyanobacteriales > Nostocaceae > Aulosira. The sequence goes on along the minus strand of NZ_JACJRE010000013.1, from coordinate 54,952 downwards.
GTTTCAATGAGATTTTACGCCGTCACGAAGCTTTACGAACTAATTTCCATACAATAGAAGGGCAACCTGTGGCGGTGATATTACCACCAGCAGCAGTACAATTGCCGATATTAGATATTAGTAATTTGCCTACAAATCAACAGGAATTACAAATTCAACAACAAGCAAAAGAAGAAGCACAAAAACCCTTTGATTTAAACGATGGTTTTTTACTGCGCGTCAAATTACTGCGCCTGAGCGAAGAGGAACACGTATTACTTTTGACAATGCATCATATTGCCTCTGATGCTTGGTCAACAGATATTTTAGTGCGTGAATTTGCTACCCTTTATCAAGCTTTTTGTGAAGAACAACCCGCACCATTAGTTGAGTTACCAATTCAATATGTCGATTTTGCAGCTTGGCAGCGACAATGGTTACAAGGAGAAAGACTAGAATCGCAGATATCTTACTGGCGACAGCAGTTAGAGGGTGTACCAGAATTATTAGAGTTACCAACAGATTTTCCTCGTCCCGCCGTTCAAAGCTTTCAAGGTGCTACATACAGTTTTAAGTTACCCCAGCAGCTATCTGTAGGCTTAAATCAGTTGAGTCAGCAACAGGGAACTACCTTGTTTATGACATTGCTAGCAGCATTCCAAACCTTACTATACCGTTATACAGGTAGCGAAGATCTGGCGATCGGTTCGCCAATTGCTAACCGCGATCGCATCGAGTTAGAAGGGCTGATTGGACTATTTATCAATACCCTTGTACTGCGAACTAACTTAGCTGGAAATCCCAGTTTTATTGAACTACTAAAACGGGTGCGAGAAGTTGCTTTAGGTGCTTATGCTCACCAAGATTTACCTTTTGAGTTGTTAGTAGAAGAACTGCAACCCCAACGCAATTTAAGCCATACACCCATATTTCAAGTGATGTTTGTGCTGCAAAATGCATCGATGTCAGCTTTAGAATTACCTGGCTTAAATTTAAGTTATTTACCTGTTGACAGTGGTACTGCCAAATTTGATTTAACCCTAGATATGACAGAAACTATCGAGGGTTTAGTTGCTCATTTTGAATACAATAGCGATTTATTTCAAGAAAGCACAATCAAGCGAATGGCGGGGCATTTCCAAACTTTACTGGAAGGAATTATCGCCAATCCACAACAGCGTTTATCTCAGCTACCATTATTAACATCATCTGAACAGCATCAACTATTACAACAGTCGCACAACAGAGAAATTACCTATCCTGTTGATAAATTTATCCATGAATTATTTGCACAACAAGTAGAAAAAACACCAGACGCCGTTGCAGTTATCTATGAAAATCAACAATTAACCTATCAAGAACTCAACGCCAAAGCAAATCAACTCGCTCATTATTTACGTTCTCTGGGAGTCAAACCAGAAGTATTAGTTGGGATATGTATCGAGCGTTCTTTAGAAATGGTAATTGGGTTATTAGCAATTCTCAAAGCTGGTGGTGCTTATATACCCCTTGACCCTAATTATCCCCAACAAAGATTAGAATATATATTAGAAGATACCCAAGCTTCAGTATTATTAACTCAAGCCTCATTACTGGAGTTATTACCACAGCATCAAGCGCAAATAGTTTGTCTAGATAGTGATTGGCATATCATAGCCCAACACAGCCAAAATAATTTATCTTCTGAACTCACAACTGAGAACTTAGCTTATATTATTTATACTTCTGGTTCTACAGGCAAACCAAAAGGTGTACAAATTCCTCACATGGCTCTGAGTAACTTTTTGTACTCCATGAAACAAGCCCCAGGATTAACATCTCAAGATAAATTACTAGCAGTTACAACATATTCTTTTGATATTGCCGCCTTAGAGATTTTTCTACCTCTCATAGTTGGTGCTTGTTTAATAGTAGCTAGTCAAGAAGTTATCGCTGATGGCATCCAATTGTTAGCAAAAATCAAAGCATCAAAAGCAACAGTCATGCAAGCTACACCAGCTACATGGAAGTTACTTTTAGCTTCAGGTTGGGATGAAAATCTTCAATTAAAAATTCTCTGTGGTGGAGAAGCTTTATCTGCACCTTTAGCGAGTCAATTATTACAAAGATGTAGTTCTTTATGGAATATGTATGGCCCGACAGAAACCACAATTTGGTCAGCCGCTAGTCAAATAAAAACTGTTAATAAAACTGTACCCATTAGTTCCCCAATTGCTAACACACAACTTTACATCCTTGACCAATATAATCAGTTAGTTCCTGACGGTGTACCAGGGGAATTATGTATTGGTGGCGCAGGACTAGCTAGAGGTTACTTCAATCGTCCAGATTTAACAGCAGAGAAATTTATCTCTCATCCTTTTAGCGATCGAGCATCAGCACGTTTATATAAAACTGGCGACTTAGCGCGGTATTTACCCAATAGAGAAATTGAATATCTTGGTCGAATTGATCACCAAGTAAAAATTCGTGGTTTCCGCATTGAATTAGGAGAAATTGAGGCAGTTATTAGCCAATATTCAGGAGTGCGAGAAACTGTTGTGACGGTAAGAGAAGATTCAGCGTCTCAACGTCTAGTAGCTTATATTGTCCCCACAAAAGAGCTAACACCAACGATTTCTGAACTACGCAATTTCTTAGAGACAAAGTTGCCAAACTACATGATACCAGCAGCTTTTGTCATATTAGAAGCATTACCACTTACTCCTAATGGTAAAGTTGACCGCAAAGCCCTACCTACACCGGATATAGCAAAACTTGGAGTCAATCAAGAAGTCGTAAAACCTCGTAATTTTGTAGAAACCAAACTGACTGAAATTTTTACAGAAGTTTTGGGTGTGGAGCGAGTAGGGATTTTCGATAACTTTTTTGAATTAGGTGGGGATTCTATTGTGGCGATTGTCGTCATCACTAAAGCTAATCAAGCTGGGATAAAACTGACTGTTAAACAATTATTTCAACATCAAACAGTGGCAAATTTGGCAAGTGTAGCTGTTAGTCAAAATGTAATTTCAGCAGAACCAAAAATTACGAAAAATGATACATCTGCTCACTTCTCCAAAGCCAACTTGAATCAAACAGAACTTGACCGATTTTTAGCAAAAGTCAAACGAACAAGTAAAAATCAAAAAATATGAGAGAAGACATTCAAGATATCTACCCACTTTCTCCCATACAGCATGGTATTTTGTTCCATGCTCTGCACGCCCCTGAACTGGGACTTTACCACATGCAGGACATCTACACTTTTAAAGGTAATCTCAATCTTTCTGCTTTTGAGCGTGCTTGGCAACAATTATCAGCCTTACATACAGTATTACGTACTAGTTTCTATTGGGAAGAATTAGAAAAACCATTACAAGTTGTACATGACCAAATCGAAGTCTCTATAGAATATCAAGATTGGCGGGGAATTGCGCCAGATGCACAGCAAGCAAAATTAAAGTCCTTTCTCAAGAGCGATCGCCTGCGGGGTTTTGATTTTTCCCAAGCGCCTCTAATCCGCCTAGCTTTGTTTCAAGTAGAAGACAATGTTTACTACCTTGTCTGCGTTTGGCATTTGATTATTCTTGATGGCTGGTCTATTCCCTTCCTATTAAATGATGTTATTCAAATTTATGAAGCGTATTCCCAAAATCAAGATGCGCCTTTAATGTCCGGTAGTTGCTTTGGGGACTACATTAACTGGTTACAACAACAGGATTTATCTCAAGCAGCAGAATTTTGGCGACAGCAACTGAAAGGAGTCAAAGAGCCTACTTCTTTAGCTAATCTTTATTCCCAGAACTTATCTAATTTAGAAGAACGCTACGAGGATATACAAATTAGCTTATCGGCAGCAACTACAAAAAATTTAGAAACATTAGCAAGACAACATCACCTAACTATTAACACCCTTGTTCAAGGAGCTTGGGCGATACTTCTATGTCACTATAGTGGCAAAAATAATGTTATCTATGGCTGTACTTTTTCCGGTCGCCCAGTAGATTTACCAGGAGCAGAGTTAATGGTAGGGGAAATGGTGAATACCTTACCAGTACACCTCAAGGTAAATATGGATGATGATTTATTACCTTGGCTACAAGAATTACAAACTCAATTAGTAGAAATTCGGGAATATGAATACTACCCCTTGGTAGATGTTCAAAAATGTAGTCAAGTAAGAGGAAATCTGCCATTATTTGCTAGCTTTGTCGTGTTTGAAAACCAAAAAACAGGCAGATTTTTGGAAGAATGGGGAAGTTTAAATATTTCTGAACATAATTCTTTTTACAAAACTAATTATCCTTTAACGATAGTTGGATATCCTGGTTCAGAACTGACAATTGGCATTAATTATGACTTCCAGCTTTTTGCAGCAGCAACTATTGTAAATATCCTGGAGCATCTGAAAATATTACTCGAAAATATGGCGAATAATTTGAATTTAACTATTCAGGAATTATTGTCTTTAACAGAGCAAAAACTCCATCCTGAATTAGTCATGCTCAAAAACCAAATGTCATTAAATTTCGATTGTGTTTAAGTCAATTGTATTATTTTCATCACAGTAGCCAAAACTATGAATATTTTTGAAAAGTGTGAATCAAACGTCAGAAGTTATTGTCGCAATTTTCCGACAATATTTCATCGGGCTAAGGGTTCCATTGTTTATGACGAATCAGGTCAAGAATATATAGATTTTTTTGCAGGTGCGGGTGCTTTAAACTACGGACACAATCATGACTATATCAAAAATCAAATCATATCTTATTTAAATGCAGATGGAATATCACATGGTTTAGATATGTATACTTCTGCTAAAGAAAAATTCTTATCAAAATTTAATGAGACAGTATTAACTGCAAAACAGCTAGATTATCGCATTCAGTTCTGCGGCCCAACTGGAACTAATGCGGTAGAAGCAGCTTTAAAATTAGCAAGAAAAGTCAAAAATAATCCAGGTATATTCTCCTTTATGGGAGCTTATCATGGCATGACTTTAGGTAGTTTAGCAATTACTGCTAATAAGGGAATTAAGGCAGGTACAATTGGCACCTTAAATAATGTCACCTTTATGCCTTACCCCTACGGATTTATGGAGAGTTTTGACACTATAAAATATATAGACTCAGTTTTAAATGATGTCAATTCGGGCATAGAAAAACCAGCCGCAATTATCTTTGAAACAGTGCAAGCTGAAGGGGGAGTTATTGTTGCTCCCATTGAATGGATGCAAAGATTGAGAAAATTGTGTGACGAGCATGATATTTTATTAATCTGTGATGATATTCAAGTTGGTTGTGGTAGAACAGGCGCTTTTTTTTCTTTTGAAAGAGCAGGTATAGTGCCCGATATGGTCATATTATCTAAATCTATTAGTGGCTATGGATTACCAATGTCACTACTATTAATTAAACCAGAATTAGATATATGGGAACCAGGCGAACATAACGGTACTTTTCGTGGTAATCAATTAGCATTTATTGGAGCTACGGCGGCTTTAGAGTATAGAGAAAGTAGTTCTCTGGAATTAGATGTTAAAGAAAAAGAGCTTTTCTTAAAAGAATTTTTGAATCAAGAGATAGCAGCAATTAGCGAAAACATAATCATCCGGGGAATTGGCATGATTTGGGGTATTGATGTTCAAAATTTCGGCGGTAAAAATTTTTCTAAAAGCATAACATCACGTTGTTTTGAACTAGGATTAATAGTTGAGACAGCAGGTAGAAATAATACGGTAATTAAAATTTTACCTCCTTTGGTCATTGATATATTTACTTTACAAAAAGGCTGTTTAATCCTCAAGCAAGCTTTTAAGGACTGTCTGCAAAATTAAGTAAGTAAGCTTATTGACTTTATTAATCAACCAGTATTTTTTAGGAGCATATAAATATGGATGGACAAGAACATAAAAACGACTTATTAGCGCAAAAAATTTATTGGCTAAATAAGTTATCAGGAGAACTTCCAGAAACTAATCTCATGCTGGATTATGTCAGACCTGTATTTTCTTGTAAGAGAAACAAGTCTCTGGGCTTGGAACTATCCCATGATGTATCTCAAAAAATCATCAAACTCAGTCAAGGTTCTGAGTTTTCAACTTACTGGATACTGTTATCTGCATTGAATATATTGTTATATAAATATAGTCGCAAAAATGATGCGATCGCGGGAATACCTAGATATGCAGAAATTGCTACAAAGGATGTAAAAGCTAAATTTATTCCTTTGCGGACTCAGGTAAAATCTCACATATCCTTCAAAGATTATCTTTTACAAGTTAAAGATGAAATTATCGATGCTTACAATAATCAAAACTGCGATTTAGAAGAGTTAATTTCGTTATTAAACATCCCATCAATTTCTCATCATTGTCCATTGTTTAATGTAGTAGTTTTATTAGAAAATATTCATGATAAGAATATCATCAATGATTGCGATTGCGATCTGGTATTTTCTTTTTCGATTAATGAAGAATCCATTACTCTCAATATAGAGTATAGCAACCATCTTTTTCGAGATGAGAATATCAACCTATTTAGCAGATATTACAGTAGTTTTTTGAAAAATGCGCTCAATAATATCAATGAAAAAATATCAGATATTACTTTATTCTCAGAATTTGATAGAGATCAGCTATTAAAATATTTCAATAATAATCATCAATCATATCCAGTTGAGCAAACAATCAATCAGTTATTTGAACAGCAGGTATATAAAACCCCGCATAATATAGCTGTAGTTCATCAACAAAAAAAATTAACTTATCAAGAACTAAATGAAGCTGCTAATCAGTTGGCTATTACATTGCGTCAACTAGGACTGAGTAAAGACGACTTGGTCGGTATATTTAAAGACCGAGACATAAATTTTTTGATTGCTATTCTAGCTATATACAAAGCAGGTGGAGTGTACGTACCTATTGATAGTACTTATCCTGCAAATCGAATTGAATATATGTTAACTAATAGCGAAGTTAAGTTTCTCTTGACTGATGCTACTTTATTAAATATTTTGACTGACTTAACAGATAAATGTTCTCAATTAAAGTCTATTATTTGTTTAGATAAAGTCATTACTGACAATATAAATTGGTCTCATAACCGGGAATTAATCATCTACCAGCAACTTAATTTTAGTAATATTTCCCAAGAAAATCTAGAGCCAGTCAACAAGGGAATTGACATAGCTTATACGATTTATACTTCTGGTTCTACAGGATTACCAAAGGGAACAATGGTGAGACATGATGGTGCTATTAATCATATTTATGCCCAGTTTGATGAGCTAAAATCAACCGCAGAATTTTGTTTTTTACAAAGCGCACCTTCATCAACGGATATTTCTATATGGCAATTTTTAGCACCGATTTTAATCGGTGGAAAGACTGTAATTGTAGATATTGAAATTGTTGCTATTCCTGAACAATTATTTAAAATCCTGAAAGCAGAAAAAATTACTGTTGTGGAATTAGTACCAGCTTTATTTGGCGGATTACTAGAATATATTTCGCAATTACCAAATACAGAAAGGGAACTACCTGATTTGCAATGGATGATGTTATCGGGTGAATCTGTAGCGATTAAATGGGTAAATCAGTGGCTGGAAATATACCCTAATATCAAGATTGTGAATGCTTATGGCCCTAGCGAAGCTGCTGATGATATCACTCAATTTATTGTTGATAAACCTTTACCAGAAAATCAACGCACAATTCCCATAGGAAAACCACTAGCTAACCTCAATCTCTATATTCTCGATGAGCAAATGAAATTATTACCTATTGGCGCTCCTGGAGAAATTTGTGTATCGGGAATTGGTGTAGGTGCTGGTTACTGGAAAAACGAAGAAAAAACTCAGTTAAGTTTTGTTCCGAATCCGTTTACAGATATTGCTCAAAAGTTACCAGGAAATCGCCCAGATTTAATTTATAAAACTGGAGATTTAGGAAGATGGCTTCCAGATGGAAATATAGAATTTCTCGGACGTATTGACCATCAGGTAAAAATTCGTGGTTTCCGCGTAGAATTGGGAGAGATTGAGTCATTGTTGGGTCAACACCAAGCAGTTAAAAATATTGTAGTTGTAGTTAGAGAAGAAAACCCTGACGATAAGCGCTTGGTGGCTTATGTTGTACCTCAATCTGATGATAGAAACAGTAGCGAACTCATCTCAGAGTTACGCAATTTTCTGCAAGAAAAACTACCAGGACATATGATACCTTCTTTCATTGTCTTGCTAGAAGCATTACCTTTAGCACCTAGTGGAAAAGTAGATCGCCAAGCATTACCTATACCAAGTTTTCAAAATGAATCAGAATTTGGCTTTGTTGCACCTCGTACTCCTACAGAAGAGATAGTTGCTGATATTTGGGGTCAGGTATTAAAGCAAGAACATATCGGGATTTACGATGATTTTTTTGATTTGGGTGGACATTCTTTATTAGCAACTCAGGCTATTTCTAGGTTACGGGAAGCCTTTAAGATTGAGTTACCTTTACGTAGTTTATTTGAAGCACCAACAGTTGCTCAAATTGTCCCAACTATTGAAAATATGTTGACAATTAAGCAATTGCAATTTGTGTCTCAAAAGGAGTTAGACAATGACCGAGAAGAGATAGAATTATGAAAACTATTACAGAATTTTTAGCTGAACTTTGCAATTTAAATATTAAGCTTTGGGTTGAAGATAATCGCTTACGTTGTAGCGCTCCCAAAAATGTACTCACACCAGCGATTAGAGAAGAATTAGCTAGACACAAACAAGATATCCTGAATTTGATATCTAATAACAATTCAGTTTTAGATTTCGATCAACAGCTTATTTCTTCAATACCACGCGCAGAAAATTTACCACTATCATTTGCGCAGCAAAGACTGTGGTTTTTAACTCAGTTAGAACCAGATAGTTCATCGTATAATATATCTGCGGCTGTTAGACTGCAAGGAAGATTAAATTTAGCCGCATTACAACAAAGTTTCCAGGAAATTATCAATCGCCATGAAGCTTTACGAACGAGCTTTCAAACGGTAGATGGTCAACCAATACAGATTATTGCTTCTAGCTTAGATTTTGCTATTTCAATTATTAGTTTGGATGAATGCTCTTTATGGGAACAAGAACAACAAATACGTCACTTGACTACACAAGAGGCGCAAAAAACTTTTGACTTAACTAAATCTCCTTTATTGAGGGTGAATTTGGTACAGTTGCACCCAAAAGAATACATCATACTGCTAACAATTCACCATATTGTTTCAGATGCTTGGTCTATGGGGATATTAGTTGAGGAATTCGTAGCACTGTATTCAGCTTTTTGTCAGGGTAAACCGTCACCACTTGCAAAATTACCTGTACAGTATGCGGATTTTGCTGTTTGGCAACGTCAATGGTTGCAAGGAGAGAGATTACAAACCCAGCTAAATTATTGGAAACAAAAATTAGGTAATATTCATCCGCAGTTAAAATTCCCCAGACAGTCTGTAAATTCGACGAATGAAACTACTCAAGGTGCTGAGGAATCATTTACTTTGAGTCAAGAATTAAGCAAAGCTATATATGTGCTTAGTCGTCAGGAAGGTGTGACTTTATTCATGACATTGTTGGCTGCTTTTGAAGTTTTGCTTTACTGCTTTACAGGTACTTTAGATATTAGAGTTGGTTCACCCATTGCTAACCGCAATCGAGTGGAAATTGAGAAACTGATTGGATTTTTTGTGAATACTTTAGTGCTACGGATTGATTTATCTGGAAATCCTAGTTTCCGAGAATTATTAGCGCGATCGCGTCAAGTAACATTAGAAGCATATGCTCACCAAGACTTACCTTTTGAAAAGCTAGTAGAAGAACTACAACCACAAAGAAGTTTAAATAATCATCCACTGTACCAAGCATGGTTTGTTCTGGACAATAATCCTATGCCACAGTTGCAACTACCAGATTTAATCTTAACTCCATTCGAGATTGAAACTCGAACAGTACGACATGATTTACTTTTATCTATGTGGGAAACTTCAGCAGGTCTTCAGGGTTATTTTGAGTATAAAACGCATCTATTTGATAAGGTGAGTATTTCTCGATTGATTGAGCAGTTTCAAGTCATTATACAGCATGTTGTTGCTAAACCAGAGATAAAATTACAGGAAATTATCGAACTTTTAAACCAAATCGATCGGGAACAGCAGCAAATCAAAAAAAATAATTTACAAGCAACTGAGCGGCAGAAATTAACAATGGCTAAACGCAGATCAGTGCGTAATATATAGATCAGGGCTTACACAAAATAATGAAAAAACGAACCGCGAAGAACACAAAGAACACGAAGTAAAGAGGGTTTTCGAGGATTATTGCGTAAGTTCTATAAATAATTAATATTAGGAAATATCCTTAAATGACGAAACCAAATATCAAACAATTAAGTTCTATTTCTCGTAAGTCTGTAAATATATCTTCAGGAGAATTAATTCAGACATCATATTTACAGCCAGAATTCTCGCTTCCTCTAGTTGTTCAACCAAATTTTGATAATTTAAATCTGGCTATTTGGACTCAAAATAATCGCTCTTGGATTGAAAACAAAATATTAGAGCATGGGGGTATTCTATTTCGAGGTTTTAATGTCAAGGATGTGGCTGAGTTTCAGCAATTTATCCAAGCTCTTTCTGGGGATTTGCTGGAATATTCTTACCGTTCTACACCACGTAATCATGTTAGTGGTAATATCTATACTTCTACGGAATATCCGGCTAATCATTTCATTCCTCTACATAATGAAATGTCTTACTCTCGTACTTGGCCTTTAAAAATTGCATTTTTTTGCATTAAGAAAGCGGAGCAAGGGGGAGAAACACCTATTGTTGATAGTCGCAAAGTTTTTGCGCGGATCAATCCCAAAATTAAGGAAAAATTTTTACAAAAAGGGGTAATGTATGTGCGAAATTATGGTGTAGGATTAGATTTATCATGGCAAGATGTTTTTAATACTAACAATAAGCTGGATGTAGAAACATATTGTCATCAAGCTGGAATTGAATTAGAGTGGAGAGATACTGAAACTTCTGGTTTTAGCTTAAGAACTCGTCAAATTTGTCAAGCTGTAGCCCAGCATCCCCAAACATCAGAAATAGTTTGGTTTAATCAAGCGCATTTATTTCATATCTCTAGTTTAGATTCTATTGTTCGCGCTCAGTTGTTGAGTGATTTTTCAACAGAAGATTTACCTCGTAATGCTTATTATGGTGATGGTTCTGTTATTGAAGATTCTATATTAGACGAGATTAGAGAAATTTATTGGCAAGAAGCAATTGTTTTTCCTTGGCAAGAGGGAGATGTGTTGTTATTAGATAATATGTTATCTGCTCATGGGAGGATGCCGTTTCAAGGTTCTCGCAAGGTTGTGGTTGGGATGGCGGAGGAGTATAAGATTTCTGATGGTTAGGTTGGGGTGAGTGGGAAAGGAAGATTTTTAAACGCAAAGTGGCGCGGAGGGAAGCGCAGAGGAGCGCAGAGGTTTTTGATTATTGATTGTGATAAAAGGGGTGTTTTTAATATGCGAGTGGAACCAGTTGAGGGATTTAGATTATCTCCCCAGCAAAAGCGGATATGGTTGTTAGCAAAGAGTGAGGATCTATCACTATTTAGGGTTCAAGGTGCGGTTTCTATAACAGGTAAATTAAATATTGATGTTTTCAAAACAGCTTTGCAACATCTGCTTAATCAATACGAAATTTTTCGTACTACTTTTTATCGTCTACCAGAAATGGAACTACCATTACAGGCGATCGCAGATAATTATGAAGTTGGGATTACTGAATTATATCTTGGCGATTTGTCGGAAATAGAGCAGGAAATTCGCCTAAATGAAATATTTAATGAGATAAAAAGCTTACCTTTTGATGGGGAAAATAAACCACCTCTGCAAGTGGTTGTTATCAGGTTATCTGCAAATAAACATATTTTATTTTTAAGTTTATCTGCTTTGATTGCAGATGGTTGCACTCTTAGATATTTGTTTAATCAGATTATTGTTGCTTATAGGGCTTGCTTGTACAATCAAAATCTGGATGATGTACTGCTACAATATGCTGATATTGCAGAATGGCAAAATCAACTTTTGGAGTCGGATGAGTCAGATTTAGGTAGGGAATATTGGCGCAAGCAAGATATTACTGCTATTGATGATTTTAGTGTTTGCTTTGAAAATAAACAAATTACCAAGGGGAGTTTTCAGCCTCAATGTATATCTTTAAATATTGATAATGAGCTAGTTGAAAAAATAGAGTTAATATCCTCAAAATATCAGGTAAATAGTGCTGATGTTTTACTGGCTTGTTGGTTGATATTGCTGGGTAAAATTACTGGAAAACCAGATTTATTTGTGGGGATTGTTGGGGATGGTAGAAAATATGCGGAATTAGAGCAAGCATTGGGATTATTATCAAAATATTTACCCATCGCCTGTCATCTACCAGGGGAAATAAAATTTAGCAAAATATTACAACAGATACATAATGCGGTAGATAATGGTAGGGAATGGCAAGAATATTTTACATGGGAAGATAGTTTAAAATCGGTTGATTTTTGTCCAGTTGCTTTTGAGTTTGCAGAATTAAAGGAAAATTATTCTGTTGCGGATCTATCGTTTTCTTGGGTTAAGTATTACTCTTGTATTGATAAGTTTAAAATTAAGTTAACTTGTTGGCAGCAAGGGAACGCTTTAATTAGTGAGTTTCATTTTGATGAGCGATTATATAAGTTTGAGGATATCAAAACATTATCTCAACAGTTTGAGATATTATTACAAGATGCGATCGCACATCCCGAAACCCCTATCAGTCGGTTAAATATTCTCAGCGATCGCGAGTTACAACAACTACTTGTAGAATTTAATCATACGAGGGTAAATCAGCCTCTAGATAGATGCATTCATCAGCTTTTTGAGTATCAAGTAAAGCGCACGCCCGATGAAATCGCTGTTGTGTTTGAGCAGCAGCAATTAACCTATACACAGTTAAATACCCGCGCCAATCAACTAGCCCATTATCTCCGTACTCTGGGGGTTGGGGCGGAAACTTTGGTAGGGCTTTATGTTGAACGTTCCCTAGACACGATCGTTGGATTGCTGGGAATATTGAAAGCTGGCGGTGCATATATACCTTTAGATCCAAACTATCCACATCAGCGTTTAGCGCAGATGTTAGCAGATGCGCAAGTGCAAGTTTTGGTAACTCAACAGCAGTTACTTAAACAACTTCAAGAGCATCCACCAAAGGTATTATGTTTAGATGCAGACTCTGCAATCATCGCTCAACAAAGTTACGAAAATCTTCAAACTGAAGTTAAGCCAGAGAATTTAGTTTATGTTTTGTTTACCTCTGGCTCTACAGGTAAGCCAAAAGGTGTGGCAATTGAGCATCGTCAACTGTGTAACTATCTTCAGGGAATTGGCGCAAAAATAGATTTTTCTGACTGTCGTAGCTTTGCTCATGTTGCTACCTTTGCAGCTGACTTGGGGAATACGATGATTTTTCCGGCTTTGTGTAGCGGTGGATGTCTGCATATAATTTCCCAAGAACGCGCTACTAACCCCGAAGCACTAGGAGAGTATTTTCATCGCCACAACATTGACTGTCTGAAGATAGTTCCGGCTCATCTTGCAGCTTTACTCACAACTGCTCAATCTCAAGAAATATTACCTCGAAAACGCTTAATTTTAGGTGGAGAAACTTGTAATTGGCAATTAATTGCGCAAATTCAGCAATTAGCACCGGATTGTCAGATTTTTAACCACTACGGCCCCACAGAAACCACCGTTGGCGTATTGACTTATCCTATCGAGCAAATTCGAGCTGATTGTGCGACTGTACCAGTTGGGAAAGCGATCGCCAATACGCAAATCTACCTGCTAGACTCTTATCTGCAACCAGTACCCATTGGCGTACCGGGAGAAATTTATATTGGTGGGGATAGTTTAGCAAGGGGTTACTTAAATCTCAGCGAACTGACAAGGGAAAAATTTATTCCTCATCCATTTAATAATTCACCATCTGATCGTTTATATAAAACCGGGGATTTAGCTCGCTATTTACCAGATGGAAATCTAGAATTTTTAGGACGAATTGACGATCAGGTAAAAATTCGCGGTTTTCGCATTGAATTAGAAGAAATCTTACTTACCTTACAACAACATCCAGCAGTGCAACAGGCGATTGTTTGCAGTCGCGAAGATGTACCGGGTGACAAGCGTTTAGTAGCTTATATTGTCTTTGAGCCAAAATCCTCAATTCCCCAATCATCAGATTTACGTGCTTTTTTGAAGGAAAAACTACCAGAATACATGGTTCCTTCAGCCTTTGTGAAGTTGAAGAGTTTACCATTAACAACTAACGGCAAAATAGATCGAGAAAAACTACCAGCACCAGAGCAAATTGCATCAGAATTAGTTGCTAACTTTGTGGCTCCTCGTAACCAAACAGAAAATGCGATCGCGCAAATTTGGCGAGAAATTCTCGGCGTTGAACGAGTGGGAATTTATGACGGTTTCTTTGAATTGGGAGGACATTCTCTACTAGCTACACAAATCATTTCCCGCATCCGTCAAACTTTGCAAGTAGAGTTATCTTTGCGTCAGTTTTTTGATACTCCTACTGTTGCTGATTTAGCAGTAATTATCGCCCAAAATTTAGCGCAACAAACAGATGCGGCAATGCTAGCTGAGATTTTAGCAGAGTTAGAGGAAAAAGCAGATTTATGAGCGACTTAAACCAACGTATTGCCCAATTATCTCCCGAAAAACGTGAGTTACTGCTGCAACGGCTCAATCAGAAACAAGCGATCGTTGCACCTTCCCAAATCCCACGCCAAAGCCGGGACTCTAACTATTTTCCTTTATCATTTGCCCAACAAAGACTTTGGTTTCTCTCCCAGCTAGAACCAAACAATCCTTTTTATAATCAACCCACAGCTTTACGTCTAACTGGTCAACTCAACATTGCCATATTAAAACAGAGCCTCAAGGAAATCATGAGGCGACACGAAACATTACGCACAACTTTTACCATCGTCAATGATAAACCAGTCCAAGTCATCAATTCAGCTGTTGATTTGACATTACCGATAGTCGATTTACAAAACCTGACTCCAAACCTCCAAGAACAGGAAGTACAAAAACTAGCCGCACAAGAAGCACAGCAACCTTTTAACTTAGAGCAAGGGCCATTACTGCGAGTTACCATACTCAAGCTGAGTGCCATAGAACATGTAGTATTATTTACAACCCACCACATTGTTTCTGATGGTTGGTCAGTCGGAATTTTGGTGCAAGAAGTCGCAAAAATATACACAGCTTTAGCTAATAACCAGCCATCACCTCTGCCAGAACTGCCGATTCAATATGCAGACTTTGCAGTTTGGCAGCGAAAATACTTAACAGTAGAGGTAATAAAAACCCAGATATCTTACTGGCGAAATCACTTAGGTACTACGCCACCATTACTAGATTTACCCCACGATTATCCTCGTCCAGCAATTCTCAGCTATCAAGGTAATACCAAATTCTTCTTACTGTCAGAGTCTCTCACCAAAGCTCTGAAGGCGCTCTCACAGCAAGAAGGAGTCACCTTATTTATGACTTTGCTGACAGCCTTTAAAATTTTACTACATCGTTACAGTCAGCAAGATGACATTGTTGTGGGAACTGCGATCGCTAATCGTCATCGGGCTGAAATAGAAACATTAATCGGCTTTTTTGTCAATACCTTAGTGTTGCGGACTAACTTAGCTGGTAATCCTAGTTTTCGTCAGTTACTTCAGCAAGTTCGGGAAGTCACATTAGGAGCTTACGCGCACCAAGATTTACCTTTTGAGCAGCTAGTAGAAGAACTCCAACCAGAGCGTCATCTCAATCGCAACCCTCTATTTGATGTGATGTTTGACTTTCACAATGAGCCTGCACAAGAGTTAAAACTGCCAGAATTGACTTTCAGCTTGCTGTCAGAACAGAGACAGACAGCAATTTTTGATTTGGCTCTCACAATGGCAGAGACAGAACAGGGTTTGGCTGGAACAATAGAGTATAGCACTGACTTATTTCATGCCAGTACAATTGAGCGGATGTTGGGACATTTTCAGGTATTATTAGCGGCAATAGTCGCCAAACCTGAGCAAAGTTTGGCGGATTTGCCACTGTTGACAATAGCTGAACAGCAGCAGTTATTAGTAGAGTGGAACAACACAGAAGTTGTATATCCCACCGAAAAATGTATCCATGAACTATTTGAGCAGCAGGTAGAAAAAACACCCGACGCAATAGCAGTAGAGTTTGAAAATCAGCAATTAACCTATAAAGAACTCAACAACAAAGCCAATCAACTAGCCCATTATTTGCAAAAGTTAGGAGTCAAACCAGAGGTATTAGTTGGAATTTGTGTAGAGCGTTCCTTGGAAATGGCGATCGCCATCCTTGCCACCCTCAAAGCTGGAGGAGCTTACGTTCCTCTTGACCCAACTTATCCAAAAGAGCGTTTAGCTTTCATGTTAGAAGATGCTCAAATCTCAGTTTTGTTATTCCAACAGCACTTAGTTGAGCAATTGGGCAATTGCGATACTCAAGTCATCTGTCTGGATACTGAGTGGGAAAAAATAGAGACAGAAAGCGAAGAAAATCTATCTAGTAGAGTCACTAGCAATCATTTAGCTTACATCATTTATACCTCTGGCTCCACTGGCCAGCCCAAAGGCGTTTTAACCAAGCATTGCAATGTAGTGCGGTTATTCGCTTCAACGCAAACATGGTTTGAATTTAGCGATCGCGATGTCTGGACTTTATTCCACTCTTATGCATTTGATTTCTCGGTTTGGGAAATTTGGGGTGCGCTGCTTTATGGTGGAAAGCTAGTGATTGTGCCTTATTGGATCAGCCGTTCTCCTGAAGACTTCTATAATTTGTTATGCACTCAGGCGGTAACAGTTCTTAACCAAACACCCTCAGCTTTTTACCAACTCATACAAGCCGATGCTTGTGTAGGTAAGCAACACTCGCTGAGTCTGCGTTTAATCATTTTTGGCGGCGAAGCCTTAGAATTGCAAAGCTTAAAACCTTGGTTTGAGCGACATGGCGATAGTTCACCTAAGTTAGTAAATATGTACGGCATCACGGAAACGACCGTTCATGTAACTTATCGCCCATTAACCTGGGAAGATTTAAAGCTTGCTGCTGGGAGTGTGATTGGTCGTCCCATTCCAGATTTACAAGTTTACATACTCGATCGCTATGAACAACTTGTACCAGTTGGTGTTAAGGCTGAAATGTACGTTGGTGGTGCAGGATTGGCGAGGGGTTATTTAAAACGACCCGAATTGACTGCACAAAAATTCATTGCCAATCCCTTCAGCAACAAAGGAGGAGAATGCCTTTACAAAACTGGCGACCTAGCTCGCTATCTGCCTACTGGAGATATTGAATACATCGGCCGAATTGATCACCAAGTCAAACTTCGCGGTTTCAGGATTGAGTTGGGAGAGATTGAAGCAGCTATCAACCAACACTCCGCAGTTTCTTCAAATGTGGTTGTCCTCAGAGAAGATAAACCTGGAAAGAAAACGTTAGTAGCTTATATAACTTTAAAATCGGGGCAAACATTAGAAATTACCGAACTGCGCCACTTTTTAGAGTCAAAGCTGCCCAACTATATGCTACCAACGGCTTTTGTCATCTTGAATGCACTACCATTAACACCAAATGGTAAGGTAAATCGTCGAGCCTTGCCAGCACCCGATCGCACCCAGTTAATCCAAAAATCAGATTTGGTTCCGGCTTCTACACCTTTAGAACAATTGCTGGTTAGTATTTGGGCTGAGGTACTGGGGATTAATCAATTAGGCGTTCACGATAACTTCTTTGATTTGGGTGGACATTCATTACTTGCTACTCAACTTATCTCCCGAATTCGTCAGAGTTTACATTTAGAATTGCCATTGCGCTGTTTGTTTGCATCTCCCACTATTGCTGAACTAGCTGCCGTAATTCAAACAATGGTGATGCAGGGGCAAAACTGGCAAAATTACCCCATTCTCCCCTGTTCGCGGCAAGTAAAATTACCCTTGTCCTTTGCACAAAATAGACTGTGGTTTATCGATCAATTGCAGCCTGGGAATTCTGCTTACAATATCTTCAATGGCTTTCGCCTTCAAGGTTCGCTAAATATTACAGCACTGGAACAAAGCATTAACGAAATTATCAGACGACACGAAATTTTACGCACCCAGTTTATTACTGTAGATGGACAACCAGTGCAGGCGATTATCCCTGACTTGCAATTAACTTTACCAGTAATCGACCTACAAACACTTTCAACAGCAGCCCAAGCAGCAGCCGTACAACAGCTAATTACCCAAGCGGCGCAACAGCCTTTTGATTTAACTCAAGCGCCTTTATTGCGGCTGTCTCTCCTAAAATTGAACCCTACAGAACATATAGTGCTATTCGCAATGCATCATATTATCTCTGATGCTTGGTCGATGGGGATATTGATTAGAGAATTGACAGTTCTTTATCAAGCATACCTGAATGGAGAAGCTTCTCCCTTACCAGAATTATCTATTCAGTATGCAGACTTTGCAGTTTGGCAACGGGAGTGGTTGCAAGGAGAAATGCTACAAACTCAACTTAGCTACTGGAAGCAGCAACTTGCTGGTTCTTTACCAGTACTCAACTTACCCTACTCCCAAACTAAAGCAAACACCAACCGTAGTGGTATCCACACCTTCAAACTATCAACAGAACTTTCTATAGCAATAGAAAAACTCAGCCGTGAAGCCGATGTCACATTATTTATGACAATGCTAGCTGGTTTACAAACACTGCTATACCGCTATACCGGACAAGATGACATTGTTATCGGTACTGATGTCGCCAATCGCAACCGAGCCGAAACAGAAGGAATAATTGGTTTTTTCGTCAACCTGCTAGTGTTACGCACTAACCTTGGTGGTTACCCCAGTTTTCGAGAACTTTTACAGCGAGTCAGAGAGGTAACTTTAGGAGCGTACAATCATCAAGACTTACCTTTTGAAAAGTTGGTAGAGGAACTACAACCAGAACGAAGTTTAAGCCATACACCATTATTTCAGGTGTTATTGGTGATGGATAACGTGCCTACAGCTAACTTAGAACTTCCAGGTTTAACATTACTTCCCTTAGAAACCAACAATCAAAAAGCTAAATTTGATTTAGCTTTGTTTGTGTCAAAAATAGAGCAAGTACTTGAAGCTAGTTGGTGTTATAACGCAGACCTTTTTGATGCACAGACAATCGTGCGTATGACAGAACATTTTCAAGAACTTCTGCATAATATTGCCACTAATCCAGATGCTCGAATCAATACTTTAGATATGCTTACCAAAGCTGAGAAACAACAAAAAAATATGGGAGAAATCAACCAAGAAGCCAGTAAATTTAAAAAGTTTATGGGCATTAAGCCAAAATCTGTTAAATTACCAGCAGGAGAGTTAATTAAAATCGATTATCTCCAACCAGAACAAACAATTCCTTTGGTAATTAAGCCAAATATTAACGAGTTTGATATTATTGATTGGGCTAAAAATAATCGAGAATTTCTCAGCCGTAAGTTACAACATCACGGCGCAATTCTTTTTCGTGATTGTCAGATTGATTCTGTAGCGAGATTTGAACAATTAGCGCAAGCTATTTGTCCAGAATTATTTGGTGAATACGGCGACTTACCACGGGAAGAAATTGGTAGTAAAGTTTATGGTTCTACACCTTATCCAGCAGATCAAGCAATTCTCTTTCATAACGAAAGTTCTCACATGCACTGCTGGCCGTTGAAAATCTGGTTTTTCTGTTTGCAACCAGCACAACAAGGAGGAGAAACACCAATTGCAGACTGTCGCCAACTTTATCAACTGCTTGGTTCTCAAATTAGAGAAACTTTAGAGAAAAAGCAATTAATGTATGTTCGGAATTATATTGAAGGGTTAGATGTAAGTTGGCAAGACTTTTTTCACACTAACGATAAAACAGTAGTAGAAAATTATTGCTCTAAAGCTGGGATTGAGTTGGAATGGTTAGCAAATAATAATTTACGCACTCGCCAAATTAGACCAGCAATAGTCAATCATCCCCACACCAAAGAAAAAATATTTTTTAATCAAATTCAGTTACATCACATCTCATGTTTAGAAACTACAGTCAGAGAATCTTTATTATCAATGTTTGGCGAAGAAAATCTGCCACGTAATGTCTATTACGGTGATGGTTCTGCAATTGAAGCTGAAGTGATGACAGAAATTAATCAAGTTTATCAACAAGCTACCATCAGCTTTCCTTGGCAGCAAGGAGATGTATTGATGTTGGACAATATGTTAACTGCTCATGGTCGCTTTCCTTATATGGGGCTACGAAAAATTGTGGTAGCGATGGGAGAAATGATGAAAAACTCCGTTTTTGGGCATGGGGCATAGGGCATGGGGAAGAAATCATCAATGCCCTACGCGCACCCTACACAACCACACTTCGACAAGCTCAGTGCATCGCAAGGGGATGGAGTTTCCCACCGCTTTCAATGAATTCTGGAAATTTTTAATTAGGAGTGAATTATGAAAAGTGAAGTATTAGAAGGTTTTCAACTTTCTCCCCAACAAAAGCGTCTGTGGTTATTACAACAAGATAGCCAGATTTATGTGTCTCAAGTTGCTATTTTGTTAACAGGAATAGTTGATATAGAAGTTTTGCAAGCGGCTACACACAAAGTTGTTAATCGGCATGAAATTTTACGGACAAGTTTTCACCGCCGACCAGGAATTAAGTTTCCGCTTCAGGTAATTAATGCATCAAGCAATATATCATGGTGCTGTATTAATTTGCGGAATTTTCGTCAGCAGGAACAAAAACTCAAGATTGCAGAATTACTTCAGGAAGAAAGATGCTTAGTTTCTCAATCAGAAACAGCAGATTTGGTAAGGTTTTCGTTATTGTCTATAGCTGATAATCAATATATTTTAATTATCAGTTTGCCATCTTTGTATGCAGATGCTTGGACAATGCAAAATCTGGTGAGAGAAATTAGCCTTAGTTATTCTCTTTGCTTAGAGGGTCAATATTTTTCAGATGAACCTGTACAATATTTGCAATTTTCAGAATGGCAAAATGAACTTTTAACAGAAGAAGATGCCAAAATTGGTAAAAAATATTGGCAGGAAACAGAATTTAAAAATATAGAATTTCCAAAACTGCCTTTTGAATTAAGTCATTATCCCAATATAGATTACCAACCTGATGTTCACTCTCTTGAATTACCCATTGATTTAACCAGAAATATAAATAGTTTTCTAGAAGAAAATAATACAAATTATCATGAATTTTTCTTGAGTTGTTGGTATATATTAATTTGGCGTTTAAGCAAACAACCAGAAATTGTTATACATAATTTATATAATGGCAGAAAGTACGAAGAGCTATATGAGACTCTAGGGTTATTAGCTAAATTTTTACCTTTAAGTTGTCCACTTACTCCAGAATTTAAATTTGCAGAAGTTTTAGCATATATTAGCGAACAACATCGCCAAGAGGAACAGTATCAGGAATATTTTTTAGAAGCAGATATTAGAAGTAGTCAGAAGGAATGGCTAAGTCTACCGATTTGTTTTGAATGTGAAGAAACACCAGAAACATACAATGCTGATGGTGTAGAGTTTTCTATTTACCAAAAATTTGTTTACTGGGAAAGATTTAAACTTAAACTCAATTGCATTCAACAACAAGATTCTCTAATTACAGAGTTTGCTTACAACTCTCATCTATTTACAGCCGAAACTATTCAACGTTTAGCTAGACAATTTCAAACTTTAGTTACAAATGTTATTAATAACCCAGAGGTTTTGGTAGGACAGTTAGAACTTATTGATAGTGAAGAACGCCATAATTTATTAGTAGAATTTAATAACACGCAGACCAATTATCCCCAAGATAAATGCTTTCATCAGCTATTTGAGGAACAAGTCAATAAAACTCCTAATCAGATTTCTGTTGTCTGTGAAGAACAAAAGTTAACTTATGCGGAATTGAATTTACGAGCCGATCGCCTAGCATCTTACTTAAGAGGGTTAGGAGTCAAGCCAGAGGTACTTGTAGGTTTATATATAGAGCGTTCCCTTGATACTATAGTTGCAATCTTGGGTATTCTCAAAGCTGGAGGTGCTTACCTACCGCTAGATGCAGCATTACCAACAGCAGCCTTAGCGTATCGCTTACAAGATGCTGGTGTATCTGTGGTTTTAACACAGCGATCGCTAATTAGTAAAGTTCCCGCAGACACTACACAAATAATTTGTCTAGATACAGACTGGGAACTAATTAACGCAGAAAATTCAGTAGATTGCTCAACTACGGTACAGCCAGAAAATTTGGTATATGCCATCTATACTTCTGGCTCTACAGGTAAACCCAAAGCTGTTTTAGTCGAACATCGTCAACTTGTTAACTATATTTACGCAATCATCAACAGATTAGAATTAGCGAAAAATGCTAGCTTTGCTACAGTTTCCACCTTCGCAGCAGATTTAGGTAATACCGTCATCTTCCCCGCATTATGTACAGGCGGATGTCTGCACATTATCCCTCAAGAAACAGCAGCAGATCCCCAAGCGATCGCCAATTATTTTCAGCAGCATCCGATAGACTATCTTAAAATAGTTCCTTCTCATCTAACTGCTCTTTTGGCTGCATCTCCAACCTCTTCAATCCTACCTCGAAAGAGTTTAATTTTGGGTGGTGAAGCCAGCAGTTGGCAACTAATAAACCAAATTCAACAACTAGCACCTGAATGCCAAATTTTTAACCATTATGGCCCGACAGAAACAACCGTAGGAGCATTAACTTACTCAATTACTCAACCAACACAACAACTATCATTAACCGTTCCCTTGGGGAAACCTTTAGCTAATACTCAAGTTTATGTTCTAGACGAAAAATTACAACTTGTACCTATGGGTGTACCGGGTGAATTGTATATCGGTGGTGCGGGATTAGCCAGGGGTTATTTAAATCAACTAGAACTCACATCCGCCAGATTTATTCAAAATCCCTTTGTATCTGATGCTCAAGCACGTTTATATAAAACAGGTGACAAAGTACGCTATTTAAATGATGGGGATTTAGAATTTCTCGGAAGAGGAGATCGCCAAGTAAAAATTAGAGGTTTCCGCATCGAATTAGAGGAAATTGAAACCATCATCAAACAACATTCAGGCGTGCAAGAAGTAGTAGTGACAACTACAGTAGAAAAAAATAGCAACAAACGTTTAATTGCATATATAGTTACTACTCCTCAGTTCCGCTCAATCTATCAAAATTATCAAGCGATCGCCACTGTTATGCGTAGCTTTTGTTTAGATAAACTTCCAGAATACGCCATACCCTCTACTTTTGTATTACTCAAAGCATTACCATTAACAGCTAACGGTAAAATTGACTATCAAGCACTACCAAATCCTGAACAAACTCGTCCCGAACTAGAACAACTTTATGTAGCACCACGGACAGATTTAGAAAGACAAATAGCACAAATTTGGTTAGAAATACTAGGATTAGAAAAAATAGGAATCTACGATAATTTCTTTGAGTTGGGTGGGCATTCTTTACTCATCACTCAACTATTAGCAAAAATCCGCAAAGTATTCCACGTAGAACTTCCTTTAAAGGTTTTATTTGATGCACCTACTATTGTTGATTTAGCTGCACAAATAGACAACACACAAATAACTACTTCCGAGATAAATCTTGATTCTGAAGTTGTTTTAGATGCAGCGATTGTACCAGCAACTAAATATATACCCCAAACCAACCCACCTACGGCGATTTTATTAACAGGTGCAACAGGTTTTTTAGGAGCTTTTTTACTTTACGAACTCCTACAAAAAACCACAGCGGATATCTATTGTTTGATTCGGGCGAAAACAACTGAGATTGCGACAGAAAAGCTGCAAAACCATTTAAAATCCTATTTATTATGGGATGAAACTTTTAATCAACGGATTATTCCCTTATTAGGAGATTTATCTCAGCCACTTTTAGGACTTTCAGCAGAGAAATTTGCAGCGATCGCATCTCAAATTGATGTCATTTATCATAACGGTGCGTTTGTTAATTTCACCTATCCTTATTCTCAACTCAAAGCCGCGAATGTCTTGGGGACTCAAGAAATTTTAAGATTAGCCGCGCAAACTAAAGTTAAGCCAGTACATTTTATTTCTACAATTGGCGTTGTAGGTGCGGCTGATTCTACTGTAGAAATCATCCGAGAAAATACACCAATTAATCACAGCAAAAACATTAGTAGTGGCTATACACAAAGCAAATGGGTAGCAGAAAAATTAATTCAAATTGCGGGCGATCGCGGAATTCCCATATCTATATATCGACCGGGAAGAATTTCTGGAGATAGTAAAACAGGTGTCTGCAATATCGATGACCATACCTTCAGAATGATTCGCGGCTGTATTCAACTGGGTAGCGTCCCCAAGGATGGCTCGATGGTTAACTTAACGCCTGTAGATTATGTCGGTCAAGCCATAATTTATTTATCACAACAACCAACCTCATTAGGCAAAGTTTTTCACCTAATCAATCCACAACCTTTACCTTGGGAAGAAGTTGTTAATTCAATCGTTTCTTTTGGCTATCCACTTCAACAAATTGACTACCCAGAATGGCATTCAAAACTATTAGAAGAAATTGAGCGATCGCCTAACAATCCCTTATCTCCCTTAGTTGCAACACTGACTAATCAAGCATCTCAAAACACCAATACAGAAGATTCCCCAACCCAGCAAATTGACTTTCAAAACACCCTCACTGGATTAGCAGAAACTACAACTACTTGTCCACCACTAAATCGACAACTGTTAAATACTTACCTTTCGTACCTAATTTGCGGCGGCTTATTAGCACATCCTGCAAACAATAATTAGGCGTATCAAGATTGTTGACCAACATCGATATATCACAGATATAAAATTATGAAAATTTCGGGTAAAGCTACTTTAGAAGGAACAAAAAATTACCGAAATAAGCATATTGATAAATGTGCGCCAGATCATTTCAGAACAAATAATGAATTAATTGCCAGTTCTATTGGTATAGGTACTTATCTCGGTGAAGCTGATGAAGAAACTAATCATCAGGTGACTCAAGCCATAATTGAATGTGTTAAACAAGGGATAAATTTAATTGATTCCGCAATTATTTATCGCCAACAGCAAGGAGAACGTAGTATAGGTAAGGCATTACGATATCTGATAGAATCAGGATATACATCAAGAAACGAATTAATTATCTGTACTAAAGGTGGTCGTATTACTGAACAAACAGTAGAATATATTAATTGGTTTAACCGACATTATATAGAAAATAATAATTCTCAACTTAGTGCAACAGATTTAATACAGAATTCTCACTGTATACACCCAGAATATCTAAAAGACCAAATTAACTTAAGTTTAGAAAATTTGGAAGTAGAAACAATAGATGTTTACTATATTCACAATCCTGAAATACAGCTTTTAGAAATTTCCTTAGATGTTTTTTATAATCGCTTGTACGCAGCATTTGAAATGTTAGAATCAGCAATAGAAGCTGGTAAAATTGCTGCTTATGGTATTGCTACTTGGGATGGTTTGCGCGTACCCCTAGACCATCCTCAACATTTAAATTTAGCAAAAATAAAATCAATAGCTGCTGAGGTAGCTGGTGATAAAAATGATAGATTTAATTTTATTGAATTTCCTTTAAATATGGGTATGCCAGAAGCTCTAATTTCTGCTACTCAAAATGTTGCAGGAGAGTTAGTTCCCGTTTTAGAAGCTGCTTATCGTTTAGAGTTAACTCCAATAGCTAGTGCTTCTTTATATCAAGCACAAGTTATAGGTAGAATACCTAAAAGTGTTATAAGTGCTATTGGCGAAATTTTTAATTCTGATTGTCAACGCGCACTACAATATACTCGCAGCGCACCTGGATTGTTTTCAGCACTTGTAGGAATGAAAAAGTCAGAACATATAGATGAGAATTTGAGAGTTAAAGGTTATTCGACTTTAACAAAAGAAAGTTTTAAAATAGCAACTTATACAATTATAGAAGCTTTAAAATCTATGCAATTGGCCAATCTAGATTGGAACTTTGATGTATCTCAGCTATCCTATAAAACAAATATATTTGCTGGCTAAATGCTGAATTAGGAATCAAGACTGGAAATACAATTTGTAAAGGAGTTAAATATGAGTATTTCTGATACAGAAGACCAAACAATTTACAAAGTAGTAGTTAATCATGAGGAGCAGTATTCTATTTGGCCTGCTGATAGAGAAAATGCGCTCGGTTGGAAAGATGTAGGTAAATCAGGAATGAAATCAGAATGTCTTGAATATATTAAGGAAGTTTGGACAGACATGAGACCGTTAAGCCTACGTCAAAAAATGACATTAACAAACTAAAAATTAGATAAAAAACTCCATCCCCTTGTGGGTGGAGTTTTTGGGCATTGGGAATCGGGCATGGGGCATGGGGAAGAAGTTACCTATGCCCTATGCCTTATGCTCCATGCGGCAGGCGAAACAACCTCGTCCACCCATAAAGGGATGGAGTTTCCCGTCACTTTCAACAAAATTCTTACCCGTCTGTGATTGAGCATTTTTTACCAAGGTGGAAATGCTCGATCGAAATCTCTACCCATGCTTACCGCCAATTGGTAGAGGTCTCTAAGCTCTGACAAAGTGTAGCTTGTAAACAAGCACTCTGGAAATGGGACAAGCCGGACAAGTGCTATCTCCCGTAGTCCATAGTACCTGCCTCGAAGGTGTTTGTTGACCAACCCCATTGAGCAGCACTGGTGGATTTATTCGCAATCGTCTAAAACTGTCCACTTGTCAAGCAGGTGTAACTTTTGTTAACCTTAATTCCAGGGAATAGATCGAGCTAATGTTGCGAAACACCGGAGAGTCAGAACTATGGATATTCCAATGGAGCTTAACTTAGAGCAGAAATTCAACCTCAAACTTTACGAAGAGCAAATTAAAGGGCTAAACCAGGAAGAATCTCAAAAATTGCTTTTAGAGGTGCTGCGCCAGTTAATGGTTAAAGACAATATGATCAAGCATCTTCTGAAGCAGGCTTAACTGATAGGGAATGTTTGTTAATTTCTGAAAATACAATTTAGATCCCACAGGATGTACCAAGGCGGCTCTAGATGAAGCTG
Organism: Tolypothrix sp. FACHB-123; assembly: GCF_014697075.1. Classification (GTDB taxonomy): domain Bacteria; phylum Cyanobacteriota; class Cyanobacteriia; order Cyanobacteriales; family Nostocaceae; genus Aulosira. The sequence continues at coordinate 27,722 of NZ_JACJRE010000013.1, read as the reverse complement.
CAAACCTACACCATCCTCTGGCGCGATCGCACTATTTTTGCTAACTCATGCCAAAAACGAGCATGGGGTATTCAAATGAGAGTCCTAACTCACCCTCTGATAAACTAAACCATTTATACCTGCGAGCAATCCCCAGTCAGACTCATCCTGATTGGGGATTGTTTGTTAAGGATTGTTACTTAGTTTCTCATAACTGAGACTGAGATAGGTGTCATCTTTTATGTTCTATATTGTCTTGTTCAGGGAACAGGCAAACAAGTTTCAGAGAAAACCAATTATTAAGGAGAGCGAAATGCTTGACGCTTTTTCTAGAGCTGTAGTTTCAGCAGATGCTAGCACTTCTACCGTATCTGATATTGCTGCCCTCAGAGCCTTCGTTGCTAGTGGTAACAGACGTTTGGATGCTGTAAATGCGATCGCTAGTAACGCTAGCTGTATGGTTTCTGATGCTGTTGCAGGCATGATCTGCGAAAACCAAGGTTTGATCCAAGCTGGTGGTAACTGCTATCCCAACCGTCGTATGGCAGCTTGCTTGCGCGATGCAGAAATCATCTTACGCTATGTAACCTACGCTTTATTAGCTGGTGACGCTTCAGTTCTAGACGATCGTTGTTTGAATGGTTTGAAAGAAACCTATGCTGCTTTAGGCGTACCTACCACCTCTACAGTACGTGCCGTTCAAATCATGAAGGCTCAAGCTGCTGCTCACATTCAAGACAACCCCAGCGAGGCTCGTGCTGGTGCCAAATTACGTAAGATGGGAACCCCCGTTGTAGAAGATCGTTGCGCTAGCTTGGTTGCTGAAGCTTCCAGCTACTTCGATCGCGTAATCTCTGCTTTGAGCTAATTCATTACCACTTGCAATTCACTCAACAGATTGACATCCAACACAGTTTAACTAAAAAGCCTTTTGGGAGATTTAAGAAATGAAATCAGTTGTTACCACCGTTATTGCATCTGCTGATGCCGCAGGTCGTTTCCCCAGCACCTCTGATTTAGAATCCGTACAAGGTTCTATCCAACGTGCATCTGCTCGTTTGGAAGCTGCTGAAAAGCTAGCTAACAACATTGATGCAGTTGCTACCGAAGCTTACAATGCTTGTATCAAGAAGTATCCTTACTTGAACAACGCTGGTGAAGCTAACTCCACCGATACCTACAAAGCTAAGTGCGCTCGTGACATCAAGCACTACCTGCGCCTGATCCAATACTGCTTGGTTGTTGGTGGTACTGGCCCATTGGATGAGTGGGGTATTGCTGGACAACGTGAAGTTTATCGCGCTTTAGGCTTGCCCACCGCTCCTTACGTTGAAGCTTTAAGCTTTGCTCGTAACCGTGGTTGTGCGCCTCGTGATATGTCTGCACAAGCATTGACTGAGTACAATGCTTTACTAGACTACGCTATTAACTCTCTCTCCTAGTTAGTTGCCAGTAGGGGCGGGTTGATGCGAGATCGTCATGGATATTTGAGGATATTTGTGAACCCGCCCCTACAGTTGTCATTTGGTGAAAAGGGTAGATTGTCACCCTGCAAGCCTGGAGGTTCTTGGCTCTTTGCTTTGCCTGTGAAGGTTGAGTAATGGCAAAGAATCTCTGGGTTTGTTTTGTTATGGGGCATGGGGGAATGGCACTAAGATATCGGCAAATCCAATATTCATAAGGCTTTTGGGTGTAGGGTGTGGGGTGTAGTGGCGTTCGCGCAGCGTTGCGTAGCAAAGAAGTTTATTAATGTTCGCACTTGTTTTTAATTTTCTTGATTTTTCCCTATACCCGACACCCTACCCCCTAAACCCTGCCCTGACTAGGTTTCACGTTTTCTTAGTGCCATTCGGGCATGGGGCATGGGGGATTGAACAGGTCAGTTGCAGCATTAAACCTGAACATTGCGGTTTTGATGTCGGAAATTTCGCCTTTAAACCTGAACATTGCGGTTTTGATGTCGGAAATTGCACCTTTAAACCTGAACATTGCGGTTTTGATGTCGGAAATTGCACCTTTAAAGCACCTAATTTTTAACCAATGCCCAATGCCCCATGCCCAATGCCCAATGCTCCATGCCTAATTTTCAAGCTAGTTAACATAATATATATATGGATAAACGCTTTTTTAATTTATTTAATCTTACAGAAGACCAGGCGATCGCTCTTTTGGATACGCCCCAAGACCAATTGAGTGCAAATGATTCGCGTTATATTGCCGCTTCTCATTTAGTCAATTTCCCCACAGAAAGGTCAATTAATGCACTCATTCGCGCTGTGCAGCAAACTGACCCCTCGTTGGATAATCGGATCGTCCGGCGTAAATCGGTGGAGACTTTGGGACGACTCAAAGCCGCAACAGCCCTGCCAGCTATCCGTACATGTCTGTTTGATGAGGACTGCTATACTGTAGAAAATGCTGTCTGGGCAATCGGGGAAATTGGTACTCAAGATCCATATATATTAGAAGATATAGCGCAATTACTGGATAAGTCAGGACAAACTCATCGTGTAATTATCCATACATTAACCAAGTTTAATTATCAACCCGCCCTAGAACGCATTCGCAAATTTGTCGATAATCCCGATCCACCTACAGCCAGTGCGGCGATCGCTGCCATTTGCCGCTTAACTGGGGACTATTCCCAAATGGAAAAAGTTGTAAGGATATTGCAACACCCGAATGTTTTAGGGCGGCGGTTGTGTATCCAAGATTTAATGGATGCACGTTACTATGATGCAATTCCTCATATTGCCCGCTGTCCTGTATCTTTGGTTTTTCGGCTGCGAGGTATCCGTACATTGGCAGAAGCCGGAATCTCTGCGGGCGCAATTACTTTTGCTACAATTCAACCCTATTTAGAGCAGACATTATACGACCATCCCCAGGATTTGAATTTAGTTCATAGTTACGATCGCCTTCCCACTCTGCCAATTTTAATTCGGGGGTTGTACGAAACCGACTTTGGGCGCTGCTATTTAGCCAGCAAAACTATTTTGGAGCATTACGCCGATACTGCTCCGGAAGCTTTATTTGCCACCTACGCCGAAGAAGCAAATAATGATTATGGTGCCCACTTCCATGTGATGAAGCTGTTCGGGTGGTTAAAACATGCCCCAGCCTATGATTTACTAGTTGAAGGTCTGCATAACAAACAACCACAGTTTCAAAAATCACGAGCGGCGGCGGCGATCGCTCTGGCTGAACTCGGAGATCCACGAGCTATCCCCGAACTGAAAGCTTGTCTGGAAACTAAAATCTGGGATCTGAAGTATGCCGCATTGATGGCACTAGAAAAACTAGGTGACATCAGCGCACACGAACCAGCAACACAAGATAGTGATTGGCTAATTGCTGCCAAAGCCGCAAGCACAATCAAAAATCAAGAAAAAACAGCCTAATTTCCCGAAAAATCCCACCTATGGATGCTATTCGCTTTCGAGAAGCCAATATAGATGATAATACAATCATTGCTCGTCATTTTTTCCAGTTATGGCGTGATAATGGCGTTGCGGAAGCATCCATCCACAGCGATTGGCGAGAAATAACTTTAGTATTTATTGAGCAGGCGCGTCAGACACTAGCTTATAAAGCTTTCATTGCCGAAATTAATTCGGAAATTGTTGCTTCCGTAAGCTGTCAATTATTTGCTGGATTGTACCCCCATATTCTCGCCCAACAGCAAAGAAAATATGGGTATATTTGGGGGGTTTATGTTGAGGAAGCATATCGTCAACAAGGAATTGCTAAACGCCTAACTCAAATGGCGATCGCTTATCTCCAATCACTCAGTTGCACTAGTGTAATTCTTCATGCATCACCTGCGGGGAAACCACTTTATAGTAACTTGGGATTTAGGGAAAGCAATGAAATGCGTTTAGATCTGATTTCTCCTTCATAAATAAATATCAACCTGTTTGTTAATTATCTTTGAATTCAAAACAATGCCAACAACAGAAGAACTATTCCAACAACTAAAACACCCCAATCCCCACCTCCGCGATCAAGCAATGTGGGAACTAGCGGAAAATCCCGATGAGACAACTATCCCTCGGTTGATGAGTATTCTCGATGAAGAGGATACTACTTATCGACGAGCAGCAGTGAAAGCCTTAGGTGCGATCGGCCCCGATGCGGTAAATTCCTTAGTGGAAGCGCTGCTCAATAGCAATAATGTCACCGTTCGCGGTAGTGCGGCTAAAGCGCTGGCGCAAGTCGCCATTAATCATCCAGATGTTCCCTTTGCATCTGAAGGCGTACAGGGTTTAAAAACTGCCCTCAACGATCCCAATCCCGTAGTACATATTGCTGCTGTCATGGCTTTGGGTGAAATTGGTTCTCCGGTAGTCGATGTTTTGATTGAAGCATTGCAAACTACAGACAACCCAGCGCTAGGAATCTCGATTGTCAATGCTCTTGGCTCAATTGGTGATAGCCGAGGTGTAGAGGTTTTACAATCTCTAATTGAGAATGAATCAACCGATTCCTATGTACGCGAGTCGGCTACTAGCGCATTATCTCGCCTAGAAATGACAATGAAGTTTCAGCGAGGGGAAAAATAATTGTCCGAGAATTATGCGATCGCATCTTCAGTACATGGATAATTAAACTGTATGACAAATTAATGTTCTTCCCCAATGTCAGATTCCCAAGCAATTAGTGCAGCCGTCGCCAAACTCTACAATACCTATCCCTTCCCCCCAGAACCGTTATTAGATGAACCGCCTCCAGGTTATAACTGGCGCTGGAACTGGCTGACGGCGTATAACTTTTGTACCGGACAAAAACCCGCACAAACCAATATCCGCATTCTTGATGCTGGCTGTGGTACGGGGGTGGGAACAGAATACTTAGTCCATCTCAATCCAGATGCGACTGTTGTCGGTATCGATTTGAGTGCTGGTGCGTTAGCTGTAGCTCAAGAGCGTTGTCAAAAATCAGGAGCAACCAGGGTAGAATTTCATCATCTGAGTTTGTTTGATGTTGAACAACTTCCGGGAGAGTTTGAGCTAATTAACTGTGTGGGAGTTCTGCACCATACCCCCGATCCCATTCGCGGAATTCAAGCTTTAGCAAAAAAGCTGTCACCTGGTGGTATAATGCACATTTTTGTGTATGGGGAACTGGGACGTTGGGAAATTAAATTGATGCAAGAAGCGATTGCTCTTTTGCAAGGTGAGAAACGCGGCGATTACACCGATGGTGTCGCAGTGGGACGAGAAATATTTGCTGCACTACCAGAAGATAACCGCCTCCGCCAGCGCGAACAGGAACGTTGGTCTTGGGAAAATCAACGGGATGGCTACTTTGCAGATATGTATGTCCATCCCCAAGAAATTGATTACAACATCAATACAGTGTTTGAATTAATCGATGCGTCGGGGTTGGAGTTTCTCGGCTTTTCTAATCCCAAGGTTTGGGATTTAGAACGCTTGATTGGTAAAGCACCAGAGTTAATTGAACGGGCGCAAAATTTGAGCAATCGCCAACGCTATCGGTTAATTGAACTCCTCGACCCCCAAGCAATTACCCACTATGAGTTTTTCTTAGGACGCAGCCCCATTAATAGAGAAGATTGGGCATCAGATACTAAGTTAATGTCAGCTATACCGGAACCTAGTCCTTGCATTCAGGGATGGCGAGATAGTCAACAATTTTTTAATCAAGACTATCAAATTGTGCGTTTAAATGATGCCGAGTGGCAATTTCTCCTCGTCTGTGATGGAAATCAAACAACAGAGCAAATTTTGCAGTCAGTAGATGCGAGTTTAGCAGATGTGCGATCGCTCCAAAAACAGCAAATCATTCTTCTCACTCCTGCAAAACATTAGTTCTGCAAATACTCTATCTTTAATAGCGGTAGACGAGCGGAGCGAGGCGTCTCGGAAAGTACGGCTTGTTGTTAGACATCACTAATTTTGCTAAAACCCTCAGTACCTCTTGTTGATCGTTGAGTAGCGCCTGTAATGATTCATTAGCAGTGCGATCGCATCACCATGTAAAAGGACATAAAACGCTGGAATTGTATTTAATCTCAGGACTTTACAGAAAGTCAACCTTTGATTGCCTACTTGCTCAAGGATATAGCTGGTAGGCTTTCCACTGCAATTGCTGTCAAGACCGATACAAAAATTTATTAAGTTTCTTTACTTTTCGTTACAGATAGTTAATACTACTAATTAGATTTACACAAATAAAGCTGTAAACGTCAGTTAAGCGTTGAGCTTGATCATCCATAAACTCCTAATTAAGGTTTACTTATGCCGTTTACCATCGATTCAGCTCGCGGTATCTTTCCCGAAACACTGACTGCCGATTTAGTCCCAGCAACCATTGCTCGCTTCAACCAACTAAGTGCTGAAGATCAGCTAGCGCTCATCTGGTTTGCTTACCTAGAAATGGGTAAAACGATTACCATTGCTGCTCCTGGCGCTGCAAATATGGTATTTGCAGAAAACACCTTGAATGAACTCAAGCAAATGTCTTTCCAGCAACAAACTCAGGTGATGTGTGACCTAGCAAACCGTGCGGATACGCCCATTTGCCGTACCTATGCAATTTGGTCTGTAAACATCAAACTTGGTTTTTGGTATCGGCTGGGAGAGTGGATGGAGCAGGGTATTGTAGCTCCCATTCCACAGGGTTATCGATTATCAGCAAATGCAGCCGCCGTTCTGCAAGCAATTAGGGATCTAGACGCAGGACAGCAAATTACCGTTCTGCGTAATTCTGTAGTTGATATGGGGTATGATACTAGTAAATTAGGCAGCTATACCAAGGTTAGTGAACCTGTCGCTCCCCCTAAAGAAATAGCTAAACGGACTCCTGTCACTATCGAAGGCATTGATAATCCCATCATATTGAGTTATATGGATAACTTAAATGCCAACGACTTTGATGCGTTGATTGAGTTATTTACTCCTGATGGTGCCCTGCAACCTCCCTTTCAAAAACCGATCGCAGGTAAGGAAGCAGTATATCGGTTTTTCCGAGAAGATTGTCAGAACCTCAAGTTAATACCACAGCGAGGTGTGTCTGAACCGGTAGAGGATGGTTACACTCAGATCAAAGTTACAGGTACAGTGCAAACTCCCTGGTTTGGAGCTGCTGTGGGTATGAACATGGCCTGGAGATTCTTGCTCACTCCTGAGAATAAAATCTTCTTTGTGGCGATAGATTTACTAGCATCTCCCAAAGAGCTACTGAATTTGGTTCGCTAGTACTATAAGAATTCTCTTTTGATTCTTATCTAGAAACAGACTTAGAAAATGAGGTGATAGGGCGATCAATCCTAGACTAGGGCAAAGTCCTACACCTCCACAAATTATAAATCTGCGGTCTAACGCAGTACACTATCGAAGATTGTGGGCATAGCTATGCCCATAATCTTCGATATGAAAACTGTATTAGGGACTTCCAAGTAAAAAACTATTCCATTGCTATTGTTGACGGTTGACTGTTGACTGTTAACTGTCAACCGTTAACGACTTTAACGGAATAATAGATTTTTTGGAGTCCCCTTATGAAGTGAATTTGCTCTCTTGGAGGAGAGTATTTTGGGATGGGAGCATGAAGGTAAACGAAGTTAGCTGGTCTGATTTAGAACAAGAAGTTGCTCAAGCCGCTTTTCAAAAAGCATACGAGCGAGAAATCAACACCCTGATTCAGGAAGTTCGCGACAACGCCGTTCAGATTTCCGAGTTGGAAGATATCTGGCGTTTGCATAACTTTCTAAGTGCCAAAAGGCACGAGATTGATGGTAAGTATGATTACAACTATTCAGTTCTCGTATTTGTTTTTGCAACTCTGATTAAAGAGGGATGGTTGCATCTGGATGAACTCAAGGGACTGGATCAGGATAAACTTACTAAGATTGGCTCTCTTTCACGGATGTAGCTACCAGTAATATCAAGTCCGGTTGAACACTTATCATTAGGGCTGACGCTGGGAGCGAGACACGGGGACGCGGAGAGTTTATATGCTCTGTTGTCTCCAGCATAGATTTTTCATTGTACAGAAATATCACCACATAATTTTAACGGCTTGCTCAATTCAGTTGAGTAGCACTAAGAGCATGATTGCACTCGACTATTTTAAGCTATCAATTGGAAATGAGATGTTCATCGAGATAGCTGAAACAGAAAGTTACCAATCATCTTCTTGTGACTGGCGTTCAATTTGAGCGATCGCTAATTTCGCTAAAACCCGCACTACCTCCTGTTCATCATTGAGTAGTGCCTGTAATGATTCTAACGCAGCGCGATCGCCTATTTTACCCAGAGAATTAATTGCTGCTTTCCTCACATCTAAATCGGTATCTTGAGTTGCCAGAATTAAATGCGGTACAGAGGGAGGATAATTTACTTGTCCCAAGGCTGCGGCTGCTTCGGTGCGGATCAGCGCTTCTGGATCTGTCAAAGCAGAAACCAGCAAGTTACAAGACTTTTCATCAGACTGTTCTTGCGCCACATGACCAAGCGCACCAATCACAGCACATCTGACATCTAAAGAGGCGGCGTTCAATGCTGTATATAGATGATCTGCTGCTTCCGAACCAATAAATGCCAACGCCCATGCGGCATGACCTTTAATATCCTGGGGATGCTCGTCTGATGCTAAAATTTCCAGCAACGCTGGTACAGACGCTTCTCCTGTTCTAGCTAATGCCCCGGCGGCTGAACTTCTCACTACTGTATCTTCATCATTAAGAAAAGCCTGAAGCAAGTCTGGTACAGCACGAGGATCGGAGATGATGGTGAGTGTTTTAGCAGCAGCCCTGCGCACCACTACATTAGAATGATTTCTCAGCGCTTCTATCAGAAATGGCGTTGTGGCTTCACCAATTTCACCCAAAGTTTCCGCAAACCGCAATCGCACCAATCCTCGCGGATCTCCTAAACCCTCCACGAGTTGCTTCAGAACTGTTTCATCTGTAGCATCGAAGATTTCTAGTGAAATCTGCTCATTTACCCTCTGAACTAGAGCATCATTTTCGGCTTGTACTCGCAGGATGGAATCGTTCACCCCTGAAGTTTGAATGTTGAGCGATTGACTCATCACAAATTCCCTATCACTGTTATTTTAAAAGCCTCTAGTTACCTGATATCAAAGTAGATTGCTGCTGACGTAGTGACTCTAGAGTAGCGTCTATCTGAGTAAGTTGAGGTTGCAGGCTAGCAAGTGCTTGTGCCTTCATCACTTTAGCTTTTTGTGCCATTGACAAGGTATCGTTAACTAGACGTTCCCGATATTGTTCTAATTCTGCGATCGCGAGAGTCAGTTCTTCTGAGTCAGTTTGAGCGTTTGCGGTGAGTTCTGTAGTATCAGACATATTTGTTTTGTTTGCTAAACGTAGTTTTAAAATACCCATGTTAAATTTTCTCAGATTTCAGTTACCAAAGCACAAGAAAATGGGCATTGGGCATGGGCAATTCAATTTTGGATTTTGGATTTCCGTTAGCGTAGCGTTAGCGAGTCCGCGAGCGTCTTTTGGATTAGGTTTAAATCTAAAATCCAAAATCTAAAATCTAAAATTACTAGCCCCTAGCCCCTGATAATGCGAGTTTTCTTTCCAAATCGAAGAGAAAGCCGTGAATATATTCTTCTGTCCACTCAGTACCATAAAAACGGGTGAACATTCCCCTTGCTGGGTCTTTTTCGGCGCGATAGCGGAGATAACGCAGTTGGGCTTGTTCAATTTCGGCTAAATATTTGGAGTCGGTTATGGGTTCTGCTTGGTCAACGAAATCTAGGTAGGCTTGAAGATAATCTTTAAAAGCTGCAAATACATGAGTTTCTACCACCTCAGTTTGCTGGGGGCGCGTCCAGAGAAAGGCGGGAGAGAAAAAGGGCTGGGCTTCTTCGGGGAAGTCCCCGCCCCAAGGGAGATGCTGCTGATGTGTCTGGAAAATTGGCAGGATAGGCTGGGTATACTTCGCCTGATATCCTAAGTCATCCCGAAATAAAGGTTGCATATCGAGGGCGATTAGGTGTCCTCCGGGTAAGGTGACTAAATCTCCGCCAAAGAAGGGTAAATCATAATTCAGATGGGGAAAAATGACAAAATTTAACACCTGAAGTGAGTTACCTCCCTGTACATGGGCGGCTCGAATTTGCCGGAGTTTGCTAGTTTGAAAGGCGTAGCTAGTTGTTAAAACTTCTTGGTGATGTTTGCCTTTACCTACTGTTGCTTGTTTGGACTCAAACCCAGCCGGAATAGGATAAGGCTGCAAATTTAAACGATTCTGTAAAAGTGCGATCGCATAATCTAAAAATGGCTGATATAGAGTCAACTTCGCTTCGCTCCCCATTCAAAATTAACAATCACCGGATTTTTTTGTGGTGATGTAGATTTAAATCTTTCAAAACCTACACAATAACAACGGAAAAATAAACCGCAGAGGGTGCAGAGTCCACAGAGGAATAAGAGTTTGAGAGGTTTTGTGCTTAAAAAGCCTATCTCTATTTGGTTGCTACAGCTGCTAATGGCACAGCATCCTCAAATAAAAATTCATGCAAAAATCGCTCTGACCATTGATGTCCAAAGTAGCTGCTGAATAATCCAGATGCAGGATCGCGATCGGCACTATATTGGTCGTAGTCTTTTTGTGCTTTGACAATTCGTTGAATGTCTGACTGATCAATTAAAGGTTTGGCTTGGGCTAGCATCTGCCAATATAAATTTAGATAGTCTTTGAAGGCTGCAAATACCCTCGTTGTGACTGTTTCGGCATCAGTTTTGGCAAATAACAGATATTTTGAGAAGTATTGGTTAGCATCATAAAATTTCATTTCCAGATTTTGCGCCAAGTCTGGATATTTATCGCGCAATGTCTGCAATGGGTAGATATACTTCCTCAAGTAGGCTTCATCTTGAAAAAGAGGCTGGAAATCCATCACAATCAGGTTTTTTACCTGTCCGAAAGACAGAAAGTCAATGCCGAGTAAGGGCAAATCATAGTGATGATTTGGATAAATCACACTATTAAAAATTTGAGCGCTTGCACCTGCATCGATGTATGTATAGCGAATTTTGCGTAATTCTGGGCATTGATAACACCAACTCTGAATTGTGGCGGGATTCCTGCCGCGATCGCTCACCTGATACTCTAGTCCGGAGGGAATTGGGCGACTCTCCAATGTAAACCGTTGCAAAAGCGATTGTTCCAGATGCTCAAGGAAGCACTTATACATAAAAGTTAGAGACTAATTTGCCTTAATCCCAGAGAATACGGGATTCGCAGATTCGCCGTCTCGAATATATTAAACAAAGTAACGATCCTTAACGTTAGCCAGAAATGACAGTGCAATACTTAGAGGATGCGATCGCCATTTCAATTATTAACTCACCTTTAACCACCCAAAAATCTCACCTACGGTCAACTCTAACCCAACGCAGAAATCTGGTACTGGCAAAACAGCATCACTATTTTCAAAAGGTAAAGGTTGTCGTCCAGCAGGATAAGCGGCTATGAATCGTTCATCAGGGTCAATTAACCATCCCATTTGTGTACCGTGATTGAGAGCATGTAAAATTTTTTTTGTAACTTTTGTATGGCTTTGCTCAGGGGAAAGAATTTCTATTATCCAGTCGGGTGCGATAGTGAATGTATTGGCAATATCACCATTTTCGTCTATAGAAAGCCTTGCCCAAGAGAATACAGCAACATCAGGAACTATAGAAAGTCCACCAAATGTGCAACGTAATTCTGGAAACGCCCAACCCATTTTTTGGACTTTGACAACAGAATTGATTCTCGGACATAATTCTCCTTGAATCGTGCTATGTTTTCCTTGAGGCATGGGTTTTTCAATGATTTGTCCGTCGATATACTCTAAGCTCGGCTGAGTTTCTGGTAGTTTAAGAAACTCTTCTAAGGTAACTATTTTATTTGCAGCTTGTACCATTGCGATCGCATCCTCAACTCAGGATTATTTTTTTACATAATTAAGTTCTAAAACTTCTAAAATCTTTGGGTAAATTACCGATTCGCATATCATGACCTTCCTGAATATGAGAGGAATAAAGTGCTTTTACAATTTTAACCTGCTGTACATTTGCTCCCAATTATCTATTGACAATTATGATGATGCTCTAGATAAATTGTGTTCTACCATTTGTGCTAAATTCGCCTCAGTTAAATAGCGTCGCTCAGAGCAATAAGTCATTAAATATACGCCATTTAGCATTCGCACCGTACTTACACGTACTCGAAAATCATCGGTCATAAACCAGCAGCGTTCCTGTCCCTGGTTGGTTTCATATTCGGTATCGATAGTTAAAATACCGTCTTGTCCGAACCAGTAACGGCTAACTACGGGAATTTTTTCCACATAGCCTTGATTCCGCAGCAATTTTCCCGATCGCCCAGTCTCATCATCTGGTACATCAATTAAGACAGCCGCACGCTCCGGATCGGGTTCGCGATCGTCGTCATGTTCTTGCCACATAAAGCTAGCGCCTCCCTTAGCCCTAGCTGGATCGATACCTTGGGATTCACAGATAGTTTTTACTCGTGGATCGTGGACTGTAATTACTCCCACATAAAGCTTTGATTCTCCCGACTGATCCGCCACAGTATCAAAGTGATGCACCGTGCGCTGGGTAAACCAGACTCCTTCACTCTTATGGAAAAACTCCATCATGGTCATTGGTTGTACAAAAGGCATAGCTGATCCTCTAATAAAACAGGGACAAAGAAGTATGAAGGGTGAAGGATTAAATAGGAATTATCCTAAATATCAAAAGATGGGCATTAATTAAGCGAAAAATTTATCTTGTCCAGGCTACTGACGCTGACACATAGCGAAAAATTTTTACTTCATCATTTGTTTAATCAATACCCAACTCTGATGATTGTAGATATATCGCGGTACAATACCCCTACAATAATCTCACAATTTCAATTCATGATCGGCAGAGAGACTCAAAAGACACCTCTAGAGGTTTTGACTGTCCTCAAGGCGGGAATTGCTCTGACGCAAGAAGATTTATATCAATTCAACCTTAGTGGTTTAGAACTGCAAAGAGCTAATTTACATCAAGCTATTTTGATTCGTGCCAATCTGAGCAAAGCGGATTTGAGTGCAGCTGATCTCAGTGGCGCTGATTTACGAGCAGCAGATCTCAGTTATGCGATTTTAAGAGATGCCAATTTAGAGGCAGCTTGTATGTACAGAGTAGATCTGAGTGGTGCGGATTTACGAGGAGCTAATTTGACCGACACCAAGCTGCTAGGTGCAAAATATGATAGCCAAACCCTTTTTCCTGAAGGCTTTAATTACAAATCTTCGGGAGCGATTGGGCCTAATGCCTATTTGAATGGTGCCCAGTTGAATACAGCCAACTTGCGTCATGCTGATTTGCAGGGTGCAAGTATGTTGGGAGCATATTTAGGGGGAGCGGATCTAACTCGTGCGAATCTTCAAGGCGCGCGGTTAAGTCAGGCTGATTTGCGCAAAGCCTGGTTACCAGGAGTATGTTTACGTAATGCGCGGTTAAATGGAGCCAATTTAGCCGGCGCTGATTTACGCGCAGCTGACTTGACTGGCGTGGAGTTCGAGCAACTAGAAAGCATTGCTGGGGCAGATTTTACCCATGTTCAAGGACTCAGTGACGATATGCGATCGCGCCTCCTCAGTCAACCAGCACAAGAACTAGATACACCTCATGCTTTAACCCGTCGCACCACACGCGCCAGTCTGGAGAGTGTATTCAAATATTAAAATTAGCCTGGACTTGCTTCAAAACCTTGATCTACGAGAATTTTATTGTCTAATTGTCATTGGGCATGGGGCATTTGTTGTGCCCCCTCATCCTCTCTCAAGAGATTAAATTTTCCATTGCGGCCCCCACTACTCGATGATCGGTATCTTGTCTGAGTTCTGCTAGGGCTGCTTTGGCTTCAGAAGTATTAAAGTGCTTGAGGGCATAAGCAACTCGTACCCGGATATATTCAGATTCAGAATTTTTCAGCTTCAGGAGTTGGGTTAAAGCTGCTTCAGATTGTCGGGAATTAGCCAAATATCCCAGCGCATCTACAGATGCTTCTTGAACTGCCGCATCGTCACCTTCTAACCCCAGAATACAAACCTCTAAAACGTCCTCAGGACAATCCATTTCTACCAAGGCTGCCAAAATACTGCGACGTACCAACCAGTGATCGTCTCGCAAAAATGTCTGTACCAGATGAGAGACAGAAATTTTGCCAAATAAAGACAGGGAATTAGCCGCTTCTGCGCGCACATTAGGAGTATTATCAAACTTGATAATTTGCAACAGGGCAGCAAAGGATTCTGAGGTTTTTTGCTTACCCAACTCCCTAGCCACAAAGGTACGTACCAGAAATTCTGGATCTTGGATATGGCGGTTAAGTAAAGGAACAGCGACATCAGCCGGATAATCTTGTAGGGCAGAGATTGCCTTCAGGCGGTATTGAAAATCTGAGTTTTGCAGATCGGTTTCGATTTGACTGAGATTCATAGAATTTACACTCTGAAACTAAGTTACAGTTTTTCAGGAATGGGAAACCGTTCTCCCTTGAGGTAAGCGTTAAAGTGCTGCTTAAAGTACAGTGTACTAGTCATATTTGGTTCGTCACTCTGGTCGGGTGTAAATTCATATGCCACCAAACTTCTCCTTCCCAGCGATAGTAAAGCTACTGACCGTGATAGTTTCTATAGAAATCCAGGTTATTAACTGTCTAGTCTTCTAAATTGTTCATAGTTTGCCTGTTGAGTTTGCTAACAAATTACCGCTACATTGTTATTCAATAGGTTACTAACAGTTTTGCTGGAAATTTGAAACAGAGCAAAAGTTTGACCTTCCCAACAGTCAATTCATATTTTTGACCATGACTCAGCCACAATTGAGTGAAAAGGTTCGAGAACTGATTAAAAAAGCCAGGATTGTCAGTTTTGCTACCTGGCAAAATACCCATCCAGCAGAGGCTATTCAACTATTCCAGGCGGCTGATGATGAGGGACGGTATCTCACCGATAAAGATTTACAGCAGATTGAGCAGCTTGTACCTAAAAATACAGATCTCATTCCTGTCACTCAGGAGTTACGCGATCGCGTCCAGGAAATCGTAGATGAAGCCAGAAGCCAGGTATTAGCTCAATTTCCCAACATTACCCAACCTGGAGGAGGCCTATACCCTTCAGTTAGGGCTGATGCTTGTTGGCGTGATTTTTGGCACTTCCTTCGCTGTATTACTTATGGTATTGCCGGACAACATGCTGACTATACGAGTGCTGAAGGATTGCACTATATGCAACTGTTGTATCAAGAATTGCAAGTACCTTTAGATGCAATGGTTATTGGGCTAGAAGGAATTAAAACTGCCAGTTTAAAGCGAGTGGAACCAAAGCAGCAAGCCGTCGTTGCGCCCTATTTCGATTGTTTGATTGAACAATTAAAGCTTTTTCAATAAATTGGGCATTGGGCATTAGGCATTGGGCATGGGAAAGATAGATTTTCGTGTTTGGTTGTGGGTTTTTCCCATGAGGAACTAGCTTGAAAATAGTGTTGACAACTGACAACTGACAACACTTCGACAAGCTCAGTGCATCGCTGACAACTGACAACTGACAACTGACAACTGACAATTAACCCATTAAATATCCCCGAATTCTTGGAGGAACTCGGGGATCTAGCAAATCAACAAAGTAAATTTTTATTATCAAAAATGTATAGGTGACATTTTTAGGCTACATAGTCAAAGAGCATAGTTGTCATGTAGCGATCTGCCCATTCTGTACCAAAGGATTTTTCGAGAACGCGCCGGGTTTTATCATTCTGTTGCTGCTTGGTACAGTAGTTTCGTTGCCCTGCAAGTACTTTGGAAATATCCAGATTTGATGTTAGAGGTGTTTGTTGACTAGCAATTTGACAATGAATGGTTAAAAATTCCCGAACCCGGTTGAGAAACTGATCTTCTTCTTGAGAGTCTCCCGGACGAATAAAGAGACAAAATTCCGAAAAGATATCGCCCCACTCTGGTAAAGTGCGTGGTTGGGAAAATTCCAGCGCGGATAATACAGATAATTTTTGATAATAGCTTAAAGGGAGAGTGCGATCGCTACTAATAGGAGACAAATCCGCGATCGCCGCACTAATTCCTCCCCGCCCACCAACCAAATCTGTACCAAAGATGGGTATGGCATATTCGGGATTAGGGAACATAACACAGTGCAAAATATCTAAGCCATTGCCAACCTGAGCCAATTCTAAATGCAGTTTGCGAAATTGCGGAGTTTGGTAGCAATGATTTTCAATTACCAGTCGTTCGCCTTCCAAATGTCCCTCAACGTAGCCTAAACCTTCGGGAACAGAGTAAGGAGACAAATCTAAGTAGTTTTGCCAAATTTCTTCAATAGAATCCGCTAATCTGTGGATTAACTGATGCTGACGGCTTCTGATGGACGCTGACATAGACTTCAACATATGCTTCTTTGGGAAAATAGAATTAATACTTACCTTGGCGCATAATTTGTGCAAAATTTGTGCAGGGGAAATATGGGCTTCAAGAAAATTGGGCAAGTCAGCCCCTCATAAAAAAATCCCACAACCAAACATGAAAATCTCTCTTACCTAGCCCCTAGCCCCTAGCCCCTAGCCAGGGTAACGCTATGAAGCTACCAATGGAGAATTCTACTAATTTGCTCCGGTAGATCCAAAGAGTTAAAGGGTTTGGTAATGACACCGCTAACACCGATATCGTTAAACTGACGCTTTTCTGCCGTTTGTGCTTTGGCTGTTAACAAAATTACCGGAATTTGTTCAGTTTCTGAATGAGACTGAAGTTCTTTAAAGGTAGCAATACCATCCATATCTGGCATCATGACATCCAACAAAATCACATCGGGTTTTTCGGTTTGGGCAGTTTGGATGCCTTCAAAACCAGAACTAGCCGTAAAAACTTCCCAACCCGCCGCCATTCTGATGCCGAATTGCACAACGGTTTGAATAGTTTCTTCGTCATCAATGATTAAAATCCGCTTATTATCCATAGCTCCCCCCTCATGAGATATTGGCGCTGTCAAGGGTAGGTAATGTGAATGCAAATGTGCTTCCACAACCTGGAGTACTCTCAGCCCAAATTCTGCCGTTGTGTTGCTCAATAATTTTGCGACAGATTGTCAGCCCTAAACCAGTACCACCTTTTTTGCGGGAATCTGACGAATCTACTTGTTGAAACCGTTCAAAGATTCGTTCAAGTTGATCGGCGGGAATGCCTTGCCCTTCGTCGCGCACCCGAAATACCACTTCTGGGGGGAGGTTTGGGGAAGCTTGCTCTTGTTCTACGGTGAGCCAAACAGTCCCCCCAGGCGATGAAAATTTGATAGCATTACTAAGTAAATTTGTTAAAGCTTGTAAAATGTAATCGGCATCAGCCCAGACTGAGATGTCCTGGGGTTGTTTAACTAAAGTTATTTCTTGCTGCTGTGCCATTGCTTGCATAGCCTCTGCTGCTTGGATCATCAAATTAGCAGCATTACAGGCTTGGCACTCCATGATGACTTTGCCAGACTCAATGCGCTGCAAATCGAGGACATTGTTGACTAACCGCACTAACCGTTCAGTACTGTCATCGGCAATTCCTAGCATTTGTTGTCCTTCGGGTGAAAGATTGCCCAATCGCCCTGTCGCTAAGATTTTCAGGGCACTGTGCAAGGAAGTTAAAGGAGTCCGCAATTCATGGCTGATGATAGAAATAAATTCATCTTTCATCCGTTCAATGGCTTTGCGATCGCTAATATCGCTGCTAAGAGCGAAAAATCCCTTCACCATTTTCTCGCCATCTAAATGCGGGATGTAAGTCACATCAACCGCTCGCCAACTCCCATCTTTTAAAACAATATCATTTTCATAGTTGACGGCTTGCCCAGATAAAGCTGTTTTTACATAAACTTGCATTCTTTGGTAGCAATCTTCGCCCCAAACCTGTTGTAGGTGGGAACCATAAATTTCTTTGGGGGATTGTCCTAACCAATCCTGATATGCTTGATTGTTAAAGCGATATTGTTGGCGATCGTCCACATAAGCAATCAGTACCGGCAGCGCATTGGTAATTAAGCGCAGTTGCTCTTCACTCTGTCGCAACGCCGCCTCCGCTTGCATCCGCACATTAATTTCTTCCTGCAACTCGGCGGTGCGGGCGGCTACTACCTCTTCTAAGCGTTCTAAGAGTTGGGCTTGAGATAAAGCAATACTTATTTGATCTGCTAATTGTTGCATCAATTCCAACTCAAAATCCACCCACTGGCGATAGTTGTCGCATTGGTGGGCGATTAACAACCCCCACAGCTGATTTTCGGAGTTAGCATTGAGATTTTGGACGATTGGGACGATTAATTTCGCTTTAATCTGAAATTGATCGACAAATTCCACCAAACATTCTGCCAATCCAGCCACCGGATCGTGGACATTGGCGATCGCTCTTACCCGTCCCTGAGCATACAATTGTTGATATTCCTGGGGAAATACTTCTTGGGGAAATTCCAGATCCATCAATGTCGGGTAATCTGGTAAAACTGATTCGCTGATAGTTTTTCCCGTTCCATTGGGCAATACATGATAAATTAGCACGCGATCGGCTTGGAGAATCCGTTGCACCTCTGTAACAGTGGTGTGCAGAATTTCCTTGAGCTGTAACGACTGGCGAATTTTCAGCGTCACTTCCGAAAACAGTTCCACTCGTTGCTGTTGCTGTCGTAATTCCGCCTGCATTGATTCCCGACGCTGACTAATGTCTCGCAATAGCAGCAGATGACAGTGGGGAAGTACATTTGGGGTTAAGGTATATTCCACCTCTCGCCGATGGCTAGAAGATGAAACTAACAGTTCCCCCATCAATGATTGTGTTGGCGGAAAACTAACACAGTTGGGTTGAGTAGCAAATTCCGCAGTGATAAAACTAGATACAGCTTGCCCTTTGAGTTGCTGACGCGGTAAGCCTAGTAGATCGCAAGCAGCAGCATTTATATCTACAAAACATAAGCGATCGTCAATCAGAGCGATCGCATCATGGGCGTTCTGAAATAAAGTTTTCCGCAGACGCTTGTGAGTGCGTTTTTTAAGTTTCGATTTTTTCGCGCCAGATTGCGTGAGCGAATCTTTCCGCAGGAATCGCTGCTTAGAGGAACGTTTAGACACCTACATCTGTATGCAAAGGGACATTTCCATTTTTTACTGAACTTATCTCAAGTTCAAATTTGATTAAGTTAATGTTATAAAATTTAACATTTCATCTAAGTTTCTACAGACAACCTAGTAGCATCTATAAGTTCTCATCAAGCAGACTAAGAATAGCTTTACACATCGGTTAAGTTGGTGGGTATAAATTAGGACTTATGCACTATAAAAATAAAAGATTATATACATTGATTAGCTGAATCCATGACAAATTAATAGTGTATAAAATATAACTTTTAGAGATAATTATGTTACTAGATGATATAGCAATGCAAGAAAAAACTGATGTTATTGAGTGTACAGATACAAAAATTATTCTTATTAATTCTTACTCTTTAATATTAACTACTGTGCATAATATTTTATTTTGTTTTTTAATACTTTTTGGCATTTTTTTGGTTGCAAAACCCCCTGCTAACCTTGATTCTTTTCAAGCATCCATCAATTTATCAGGCTTCTTATTAACTACACTCAAAGGTAATCCAGCTATTTTATCTCTGAAGCTTGCTGGTTTGTTTTTCATTTTGCTAAGTACTTTTGCATTATCTGTAAAAAAGCCCAACCTGGTAACCTTCATCCGTGAACAAGCCAAGATTACAATTAGCGGACGTAGTTGGTTTGGAATTGTCCCTTATCAAGAAGTTATTCCATTTAATCAAGTCGTTAGCAAGAATATTTCCAAAAACCACTCTGCTGTGATTTTGCCCTTAAAGTCTGGAAAAATGGTCTTTATTGGGAATATTTCTGAATTGAAAGTGATTGATGCAATTATTGCTATAGTTCAATGTAAATCCTCTGAATAGTGCAGTTATAAGTATTGAGATATTATTTAGCTTGAAGTAACAAAATAAAATCTTTAACTACAATTTTCACCTGATTACTAACATGTTGGCGATCGCAGTTAATTTTTTGATTTTTTCGTACCAAATTGGGTTAGTCAAGCTGTGATGTTGATAAACTCAAGGCATCAATATTATTCCAAGTTTATCAAGTATTGCACTTAGGCAATTTCAACCAATTACCTTAACTTTACTAAACTTAATGAATCGGATTTAGGTAATTAACCCTACTATGGTTAGAGAATAGGAATGGCTTGAAGCATTTTTCCAACTGCCAATAGCAAGATGTCATACCCATCTGATGAAGCTATCTGCTAGGCATCAAGTCGCTAAAACCCTAGCTGTAATTATGCTAAACCCAAATGTTTAATCAATTTCCAGGGCGAATGCTGCTCTCTCATAACTTTAATGTTTCTTCTGAAACCATACCCGCCCTCAGTCGAGAAGAATTTGCGGAAGTTTTTAAATCGGGTCTGAGTGCCTATGAAAACCTAAAATGTAGGCTGGTGAATCATCCTCATTGGACTGTAGAAATTTTATTCCCCACCAATGAATTTTCGCCGCAGCAAGTTGGCAAACTCTGCGCTCAAGCCCTAGCCGAGAAACGACAATCACAGCAATTAAGTGCAGAAACTATCCCAGAAATTTTAGTTTTAGGTGGTATCAAAACAACTCCTCCTACTAGCGATTCTCCTGATGCCCTACAACCAGGAAACTGGGGTGTGGATGTGGTAGAGACTAACTCTGGGGAGGCATTTTTGCAGGCGATCGCATGGGATGCTACCATTGCCCAGAAACCTGCTGATAGTGTATTCAAAGTTGCACTCAAGCAAGCTTGAGCAAATAATTACAAATTAACAATGCCTTCTCTCAACGAAGATTTAATCCGCGCGATCGTTAAAGGTGACATTGCTACTGTAGAAAGCTTATTAGCCCAGGGAGCAGATGCCAATACTACCGGAGGCGTTACAGCCTTGGGAGCCAGTAATACAGCATTAATGTGGGCAGCTACAGAAGGTTATTTCGATATTGTGGAATTGCTGCTGGCTCATAATATCGATGTAAATGTGAAAAATCCAGCAGGTTATACAGCTTTAATGTTTGCCGCAGAAAGCGATCGCCGCAATATTGTATCGCTGTTGCTGGATCGTGGTGCGAGTATTAGCGATCGCAATTCCTATGGGGAAACTGTGCTGATGACAATGGCGCGGCGCGGTCAAACAGATATTGTGCAACGGCTCGTAAAGATAGGTGCTGAGGTAAATGCCACCAATAAAATCGGTGATACAGCATTATACTTAGCAACAGATAATGGGCACAGCTACACCGTCAAAGCATTGATTGAACTGGGAGCCGAAGTGAATACCGCCAACATCGGTGGTTGGACTCCCTTAATGATGGCAGCAGCCAGAGGCGATCTGGAAACTATGGAGATTTTATTAGAAAATGGCGCAGACTTCCGCCCCAAAAATCGCTGGGGTGCCACAGCCTTAAGTGAAGCCCGCAATTCCTTTCGTTCCCGTCAAGCCGTAGATTTGTTAATCCAAGCAGGGGCGACAGAGTAGTACAGGTAGAGGGGTAGGGGACAAGAAAGACAAAGAAGAAAAATCTCCAATGCCCAATGCCCAATGCCCCTTAAATAATCGTTTGTGCAAACCGAGTGCAAAAGTCTCTCATTTTATCAAGATTTACAAATCTTGATGCTCATCGTTGCACGGTCATAAGAAAATGATCATAACAAAGCGTATAAAACGCCTAAACACCTCTATCGCCTAGGAAATAGCAACTTCCATGCTTGTGGAAGCTGTCAATTTGGGTTGCAATAAATCAATCCAGTGATTTGATTGCCTAGGCGAGCAATCTGAAATTTATTTACAAATTGAAACAATTTTCTTAAACTTTCGTTAACAGGAGAAACAATTAATGCCATTTGGACCAGCTTCACGCCTGGGAGTCAGCCTGTTTGATGAAACCCCTCCCGTAGAGTGGGTACCAGGTCGCTCACCAGAAGAAGCAGAAATAGTCATTAAGGCAGTCTATCGGCAAGTATTGGGTAACGCCTATGTGATGGAAAGTGAGCGGCTCTCTGTCCCTGAATCTCAGTTTAAGCGGGGTGAATTGAGCGTCCGCGAGTTTGTCAGAGCAGTAGCTAAATCTGAACTTTATCGTTCTCGCTTTTTCACCAGTTGTGCGCGTTACCGGGCGATTGAACTCAACTTTCGCCATTTGTTAGGTCGTCCACCCCTGGATTTGGAAGAAATGCGCTCCCACAGCACCATCCTTGATACTCAAGGATTTGAAGCTGAGATCGATTCTTATCTCGACAGTGATGAGTATCAATCTACCTTTGGCGAAAACTTTGTTCCCTATATCCGAGGCTACAAAACAGAAGCTTGTACCAGCATGGTGCAATTTACCCACACCTTCCAGTTGGTGCGGGGTGCTTCTAGCAGCAGCTTGAAGGGTGACTTATCGGGCAAAGCTCCTAAGCTCAATGCTTTAGTAATTCAAAACACACCGACAGCAGTAGTTTCACCTGCTAGTGCTGGGGCAGTATTCTCTACACCCCCCATTGGTGCCCGTACTCGTCTTGGAGTCGATGCCAGTGCAGGTGGTAAAGTTTACCGCATTGAAGTCACAGGCTATCGTGCCAAAACCTTCAATAGTATTTCCAAGTTTCGCCGTTCCAACCAAGTCTTTCTGGTGCCTTACGACAAGCTCTCTCAAGAGTATCAGCGGATTCACCAGCAGGGCGGTGTGATTGCCAGTATCACTGCTGTCTAAATCAGCTGAAAACTTACCAAAATTGAGGAGGTAGATTTCAATGACATCCCAGACAATTCTTGAACTGTGGCCTGCTAGTGGCTTAGAAGAAGTTCAAAATATCATCCGTGCAGTATATAAACAAGTTTTAGGCAATCCTCATGTAATGGAGAGCGAGCGGTTGGTGACAGCAGAGTCACAATTATGCGATCGCTCCATCACAGTGCGGGAATTTGTGCGCATCGTTGCCAAATCTGATTTTTACCGTAACCGCTACTTCTCCTCTTGCGCTCCCTATCGTTTTGTAGAACTGAACTTTCTGCACTTGCTTGGTCGAGCACCCCAGGATCAACGGGAAGTTTCCGAACATATCGTTCGTACTGTGGCCGAGGGCTACGATGCGGAAATTGATTCCTACATCGATAGTAGTGAATATCAAGCAGCCTTTGGCGAAAACATAGTGCCCTACTATCGCGGTAAAAACAGCCAAGCCAACTTCAAGCAAGTAGGCTACAACCGGATATTTGCCCTCGATCGTGGCCCGGCCCAAGTTGACAGCTCGGTGAAAACTGCCCAATTGGTTTATGCAGTTGCAACCAACAGCGCCAATGCTATTAAAGCCTCTTCGCCAACTGTGATTGGTTCTGGCACCGAAAAACGGTTCAAAATCGTGGTGACAGGTTCCAAATTCGACAGTCCTCGCCGCACCAGTACTACTGAGTACATTGTCCCAGCTAGTAAAATGACCCCGCAAATTCAGCGGATTAATCGCACTTCTGGCAAAATCGTGAGCATTACTGAAATTGTGTAATGTTTAACAGGTTGGGGCAAATGCCCCAACCAAGATAATTGACTTTTTTAATCAGCAATTTTTCTAAAAATTACCGAAAATCCGCAGCAAATAGCTAAAAACGGAAAATAAAGAATTGATGGATATTAGGGAGTTTGTCGCAAATTCTATTGGGCGTTGGCGATCGCAACGTAGCGCCCATCACTTAGCCTTCAGTCACTTTGAAGCCGTACAGTCTGAGATAGATATTATTTCTCTTTCCGATGACGATCCAGCAGTGATTGACCTGTGTAAAACACATAACATCGATCCGCAGACAATAGTTTCCCCATTTCGGATGACTTGGGAGGGTCAATCAGACTGGGATGACAGTGAAATCAAAGGTAGTTGTGTCCTAGTTCCCGTCCCCGATCCCATCGATTCCCATCGCGGTAAACTTTTGCGCGACCAAGGTTATGCAGAAACCATCGCCGCGGCTGGCGATTATTACTTGACGGAAGACGGCACATTCGTGCTGATTACCGCCTACGATCGCGCCGCCGCTGAAGAAAAAATCTGGTTTGTTAACCCTAATGTTCGTTGTCGGGTTTCCTTAATTAAAACTAGTGCTGGTTCAGGAGTTGTCACTGCCTCATTTTCTTCAGAAATCCGCCAGGATATTCACAATTAAACTAGTTTTGAAAATACATTACTAGTCATTTCTAGTCATATATATACAACGTCAGAGCGTGCAGTCTAAACATTAACTAATCGCGTTAATTCGTCATGTCATAGGTTAAGGTCATAATTTTGAATTGGCAGTTTTGTATTGTTTATTTATCTTTATTTACTTATGAATTCTTCTCCACCACAGATCCGCGACAGTACATCCAATGATTTAATTACCCTAGCTCGTTGGATGGCAGGAGATTTCAGTAATTATAAACAAGCATTTGAAAATCCTAAAGATTACGCCCATATTCACGTATTATTCCGGCCATTACCGTGGAAATTCTTTTCAGGAATTGGAATGTATTCAGAACAGGTTTATGACTATGATTTGTGGCGACCTTATCGACAGGGCGTGCATCGCTTAATCGATAGAGGTGATGATATTTATATCGAAAACTACAGTTTAAAAAATGCCCTAATCTATGCTGG
This sequence comes from Tolypothrix sp. FACHB-123, assembly GCF_014697075.1. Classification (GTDB taxonomy): domain Bacteria; phylum Cyanobacteriota; class Cyanobacteriia; order Cyanobacteriales; family Nostocaceae; genus Aulosira. Next base: position 3,013 of record NZ_JACJRE010000013.1, on the reverse strand, counting down.
TGCAGCCCGTGAATTAAGCATCCTCAGAACCATCACCCCCGATTGTATTGAACGCCGATATCACTGCTCGATGATTTTCAAACGAGAGGGAGATAGATTTGTTGGTGCTGTTGAGCCAGGAAACTTGTGCTTAATTGAAAAAAATGGCTGTCAGACTTATCTCGACAGTTATGTTGAAATCACACAAACCACTTGGGTAAGCCTAGATAGAGGGCTAGATGTGAATACAAACGAACAAGTTTGGGGATCTACCTTTGGGCCTTTACGGTTTGAAAAGCAGGAGAGTTTCGCCCATGAAGTTCCAAACATCCTATGATATTTCCCTGCCTAATCTGGCCATTAAAGCAAATATGCTACCTCCAGAAGCACAGAAAAAAATGCAGTGCTGGATTCGCAGTAGACATTTAATTTGTTCGGGCAATTTCTTTGTTTTTGAAACTGTAGATTATAGTGCTATTGAGCGTTTTTCTAAATGTGTGGGAGCCTTGGGAGGAACTGTGATTTCTGTTGACCCAATTGACAAAATTTGGATGGGCGATCACCGTCAAGTGATTCTCTATCGGGCAAGAGCCAGTTTGCATACACCATGCCACAATTTGAAACAATATTGGCTAAAATATGGAGGCTTTCGCACCCGATTTGATGAGCAGGTTTGATTCTACAAATAATGTTTGTGGCACATCAATATAATATTTGAGAGGGCACAACATTGTTGTGCCTCTACCATCTGTTGCATTCTTTTTTCAAATAGTCAAAATTTTGGCTCTTAGGTAGAAGTTAGTCTCAGTAAATTTTATTGATGGAATTTTTCATTAAGTTTATGGATAAATGATGCTCTAGATGCAAATGAAAGCAATAAATTTTTCGGAAATTAAGCACTAATCTTAGATTAAAGCAGGTATATTCAATAATTTTCATGATTCTGTCGCCCAGAATTAATTGCCTGGATATAGTAAGTTATGGCAATTAAGTTTTGTGCAAACTTGACATGAGTTCTATTTTATTTTAGTCTTTATTGCAAATAACTTTCATCATCAAGCAAAAACCGTTGAGCGAACAGTCGGGTTTTAACTGGTTTAGGGGCTAGCAGATGGGAAATGGAAGAGTCGCAGTAATTTAAGGTAATGAGAACAAACATATCAAGTGATAATTCTGGGATAATTTTCCTGAAACCAAATCCTTTAGCGGCTTTACGCCTATTTTGTTTTCCTTATGCGGGCGGTAGTTCTTTAATTTTTCGTACTTGGACAAACTTTCTCCCGCCATCTGTAGAAGTTTGTGCTATTGAACTTCCCGGAAGAGGAAAGCAAATACAGTTACCGCCATTTCATAGAATAGATCCCCTTGTGGATGCGATCGCCTCCGTCATCCACCCCTATTTAGACAAGCCATTCGCTTTCTTTGGTCACAGTATGGGTGGCTTGGTCAGCTTTGAGTTAGGGCGGCTACTGCGTCAAAAGTATGGTATCCTGCCACTTAACTTATTTATCTCTGGTCGTCGCGCCCCCCAACTCCCCGACACAGAACCACCAATTCACAACTTACCCGAACCAGCTTTTATAGAAGAACTGCGCCATCTTAACGGTACACCATCAGCAGTATTAGAAAATGCAGAACTCATGCAGCTTTTTCTGCCAACTTTACGGGCTGATTTTGCGGTTCTCGAAACTTATATTTATACTCCTGAGGCAGCTTTAGAATGTCCCATCACTGTTTTTGGGGGATTAGAAGATACGGAAGCTAGTTATGACGAATTGCAAGCATGGAAAGAGCAGACAAAGGCTAATTTTAATTTACATATGTTTCCCGGCGATCACTTTTTTATCCATTCAAGTCAATCACTTTTACTAGACAAATTGACTAAATATTTACCCCATGAATTATCAACTTAAATGTGGCTTTTAAAAAATAGAATCAATAGGATTATTTGTATTTTTGATGCTATTTAATCAAAATATCCGCTAACCAATGCTTTGCACGAGCCAAGACACACACAATTGCCGCAACTCCCCATACATGAAGCCAGTCCTAGAACTATTTTTCACAAAATATTCTTGGTTTTTTAAACGCTATTTTATATATTTACTAGCCATATTCATGCTTGGTTATTCTCTGCCGACAATGGCATCAGAACAAAAACTTAATCAAGCTGATGAATTGGAAATACTCCAAACTAATATCACACAACAAGATATCAAAATTATCGAACAATTGGTGACTATTGCCGAGGGCAATTCCTCAGAAGTACTGGATGCAAAATCTGCTACAGGATGGCGTGCTTTTCAGGATGTTTTATCCATAGAATTATCTCCATCTTTGACTACTACAAGTTACAATTCCCCTGATGGATTTGCAGAAAATGAAAGTAGTTTATATTTAAGTATTAGTCTCGACCCGATTAAGTTAATTAATGCTTTTCAACAAAAACCTATATTTCAAGCTCGTTTGCATGAAGCCAAGCAGCAAAAAAGATTAGCTGTTATGCGCTATTACTTCGCTTATCTTCAAGCTCGTCAAGCTGTGAAAATCGCAGCTTATCGAATGCAAAGTTTTAGAAATAATGAGCGTATTGCTAGTCTGAATTCTCAAGCCAAAACTACATCAAGTTTGCATAATCTTGCCAATGCTGATTATGTAGCAGCCGCAACAGAAATGCTTAATAGTAATACACGAGAACAATTAGCTTTAGAAGAATTGGCAGCTTGTGTTGGTGTATCAACCTCGGCAATGATGACTATGATTAATGGGCGTTAATTATCTGTATTTAGGGTAATTGTTGACGGTTGACGGTTGACTGTCAAAACTGATATTTTTCCCAACTAAAATAAAGTTTGCGACACATAAATATATTATAGAGGACAAGGCAATGCCCATTGGTGTCAACTTAAGCTAAAAGTAAGCAAAAGATGTAATCTAAGAACATTAATAATGATGTTCTTAGAGATACATCATGGCAAGAAAACGTCCAGCGCGAACAGGAAACCCAGACCTGCGGCAACAAAAACAAGTACCG